>NZ_JADBDR010000014.1:0-199110 GCF_014873645.1 Paenibacillus sp. OAS669
AAAATCCCCCCCCAAGTAAGAATAGACCGTATAGAAATAAATTCTACACGGCCCTCCAAAAAACCTATTAAATTGATACGTTTGTCAACAGTCCCGAACCGGCGGTTTTTTTCGTGGGGGACATCCGGAAATGCTTTGATCAGTATGATCGGGCGGGCGGCTAAAGGCTTCTCTCGAGCAGTGTCCCAACTTGTTTCGCCATTTCTTCAGGCGGGTACGGCATATCATTTCTGATCCACCATTCAATGACACCTACATAAGCGGTTCCCGCATATTGCAGCATAACATTTTCGCTTAGATCCTTATTTTTTCCGCTTTCTCTATCAATCTCGCCTTGAAACCCTTCGGTAATATAATCAAGAAGCCGTTTTCGAAATGAAGGGGCCCCTTTACTCGCTAACATAGTCGAAAAGAATACATAGTTTTTTTCAAAATATTCGAAAAAGGGCAAGAGTGCGCTGCTCCAATCCAATCTGCAAGCCCATTCACCCATCTCCCTTAATTCGTTAATGTATGACTCTATAAGCTTGTCCAACAGATCAAATTTGTCCTGATAATGAAGATAGATAGTACCGCGGTTAATATTTGCCCGGTCGGCTATATCCTGAATGGTAATTTCATCGAAACTTTTTTCCGTCATTAATTCAATAACCGCTTTTTTCATAGCTTCTTGTGATTTAAGAATTCTCCGGTCCACTTTGGTCATCGTAACTATTCACCAAGCTTTCATAGATATTGAGCATTTTCAAACACTGTGTTGAATAATCAACAGATTACGGATCTTTAACCATTGATAAGCATAGTCTTACTTATATAATAATAGACGTAAGTTGATTAATCAATTGAGTTTGATTAACAGTATGAAGTTAACGCTTATTTATGCCAAGAAGAACGGAATTCATAACCTTATTCTGAAAGGAAAAATCATTACTCAATGACAAGACGAAACTTTATTAAATGGTTGATCGCAGCTGTTTGGGCGAGTATCCTAACCATTTCTGGACTTATTACGTCCCGCCGATTTCGAGGGGCTGAGGGCGATAATAGAGCGATGCCTTCGACGGCTGCACCACCAGGCAGTGTAACAGATGAGAAGCAACCAACGGAAGACGCTGGACCGTTACTATCCTTTTTCATTATAAGCGACCTGCATATCAACTCGGGAATTACCGCCCAATCCAATCACCTGCGAAAGGCTCTTGACGATATAAAGACGTTCGGAGATAAAGTACAAGCAATCGTTATTACCGGGGATATTACCGATTCGGGAACAACGGCTGATTACAGGGAGTTCAAAAATATCATGTCACGATACGAGCTTCCGCCGGTATATGCCAATATGGGGAACCACGATTATTATAATGTTTGGATCGGAAAGGATGGTGCATGGAATCATGATTCGTTCCCGAACGGTAAGACCGATAGCATGGCTCGGCAGGCGTTCACATCCATGTTCAATCTTGAGAAGCCTTACCATGACGTGTGGCTGAACGGGTTCCATTTTATTCTCCTGTCGCAGGAAGCGTATATTCAGGAAAGACCGGAAGTGGGCGAAGGCGCATGGTACTCGGACGAGCAAATGAGCTGGTTTCGGAGCAAGATGGCAGAAAACAATGACGGTAAGCCTGTCTTTGTTATGATTCACCAAGAGCTGCCGCCGATAGGCCAGGATGGAGGCAATCATATGCTGATCAAAGCCAAGGAGTTCCGAGAGATCTTGAAACCATACCGTAACGTATTCGTTTTTTCCGGGCATACGCATCAGGACTTTACCGTAAACACGGAGCATTATATCCAAGAAACGTTCCACTGGTTCAGGAACTCGTCAATTGGTCTCGTGATGAATACCAAATACGAAAATGTAAGGAAGGATGCTGCACAAGGCTTGTACATAGAGGTATATCCCGACAAGGTCGTGCTGCGCGGCCGTGAATTCAGCGACCGGACATGGATTAAAGAAGCAGATTGGTCTGTTCTGATTTCAGAAAGCTAATGCTGCATTTTGTATGGCAAAAGACAAATGGCCTGTCCCAGCCGAGGCGAAACCTGTTACTTTTTATACCCGTATAAACTGAACCTGTCTGCCTTAGACCCTCCTTGGTAAGATAATCCCATGAATATTACTATTTTTCCTGGAGGTTATCACAATGAAATCGGTTGTTATTGAAAGAGCAGGCGGGGCAGAGGTGCTTAAGGTCAAGGAAATGCCGGGGCTTGCACCCAGATATGGGGAGATGATCATAGATGTAGCTTATGCGGGCGTCGGGCTCGTGGATATTTTGATCCGTAAGGGCGAGTTCACCGAGCTATTTCCTTTTCCGCTGACTCCAGGAATTGAGGTGTCCGGATATGTCCGCTCCATAGGAGACGGGGTGGAGGGATTCCGGATCGGCCAGCCGGTTGCTTCTATGAAGCTGCTTGAGCTTGGCGGATACGCCACTCAGGCCAGAGTAACACCTCAGCTTACAGTACCGCTAGATGCGCTGGAAGGAGAGCTGAGCATGGCCGAGGCGGCGGCCTCCATCGTTAACTTGACTACAGCCTACATGGCGGTCAAGCAAGTGAATCGGATGCGGGAGGAGGACACGGTTCTGGTTCATGCCGCAGCAGGCGGACTCGGCAGCTTTCTCGGGCAAGTCGCCAAGCGGTTTGGTGCATCGAGGGTACTTGGAACGGTTGGTTCGCCGGATAAAATCAAATTGGCCGCATCGCTTGGATACGATGAACTGCTGCTGCGGTCGGATTTTGTGGAGGAAACGAAACGGATTGCAGGAGCACAGGGCGTCGATGCCGTGTTTGACCCGGTCGGCGGAGAGACGCGGGCTCGCAGCCTGGAGCTCTTGAGACCGCTCGGACAAATCGTCGCTTTGGGCAATGCCAGCGGCGGCGAAGTGCTGCACAATACGAACGATATTTGGTTGGGCAACATGAACATCGCCGGATTTAACCTGGGGGCGTATGCCGTCTATGATCCGAAAGCCGTGGGCCAAGCGGCATGCGAGGCGATGCAGCTGCTTGCCTGCGGGAAGATCCGCTCGGAGGTGTACGGCATCTACCCGATGGAGAACGCATCCGAGGCGCACCGTCTGCTCGAGAGTCGGCAAACATCGGGAAAACTAGTCCTGCAGATGGGCTAAGAGTTATCGCTTTATTGTTCCCTGCGGTCTTGTGAACACTCGCAAAAAGGGGATTACCCTGCTGCCTCTAGCCCGCCCCAAGCGCGGACTGGAGGCTTTCTTTTGTGGCGGGAGGGATGGTATCATTAGAATGTTATAGTTGAGGAAACGCTGAACATCTCGGAGGTGCTGCTGCAATGACGCAAACCCGGAATTTGCTCGGGGAATTTTTAAAATCGCGCAGGGCTAGGCTTCAGCCAAGTGACGTCGGTATGGGCGGGGGATATGGAAGAAGGAGAACCCCTGGACTTCGCCGTGAAGAGGTGGCGGAGATTGCCAATGTCAGTACCACCTGGTACACGTGGCTGGAGCAAGGGAGAGATGTCGCCGCTTCCAGGGAAGTCATGGAAAATATCGCCAGGGCACTGCTCCTGTCGCCTGACGAAAAGCTGCATGTCATGCGGCTGGCGGGATTCGGCGATCTTCCGGAATGGTCCGCACCAATGCCCTTCACGCCGGTGGAGCCGGGAATACAGAAGATCATTGATCAATTCATGTATCCCGCCATTATTGTCAACCGCCGGACCGAAATCATGGCATGGAATCACATAGCGCCGCGATGGTTGTATGACTTTCTGGCAGAACCCGGAATGGGCCGCAACATGGTCTGGTCCATCTTCATGAATCCATATTTGCGGGATCGCGTCCTGAACTGGGAACAATTTGCCGCTTACAGTGCCGCCATTCTCCGTGCATACCATGGACAATCCAGCGGGGACCCGTGGTATGAGATGTTTGCGCAAAAGCTTTCCGAGGAAAGTGAGGAATTCGCGGTGTTATGGGAGCGGCATGATGTCCGGGAGAAGCAGGCGCAGCCATTTCAGCTTGACCACCCGGATCTTGGCCCGCTATCCTTTGAAATCAATACCTTTGCCCATATTAACGGCAATGAGGACATTCACTGCTGCGTCTTTACGCCGATGGAGGGCACAGGAACCGAAGAAAAGCTGAAGCTTGACGTGCAAAAAATGCCGTAACCGATCATCCGGATGCGGTGTTTTTTCATTTATAGGCTATGCTTAAAACTCATATTTACGTCGTATGAAACCGGACATGCTTTGAATGTTGAAATGCTTTTTTGAGCTTAGTCTTCGAATCCCTTGCGGCCGCCTAAGCCCCGATCAATTGCAAAGGGTGGTTAGGCCGTTGTAACCGGTCAGCACAGCGTTGACAAGTTTCCATGCTTCGTTCACAATAGGAAGTGTAAAGATGTCTAGAGGAGTAGATGTTATCTTATGCTAGCGAAGCAGCAATTGATCAAGCAGTCCCTGGAGTCCATGATGGAGAACGGGCAGCTGCGCGTCGGCCAGCGTCTTCCGTCCGAGCTGCAAATGGCCAAAGAATTCGGAGTCAGCCGCGAAACGTTCCGGGCTGCGGTCCGCATGCTGGAGAAAGAAGGGAGGCTGCTTGTCAAACACGGCGTAGGGACCTTCGTTATTCAGCCGCTGCCGCTTATCCCGAGTTCGCTGGAGAAGCTGACGAGCATTGGCCATATCATCCGGACGGCGCAGCTGGACGAAGGGGAAAGCCGCGTGTCTCTCAAGACGGAGGCTTGCTCTCCGGAGGCTGCGCGGGCGCTAGACATCCGTCCGGGCGATGAAGTTGTTATCCTGGAACGCGTGCGCACCGCGGAGGGGGAACCGGTCGCCTTCTCCATCAATATAATTCCGCGCAGTATTGCCGGTGATGCCTTTGACCAAGGCGAATTCCACGGTTCACTGCTGGATTATTTCGAAAGCCGCCTCGGCCGCAAAATTACGACGGCGGATTCGGAAATTTGTGTGCCGCTTCATATCGACCGCAATTGCCAGCGGCTGCTGCTCCATCCGCAAACGACAGTCCTGCTGCTAAAGCAGGTACATTATGACGACGCCAACAAACCTGTGCTATATTCGCTCGATTACTTACGTAACGATGTGTTTACGTTCCGGATTCGGCGCACAACGTAATTCCACAGCTTCCGATTAAGCCCCGGTCTGTCCTTCAGACCGGGGCTTTTCATTGATTACTAATCCATGCTTCCAACACCCTGCGTATCGTCCAAGCCTTTACAAATTATTTATCCCCGCTTGATGATCTGCTAATAATCATCGGCTATTATAATCCTATAGATGTCTATACCTCTTAGAAAATGGAAAGGAGCTTTGTATGAGCTGGAACCTGAGAATCTTCTCCGGCAAAGCGTGGATCGAATGGGCTGTCCTGCTGATCTTCGCCATCTTCTTCATGGGACCGCTGCTTAATCTATTGGTGCTGGCTTTCTCAGGAAAGTGGCAGTATCCTGCGATTTTGCCTCAGGAATGGTCGCTCTCCTGGTGGACCTATGTATTGACCCAGAACGAGGTGATCGAATCCATCTCACTCTCCTTCGGGATCGCCGCGGTCGTAACCCTGTTGTCTGTCATCCTCTGTTTGCCGGCGGCTTATGCGTTCGCCCGGATGCGGTTTCGCTTAAGCAAGCTGTTTTTATTTTCGTTTTTGTTAACCCACGCTTTTCCCAAGATGGGGCTGTACGTATCGATTGCAGTTCTCTTCTATAAGCTGAACCTGATGAATACGTTTCTCGGTGTCGTGCTCATTCATATGGTCAACACGCTGATGTACATGACCTGGATTCCAGCGGCGGCCTTCAAGAGCGTCCATCTTTCCCAGGAAGAGTCGGCGCGGGATGCGGGGGCCGGTCCGTTCCGTGTGTTCTGGTACATCACGCTGCCGATGGCGCTTCCCGGTATCGTCGTTGCCTCGATCTTCACGTTTCTTTCTTCTCTGGACGAGGCCCAGGGAACCTTTATGGTCGGCATCCCGGATTTTCGTACGATGCCGCTGATCATGTATACGATCGTTCAGAACTATCCGACGACCGCGGGAGGGGTGTTCTCAATACTATTGACACTGCCCACGCTTCTTCTGCTGCTAGCCGCACGTCGTTTCATCAGCGCCGATGTATTATCGAGCGGATTTACCATCAAATAGGGGGCATAGGATGCAATGACTTTCCAACAACCTCAGTTATCGATTCAAAACTTCATGAAGGTGTTTAAAACGGGGGATGGAGTCAAAGGCGTAAGCCTGGATGTAAACAAAGGGGAGCTCGTAACGCTTCTCGGCCCGTCCGGCTGCGGCAAGACGACAGTGCTCCGCGCCGTAGGGGGCTTCCTGGAACCGGACAGCGGAGACATTCTAATCGAAGGACGAAGCGTCCTCCAAGTGCCGCCGGAGAAGCGCCCGACAGCGATGGTGTTTCAAAGCTACAACCTGTGGCCGCATATGACGGTATTCGATAACCTCGCTTTCGGCTTGAAAATCCGCAAGAAGAAAAAAGAGGAGATACGCGCCGCCGTCGATAAGGCGCTGCAGCTTGTTCGTCTGCCTGGCATCGAGAGCAAGATGCCTGGTCAGCTGTCCGGCGGCCAGCAGCAGCGGGTTGCGGTCGCCAGAGCCTTGCTTCTTGAGCCGGCGGTGCTGCTGCTCGACGAGCCGTTCTCGGCGCTCGATGCGAAGCTCCGGTTCGAGATGCGCGAAGAGCTGCGGGATATACAGGCAAGCACGGGCCTGACGATGGTTTTCGTCACGCACGATCAGGAGGAGGCGCTGTCGATCTCCGACCGGATCGTTGTCATGAATGCCGGACGCATCGAGCAAATCGATACGCCTCAGCGCATCTACGATCATCCGGAGACGTTGTTCGTTGCCCAATTTATCGGACGAATGAATTTCCTGTCCGGACGCGGGCACGGAGTTTCGGTCGATATTCAGGGACGGAGCTTCCCGGTCGGGCGCGAGCTGGACGGGGCGGTTACCGCAGCGGTCCGCCCAGAGGATGTGTTCATCTTCGAATGGGAGGGAGAAGACCGCGCGGACGTGTTCCCCGCGACGATTCGTCAAGTGATGATCCTGGGACATTACGCCGAAGTGACGGCCGACACCACCGCCGGACCGGTCAAGCTGTTCGTGCCCCGTGAGCGGGCTGTGTCGCTTCATTCCGGACAATCCATATCCATCGGTTTCACGCGGGTAACCGCATATGCAGGATAAATAGGTAACGAATTTGAGGAGGCGGCATTGATGAAAAAAGGGTTGAAACAAATCAGAGTTCTTAAGGGCAAGACCTTGGTGCTTGCCGCTGCGGCGATAGTTGTCGCTCTGAGCGGCTGCGGCAAGGTAGAACAAGCTGCTACGAATGGCGGTGCGGTGGGAGCTGCACAATCCGGCGGAGCGAAGCCTGTCGAAATCAACTTCTACTTCTCCGGCTCGGCCAACGTCAAGGAAATGTGGGAGACGCTGGCGCCGCAATTCGAGAAGGCGAACCCGGAAATCAAGGTCAAGCTCGTTCATTTGCCGGACGGTCAGGCTGAGGGAGCGGCGATCGACAAGGTGCTTGGCGCCAAGAAAGCAGGTCAGAAAAGCATCGACATCGATGTGTTCGAGACCGGGCTAAGCAATCTGACCAAGGGTGAAAAAGACGGCGTATGGCAGAAGCTCGATCAGTCCATGATTCCGAATTTGGGCAAGGTTGACTCCGCCTACATGAACGACGTTCATCAGCTGGCCGTGCCTTACCGCGCTTCCTCTGTCGTACTGGCCTACAACAGCAAGAATGTACCCGAGCCGCCGAAGACGGCGGACGAGCTGTACGACTGGATCCGCAAGCACCCGGGAAAATTCGCGTACAACGATCCGGCTACCGGCGGTTCGGGATCATCGTTCGTTCAGACGGCAATTTATAACTTCCTTCCTCCCGAAGCGATTCACAACGAGGATCCCGCAATCATGAAGCAGTGGGATAAAGGCTTTGCGCTGCTCAAGGAGCTCGGGCCTTCCATGTATCAAAAAGGCGTTTATCCGAAGAAAAACCAGGGCACGATGGACATTCTGGCGAGCGGTGAAGTCGACATGATCCCCGCGTGGTCAGATATGGCGCTCGAGCAGCTGAGCAAGAAAATGCTGCCGGATACGATCAAGCTGACCCAAATCCAACCGGCCTTTACCGGCGGCCCTTCCTACATTGCAATTCCGGCAATGTCGGAGAAGAAGGAAGCGGCGCAGAAATTCATTAATTATGCCTTAACCCCCGAAGCACAGACCGTCGTTATCAACAAAATGTACGGTTATCCGGGGATTAAGTGGTCCGAGATGCCGCAAGAATTACAGAAGAAGTTCGAAAGTGTAGCTAAGGGCTACCGCACCTTCACGATCGGCTCGCTCGGCGACGAAATCAACAAGCGCTGGCAGCGTGAAGTAGCCGGAGGCAACTAAGAATGCTATGAATAACAAACAGCATAATTATCTAGGGATAGCGATGGTTATCCCTTCTTTTCTCATTCTGCTGCTCGTCGTCGTTATTCCGATCGTGCTTGCGGTACTCGAAAGCTTCAAGGACGATGACACCGGAGCTTTTACGCTGAGCAATTATACCTTCTTGTTCGCCGATTCCTTCATGAGACGCAATATCGGGTTCACGCTTAGCATCACCCTGGTATCGATGGTAATCGTCATCTTCATCAGTTATTTGCTTGCGATGTATTTGCGGTTTAACCAAGGGAAGATTGCCGATTGGATTCGGCGGCTCTATTTTATTCCCATGTTCATTCCGTCGGTTATTGGTACCTACGGCATCATCTCGATGTACAGCAATCACGGCTGGCTGGCGAGATTTGTACTGCTTGCGGGAGGAGACTACTTTCCGAAAGTTATCTACAGCTACAGCGGAATCGTTCTCGCGAATCTATGGTTTAACATTCCGTTCGCAACGATGATGCTCAGCTCCGCACTATCGGGCATACCGAATTCCATCGTGGAAAGCGCCAAGGACGCGGGCGCCGGGCGGCTGCAAATTTTGCTGCGCTTTATTATCCCGCTGTCCTACAAGACCATGCTCGTAGCGATGACGTTCGTATTTATGGGCATCATCGGCAGCTTCACCGCGCCGTTCCTGATCGGTCCGAATGCGCCTCAGGTGCTTGGCGTCGCGATGGAGCAGATGTTTGGTGTCTACAAGGAGATCGGCCGGACGAGTGCAACTGCTGTTTTTATGTTCATCCTGTGCTCGTTCATGGGTTATTTCTACATTCGCAGTATGATTCAGGAGGAGCGACGATAAATGAAACAACGGATGATGTTTTACGAACCGGCGGTTCCTGTACTGGTGGATGCCGGACAGGAACTTAAACTGAAGTTCCAGATGGACAAAGCGGGGCTTGCAGAATTTGCGTTAACCGCAGCCTGCGACGGGGATTGGCTGATTGAAGGCAAGGAATCCGTCCTGCTGCAAGTGCTGCTGAACGGGGAATACAATCAGGATGTGATTGTGTTCTACGGCGACCGCTGGCTGAAATACCCTCGGCTGCTCGGTTATCTGGAGCCAGGCGATTACGAGCTCGAGCTGCGGTTTCACGAACAATCTTCTCCGGGCACACGACAAGCGGCCGTAAAGGCGGCGGCCATCTACCGGGTGGACCGCGATTCCTCGCTCGGCATGATTTACCGGTACGCCCCCATGCTGTACGGCAGAGATTTGGGTCATCCGGTCGAGAGCCGCTACACGGACACACCGCTATTGATGCTGTACACGCTAACGCAAGGGGAGGACAGGACGGTCATTGAATATCACGTGCTGTACAGCCACGAGGACGAGGGAACACCGGCTCCTATGCTCATGTCCAAATGGGGACGTCTGACCGATATCGAGTGGACACTTAGACTAGTGCTCGATGGTGACGGAGCGATTATGGATTCCGTCTATCAAGGACTTCATCATAGAACAACCCCTTTTAGGGGCGAATTTGTGCTGGGAGGTCACCCGGCGCTGCAATCGGCGAGTGCTCACGGCATGGTCACCGATGTTCCGACCTCGCGTTACCGGATGCTGCTTGCCCCGGTGTACTGCTGGAACCCGGCGATCGAGCCGCGCGAGAGGGTGATGGACGCTTACCCGTACACGTATCAGATGATGGCTTGGGAGCTGGAACGGCACCGCCGCTTGTCGCAATTAATCGCCATGGGCACGGGCTCCGAGCCTTGGCAAGTGACGGATGTGAGGGAGTATTTATTCGTTCAGACATCCAAGTGGGCGGAGGACCCGGTGCTGCAAAACCGTACATGCGTCGATATACGCGTTAGGCTGAAGGGAAGTGCTGCGGTGTACTCCGGCTCGTTCGGGGACCTTCGCGCAGGGGAGTTCCGGGCCGCATATACAGGGCCTTACGAATGGTTCACCACGTCAGTGAAGCTCCCTGCAGGGACGGTCCTAGGCGATATTGAAGCGATTGAGGCAGAGCTGCTTGGAGGTGGCGACCACGCTGTGACGGTTCGCGGGCTGAAAGCGTTCATGCTGGAGGCCGATTATTTGCCGGGCGACGCCGTAGAGACGCTGGAGGAGCTGCGCTTGACAGTTGACGAGCCCGTCGGATCGCTGTGGTGCGCACCATGAGAATATTAATGGAAGCGCAAGGCACCTTGACGCCCGTGATGTCCAAGACTCAGGTCGTGTACGCGTTTCCGCTGCCGGAAGGCCTGGCCGGGCTGACGATCCATTTCCGCTACTCACCTAAATTGCTGGAGAATACCGAACGAGCCGAAGAGCTGATCCGGCAATCGGCCCCGAGGTACATGGCGGAGCCCCAGCTCAGCCGTTATTTGGAACGCTGGGAGGATGCGCTCCCGCTGTCCAACTTGCTTACGCTGTCGCTCGATGATCCGAGCGGCTTCCGCGGAGCGGCGCATCGACATTCGCCGGAGCAGTCGCACCGGGTCGGCCGGACCGAAGCGTCGCCGGGATTTCTCCCGGGACCGGTGGCCGCAGGGATATGGCGGATCACCATCAGTGCTCATGCCGTTGTCACGGAGGATTGCGGCTATTCCTTGAAGGTGACGGGCTGGAACGAAGGGGAGGCTTATGATGGGCTTGCATAATAAGGGAGAAACCGCAGAGGAACGGTGGCTTGCCTGCGAGCTTCATACCCATACGTATCACAGTGACGGCCGCCATACGCTGCGTGAGCTGGCGCTCGCCGCAGCGGCGCTGGAGCTGGACTGGATAGCTCTGACCGATCATAATACGACCTCGGGGCTGCTCCACAAGGAAGAAGCCGAGCACGAGTCCGGCATCTCGATAGAGAACGGGCTGGAATGGACGACCTTTTACGGTCATATGCTCGTCTTGGGGTTGCCCACCGGGAGCTATGCGGATTGGCGTATGTTGGGCGTCAACGATTTGGCGTATGGATTGCGCGAGGTGAAGGCGCTAGGCGCTTTGGCCGGTCTCGCGCATCCGTATCGGGTCGGCAGTCCCATGTGCACCGGCTGTTATTGGGAGTACGAAATCGAAGATTGGCGCGACATCGATTTTATCGAGGTATGGTCAGGCACGTTTCCCGCCGTGAAGACAAGTAATCAGCGGGCGTTTGCCCTATGGACGGAAGCGCTGAACCGGGGCTATCGCATAGCGGCGACCTGCGGCCGTGACTGGCATGATTCGGCGCCGGACGCAGCGGAGCGGGAGCCGGTCGCCGTCACCTACATCGCTGGCGATAATCCGGTGTCGGGCATTGCCTGCGGGGCAGTCGCCGTGTCAATGGGGCCGCTTCTGACGATAACGGCCTCCGGAGAGGGCGGAGAGACGGGCATCGGCGGCGTCATGAAGCTTATGGAGCGATCCAAGACGATCGAAGTATCGGTTCATTTGGATTTTGGGCGCCGGGCTGCCTGCTGGTCACTGCCTGAGCAGACGCTTGAGGTTAAGCTAGTCGGCAACGAAGGGGTTATCCAATCGATAGCGCTGCCGTCAGGCGTTCGCGAGACAAATGTCTCTCTTGATGCTTCCTCTTTATCATGGCTTCGGGCGGAGCTGTATGGCACGATGAACAGGTGCCGGACGATGATTGCTTTTACTAATGCCATCTATATCGAGATCTGAAATAACGAACTAGGCCGCCGATATGGTCGGCGGCTTTGCGTTGGGCGTGCTGCTATGTCAATCGTTGGTCATCATTGCCCGTTGACATGCCAAGCTTTCTTTTCGCAGCAATTATATTCACAAGAGATCCCGCAGCTTAGCAATATCTTCATCCGTTCTGTTGCCGTGGATCTCGATTTTAGCAAGTTCATTCTCAATTTGATTATACTCATCATCCGTTAGCTCGACATCAGCCGCCCCCAGATTTTCCTGAATTCTCTCAAAATTTCGTGAACCGGGGATAGGAACAATAAAATCTTTTTTATGCAGCATCCATGCCAGAGAAATTTGTGCCGGGGTGGCATTCTTTAATGCTGCAAATCGCGTTAATAAATCCAGCAGCGGCTGATTGGCTAACCTATTCTCCTTGCTGAAGCGGGTGATCACCCTTCTTGCGTCAAATCCAACAAACTCCGTATCTGCTTGGATTTTCCCGGACAAAAATCCGCTGGCAAGCGGGGAGAAAGGTACGAAGCCAATTCCCAGCTCTTCACATGTGTGGATCACATCTCTTTCAAACATCCGCTCCATGATTGAATACTCGCTCTGAATCGCAGTCAATGGAGTTACCGCATGTGCGCGTCGGATTTCATCTTCTGTGGCCTGCGACTGCCCCCAGCCCAGTATTTTTCCTTCTTTAATCAGCCCGCCCATACAGTATGCGATTTCTTCCACCGGTATGTTCTTATTCACTCTGTGTTGATAGTAGAGGTCGATACGATCGGTTCCAAGCCTCTTCAGAGAAGCATCCACGCGCCCTCTAATTTGCTGCAGCATCTTTTCAGTCGAGCTCGCTTCGTCGCTTTTTTCATACATAATCTTTGTAGCAATCACAACTTGATCCCGGATCGGCCTCAGCGCTTCACCCACCAGCTCCTCATTAGACCCCATACCGTAGATCTCAGCCGTGTCGAAAAAAGTACAGCCTAATTCATAAGCCTCGTTAATCAGGCGAATCGCATCACGGCGCTCCGGTACAGCACCATATCCCATAGATAATCCCATGCAGCCATAGCCGATCGCGGACACTTCCAAATCTCTCAATTTTCTTTTATACATTGCTGTTGCTCCTTTCATTTTCTCTGAGTTCCTCTCTAATGTTACAGTTGGAGTGCTTGATACGGAAGTTCAAATAGGTTAGCATGGTATTAACTATTAGTTTATACGGAGAGAAGGCTTAATAATGAATGAACAGTTGAATACGTTTATTCAGGTGGCGGAGTCCGGAAGCTTTTCCAAAGCGGCTGAGAAACTATTTGTTTCTCCAACCGCAGTGATGAAGCAAATGAATTTGCTGGAGAAGCAAATAGGAGTTCCTCTTTTGACTCGCACGAATCATGGTGTTGGACTCACTGAGGCCGGAAAATCGTTTAGCAAGGATGCGGCATTTATGCTGCAGTATTTTCAAGAAGCCCTGCTGCGTACACGTCATGCCGCACAGACAAGTCAGGTTATTCGCGTTGGGACCTCTATGCTTAATCCATGCAAGGTTTTGCTCGATCTATGGAATGAAATCAGCGATCAATATCCGCAGTTTAAGATCAACATCGTCCATTTTGAGGATGATGCTTATACACTCCCAACTACGTATCGTACCCTTGGCCAAAACTTTGATTTCATCGTAGGGCCAACACTTACAGATAACTGGAAGGATTATTTCCGCGTGCTAGAACTAGGCAGTTACCGCTTTTGCTTTGCAGTCTCTCGCAACCATCGGCTGGCTTTCCAAAAAACATTGTCTGTCAAAGATTTATATGGGGAGAAGCTGGTTGTGGTGAACGGCGGAAAATGCGCCGCAATTGAAACAATTCGCGATTTTTTGATAAGGAACCATCCTCAAATCAAAATTAAATATATTCCGCGCCTATATGATCTTGACGTATTCAACCGCTGCGTAGAAAGTAATACAATCATGCTAACATTGGATGCATGGAAAGATATTCATCCGTCCTTGGTGACCCTTCCTAGCGATTTGGATTTCACTATACCCTATGGTTTGCTATATCCTTTGCAGCCATCCGAGGATGTCAATCAGTTTCTAGAAATCATTAAGGAAATGCAATCTAAGAACTAAGAAAAAAAGAGAATCCAATGGTGTGAGAGCAGCCCTCTTCTTGGGAACAAGGTGAGGGTTATTTGAGTTCCGGATTCGACCCGGCGAATTACTGGCACTAACATAACACTTTCTATGGGATTCTCTGTGTCAGCAGCTTTTTGTTCAGCAAAAAAAGGTAACTACCCTACAACTATGATGTGTGACCCCCATAAGGATTTTGAAATAATAGGTATAATGAAGAACTGTAAGCGCTTACTGGTAGTGGCGAGGTCTATACCGGAAGGGCAGCGGCTTGCGGCATCAAGTTTGCAGAGCAAGGGGGGGAAGTCGAATCATTGGATGCGCCAAGCTCAATCATGGTTGTCTATTTCATTACAGAGACTCACAGCTAGACTATAATAGGAGGTTACATGTATGCTCAAATTGAATAAGTCAAAAATGAAAAAGCTATGCGGAATTTCAGTTTGCCTATCGGTGACATTATCATTATTTTGCACGACTGGCAACCATGTCAATGGTGCGGCGGCAGCTGCTCCCCAAAATGTCATTGCCTTTCCCGGAGCTGAAGGCGGAGGGAAGTTTGCAACAGGTGGAAGAGGAGGCGATGTAGTGTATGTTACTAATCTGAATGATAGTGGCCCAGGTTCATTCAGAGATGCGGTTGGGACGCCTAATAGAATCGTTCTTTTTAAAGTTGGAGGAACCATTGAATTACAAAGCGATGTCGTTGTCAAATCCAACGTGACCGTAGCAGGCCAGACCGCCCCGGGCGGCGCAGGAATTACATTGAAAAACTATAAAATCGGTCTTGGCGGCGATAATATTATCCTTCGCTTTATCAGTTCAAGGCCTGGTGAACGAGGTGTTGCGAAGGATTATGATGCATTCGGAGGTTCAAACGGAAGCAACTCCATCGTCGACCATGTTTCCATTGGCTGGGCGAATGATGAGCAATGGGGGCTTTATTCAAAAAATGATAACTACACGGTACAGTACTCCATTATTGGTCCATCGAATTCATTCTCCTACCATTCCAAGGGAATTCACGGGTTTGGGGTTATGCTTGGCAGAGCTAATGCTTCATGGCATCATAATCTGATTGTGCATAACGTATCTCGCAATTTCCGAGGGAAAGTGGTAGGAACCAATCCAATCGATTTTACCAATAACGTCATTTATAATTGGGGATATGAAACGGCTTATGGAACTTTAGGTCATGAAAATTATGTAAACAACACATTGAAAACGGGTGTTTCAACCAAAGGGGGCTTCAATTATATAAGTGTCGGCGATAGCGGAACAAGTCCCGAAAACTTTTCTATTTATTTAAAGGGGAATCGTTTCCTTAATAAGGACAATACAGAATACAGCACGTTTACCTCGGATAACTGGACTGGAATTAAATATGGCTCTGGAAAAACAGAAGAAAATACCCGTTCGGATGTACCTTTCGAAATGCTCGTAAACGGGGTCAATGTATCTACAGCCGTCTACGCGGAAAGTGCGGAGGATTCCTACAATCATGTGCTGCATTACGCCGGTGCAGCGGTAAGTGCGAATCAAAGGACGGAAATTGACAAGCAGGTTGTTCAGGAAACTAGGACGGGTAAAGGATCGCTTACAGGTGCTAGACCTTATTCGGAGGCTACGGATGAACAAAAAGCTCAGCTTGATAAATACCATATTGAGACTGGAGTTAAGTACACCTATCCTGATGCAGTGTTGACCGGCGCGTCGACAGATACAGATGGAGACGGTATGCCTGACGACTGGGAGAAGGCGAGAGGTCTTAATCCGAACAGCGCTTATGCACCTGATGGTACTCTGGAATCGAGGGGAGATTACCTGGGACAAGGATATACAAATATAGAATATTATATCAATGATCTGACGGTACATGCATTTCCAGCCAACACAGTTCAGTTATCTCCCAAGAAAAAGAAGTAAGGAAGTAACATTTCCGACTAGATCTAGATAAATGCAAATGAGAGTATGGACGAAGCCTATGCTAAAGCGTAGGAGCGTCCATTTTTTTTGTAGATGGCAGTGTAACGTGATGGGGTCTTAAATTGATTTCAACAAGGAAGTGATGAAATCATCATTGGGATACAAATAAAGATTAAAAATAACCTATTGCATTTCATATATGTATGCGATATATTGCATATAAGATCAAAAAAGTAAGGATGATAAAATTGCCAGTACCCAAAAATTTCGTTTCGCCCGCGCGGATGTCCGCAAAAGAAAGAGCCTTTTCCCAAATTCAACGATGGATTATCGATGGTACGCTTCAACCAGGGGAAAAACTTATTGACGCCGAATTAGCGGAGTCGCTTGGAGTTAGCCGTACACCGATTCGGGAAGCATTTCAGCTGCTCGAAGTGCAAGGGCTCGTTTCGACGCATCCTGGAAAAGAAACAAAAGTGACGGAAATTGAGAAGGATGACATCTTCAAGATGTATTCAACGATGGCAGTTCTTCAGGCTTTAGCAGCTGAAATTACCGCTAAGATTATTGCACCAGAGCAAATTGAGCAGCTTCGATCGATTAATCACGATTTTGCTAGTGCCATTAATAACGGTCAAGCTTACCAGGCCATGGAGACGGATGAACAGTTCCATAACCTTATCGTGGAGCTCTCGGACAATCCTTATATCGCTTCATTCAGCGCGTCGCTTCAGATTCATATCCGGCGCTTTAAATACGTCTTCTTAAAGCAGCCGGTTACGGCGACACAAGCTTCAGTCGATGAGCATGCTTCGATTATTTCAGCTTTTGAGCAGAAAGATAGCGATCGCGCTCAGGCAATAATGAAGCAAAACTTCATCCGTCCGATGCAGGAGCTGCACGAATTACTTTAATAGACAGGGGAGAGGAATAATGGCGAGCGGAAAGGATCTTCGTATTCGCAGTAAGGTAATCAGCGAGGGTGTGAACCGGGCACCGAACAGAGCGATGCTGCGTGCCGTTGGTTTTAAAGATGAGGACTTCAAAAAGCCGATGATTGGCGTAGCCAGCACCTGGAGTGAGGTAACACCGTGCAATATGCATATTAATGAATTGGCTGTTCAAGCTAAGCTTGGGGTGCGTAATCATGGTGGTGCTCCGCTGATTTTTAATACGATCACAGTCTCAGATGGTATTTCAATGGGCCATGGAGGCATGCTGTTCTCGCTGCCAAGCAGGGAAGCAATCGCGGATTCTATTGAGATTGTAACAGGAGCTGAGCGGTTTGACGGTCTTGTGGCGATCGGTGGATGCGACAAAAACACGCCCGCCTGTTTGATGGCAATTGGACGGTTAAATATTCCTTCCGTTTACGTATATGGAGGAACGATCCAACCGGGCAATCTCGACGGTAAAAAAGTTGATATCGTCACGGCTTTCGAAGCGGTCGGACAATATCATGATGGAAGAATGACGGATGAACAGCTCCATAAGGTAGAATGTAGCGCTTGTCCGGGTCCAGGCTCTTGCGGCGGCATGTACACCGCCAATACCATGGCCGCTGCTGCAGAAGCAATGGGTATGAGCCTTCCGGGCTCCTCTTCTACGCCAGCCATTTCGCCTGATAAAGCGGCAGAATGTGTTGAGGCTGGTAAACAAGTCATATCGCTGCTTGAACAGGAGATCTACCCCAAAGACATTATGACGAAAAAAGCATTTGAAAATGCGATAACGGTCGTTATGGCTTTGGGAGGTTCAACAAATGCTATCCTGCATTTGCTCGCCATTGCGCATTCGGTAGGTGTCGATTTATCATTGGATGATTTTGAGCGAATCCGCCTCCGTGTTCCCCATTTGGCAGATCTGAAGCCAAGCGGCCGATTTGTTATGCAGGATTTGAACGAAATTGGCGGCATTCCGGGTGTAATGAAGTTCTTACTCGCTGAGGGTCTTCTTCACGGTGATTGCCTCACGGTCACAGGCAAGACCTTGGCAGAGAATCTATCCAAGGCAGCACCTCTTCGAACTGATCAGGAGATTATTCGCCCATTGGATAAACCACTGAAGCCTAGCGGACCATTGGTTGTTCTTAGAGGCAACCTCGCTCCTGAAGGCGCCGTTGCCAAAATGTCCGGTATGAAGAAGCAGCAGTTTGTCGGACCTGCAAAGGTGTATGACAGTGAAGAGGACGCAACAGAAGCCATTTTGAGAAATGAAATCCATAAAGGGGATGTCCTAGTTATTCGCTATTGCGGTCCCAAGGGCGGGCCAGGTATGCCGGAGATGCTATCTGTTACTGCACTGATTGTAGGCAAGGGTCTTGGCGGGGAGGTTGCCCTTATTACGGATGGCAGGTTCTCGGGTGGTTCCCATGGCTTCGTAGTCGGTCATGTATCACCTGAAGCGCAGGTAGGCGGACCAATTGCATTGCTGCGGAATGGGGACATCATCACCATCGACAGTGAAACTCAGCAGATTAGGTTTCAAGTGTCGGAAGAGGAGCTTGCTGCCCGGGCGCAATCATGGGTACAGCCTCCGCTCAAAACAAATTCGGGCGTACTGGCAAAGTATGCAAGACTAGTTTCCTCAGCATCTACAGGTGCAGTTACTGATATGTAATAACAATGAAGAATCGCCAAGCTTGTGGCGGTTCTTTTCTTTTATTCCTTCACGGCCGCGGTTCTGATTTCATTGGATTATGGCCGATTTATGATATATTCAATGATAAGACGGCTAAAGCACTAACTACTATCTATATAAAGGAAGTGCGAACAATGAATCTAGAAATGGTCATGCAAGAGCTTGAGGCTCTCGGTAAGGAGCGTACCAAGAAAATATACCAGTCCAACGGCGCGCACGAACCCCTTTTTGGTGTAGCCACAGGTGAAATGAAGCCCCTTTTCAGGAAAATAAAACGAAATCAGCCATTGGCAGAGCAGCTCTACGCTACAGGGAATTACGATGCTATGTATTTTGCCGGGATGATTGCAGATCCTGCAGCCATGTCAGAGGCTGATTTTGAACGGTGGATTGATAAAGCTTATTTTTATATGCTATCGGATTATGTGGTTGCTGTCACTTTGGCAGAAACGGAAATAGCTCAACAAGTTTCGGATAAATGGATTGCAAGCGATATAGAGCTCAAAATGTCAGCGGGTTGGAGCTGCTACTGCTGGCTGCTCGGGAATCGTCCGGATAGCGAATTTTCCGAAAAGAAAATTGCTGATTTGCTGGAACTTGTTAAACATACGATTCATGATTCCCCGGATCGTACGAAGTACGCGATGAACAATTTCATTTACACGGTGGCAGTATCCTACCTTCCGCTCCATGAAAAGGCGGTCGCTATCGCAAAGGAAGTAGGACCGGTAGAAGTTCATACAGGTTCTGCAAAAAGCAAGTTTTTAAACGCTTCCGTTACGATTCAAAAAGCCGTAGATAAAGGGCAGCTTGGCTTCAAACGAAAATATGTAAGGTGTTAGTCCATAAATGATGTATAAGTCAAAAGTGATGGGCTGGAAATAGAATGGAATCATCATAAATGTGGGAAAGGATGATTTTCACAATTCTCCAGGGCACTCAGTGGAATCAAAGTCTTTTAACGCATACAAGCGAACTTTTGGAACTATACAGCTTCAGTTTCGCATGATCATTAAAGATCCCTTATAATGATAAGTGAATAAAGTGTAAGTAGAGGTGAAAAAAATTGAGCTTGACTCCACTGCAACAATCCATTTTATTAACATTAACCACGGAATGGCAGACACCGGCACAGATTGCAGGTCAACTTACGGAAGCTGCGGATCTATCCGACGTAAATCATTCACTAAAAGACCTTATACGTGAAGGGTTGGTACAGGCTAACCCCGTGGTTCTGGGTCTGTATCGATTATCCACTCTCGGCACGCAAAAGACGAAGGATATGGGTGAAAATCAATAAAACAGCCCGGCACAAGAGACTTTCGCATACGCGTATTCAATGAAAAAGTTCCAAAAACAACGCGGTTGCCGATATGCATCGGTAGCCGCGTTGTGATATCCCGTATAGGGACTGATAGAGATGCTCTAAGGATAGGGGATTATCAAGCGAGTAACGTTTACAAGGAGGTAACCGATGGATTACAATTCACCGAATGAAGCGGCGTTAAAGGTGAAACGGTGGCCTAAAGATACCATAGCGGCGGGTCGTCGTCATATCGTTGGCCTTAAGTCGGACGGCACAGTGGAGGCTGTGGGGGATAACGAGTACGGACAATGCGATGTAAGTATCTGGCGAGGCATCCAGCTGCCCGGCGTCAAAAAAAATGCCCATTAGACCTATCTACATATAAATGGGGAAGCCAATTAAGATAATGCCATTTCCGACAAGCGTCTTCTTATCCTATAACGAACATAGAAGGAGGTTCAAGCGGGATGAAAATAAGCGAGCTGTCGCGATTGACCCGCGTAAGTATACGGTCGATCAGGCATTATGACAACAAAGGCCTTCTGAACGCCGTTAGAATGGAGAATGATTATAGGGATTTCGGCGAATCTGCCGTAGAAAGAGTCAGAGCGATTCAACTATACTTGAAGCTCGGACTAACGACCGATGAAATCGGAACTTTGTTCAAAGGCGAGACGGCGGATCCCGACGAATATGAATTTTGCGAGGAAATGCTGGCGACGTATGAACAGAAGCTTGGGAATGTAAATCATCAGATCGAAGCGCTTCATGCTCTGAGAAGATTGTTGGAGAGACAAATCGATATAACGAAGAGGAAACAAACACCGTCTGACGCAGACACGCCCCGGAGATAATGAAATGCTCCTGGGCCGTTTTGTTTTTTGTGTTGACTTTGACACTAGTGTAATCCTTTATGATGTCCTTGAGGTTATCATGAAAGGGGTTTTTTACATTGAATAGCAATGCACATGCAGCAGGGAAAAGCAAATCGGTGACTATCATCGGCCTGGGTCCGATGGGCCAGGCGATGGCGGGCGTTTATCTGGAGCACGGTTATAAGGTAACCGTATGGAACCGAACCACCAGCAAAGCGGACGAGCTTGCATTGAGGGGAGCCGTCAAAGCATCCACCATCAAAGAGGCGTTGGACGCAAATGATCTGGCGATCCTCAGCCTTACGGATTACGATGTAATGTATGAAATCCTTGAATCGGCTTCGGAACAATTGTCCGGCAAGGTTCTCGTCAATCTGAGTTCGGATACTCCGCAAAAAGTTCGTACGGCAGCAAAATGGTTAACCGACCGTGGGGCCAGCCTGATTACCGGGGGAGTACAGGTTCCGCCTTCCGGTATCGGTAAGCCGGACTCTTACACGTACTACAGCGGTCCAAAAGAGGTGTTCGAGGCTCACCAGAAGGATCTTGAAGTCCTCACCGGCACTGACTATCGAGGTGAGGATCATGGACTTGCCATGCTGTATTATCAGATCCAGATGGATATATTCTGGACGTCCATGCTGGGCTACCTGCACGCATTTGCAGTGGCAAGCGCGAACGGCATAACGGCGGGGCAGTTCCTGCCATATGCTTCAGCAACGCTGTCATCATTGCCAACATTTGTTAAGTTCTACACACCGCGACTTGACGCCGGTAAGCATCCTGGCGATGTGGACCGACTGGCTATGGGGGTTGCGAGCGTCGAGCACGTCGTTCATACAACAGAGGATGCCGGCATCGATATTGCTTTGCCATCTGCGGTTCTGGATATTTTCAAACGAGGGGTAGAGAAGGGTCATGCTGGGGACAGTTTTACCAGTCTCATAGAAATCTTCATGAAATCATCCGATGTCCGTTCATAAAAGGGAGACGATTTCTTAGCCATGATCTAGGGAATCAACGCCTCTCAACAATAATCGCCTTTGGCGGCTTCCGGTCAGCATGTGGCCCGGACGGAATTAACCCGTCCGGGCCTGAACTATTTAGTATAGTCATTTTTTGCGGGGAAGTCCTTTACCGCGAACAACTTTTAACGGCCGCATCATATCGTAGTCTTCGTGCTCTAGAATATGACAATGCCAAACGTAGTTGCCTGTATATGGTACGAACTTTGCGATCATTTTTGTAACAAATCCCGGGGGTACCCGAACAACATCTTTATTCCCCCGTTCATTAGCTGCTGGAGGAACTGCAGGACCAGTGTAGCGTATTTTTTTCGTCTTGTTATAGTAATTTACATCGAACGGTCTACGGCTGAGAATTTGGAAGTGAACCAGATGCGTATGCATAGGATGCGTGTTAGTTCCCGGGTTAACGAAGTTCCATACCTCAATGGAACCCAGCTTAGGCCGCTGCGTAGCCGGCGCCATGAAGCCCTTGCCATTTAACAGCTGAACCTGTCTCCCAAATTGATCGGGGGATGAATTGAGCTCAAGATACCGTACCCGGCGCGCTTTGGCGGGCAATAAGCGGGGGATGACTCTCAGTTTGGCAGGTATCCGGCTTTTATCCGGAGAAGTGAGACGATGGCCTACCCGAAACTGCATAATTTTTCCCGTTGTATTCGGATCGGGCATTGTTCCCCCTGGAAACGGGGCCCGTGCACTGTTGGTAAGTAAGATTTTTTGTCCTTTATGCCGTGAAAAGTCTATGATCACATCCGCCCGCTCGGCAGGACCGAGAATCAGTTCTTTTACCCGAACCGGTTTCGGCAGGAATCCTTGGTCGTTCCCGATTTGAATAAACGACTGCCCGGAGCTCAGCTTCATTTTGTAAAAACGTCCATTGGCACCGTTAATGATACGGAACCGGTATTTCCTCGGCTCCACATTCAGGTACGGCCATACCGTCCCATTAACCAGATTCGTATTTCCGAAGAACATCGGCACGATCGAAGGATTTACTCCTTTTACCGGCGGGGAAGTATTGCTCGGATAAAAAAGCTGCCCATTATTCTTAAACGACCTGTCCTGAATGAGCAGCGGAATTTCGAACTTTCCTCTGGGCAAACGGAAAGACGCTTCGCGGGCATCACGAAGCAGATAAGCACCAGCCAAACCGGCATAAACATTCAAACGGGTAATTCCAAGCGCATGGTCATGATAAAACAAAGTGGTCCCAGATTGCTGGTTCGGATAATCATACACCTTTTGTTTGAACAATGGACCGACTCGTTTAAAGGAACGGCTGAACCAGGCTAACGGATTTCCGTCACTTCCTTGGCGAGCTACGATACCATGAAGATGAACAACCGTACGAACCTCCGGAACGTTAGGTCCGGCCCCTGGAACCGTTTTGTCTACCGGCAGCAGATGCTTAAGCGGCAGAGCGTTGATCCATTTTACCCGGACACGTTTATTTTTTCGAGCGATGATGGTCGGTCCTGGATATCTTCCGTTATATCCCCATACGGTAGTTGGGGGAAGATCTCTGTGCAGTTTCTGCTTTACCTGTTTCATTCTTACTTCATAATAGGTGCCCTTCGAACTGCGGGATTTAGGTTGTAAGACCGGCGGAATGGCGAGAGGAGTAACAAACTTTTTAAGCGGCACGCATGATCCTCCTTACTAAGGTTTGACATTCGTTCCAGGGTATTTGTCTTGAAACGTTGATATAAGTTAATGCCAATAGAGGGGATCGCGAAACGTACATGAGCCCAGTAATCTTATTTTTCTCTAGGTAGCACTAGCCAATTCCGGTAAAAAGAGGATATTTAAAAGGAAGACTGAGGCAACGTTATGGAGGACAGTTCAAGCTTGACGAAAAGAACAAAAAGGTTTATATTACTCACATACCCCAACGGGTATATGTATATAATCAAAAGGAGGTACCGATAAGCTGTAAACAACTACGTGATGTTCGTCGACATCGTCAGACATAGTATCATTGTCAAATAGATGTCGGTTCAAGTTCCAGAACAATACTTCAAATCATTTTTTTTGCCAAATTATATACCCCACTGGGTATATGGTAAAGAGAATAAAGCATGATAAAAATTACTAGAAATGCAGAAAGAAAGGCGGGTGCCTTTATGGATTGGACATGGATCCTAACCATTTTCGCAATCGGCTTCCTGGGCTCTTATATCTCAGGGATGGTTGGGATCGGCGGTTCGATCATTAACTATCCGATGCTATTGTTTATTCCGCCGCTTCTTGGCTTTGCAGCTTTTTCACCTCAAGAAGTCTCAGCGATTAGTGCGGTTCAAGTATTTTTTGCAAGCATGATGGGTATGTTGGTTCACCGCAAGGGTGGGCACCTTCACAAGCTGCTTGTTCTCTATATGGGAATTTCCATCATTGTCGGAAGTTTCTTGGGAAGCTTCATATCCAATTTACTACCAAGCTCAGTCATCAATATGGTATACGCGGTGCTGGCACTCATAGCGGCTATCATGATGTTTTTGCCCAAGAAAGGATCGGAAGGTCAGGAGGCCAGCCGGGTACCATTTAACAAGCCCGTGGCTGTAATTCTTGCCCTTATCATTGGTATGGTATCGGGGATTGTTGGCGCCGCCGGGGCTTTTATCACCGTACCGGTCATGCTAGTGGTTCTGAGGATACCGACAAGAATGGCAATTGCATCATCGTTGGCTATTTCTTTCATTTCTTCTATCGGCTCGATGGCAGGGAAGCTGATGGGCGGGCATATGCTGCTGATTCCGTCAATTGCCCTAGTAGCAGCCAGTTTAATCGCCTCGCCTTTAGGAGCAATTGTCAGCAAAAAAATCAATACGAAAATTCTCCAATGGATTCTGGCAGGGTTGATCACCGCAACAGTAATCAAAATATGGATCTCTATATTACTCTAAGGAGGAAATCAAAAATGACGAATCAAATTCAACTTCAAGGAATGACTGCGGCACAGCTGACGGCAAAAGTCCTGAATCATGAGCGGCTTTTTATCTTGGATGTACGAAACGAAAGTGACTTTAACGATTGGAGAATCGAAGGGAAACAGCTAAGGATCATCAACAAACCGTATTTTGATTTGATTGACGGAGTAGAAGAGGTCCTGGATCTGATCCCAGACAATCAAGAAGTGTTGGTTGTATGCGCCAAAGAAGGCTCTTCGAAATTCGTTGCAGAGCAGCTGGTCGAAGCAGGGAAGCATCATGTTTCCTATTTAATTGGCGGTATGAAATCTTGGAGCGAGCATTTGGAGCCCGTTAAGATAGGCGATCTGAAGGGCGGCGGAGAAATTGTTCAGTTTCTCCGCATCGGCAAAGGCTGCTTATCCTATATGGTGATTTCGAACGGTGAAGCCGCTGTTATTGACGCAGTTAGGATGACCGATGTTTTTATAGATTATGCCCAAACAAATAATGCGAAGATCAAGCATACATTGGACACTCATCTTCATGCCGATCACATTTCCGGAGGAAAACAATTAGCTGAACAAACCGGTGGAACCTACTGGCTGCCGCCAAAAGATGCCGACGAAGTGAGTTTCGATTATGAAAAGCTGGAGGAAGGCAAATCCATCGTTGTAGGCAATACGCAAATCAAGATTCAACCGGTTTATTCTCCAGGTCATACCATTGGGAGCACATCTTTAATTGTGGACGATCAGTATTTGCTGTCGGGCGATATTTTATTCGTGAAATCTATCGGCCGTCCCGATCTGGCTGGCAAGGCGGAGGACTGGGTATCGGATCTAAGAGCAACTCTGTATGAGCGCTATAAACGGCTCTCGGAAGATCTGATCGTGCTTCCAGCGCATTTCGGCAAGTTTACAGAACTAGGTGAGGGTGGCAAGGTATCAGCACGTCTTGGTGATCTATATAAGGAAAATCCGGGATTAAACATTCAAGACGCTTCCGTATTCCGCAGTACGGTTACCGAAAATTTGCCGCCACAGCCAAATGCTTATCAAGAAATTCGCCAAACCAACATGGGGAAAATCACTCCAACCGAAGAGGAGCAAATGGAAATGGAGATTGGTCCCAATCGCTGCGCAGTTCATGACGAATAATCCGGGATGATCCGATTCGATCAAGGAGGTGAAGCATATGTACAAGGAGCAAATGCCGGAAGAGGTTCTTGAGAGGCAGAAGCAGAATGAGAAGCTCGTCATCCTAGATGTTCGTGAGCCTGAGGAATGGCAATTCGGACACATTCCGGGTGCCAAGCACATCCCGCTCGGACAAATCGCAAGAGCGTTGAATGAATTAGATCCGAAGCAGGAAACCATCATCGTCTGCCGCAGCGGTAACCGAAGCGGTCAGGCCTGCGATTTCCTTTCTTCGATGGGCTTTAACGTCGTCAACATGCTAGGTGGCATGTCGAAGTGGACCGGAGATACCGTATACGGGGCTTAAGCATTTAATCAATAGGGAGGGTTTATCATGTCAACATTGCAAGTAGATCGCACTATAGAATGTGAAGGACTAGCTTGTCCTCTACCCGTTGTTAGAACCAAGAAAGCCATCGATGATATGAAAGCAGGCGAAGTATTGGAAGTCCGCGCAACAGATAAAGGTTCCGTCGCAGATCTTAAGGGCTGGTCCAGCCGTACCGGGCATCAATATATTGGCTTGAAGGAAGAGAATGGGGTGTTCCGCCACTTTATTCGCAAAGCGGAAGCAGCCGAAACGAAAGCCGAGAATAAGCACCCGCATACGGCAACGAATGAAGAGATTTACGCCAAAACGGCAGCCGGAGAAAAGTTGAATATCATCGATGTTCGGGAACCTGCAGAGTATGCGTTTGGTCGCATCCCGGGGGCGATTTCGATTCCATTGGGCCAGCTTGAAGAGCAGATGTCGTTGCTCGATCCAAATAAGGAATACTACGTAGTGTGCCGAGCCGGAAACCGAAGCGATATAGCCTGCCAGATCCTAACGGAAAAAGGTTTTTCTCATATCAAAAACGTTATTCCCGGCATGTCAGAGTGGACACATGAACTGGAGCAAGATTAAAAAACAAGATTTACAAAAGGAGACTGTGTATATCATGACAAATAAAAAAGTAGCTCTTATTGCATCTTCCGGCGGTCTGGAGACAGCCTATAAGGTTCTGAACATAGCCACAGCAGCGGCGGCACTTGATGCCGAGGTAGCCATCTTTTTCACCTTTGAAGGGCTTTCTATCATTCACAAGCAGTCGGAGCATCTGCTTCAACTGAAGCCCGGCAACGAAGGATTAGCGGAAGGCTTCAAGAATGCCAATGTCCCATCCATCGGTGAGCTCATGGAAATTGCAAAGGAATCCGGAGTACGTCTCATCGGGTGCCAAATGACGATCGATGTTATGGGACTGAAGCCGGAGCATTTTATTGACGGAATCGAGCTGGGCGGTGCAGCGACATTCCTGGATTTTGCCTTTGATGCGCAAGTGAGCTTGAATTTCTAAAAATTGAAGAGACATTAGCTGAAAATTAAGGAGAGATATCCACATGGCAAACTTGACTGTAGACGCAAAAGGACTGGCATGCCCGATGCCGATTGTAAAGGCGAAGAAGGGAATCGATACATTGGAACCCGGACAAACTATGGAGCTGCAAACGACGGATAAAGGCTCCATGAAGGATTTCCAGGCATGGGTCAACCAAACCAATCATGAGCTGGTAGAAGCAAGAGAAGACAACGGCGTCTTTACCTTAATCGTGAAGAAGGGCTCCTGATTAAATTTTTTTGGATTTCAACATACCCATACATGTATAAGTAAAGAGGTGATGATAAGTGAATCAAGAGAAATCGACAATAGTCTTATTCAGTGGGGAATTGGATAAAGCGATAGCTGCGTTCATTATTGCTAATGGGGCAGCGGCTTACGATCATGAGGTAACCATTTTCTTCACCTTCTGGGGATTGAATGCGCTGCGTAAGGATGAATCGGTATTCGTGAAGAAAGGCTGGCTGGAGAGAATGTTTGCGAAAATGATGCCGCGCGGAGCGGATAAGCTTGGTCTCTCCAGGATGAACTTCGGAGGTTTTGGCCCCAAAATGATTAAGCACGTTTTGAAAAAGCACAACGCTTTGACGCTGCCGCAATTAATCGAACTGGCCCAGGAGCAAGGGGTTAAATTAGTTGCCTGTACCATGACGATGGACCTGCTTGGGCTGCAAAAAGAAGAGCTTCTGGACGGTATTGAGTACGCAGGCGTTGCCGCCTACTTGGGTGACGCTGCAGACGCCAAAGTCAATTTGTTTATTTAACGAAGCCTGCGTGGCATTGTTTTATGATGCTGTTTTGCAATTATATACCTATTCCGGTATTAAAGAAGGGCGGTTATTCCATGCATTATGATGAGGATGTTCAAAAGAGATTAAAGCGGGTTGAAGGACAAATTCGCGGCGTACTGAAGATGATGGAAGAAGAGCAGCCATGCAAAGATGTTGTGGCCCAACTGTCAGCGGTTAGGAATGCTGCGGATAAAGCCATCGCCTACATCGTTGCCGTCAATCTGGAGCAATGTATTATGGAAGAAAAGGAAGCCGGAAGAGATACGGGTAAAGTCGTACATCAGGCTATCGAATTGCTAGTGAAAAGCAGATAAGCCCAAGAAAGGAGGCTACTCCAGTGGATGTCTATCTGATGATTCGAATGGCAGTCGGAGTCAAAGGACTTAGGAATTTAAGTACGGAGCAATTCCGGGAGGCCCTGCAAAAAAACCGTAATAATGTCCTGATCGATGTGCGGGAACCGAATGAAGTAAAGCGGGGGTATATTCCCGGAGCGGTCAATATTCCATTATCGCAATTCAAGCTGCGGGGCGGTGAAATCCCGGCAGGGAAAAGCATTTATTTATATTGCCAAAGCGGAATGAGGAGCAAGCAGGCGGCACGAATCCTGCAGAAAAAAGGCTTCCGTGAGCTAGCCCACCTGCAAGGCGGCATCATGGCTTGGAACGGGAAACTATCGAAGTGAAGCAAAAAATCATTAGCTCCAACGTGAGAGCTAATGATTTTTTTACATAAGTATAGAATAATTGCAAAAACTTATTTAGTCGCTGTAGTGTAATGTTCTACATAGCCTTCTAGTGCGGGGATGAATTATACCTCCAAATTCCGATTCATATACTATGAATTGATTATAAAACGAGGAAAGCTTGATTGTAAATAAAATAAAGTTGAAAGGGATTACAAGACATGTTTCATTATACGATCGATACCGATCAAATAACCGCGCAAACAATAGAGAAATTGGAACAGCATCTGAAGGAAGAGAAGTTCGGTGTACTATGGCATCTGGATATGCAGGAGAAGTTAAGGGAGAAAGGAGTAGAGCTTGAGCAACGCTATCACATCCTAGAGGTATGTAATCCAATCGAAGCCAAACGTGTACTTAGCGAGAATGCCATTGTAGGGTATTTTCTGCCATGCAAAATAGCCGTTTACGAGGAACAGGGAAAAACAAAAATCGGCCTGCCCAAACCAACGGCTTTAATTGGAATGGTAGATAACAGCGTACTCCAAACCATCGCGGAGGATGTAGAAAAAAGATTGATTTCTTGTATAGATCAAGCAGCATTATCTTAATGGTAAGAGACCGGACAAGTGCCGGTCTCTTTTGCTATCTGTATATAGGTATGAAAGTTTTTCAAAAGTTGTTCTCAATTTCTTCACACGATGTTAACCGTAATAGCCCTATCGGGTGATAGGAATTATGACCATAACGCGTAAAATTAATATTGGAATTTGAATGGAAAGGAGCTGCTGCATGAGACAATCCATCGTAGCCATTATACTTGGGGGGCTTCTGCTATTTAATGTAACCGGCTGTACTTCTACTCAGCAAGGGCAGGATCCTGCTAAAATCAAGGTTGAGCTGGCGTCAGAACCGGGTGCTGTACAGGTAGGACAAAAGGTGAAGCTGACAGCTACGGTCTCGGGGCTGGACAAAGTAGAAGGAGCTAACGTGCAGATCGACATTCGCAAGTCGGATAATAGCATTCTTCCGGATACGAAGGATGCAACTTCGATTGGCAATGGGCAATATTCTGTAGACAAAATTTTCGATAAACCGGGAGCTTATTCGATCTACATTCATCTTTATCAGGGAGACCTCCACATTACCAAAAAGAAAGAGCTGCAAGTGTCATGAGCTGCTGTCAGAAACTGCAGTATTGCTTAATACCAGTTATCGGATTCTTGTTGTCAGTCTTGATATGGGGATGGAGTCCACACAGCGCAATAGCTGCGAAAGCATTCACTAGCGGTGAGCTACAATCCTTAATAGACCGAACGGCAGAAGGAGACACGCTATTCTTATCAGAAGGGAGTTACCGCGGACCCGTCATCATTAGGAAACCAATCTCGATTGAGGGAAAAGGTTCGGTTGAAATTAGCGGTACAGGGGAACAAGCCCCCGTAATTCAAATCGACTCGGATCAAGTGACTCTCCGTAATCTGAAGATTATTCAGCCTTCCGATGCCGACGATAATGCCGCATTGCAGATAACCGGGAACAATGCCTTACTGGAAGCATTGAACATTGATACTAGCTCCTATGGTATCGTCCTAAGAGACGGGGGACAGCATGAAATATCCAATACGACAATACGTTGGATACCTGCATCTTCTTCGAAGCAATCCATCAAGCTTTCGGACAAGAGGAATGGAATTGATCTTTTTAACTCGCATGGAAATAGGATTCATAAAAACCGCATCTCACAGATGAACGACGGAATTTATCTGGAAAGCAGCAACCGCAACATCGTCGAGAACAATAAGGTTGATCATTCCCGTTACGGCATTCATTGCATGTATACGAACGAAACGGTCGTTCGTGGCAATATGGGGGAATTCAATGTAACCGGGGCGATGATCATGGGAGTCCGGGATGCCGAGGTGACGGGCAACAGGTTCGTCAAGCAAAGCGAGAATGTCAATTCACAGGGCTTGCTGCTCTTCGACGTTCAGACCTCCCGTATTATCAACAATAAAGTCGAAGGAAACCGGGTCGGTCTATATATCGAACAATCTCATAAGAATGAATTCGAGCACAATAAGATTCTTCAAAATTTTGTCGGCATTCAGTTTCTGGAATCCAACCAAAATCAGTTTCTTAATAATGATTTTGTCGGCAATGTCATTCCGGCCGAAACCAACGAAAGCGCGGATAATCGTTTTGAGCGCAATTATTGGGACGAATTCCATGGAATCGACACCGACGGTGATGGTCTTAGCGATTTGAAGTACTCAATGAATCCTTTTTTTCAGCGTTTGACCTCGGCAACACCTGCCTTTCAGCTGTTTTTCCAGTCGCCTGGCCTGCAGTTTTTGGAAAGCATGTACTCGGCAAGCAAGGAAGAATGGACAACCGACAAAGCTCCATTAATGAATCCTTCAGCAGGAGAACTCGAACCTGCCGAATATACCAATGATCCCAAAGTTTGGATACTGGGGCTTATCATGTTCTTAGGTTCCATAACATTAATTACTTCTATGGGGGTAAAACGAATATGAAAAAATCCTTTTGGTTATTGATTTCCTTGATGATGATGCTCGTCTTGCTATCAGGATGTGGTAAGGAGAGCTATTCAGCTGTTCCAATTAATGAAGCTACCGACAAATGTGCCATCTGCAATATGCAGGTGAAGGACGATGCGTTTGCTGTTCAACTTACGACTAAAGAAGGGAAGAACTACAAGTTTGATGATATCGGCTGCATGAACGAATGGGTTGGCAAAAACGGTATCGAAACAGTAGGCGCTGAATTCGTCAGAGACTATAACACGAAGGAATGGATTGCGTACAACACGGCTTCCTACGTATACGATGCTACTTTTAAAACGCCAATGGCCTATGGGATCTATTCCTTTAAAGATAAACAATCAGCACAGAAATTCATCGACGAGCAAAAGAAAGGAAAGCTGATGACCTCGGCGGATTTAAAAAATCATACCTGGGAACGGGCAAAAGGAACCATGGATATGGGTGGACATAGTCATGATAGCAATTCGCACTCCGAATCAGAGAACAGCATGAAAATGGATACTAACAATAAAGGGATGCATTGAAAATGACTTGGGTCCATATTGCGCTTCGTGAAATAAAGCTTGGGTTTAGAAATCCATGGGCTTACTCCTTCATGATCCTGTTTACCGTCTTCAGCTTATCCTTGCTTTTGATCAATACGCAAAATGTGGTTGAAGGGTATTCAAGCGCCACCTCCACCATGTTGAATTTTATTTTATATTTGCTTCCACTTATGACGTTATTGATTGGTTCCTTCTCTCTAACAGCGGAAAAGGAAGAGGGGAGCTGGCAGCTGCTATCCACCTATCCGATTCGTACAATCTCATTCTTGGCAGGGAAATATGCGGGATTAGCAATGGTTTTGCTGACAATTATTGCATTTGGCTATGGAGTTACGGGTATCGTAGGAGCCTTCTTCGGCAAAGGTTTGGATTTTCAAAGCTTTGGTCTGTTCATTGTGTTCTCCGGCGGTCTTATGATCTTGTTTCTCGCCATCGCTCTTTTTATTGGCACCTGGGCCAGAAACCGCTGGCAAGCATTAACGTTTGGCGTTGCCATCTGGTTTTTTGCCATTATCGGATGGCCGAGCCTTCTGATTGCTGTCCTCGGTCTACTGCCCTATTTATGGATCAAGCCGTTACTTGCCGTGTTGACGCTGATCAATCCCGCTGAGCTGGTGCGATGCTTTGTCGTCGTGAAGCTTGGCGGAGGGGCTGCGCTCGGTCCGGAATATTACGAGTGGATTCGTTGGATCAAAGCGCCGTCGGGGACCTGGGGCTTTGCAGCGGTTTGTCTGATTTGGGTAAGTACAGCTATGGGCTTTGCGCATTGGGTATGGGAAAGGGGGCGTTCCCATGGATAAGCCTGTTTTACGTTTAAATCAAGTCGCCAAACGAATACAGAAGCAGCAGATTATTCATTCCGTAGACTTCACCTTGAGCCAAGGGCAAGCACTTGCACTTTGCGGCGGGAACGGTGCCGGGAAGAGCACGATTCTGCGTATGATAGCCGGCATCCTGCAGCCGACAAGCGGCAGCATCGAAGTGAATGGAGTCAGCTGGAAGCAGAATCGGCAGGGCTATGCGGAGCAAATCGGCTTTATGCCGGATGATTATATGTTTGGTCAAGGGTTGTCTGCTGAAGAAACACTATCGTTTTGGGCCTCGCTTCGCAAGGTGCCCAAGAATCGAGTTCAAGAGATTCTGAGCACTGTCGGACTTCATGAGGTGAGAGCCAAATCCGTTGCTTCCTTCTCCAAAGGAATGCGACAACGCTTGCTGTTTGCACAGGCATTGCTAACAAAGCCTTCGTTGCTTATTTTGGATGAACCAACAAACGGATTAGATCCGTATTGGCTGGAATCCTTCATTTCCTTAGTGCGGGCAGCCAAACGCGATGGCCATACTGTTATCTTTTCCACTCATCAGCTCGAGATTGCAGAGGTTGTAGCCGATCACGCCATTTTTCTAAAAGAAGGCCGAATTATGGAAGAAGGTACGGTTAGTGCATTTCATCAAACCTACGGAAGTCATGGTCTTCAAGGTGCTTTTCATCGTCTGTTCGGCTTGCCTTCCTACATACAGCCAAACGGAGGAGAAATCGTTGAATAATCCAATGCCAAGAAAAAGAATGATGTTCTGGGTTGTTGTGGGACTTATGATAGCAGTATTGCTATATACTCTTGTGATAACAAGCTTAAGCAAGCCAAGCCATATGCTCCAGATCGGCTCCATGGCCCCTGACATTCATGTGACGACATTGGATGGTACTGCTGTTAAGCTATCGGATTATAGGGGCAAAGGAGTACTTCTAAATTTTTGGGGCTCATGGTGCGGACCCTGTGTAAATGAAATGCCACGGCTCAAAGAGGCGTATGAGCAAAGGGGAAGCGGAGTTGACATAGTGGCAGTTAATGTTGGGGAGTCCAAAGGAACAATACTGGATTTTGTGCAAAAGCACCGGCTTCCTTTTCCTATCATGACCGATCCTAGCGGTGAAGCAGCTAGTGCCTATCGAGTGAACGGCTTGCCCGCGACTTTTCTAATAAGCCCTCAGGGACAAGTGAAGCAAATGGTTCCCGGCGAATTAACGAATACCGAACAAATCAAAGCATTATTGAACAGTGTGCAGCCTGGAGCTTGATCAATCTGCTTATAGGAACGCCGTACCTCAGGTACGGTTGTTTGTATATTACAGTCTGCGCTCCGCTGATAAAGGAGAAGGTACCATGCTATACAAGCATCTCAAGAGCTTAATATTAATTATTCCGACCCTCACGATTGGGCTGTGGGAGTATGTAAGGCATGCCTTCTTGCTTCCCTATATCTCTATGGAGCTGGGAAATTGGCTTGCTCCTCTGCTCGTTTACTTTGTTACGATGACCCTTCTACGCAAATTGTTCACGTTAATGGAGCAGCTGCAAGAAGAGCTTCAGATGGAAAAGTCGGTTAAGGCTGCTCTGGAAGAAAGAGAAAAAATGGCTAAAGAGCTGCATGACGGCATTGCACAATCGTTATTCTTACTATCCGTCCGCGTTGACAAGCTCGCCCCTAGTTATGCATCAGCTACCACAAGCCCGGGTAATCCAGGTGATGCCTATCCAAGCTTACGGAAAACGGTTAGGGAAGTGAATGAATATGTCCGCCAGGCCATTGCCAATTTAAGGTATCCTGCTAACCATGAGACTGAAGCGTGGATGTCATCGGTGAACCGCTTAATCGAGGATTTCAGCGAAAATACGGGAATTCCTGTAACAATCGATTGGACGCTGGAGGAAAAGCGATTAAGCGTAAAAGAGAAGGTGGAGCTGTATTCAACCATGCGTGAAGCCCTTTTTAATGTCTACAAGCATGCCAAAGCTTCGCAAATATGGCTTCGCAGCCGCAACCAAGGCCAGGAAGGGTGGTTTTGCTCCATTCTGGATGATGGCGAGGGATTTCAGCTAGAGTCTTCCTCTACTTCTATGAGCGGTAATGGTTACGGATTGATGATTATACAAGAAAGGGCGACAAGGCTTGGATGGAATTTCCTCATAGAACGTCATGAAGAACGAACAATACTGGAGATAAGGAAAGGGGACCGTTATGAATCCGATACGAATCCTTCTTGCGGATGACCATTCATTTGCACGTGCTGCGATGAAAGATATTATTGAAGCGGATGCCAGCTTTGAAATCGTAGGCGAGGCAGTCAACGGACGCGAGGCTGTGCTGCTGGCAGAACAATTCATGCCGGATATTATTTTAATGGATATCTCCATGCCTGAAATGGATGGCCTTGAAGCTGCCAAACGGATAAAAGATCGCTTTCCTTATGTGAAAATCATTATGGTGACCGTCTCGGATGACATCACTCACTTGTTTGAAGCTATTAAGAGGGGAGCGCAAGGTTATTTGCTGAAAAATCTTCATCCGGCCTCATGGCATGAGTACTTGCGTGCGGTTGCCTTTGATGAAGCACCTATGTCCCGGGAACTGGCAGTTCGGCTATTGAAGGAGTTTTCAGGGGGATCAACGACCGTTCAGGAAATATCTCCGTTAACTTCTCGTGAAAAAGAAATTTTAACTTGTGTAGCTCGCGGAAAATCGAACAAGGAAATATCAACGGATCTGTGCATATCCGAGCATACGGTCAAAAATCATTTAAAGAACATCCTTCAAAAGCTGCATCTGGATAACCGTGTTCAGTTAACGAGATATGCCTATGAAAAAGGATGGATACGAATTACAAAGTAAAGACGGGCCTTTGTTGTGTCATATTTGTCATGGTTGTATCCAGCACTTTCATAGCTGTATCTCTGAAAATTTCCCGCCTATCTGGTGGGATCAAACTGGTAACCAATTCCCCAGATGGTCTTGATCGTATTGGAAAAAGCAGGGGAGACTGCTTCGAATTTATCTCGCAGCCTTTTGACATGAGAATCTACCGTCCTAAAATCGCTGCCGGCCTCGAACCCCCACACCTCGCGAATTAACTCTTTACGGGAGAAGGTTTTTCCACAATGAATGGCTAGAAATCTTAACAAATCATATTCCTTCGGAGTTAAAGTTAGTTCCTGATTATCAATGGTGACTCGATGAGCATGATGATCGATGGTCAATGGTGACAAAATAATCTTGTCGGCTTGTAGACGTTTCATGGTTGTCGTTACTTGCTGGGTCCTTTTCAGAATAGAATACACCCGGCATAGAAGCTCTCTAGGGCTGAACGGTTTGGTTACATAATCGTCCACCCCTGCTTCAAAGCCTTTCAAGCGATCACTTTCATTCCCATTAGCGGATAGCATAATAACCGGGGTTGATTTCATGCTTTTTAACAGCTGGCAGACCTCTAACCCCGAAATTCCCGGCATCATCCAATCAAGGAGAATAATATCGAAGTCTTTGGACAATGCTTTGTTAAGTGCGGTTTCACCATCTTCGGCTATGTCAATCACGGCAATATCTTTATTTAGGTACATTTGGATAAGTTTACGAATATGTTCTTCATCATCTGCTATTAGAATATGAAACGGGGACATCCTAATCGCCTCCTATGATCAAATTGTAACCTGATTAAGAGGCGTGTGCATGGCACTATGGAGTTATTACGTTGACGTATCCTTGAACAAATCATGACTTCTTTATGAAGGAAGGATTAGAGATCATTTTGAAGTAAGCGATTCCTGATTCCTGTGTATGATAGTAAGGTTAACTTTGTGAATGGAGGAAGGAGGCTTTCCAAATGGATTTTTTGACGATCATTCAAGTTTATGGTTTCCGTACTGTATTCAGTCCTGAGTTATTCCTCGGCATGCTGCTTCTTGCTCTATTCTACATGAAATAAACAAGCAGCGAGTTGATGGGCAAGGGAAAAGCTTATTTCATAGTAGGGCTGTTTCTTTTTTACTTCGCCCTGGGAGGGCCGTTAAATTTGTTCGGCCATTTCTGGTTCAGTATTCATATGCTCCAGCAAGCGGTGCTTTACTTGGTTGTGCCGCCGCTTCTTTATAGAGGAATGCCTGCCAAGTGGTATGAGCTAGTCCGACAAAGCAAATTCAGCAGGTGGGCGGTAGGCTTCCTCTGTAATCCACTTATAGCATTGTTCCTTTTTAACGGAGCATTTTCCTTTTATCACATTCCGCTCATATTTGATGCAGCCATGTCTAACTATGCGCTCCACAACGCGATTCATGTATTGCTGCTTATTACCGCCATCGGGTTATGGTGGCCAGTTTTTCATTCCGACAGCAAGTATGCACTAAGTCCGTTAAAAAAGATGGGATATATCTTCTTGAACGGTATTTTGCTCACACCTGCCTGTGCATTGATTATTTTTGCAAATGATATCCTGTATGAAACGTACACCAGCAGTACCCATTTGCTATGCTTGCCTTTTTACTCAGTTACTGTTGACAGACTGGCTATGAATGTGAGCTGGCTAACGCCTTTAAACGATCAGCAGTTGGGGGGCGTTGTAATGAAAATCGTTCAGGAGGTATCCTACGGGTGCATGCTGGGGTATGTATTTTTTCAATGGTATCGTAAAGAAAATGAAGAAGCAGAGGACACAAATCATCCCCTGCTTCATAATCGAGCTTAAGTCAAGATCCGGCAGCTTGCCGGATCATTTTTATGATTTCATCGTTATTCATTTCGTCACCCATTTTGAATATTTTACGAATTTTGCCGGTAGGATCGACCAGCATAAGGGAGGTCACGCTATGTACGAAGGTATTGTCCGGCAGTTTTTGAACCATGACACCGAAGCTTTTCGCTACGTCAGCGGTTTCAGTTTCGGTGCCTGTTAACAAGGTCCAACCGCTATAGTCCATACCCATTCTATCGCCATAAGCTTTGAATACTTCAGGTGTATCTTGTTCGGGATCAAAGGTAATGGAGAGAAATTGAACTTTATTTCCCCAAAGCTGCTGTTTTTTAAGTTCATTCTGAATTTGAACCATGTTATAAGTCGTCATTGGACAAATGTCCGGGCAACTCGTGAACAAAAATTCGACCAAACGGACTTTACTGTCGGTTTCATGGAATTGGAACGGGTTCCCGTTCACATCCAGCAGCTTGAAATCAGGCGCTTGTTTAATGACGGGCAGTATAGGACGCTCCTGCGTCATCCAGAAGTAGAGGCTTATGACCATTAAGAGCATTACGAACCCGACCAGAAACTTGAAACGATGTTTTATCATTTTTTCTCCGCAAGCCATTTGGCCAAATTGACTATTTCTTCATCTTTCAGAGTGCTTTTGAATGCCGGCATGCCACCGCGCCCATTTTGTACAATTTTGTACAGCTGTTGGTCTGTCATTTTACCGCCTATTTTTTGCAAGTTTGGACCAATTTTTCCTTCCAGATCATTACCATGACAGGCTATACAAGATTGCTTATACGTAGCTTCAGTTGCTTGACTGTTCAGCGGGGTGTCAGGCATGGCTGGTGCGGACGCTTCCTGCTTCGTTTGTGCTTGGTGCTCCCCGACTTTCATGAACAGTACGATTATACCGGCTATGCATGCCATGCCGAGCAGAATGGACATAATCCATTTATACATTCACTATCCCTCCTTAAATATCTGAATCATAGTAGCATCTCGAAGTTATGTTTGTATATAGCTCTTTGGAGTTAAAGAAAGACATGCAATTTTTCACAATTTCTACGTAATTTAATCATGGTGGTGGAACTATGACTATAACGGATTCTTCATCGGGAGTGGCAGTAGTGAACGGAATCTCTCTGACTGTTGTTGCCTTGAGCACTCTTTCTTTAACAATTCGTATTAGGGCATATTCGTCACAATTATCCAAAATGACAGCTATGATGGCAGCAATGGCCCTTGCGATGATGACCGGCTTGGCAGCCGGGACCATTTTAGGCATCTGGCTTCAATCCTTATTTTTTTCAACTGCTCTTGGGATGCTGTGGGGGATTGCAGTCGGTTACTTTACCGGAGAACGGCATAGCTGGCTGGCGGCGATGGACGGCATGTTATCCGGTATTATGGGCGGCATGATGGGAGCGATGCTGGGTGTTATGGAAATTGATGATCATCCTGTTCTAACCGTTATATTCATGGATGCTATTATGCTTCTGATCATGGCTATTCTCTACAATTGTATTAAAAGCGAGGCGCCCACACACAAGCAACGCAGTCTATCTACCTATGAATAGAGCCACAGGGCAAATGGGCTGCTCCTTCCGATTAGAGGACAGGCAAAGGTGCAAATAGGTAGTCCAGCATACGAAAAGATAGCTCGTTGGAGTCATTGTAACGAGAAACTGTATCGCTATAATAAAAACAGGCCGAAGAGAAAATGAAGGGAAATAGATAATGGAAAAAAATAATTATAATCGCTTCTGGAGATGGCATTTTTATGCAGCATTGTTCATTACACCACTTCTCATTACATTAACGCTAAGCGGTATCGGGTATTTGTTTTATACAAATGTAGAAAATGTGATGTATAAGAATGAATTTTTTAACAAAAGCAGTCAAACAGAACCACTGACGATTGATCAAGGTATTGAGAAAGCCAAGCAAACCTATCAAGATTTTTCTGTTTCAAAAGTTATTGTTTTAGATGATCCATATAATACGCGTTTAACAATGATCAATGGAGCTGGAGAACAAAAATATGTATTTTTAGACTCCAATTATCAAATAGTGGGCAGTCAGAATCCCAAATATACGTTTTCTAATGTAATGAGGGACATTCATAGTTCTCTCTTTGTTGGGGGAACTGTTGTCAACTATCTCGTTGAATTGGCTGCATGCTGGACAATTTTCCTGTTGCTCTCCGGAATGTACATGACATTCAAAGGAAGGGTGTTGAAGAAGGAGCCGAATCTAACCAAGCGGCAAACAAATCTGAAATGGCATGCGAGAATCGGTATTATCATTTCCATACCATTGATAATCCTTATTTTTACCGGGTTGCCATGGTCAGCCTTTATGGGCGATATCCTATACTCCACAGCGCAAAAGCATCCGTCTATCGGATTTCCAGTATTAAAACAAAATCCGCCGACATTGGATATGAACGAAATTCCTTGGGCCACTCGTAAAAATGAACTACCGGCATCAATCGGTGGATCTCATGAAGAACATAACGGCGTGGCACATCAGACTATTATGTCTGAACGAAACGGAATGATTACCCTCCAGCAATTAATGAACGAAATTAATCAGGCCAATATTTCCAAGCCGTACTCCATCATTTATCCTAAAGATGAACATGGTGTATTCATTGTCTCTAAAGGAAGTAATTCAGGAGTGACAGGATTAGACGTTAGCCCTAATGATGAAGTAACAGCATATTTTGATGCATATAGCGGCAAAATGATTTCAAAGGTTGGTTATGAAGATTATGGGATACTAGGAAAATTGTTCACCTGGGGAATTCCTTTACATGAAGGGCATTTATTCGGATGGCTCAACAAAATTATCAATCTCCTAGTTTGTGTTACGTTCCTGCTTGTTATTTTCTGGGGGTTCAAAACATGGTTGGCTCGTAAAAAGAAAAGTACTTTGTCTGCTCCGCCGAACCCAACAAGCAAGCTATCGATTGGATTTATTATTCTCATGTTGGTATTAGGTTCTATAATGCCGTTATTTGGCATTTCTTTAGTTTTGGTCTTCATGATGGAAATCATTCTATCCTACAAAAATAGAACTAATAATGCAGGGCCTTTTAAAAATATTAATCCGCCATCTTAACTAAATAATTGGTGATAAACAAAAACTGGAAGTAAACTTAATGCCGATAGATGAGGAATCATGGGAATAATGTAAACAGATAGTATGGCATAAGAAGGGAGAGGAAGCCTCATGTTTGATTTATCGGAGCTCGAGAATGTTCACGCGGATATCCAGGCGGTGCACGAGATCGTTTTATCGTTTAAAGCACGCATTGACGGGAAGGAAATTGGAATTCGAATTCTAAGGAATCGGACGGACGATTACTTTTATGAGCTCAGTCACTACTATAGGGGAGCGGATCAGGCGGATCCAGAGTTTTCCGAGGAAAACCGTTTTACAACGGTGGAAGCTGCCGCAAAAGGGGCTCTTCGAACGGCCACGATGTTCTACCGAAGTACAGACGAGGGAGGAGCATGGCATACTAACGAGTCGTACATTCTGCACTAGTTAAAATTTGTTATTTTTTTTTCAAAAGCAGGACAAGCACATAGTAATCAAAAATCGTTCTTGTATAAATCCTTTACAGGCAGGAAAAAGTATTTGGGGATGAAACCTTTAAATAAGAGAGGTCTATACATTCATGCTCAAAGATAATAATAAAGAAACAAAAGAAAAAATGAACTTCCAAAAGGCAAGCTGGGAATTGCCGGAGACAGAGGCGACGGAAGCAACTATGGATCAGGACGAAGTTCCGTCCAATTACGAGAGCTTATCGACCACTAGCTATACCGATTCGACTACTTTTGAAGTTAAAAAAACACCAGGCAGGCTTTAACATTTAGACTAGGAACGTTCAACTCCCATTTTAGATTATGAACCGTGACGAAAAAAAACTGAGATCGCTGTATCTCATGATATCTCTTGTCAAAATAAGCAAAGCAAAGACCCGATCTTTTTCAAACGATCGGGTCTTTTTGCAATTAATCCGTAATATTCCGGGTGTAGAATTCGATGATGTCTTTACGCCGAATGATCCCAAGAAAGATGCCATCGTCATCTACGACTGGAACGAAGTTCTGATCAGCGGCAAGCGCAAGCATGTCGTCCAAATCGGCGCCAATCTTGACGCATTCGATCTTTAACCGCTTATTGATGGAAACGACGGGAATTTCATGCATCGTATCGAAAGTAAGGCCAGGTGTGGCTTTCATCTTCCATAACAAATCTCCTTCGGAAAGCGTTCCGTAATATACTCCATTGTCCTGCAGGACCGGAATGGCCGAATAATGGCAAGCCTCCAATTTGTCTAAGGCTTCTTTCATATTGGAAGATGTCGTGATGTAAGAGACCTCATTCTTTGGATGTAGAAAAGATTTAATGTCCACAGTATCACGCTCCTTTGATATATTAAAACATATTTTGCCACGCAGTGCATATGGCAATTTCAATCAGCATCAGTAAAAATATGGTATATTTTATACATAGGCTTTAACGGAAGCATGGGGGACAGGGTATTTTTTTATAAACTGTGTCTAGCGAAAGGATCATGTTGAGTGAGAAGCAGGAGGAGAAAAAGCATGGTGAAACCAAGTAAAAATAGGATGTGGTCCGGCACGCGGCCTTGCCGTACGCGTTGCAGCGACTCAACACGCGCCGGGAGACTGAGGCTAAGCATCCTTGTTGGAGGGATATGTCTGGTACTGGCTGGTACATCGTTGATCACGGAACCGGTCCTGGCAGCCGCAGGTAAAGCATCCGCCGATTTCCACGATTTGGACAAGGCAGATGCCAAGACGAGAATGACCGTCGATAGTTGGCTAGTCAAAGGATTAATCGATGGGGCGGCGAAAGATCGCTTCGGATTGACGGACCCAATCAGCCGTGCGGAATTTGCGAAATTCGTCGCACTGTCCCTAAGTCTGAAAGTGGATAAGTCGCTTTCCGTATCCCGATACACGGATGTGAGGGCGGATGATCCGCTTTACGGCGATATGCTTCCTTACATCGAAGCATTACGGGAAGCGGGTGTGATCGAAGGTGTGGGCGAGGACCAGTTTGATCCGGCCGCTCCGGTAACCAGGGAACAACTCGCCGTCTTTCTTATTCGCAGCTCATTAAAGCAGCGAGAAGCGGAAACGATGGCTGCAATAAACGACGAAACCGTATCCGACTATGCGAAACGTTACGTCACCTTGGCCGTCCAGCTGTATCCGTTTTTACATGCAGACGGATCTTTCGAAGGACTTAAGCCGATTACTCGGCAAATGCTGTTCCCTGCCTATGAGGTGCTGACGGCCATGCATTGCTGCACTTCCTCTAACACATTACCTCGAATAAGCAAGTCTGTACAATCGCTAGAGCAGCTTGAGAATAAAGTTTCGTTATTCACTGTAGTCTTCGATGAATTTATGTCCATGGACGACGCCTTAAACGATGATATGAAGTACATTTCCTTACATATACAAAACATGAAAGGAGCATGGACAGAGGAGGAGCAGAAGCAGCTAAAGCAATATTTTGAAACAAAATACAAAGTGGATGTCATATTTTATTCCTACGAAGAGCTGCTTGATGGACAACGGACGGATAAGACAAAGAAAAGACTGCAAGGGATTCTTCTGAATGTAGAAAAGGTTCAATCGGACGAAACGGGCACGGTTGTGGCAATTGACGGCTACAAGTTTCGCTCTCCTTTAGGAGCCGCAGGGCAGCAGCTTATTTTAAAGAAGCGGGAAAGCGGGTGGGAGGTTCAGGAAAGGAAAGGGTTCTGGATCAGCTAGATGCAGAAAAAAACTTTATAAATATACATATTTATAAAGTTTTTAAAGTATGATATGGTATAAGCAAGGAAAGCACATTATATCGGGAATTGGAGGCGTTTTCATGAATGGTTGGATCCAGGCAGGTACCGTCGAAGAGCTTCGAGAGCAAGGTCCGAAGCTGATCAAAGGGGGCATTGTAGTTTTCTTTCATGAGGATGAAGTGTATGCGCTTGACAACCGGTGCCCTCACCTCGGGTTTCCCCTTCATATGGGAAGCTTGTGCAACGGAATATTGACCTGTCATTGGCATCACGCGCGGTTTGACGTATGCAGCGGAGGAACGCTCGACCCTTGGGCAGACGATGTTCCGGTGCACGAAATAGCCGTTCATGAAGGAGTGATTTGGGTCGACCCGAATTCCCGGAACGGTAATCAAGTACAGCTATATAAGGACCGGCTTCTGAGCGGTCTTGAGCAAAACATCGGCCTTGTCATTGCCAAGGCCATAGTCGGTTTAATGGAATCGGGTGTTCCCGAGTCGGAAATCGCTGCAATCGGGATCGAATTCGGGGTCAAACAGCGCAGGCAAGGGTGGGGCTCCGGATTAACGATTCTTACCGCGATGGCCAACGTCCTGCCGAAGCTTGATAAACAAGGACGGATCCTGGCGTTGTTTCAAGGCTTGCTGCACACAGCGCGCGACTCGGCCGGAAGCGGAACGCGCTTCTTGCTCGATCCGCTCCCGAATACAAGCGTCTCCGAAGATCGGTTGACGGAATGGTACCGTGACTGCATCGAGGTCCGGGATACTCGCGGCGCGGAACGGGTGCTGCTTACCGCCATACAGGCGGGGACGGATGAGATGCAATTATTCTCTATGATGAGCATGGCAGCAACGGACCATTTCTATATTAATGGAGGCCATACACTGGATTTCCATAATAAAGCATTCGAGAGCTTGAAGTATGTCGGGGACGAGCAGCGCAGCTATATCCTCGCCTCACTGCTCCCGATGTTCGGAGACGCCTCCCGCAGCGAAGAGCTTCACAGCTGGCAGTCACCTGTCAATTTGGTTCAGCCGTTGATGGAAGCGTTCGAGGAGGTTTCCCAACAAGGCAATGTAACTGGAAGCGTGGACCCGGGTATCGACGATGAGGAGCTTCTCCAAGTGCTGCTCGGAGACGATCCGCTGCGGACAGTTCGCGTGCTAAAGGAATCTTTGCTCGGCGGCGCCTCCCCGGTACGCATCTCGCAAATTGCCGCGTTAGCTGCGGCGGAACGGATCGTCCGCTTCCATACGCAGAATGATTTTGGAGATTGGATTTCGGTACTGCATACGTTTACGCATGCTCATGCCGTTCATGAAGGTTTGATCCGCTCCACTAATCCATGGCTGATTCGCGGAATTTTCCATACAGCAGCTGCGATATACCTGGACCGGTTCTTGAATATCCCGGCGGCCCCAAGGCCGGTAGTGATTGAAGAGGCTGGGGAAGTGCCTCAGCCCACGGAGCTGCTGGACATTCTCGATAAGCAGCAGCAGGTAGCTCCGGCGGCGGCATGGGTGATCCGCTATCTGCGCAGCGGCGGAAAGCCTGAACCTTTATTCAACGTATTGGGTCATGCTTTGCTTAGAGAGGATGCGGAATTCCACTCCTTCCAGATGTACGAGGCGGCCGTCGCGGAATATGACCGCTGGGCTACCGAATCGGGACCGTTCGCAGAGAAAGCTCGCGAAACGATGATCCTTGCTGCTACCCGTTATTTGGCGGCTCACGCCCCAACTTCCCGCGAGAGGCCTCATACGGCAAAAATTGCATGGCGGCTCCATCGAGGCGAGAAATTATTTGAAGAAGAATAAAATGATAGGGTGTTGACGGACTTTCGAGCTTATCAAAATAAATACTTGTCGGATGACAAGATGTGAACCAATGCAGACCCGCGTATAATCGTGGGTCTTTATTTTTATCTGAACATTTCCTTGTCTCAAGTCAATGACCAGAAGCTATTCGATACAAGCTTAAATGTCGTGAAATGCATTATGCAATGTCGTGAAAACAGTAGCTTGGAAATCATTTTATTTGTTATGATTCAAAAATCGGTTCTATAATCGAAAATAGGATATAACAAGACTGTCGGGCAACGACAGTTTTTAAATTTGTAGTAGGGGGGTGTGCTTTTGAGGATCCCGCATATTTCATGGAATTCGATTCGTTTCAAACTGGTTATGGGATTACTGCTTGTAACCGTGCCTCTCATTACACTGCTGCTGTACAATAACTTCTACAGTATTCGTGTCGTGCACGACCAGGTTGCATTATCCAATAAAAATTTAATCTCTTTGTACATGGGACAGATCGATACGCAATTAAAGGATGCAGAGCGTAATCTGATCGGCTTGCTGACATCTGATTATGATATTCAATCCATGAATGCTCCGAATTCGGAAGACGAGTACCAGCTGGCCAAACATAGCGTCTCCGATAAGCTAGCAAGCGATATTGTATTATATAAATCCGTCGATGCTTTTTTTGTCTATTCTCAATCCAGGAAGGATTTGTTGGACGTCTTCAAGTCGACCATTTCATTTACCGACAGGGATCGGGTTGAGCAGCAATTGCGTGAATCTCTGAGCAGCGAGCCAAACCTTTCGAATAATGAAGGCAGCCGATGGTTAGTAAAGCAAATCGGAGAAGAGTACTATGCACTGCGAATTTTGAAATCGGGTGATTTATATCTCGGTGCTTGGGTCAATGTGAAAACGCTGCTAGTTCCGCTCCATTTGATTAATTTAGGGAAAGAAGGAAGCGCTTTGCTCGTGAATAGTGATGGGAACGTGATGGTAAGTACAAATCCGCTGCCGGATGAGCAGATAGATTTTACAGTGGACTTCAGCGAGTATTATATGACAGGCAGCGAGAATAGTTTACTTGTCGTCGGGGAACCTTCACAGGTAGGAAATTTCAGCCTGGCTGCTGTCATACCGGACAAGCAGATATTGCAAAACCTGCCTAATTTATCGCGGCTGACCTTGTTTATTTCCATTGTATCCATAGGATTACTGCCCATCAGTCTGCTTCTCCTTCGTCATATTTTGCTAGTGCCGCTGCAGCGCTTGATTGCCGTCATGAAGAGAATTAACGACGGGAACGTCAACGTGCGGGTTGAATCCTATCCTGCATCGGATGAAATTTTATTGGTTAACGAAACATTCAACCGCATGATGGGACAAATTGAAGAATTAAAGATCAACGTGTATGAAGAACAACTGAACAAGCAAAAGGCGGAGCTTCAGCATCTGCAGCTTCAGATTAACCCGCATTTTTTTATGAATTCGCTTAACATCCTGTTCAATTTGGCTCAAGTGAAAAATTATGAATTGATTCAGGAGCTAACGCTATGTTTGGTTCGGTACTTCCGTTTTATGTTTCAAAGCAACCTGACATTCGTATCCTTAGGTGAGGAACTGCAGCATGTCCGTAACTACGCTCGAATTCAGGAGCTTCGCTTTCCCGGGGGCCTTACCTGTACGATAGATGTCCCGGATTTTCTTGAGCGTGTTCCGGTACCACCGCTTATCATTCAATCGTTCCTGGAAAATTCAATCAAGCATGGGATCACTCTCGATCAACCGATCCATATCAGTGTATCTATCGATTTAATGGAAACAGGCTTGGAGCCTTACATTGAAATTATCGTTCGCGATACAGGCAAAGGTTTTTCTGAGGAAATATTGTCGGAGATTCGTTCAGGGAACAGGGTGATAGACGAGGAGGGGGAGCACATAGGGATATGGAATGTTCAAAGGAGACTGCAGCTGTTGTACGGCGAAGAAGCTACTCTCTCTTGCTATAACGGTTTTCCGAGAGGTGCGGTAGTCGAGATCAGGCTGCCCTATGCTTCAGAACGGTCAGAAAGGGGATAATGATGATGCCTCAACTTTTAATTGTAGACGATGAAATTCATGCGGTTGAAGGAATATTGTCCGGGGTTCACTGGCAGAGGCTTGGGATTACGGCGGTATTCACCGCTTATACCGTTAAACAGGCAAAGGAAGTATTCGAGACGGAGCAGGTCGACATTATGCTCTGCGATATCGAAATGCCGCAGGCTACCGGCTTGGAATTGGCGGAGTGGGTTCGGGAGAGGTATCCGCGAACGGCCACCATTTTTCTCACATGTCATGCCGATTTCAAATATGCCAAGCAAGCGCTTCAGATGGGGAGTCTTGACTATATTCTCAAGCCGATACCGTTTCTTGAACTGGAAAAAACGATTCAAAAAGCGATCGAAAAAAATCTCAAAGATTCGGAGATCGAGCAGTTTAGCCAATATGGCCAATTTTGGTTTCAGCATCAACCTGTGCTGATCGAACGATTTTGGCTAGATCTTATCCATCAAGTGATTCCGGCCCGTGCGGATGCAGTGAAGCGTGCCGCGGCGGAACGTAACATCCCCTACGACGACTCTATGACTTTTATTCCGATACTGATCGGCGTTCAAAGATGGCATAAGCCGCTGACGCTCCGTGAGGAGAAAATTATGGAGTATGCTCTTAAAAATGCCGCGGAAGAAATGATTATTGGTGATCATCAAAAAGGACAAGTGGTTTCATTAGACAGAGGCCTGCTTGCTATTTTACCGGCAACCAGCCGTGACGATTTTGAAATGTCGATGGAGCGGGCGTGCAATCGTTACATTGAGGCTTGCAAGCAATATTTCTCTTGCGATCTTTCATGCTATATCGGGGATGCCATTCACGGGCAAGATATGTTCGGGATGGTTAAGGCACTCCGTGAATTGGAGAGAAACAATGTAGCCTATAATAATAAAGTTTTCTTCATTTCCGACGTTTCATTACGATCATCACTCCACGTGCTCCCGGACATGGGGGTATGGGCCGTTATGCTCAAGGAAGGCGAGTATGGCAGGGTGCTTCAGGAGGCTACCGCTTATTTGGATGGGATGCTGCAGCGGGATACTGTGGATGCTACGCTGCTCCATCAATGGTACCAGGATTTTCAGCAAACGATGTATGTCGCTCTTCAAAATAAGGGGATTCAGGCGCATCAATTGTTTAGCGACAGCATCTCATTAGATGTCTCGGCAAATGCGACCCGCTCCGTTACCGGTTTGGTTTCCTGGATGAATCATGTCGTTAATCGAGCGCTGGAGTACGTTAACACTGTGGAGCAATCTCAGAGTGTGGTCAACCGGGTTATCGGATATATCAAGCTTCACTTGGCAGAGGATTTGTCCCGTGAAGAGATCGCAAATCACGTGTATCTAAACCCCGATTATTTAAACCGGCTATTCAAAAAGGAGACGGGAATGGCCATTTCCGATTACTTGTTTCAGGAAAGGCTTAAGCTTGCGCAGGAGCTGTTGTCGAAAACCGAGATGCCGATCAGTGCAGTTGCTTCGCATATCGGGTATGCGAACTTTTCGCATTTTTCCCGGATGTTTAAGAAGTATACCGACATGAATCCGAATGAATATCGCCAAAAACACCAGCAAAAGAGACAGGACGATTAGATAGTCTGCAAATGCACATTGAAAAGTCGTGACCGGAGCAGTGCCATAATTGCAGCGGAAGTACAATAGGCGTATGTTCACCTTTTGAATCCGCTTGCTCGCAATCGGTTTCAAGGTGAATGACACTACGCAAATGGGGGAGTACCATGAGGAAGAGATTTACAGCAGCAAGCGGGCTCGTAATAGGTTCCATGCTTTTCTTATCCGCTTGCGGCGGAAATAATGGAGGCGGCGCTTCTGGAGGGAATGCCTCGAACAAGAAATTGCCAGAGTTGAATATCGCTTATCCGATTTTTGGTTCGGTGCCGAAGGATTTGCCGGTGGTGCAGGACTCTATTAACAAAATTGCGCAGCAAAAGATCAACGCTACAGTGAAACTGACACCGATCAGCTTCGGGAATTGGGAGCAGCAGGTCAACCTGATGCTAAGCAGCAATGAGAAATTGGATCTGATGGTAGTTACGAGCAGTCTTTACAGCAGTTTGGTTGCCAAAGGCCAAATCATCGCGTTGGATAAGTTGCTTGAAGCTCAAGGACAAGGAATTAAACAATCTATGGACCCGGCTTACCTGAATGCAGTAAAAATCGGCGGATCGACATACGCAGTGCCCACAATTCGAGATTTTGCCGCTAGCCAGGGCTTGACCATGCGGAAGGATCTTGTCGAGAAGTATCAAATTGACGTCAGCAAAATTCATACGCTGGATGAGGTAGAAGCGGCATTGAAGTTAATCAAGGAGAAAGAGCCGGACCTGACCCCGCTGGTTCCGGGCAATATCGGCAGAACGATGCTCGATTCTTATCGATGGTTCGATATGCTGGGCGATTCGATGGGAGTACTTCCAAATTATGATAATAACCTGAAAGTCGTGAATTTATACGAAACACAGGAATATGCCCAGTTCGTGCAAAAGATGAGAAGCTGGTACACATCGGGGTTGATCTTGAAAGACGCCGCCACCAATAAGACTTCTCAGTTTGATTTATTAAAATCTAACCGCGGCTTCGCATACTTTTCCAATATGAAGCCGGGATTTGAGGAGCAGGAATCGAAGAGCAGCGGCGTACCGGTAGTGACAGCCAACCTGGTTAAACCGGTCTCAACAACGACAAACGTCACGAGTATTATGTGGGGCGTACCCGTTAATTCCAAGATGCCGGAAAAAGCGATGGAATTCCTGAATTTAATGTACACCGACAAAGATATCGTCAACCTGTTCGATTGGGGTGTAGCAGATAAGCATTACGTCGTTAAATCCGGTAATGTGATTGATTTTCCGCAAGGTGTAGATGCTAAAACCTCTGGCTACAGCTTGAATATGGGCTATTTATTCGGCAATCAATTCTTGTCTTACGTGTTTAACGGAGACGATCCTAATATATGGAAAAAGATGGATGATTTCAATAAGTCGGCTATAAAATCCAAAGCATTGGGCTTCACGTTCGACGCTACATCGGTTAAGACAGAGTATGCCGCCGTGTCCAACGTGATCACTCAATACAAGCTTCCGCTTGAAACGGGAAGCGTTGATCCGGATAAGATATTGCCGGAATTTATATCCAAGCTGAAATCCGCCGGTATCGATAAAATTATCGCTGAAAAGCAAAAACAGCTTGACGAATGGGCGAAAGGTAATAAATAAGACGAAATTCGTTGCCCGTCAACTTTCTGGTTGAACGGGCATTTTTTTGCCGAGTATCGTCTAGATCCCAAGAAAAGAGGTCGTTCATGTTGAAAATAATTCCATTTAATCAGCTTTGGATGTTTACCAAAGAAAACAGTCCCTCTTATGCCAGCACCTTAATAAAAGAAGGGCAGTCAGTTACGTTACCGCACACTTGGAATGATATGGACGGACAAGGGGGGACAGAGCCGTATTACAGGGGGGCCTGCTGGTATCAAAGAACACTCCATATCGCTCCAGAAGATATTGGCAAACGTTTCTATTTGGAAATCGGGGCAGCCGGCAATATGGGCCAGGTTTATATCAATGGTCATCTTGTAGGGGAAAGCCGATGCGGTTACGCAATGTTTCGTGCAGCATTGAATCCTTATTTGAGGGAAGGAGATAATCTAATCGCCATAAGAGTGGACAATAGCTATGATAATGAGGTGTACCCGCTGATGGCGGACTTTACTTTCTTTGGCGGCCTCTACAGGGAAGTGAACCTGCTTATCATGGACGACATCCACTTTGATGTGATGGATCACGGCCGAGACGGTGTATATCTAACGCAGACAAGCAGCGGCGACAATTCATTTCGGCTGGATGTACGCGGACGGGTCATTAATGAATCATGCGCACCAGCCAATGGAAGCGTCCTGATTCAACTCGCGGACCTCGAAGGAACCATCGTGTGGGAAGCAAGCTCCGAGTTGTCCTTTGCAACCGAAACGGAGTTCTCCTTGCATGGAACCATCAGCAATCCTACGCTTTGGGACGGCGTGGATAATCCCTATCTGTATAAGGCTGTGATCACCGTCAGCGTCCAAGGAGAAGTTGCGGATGCTCGTCAAATCGAAATCGGCTTTCGAACCGTCGAGCTTACAGCCGACCGAGGCGTCATTTTGAACGGAAAACCGGTCAAGCTCAATGGAGTGTGCCGCCATCAGGATTTCGGAGGCGTGGGCAATGCCATTACGAAGGCTCACATGGAATTGGACATGGAGCTCATTCGGGAGATCGGCGCCAACAGCATTCGTCTTGCCCATTACCAGCATGACGATTATTTTTACAGTCTCTGTGACCGCTATGGTTTGCTGGTGTGGGCCGAAATTCCGTATATTAGCATTCCTTCGACCAAGGATCCGGAAAGCCGTAACGCCTTCGAACAGTTGGAGCGTTTGATTAAACAAGCCTATAATCACACTTCTATTTATTGTTGGGGAGTTCAAAACGAAATAACGATCGCCGTTGAGACGGAGAATACGTATCGAACGATTCAAAAGCTGGTGGAGGAAGCCAAGCGGCTGGATCCAAGCCGTTTCGTCGCACAGGCGAATATTAATGGAGTTGCGGACGATAGTATAATCAATAATTTCACCGACCTTGTCGGTTACAATTTATATTATGGCTGGTACTATGGCGAAATCAAGGATCTTGGGGAGAGGCTTGACGAGTTTCACAGAGTTCGCCCTGACGTTCCTGCGCTGGTTTCGGAATATGGGGTCGACACGAATCCCCGATACCATTCTTATACTCCACAGGTTCAGGATTATACAGAAGAATACCAGCTATTGTTCCATCATAACGCGCTGGAAACCTTTCAGGCGAGGCCATTCGTTCTTGGCGGATACGTCTGGAACATGTTTGATTTCGGTAGTGCGAACCGTAAGGAAGGCGGAGAAGTCGGCAAAAATTTGAAGGGACTTGTCACCATTGACCGGACCTTGAAGAAGGATGCTTTCTATCTTTGCAAGGCCTATTGGTCGAAGGATCCTTTTGTTCACGTGGCCGGACGCCGATTCTACCATCGGCATAAAGAGGGGAACGATATCATCATTTTATCGAATCTGAGTCATATCCGCTTATATCACAACGATATATTGCTGACGGAGACTCAGGACGGTAAGCCGGTATACGTCGTTAAAAACGTCTTGTTGAAGCCAGGGGATAACCGCATTAGAGTGGAAGGTGTGGATGACCAAGGAACGGTCTATACAGATGAGATCGTTTTGCGCCATGTATCGGAGATCGACACCAGCTATATTCATGTGAAAGAAGAGAAGAGCAAGCACGTCGTCAATTGGTTTGAACAATTCGACTTGTCCGAGGCAGGGCAGATTGAAGTGAAGGAAGGCTATTATTCCATCTATGATACGATCGAGGATCTGTATAGCAATGATGCTTCCAAAGCAGTGTTTCTCAAATACTTCGGACATGTGACGAGCAATCCGTTCTTTGAGGTAACTCAAGGGGTTATGTCTATCGACAAGATGTCCCAGCTCGTGTTTTACGGAATTCCTCCGGAATTGCTGCCGGTTATTAACCGGGAGCTCAACATCATATCGAAGTAAATCCCGGATGAACTGCTCTGCTAGGCCGCTTGGCCTGGCAGAGCTTTTTTCATCCATTGACGGATGGTCGGCAAAGTGCAAATTGGAAGTCGTGTGAGCGGTAGTGAGAAGGACTGCCGATTGATTACTATAAGAGTACAACAAGAATTTCGTTAATACGGAAAGGGGAACCAGAAATGACAAATCGTTCACAGAGCGTGGCTATGAAGAAACTATGGAAATACAGCCCGCTCTACTTCATGATGCTGCCGGGGATCGCGTATTTGCTAATTAATAACTATCTGCCGATGTTTGGCCTCATCATTGCATTCAAGGATATTAACTTTGCCAAAGGCATCTGGGCAAGTGACTGGGTAGGCTTTCAAAACTTTAAGTTCCTGTTTCAAACGTCGGATGCCTATATTATTACCAGGAACACGATACTGTACAATGCGGCTTTTATCGTTATTGGTCTCGTCGTTGCTGTCGCTTTTGCAATTCTTCTCAATGAAATCAAAAGCAAGTTTGCCTCCCGGTTTTATCAAAGCGTAATTATACTTCCTTTTTTGATTTCGATGGTTATCGTCAGCTATTTGGTCTTCTCGATGCTCAGCATGGAGAGCGGGTTTATGAATAAAACCGTCTTGCCGGCTTTGGGCATAGATCCGATTTCTTGGTATAACGAACCAAAATACTGGCCTGTGATACTAACGCTTGTGCATACTTGGAAGGGAGTCGGATACTCATGCATCATTTACTTGGCGGCCATCATTGGAATTGATCCGGAGTATTATGAAGCAGCCAAATTGGACGGAGCATCCAAGTGGCAGCAAATCCGCACAATCACGATTCCGCTGATCACACCCGTTATTATCATGCTGACCCTCCTTCAGATCGGGCGGATTTTCTATTCCGACTTCGGCTTGTTCTACCAGGTTCCAATGAATGCAGGAGCGTTGTTCAGTACAACGAACGTCATTGATACGTATGTATTCCGCGGGTTGCTTCAATTGGGCAATATCGGGATGTCGTCCGCCGCAGGTTTTTATCAATCGCTCGTCGGATTCATCCTCGTCCTTGTATCTAACTACGTAGTACGGAAAATTAATAAGGAAAACGCATTGTTTTAGAGGAGGAACCATCGTGAACACAGAAAATCGTGCTTGGCAGTGGATTGCCCATACCATCCTGTTTTTATTTTCGCTATCGTGCCTGCTTCCGTTTCTATTGCTGATTATGTCCTCCATAAGCGATGAGAAATCCATCCTGCAGAATGGCTACTCTTTCTTTCCTAAGCAGTTCAGCCTGTCAGCATATGAATATTTATGGGAGCAATCCTCCCTAATCTTTAACGCTTATGGGATAACAATACTGATTACCGTGGTAGGAACAACGGCCAGCTTGATCATCACGTCCATGCTTGCTTACCCGCTCTCCCGGCGCGATTTGCCCGGAGGCATGTTTTTCGCCTTCCTGCTGTTCTTTACCTTATTATTTAACGGCGGTCTTGTTCCTACGTACCTCGTCTATACACAGCTGCTGGATATAAAAAATACGATTTGGGCGCTTATTGTTCCCGGATTACTATTGAATGGCTTCAACACGCTGTTAATGCGGACGTTTTTCATGACAACCGTACCGGTGCCCGTTCTGGAATCCGCCAGTATTGACGGCGCAAGTGAATTTAAAATGTACTATAAAATCGTGTTGCCCTTGTCATTGCCCATCCTTGCCACAGTAGGCTTATTTCAGGGCCTTGCCTATTGGAATGACTGGAATAACGGGCTCATATATGTGACCGATCCCCAATTGTTCAGTCTGCAAAATGTTTTGAATCGCATCATGAGCGATATCCAATTTCTTGCAAGCAACGGCGATCTGAGCGCGAGTGCGGGCGAGAAGGTTGCTCAGCTGCCTAGTGAAACGTTCCGCATGGCCATTGCGGTTATTGCCGTCATTCCGATTCTGATCGCTTACCCGTTCTTCCAGAAATATTTCGTGAGAGGAATGACGATCGGAGCTGTGAAAGGATAAATAACAGGCTCCATACCCATAGAGAGGAGAATATATCAATGAATCGCGACTTGAAAAAACTGATTTCCACCATGACTCTGGAGGAAAAGGCTGGACTTTGCTCCGGGTTTGATTTCTGGAATACCAAAGCCATCGAGAGACTTGACATACCATCCATCATGATGACAGACGGGCCTCATGGCCTTCGGAAACAACGAGCCTCTGCAGACCATCTGGGCTTATTCGATAGCGTGCCTGCGACTTGCTTCCCTTCAGCGGCAGGTCTGGCTACATCATGGGATCGGGAACTGCTTCGCAAGGTTGGCGTTGCTCTAGGGGAAGAATGTCAGGCAGAGCAGGTAGGCATTCTTCTCGGACCAGGGGCAAATATAAAGAGATCGCCGCTTTGCGGACGAAATTTCGAGTACTTCTCGGAGGACCCTTATTTGTCAACGGAATTGGCGGCCGAGCACATTCTAGGCGTTCAGAGTCAAGGCGTAGGTGCTTCACTCAAGCATTTTGCGGCAAACAATCAAGAGCATCGCCGAATGACAACGAATGCGGTTGTGGACGAGAGAACGCTGAGAGAGATTTATTTGGCCAGTTTTGAGGGAGCGGTCAAGAAAGGGCAGCCATGGACGGTTATGTGTGCCTATAACCAGCTTAACGGGGAATATTGTGCGGAGAATCATCGCCTGCTTACAGAGATACTAAAGGACGAATGGGGACACGAAGGCTTTGTTGTATCCGATTGGGGCGCAGTTAACGAAAGAGCCGATGGAATAGCGGCAGGACTCGAACTAGAAATGCCTGCCTCAGGAGGTGTCGGCGACCAAAAAATTATTGATGCGGTTAGGGAAGGCCGGCTTTCTGAGCAGAAGCTGGACGCCGCTGTGGAAAGAATACTGCGGGTCATATATAAAGCGGTCGATCATAGAAAACCTGGCTCCACCTACGATATGGAAGCACATCACCAGCTGGCCCGAGAGGTAGCCCGAGAAAGCATGGTTCTTCTAAAGAACGAAGATAGGATCCTTCCGTTAAAGAAGGGGGAACGCATTGCGGTCGTTGGCGCCTTGGCCAAACAACCACGCTATCAAGGTGGAGGGAGCTCCCACATCAAGCCTACCAAAATGGACGATCTTATGGCGGAACTGGCCAAGGCAGGGGGTACAGCGGAGATTTCTTATGCGGAAGGGTATACGCTTAACACGGATGATACAGATACTGTGCTCTTAGATGAGGCAATTCAAGCTGCCAAGGATGCGGATGTAACTATCATTTTTGCCGGTTTGCCCGATCGCTACGAGTCGGAAGGATTTGACAGGACCCACCTGGGTCTGCCGAATAATCAAATGAAGCTCATTGAAGGGATTACCGCCATACAGAAACAGGTCGTCGTCGTGTTAAGCAATGGCGCTCCGATTGAAATGCCATGGATCGATGATGTCAAAGCCGTCCTGGAGGCGTATTTGGGTGGTCAAGCTATGGGCGGTGCAATAGCGGATCTATTATTCGGCGATGCGAACCCTTGCGGCAAATTGGCAGAGACGTTCCCGGCCCAACTCAGTGACAACCCATCTTACCTCTTCTTCCCTGGAGACGGGGATACGGTGGAGTACAAAGAGGGCATCTACGTCGGCTATCGTTATTATGCCAAGAAAAAAATGCGTCCTTTATTTCCTTTTGGTCATGGCTTAAGCTATACAAATTTTGAGTATTCCGACATGACAATAAGTAAATCGCAAATCGAGGATACGGAGACGCTGGTAGTAACAGTCAATGTCAAAAATATCGGGAAGCTGGCGGGAAAAGAGATCGTACAGCTGTATGTTCGTGACGTGAAGAGCAGCGTGTCGCGCCCCGATAAGGAGCTGAAGGGTTTTGCCAAGGTAAGCCTGGAGCCCGGCGAGCAAAGCACGGTTTCATTTACGTTGGATAAACGTTCGTTCGCCTATTATCATGTAGGTTTGCAGGACTGGCATGTGGAGACGGGAGACTTTGAGCTCTTGGTGGGCAAGTCTTCAGCAGAGATGGTTCTGACAGGGACAGTTCATGTAAAGTCCACTACATCAATCAAACCGCGATATACAAGAAACTCAACGGTCGGGGATATCATGGAAAACCCCCTAGCGGCACCGATCATTAAGGAGCTCGTGAATCAGACTCCATTTGGCGGATCCGCCAATACGGGGGAGAGCGATGAGTCTTCATCGGATATGATGGCGGCGTTTCTGAACTATTTGCCGCTGCGCGGACTAGTGTCATTCAGCGCCGGCAAGCTGACGGAGAAGAGTCTTGATCAAGCTCTGGTCAAGCTTAACAACGAGCTATAGATTCTAGAAGTAGATGAACTAAAATAGAGCGTTTGTCCTGCGAACATATCACGTATTTTGTTCGGTGGTACGAACATTAGGAGACCATTGAGGTATACGGACGTGTGCCTTGATGGTCTCCTTTTTACGCAAATCTGACCATTAGTTTTCACAGTAACTTGAAGATTTATCCAATCTATTGTATAAAGATATGATAAGTATTCAGTCCGCAGAAAGACAGGCCTATAAGCGAAAGTATACGAGAGTTATTAGCCCCGTGCTTGATCCATTGAAAAAGGAGTTTTTTTCTCCGATAGGAACGAATCCGGAGTACTGGTCTTTACTATATCAGATGACACAAGTGCAAGGGAATGGGATTTGATTACATGCAGTTAATGATAGAGGTGAAAATCTATCTATGTGTACAGGGATGGCGATGTACGACACAAGTAAAATCACTCCACTTGATGCTTGCATTGCAGGCGAGTCTTTCTTTGAAGCAATCGGTGCAAGGATTACAACTGCCGGATATTATACTTACAAGAATGGCGAAGATGGACTCGATGTTGATTTGATAGAAGCCTCACTCTCTGAACTCAAGAGTAAAATAATCTCAAAAGAAGTTACAGCATTTAGATTATATTGTGAGCAAAGCAGCTACTCTCCATGGTTTGCATCCTTTGGGTACATGACCGATGAGTTTGGCAGCTTTCATCATATCGATGGTCAGTGTGCCGTGCCTTTGGAAGAGATTTATGAAAATATGATCGGATTTGTGAAGGATGTATCGAAAAAATTTAGCTACCCGTATGGAATCGTGTATGCTGCTAAAAGAGTGGCAGATGGATTTTATTATGCTCAGGGCGAGAATCTGATAAAATTATTTCCATACGAGGATACGAGGATTTTTAAAGAAGAAACTCCCGGAAGATTTAAAGGGAGAGTTCGTTATAGAGGAGATATGCTAAGAATGGTATATCCTTGCAATATGATAAACGAAAGCCATCTACATATAAAAATTCAAGGAACGACACTCGGAGAGTGGATTGTCAAAGAACGCGGCCGCGGTACTCTAAAAAAAATCAGCAATGATTTGTGGCTTTGGGAGGTTGCAAGAGATAATATGGAAGGAGTAACCAAATGCTGCGGAGACGCCGGAATCCTGCTAGCCTGGAAGCCTCCTTATCCGACAAAGCCATCCAGAACTTTGCCATAGAGTCTTTGCCAAATGAATAACTCGGCGAGTTGAGAATATCCGGTACGATGGGGGAAATATTATGTCCGTAATACATGCCAACCTTGCTAAGTCGTTAAATTCATTCTCTCATGAGCGTCTTGCTTCTGAGTTAAGCGCCTACTTTGATTTTGAAACAAAGAACGGACTGGAAATAGGAGCATCAGCAAATCCGTTTACGAAAGAGAAATACTTGATTCTCCGTTGACCGGGTTGGAATTTTACAGCGCATTTTGAAACTGGCCATAATGTAGCTGAAGATGTAAATTACATTACAAGCACCGTCAAGGATTGTCCGCCTGAAATCAAAGACTGTACCGAACGTATTCGCTTCGTATTCTCGCCTGATGAAGGAAGGGATTTCACGAATCATATCATTTGGGCGATAGACTATTTGTCGGAGATACCTGGCGCAATCCTTTTTGATGAAAGTCAAAAAACAATAATTCGCTGCTGGTAAAAAAAATAAAACATGCGGCGGATTCAAATTGAATAGATAGGAGAGATGACGGTGCAGCTTTCAGATTCCACCCATGCCGAAATTACCGCACTGTGTAAACAAGGCGATGATCTGGTTAGTGCAGGCAATCTCGAGGCGGGAAAGAATAAGTACGTCGCGGCCCTCCGATTATTGCCGGAAAGTCATCGAGAATGGGAGGCCGCAACGTGGATCTATGTGGCTATTGGGGATGTCCATTTTCAAATGAAGAACTACGATAAGGCATTCAAGTGTTTTTTTAATGCTGTACAGTGCCCGAAGGGGTTAGGGAATCCCTACATTCATCTTCGACTAGGGCAATTGTATTACGAACAGGAAAACCTTGAAAAGGCGGCAGACGAGCTGACCCGGGCTTATATGGGTGCCGGGATTGGTATCTTTATGGAAGATGATCCAAAGTACCTTGAATTTTTGGAGACAAGAATAGAGGTTTGAAGTACCAGGATAGCCATACAGGTTTATTATTTGAAGGCCATTCTGTGGCAGATTCCGCGATATATGGAACCATAATATAATGAGGTGCTTAACCAATGAAAACTATAGGTCTTATTGGTGGAATGAGCTGGGAGTCATCTCTGCTCTATTACCAAATCATTAACCAATGTGTAAAAGAAAGACTTGGCGGGCATCATTCCGCTAAAAGTCTCATGTACTCGGTAAATTTTCAAGAAATCAAGACTTTACAGCATCAAGGGAACTGGGATGAGGCTACAAAAATTATGATTGATTCAGCACAAAAACTTGAAACGGCCGGAGCAGATTTAATCGTCATCTGTACAAATACAATGCATAAGATGGCACAAGAGGTAGAAAGTTCGGTGTCCATTCCGTTAATTCATATTGCAGACTCAACAGCGATCGAAATCGTTAAAGATGGAATTAAGAAGGTCGCGTTATTAGGGACTGCATTTACGATGGAACAAGATTTTTACAAGGGCAGACTTACTGAAAAGTTTGGACTTGAGGTTATTGTGCCGAATGAAGAAGATCGATTGGTTATACATGACATCATTTATCATGAGCTTTGTCTTGGTCTAATTAATGAAGAGTCCAAGCAAGCCTACTTAAAGATCATAAATAAGCTTAAACAGCAAGGAGCAGAAGCCGTTATTCTGGGATGTACAGAAATAACGCTGCTCATCTCACAAGATGATTGCAGTATACCCGTCTATGATACAACAAGACTTCATGCTGAAAGTGCCGTTGACTTCGCTTTAAAAGGGACGACTAATAAGGATAGGATCTGGACTTGAATACCTAAATACATTCAGCCGATTAACAGCTGGAACCTTGCTGGATTAGTAATCGCTGGTGCTCCCTTTGGATTGAACTAGCTCTGAAGATTACTAAAAAAGAAACGAAAACAACCTAAAACCAATTAAATGGGGTTAGGTTGTTTAACGATCGTTTTTTTTATAATTAGAGCTTTAAACTGAAATAGTTACTCGAATATCCTGCGGATAGTTGCCGAAGTTCTTGCCAAAAAGGCTGACACCTCCGCAATTCGCAGCGGATTCGGGACAAGAGATTCGGAAGAGCAGCTCCTGACCTGCTGTTACGTTCAATTGATGAATTCGAACATCAGAAAACCTTACCCCATCGATAAATGTACCCTCATCGGTAATGGAGAGGACCTTAAGAAGTCCGTACTGCGTATCCACCCACCACTCGGGTGTGTATTGTCCACGCTTGCTGCCAAAATCCCCCGGGCAGGTCCAAGTAGCCACATCCATGTTATTGACGGAAAAGGTAATATCCGAAGGCCAATTGTCGTTATAATAAGGTGCCTCGGAGCAAATCTCCAATGAAATGCTAAGGCTTGACGCGGTTTCTTTTCCCACCAAATAGTTCGGAATCCGATATTCGACAAAACCGCTTGCAAACCACAGGTGCTCTGCCATCGTGCGCTCGGGGTCGTCGAAATAACGGGGATCGTCCATCATGCCGATGCGCTTGTCGGAGGATGCCAAACCACAGGTTGGGTGAACCTCATACCGGATGTATTGTCCGACCGGCAGGTCGACCGTAAATCCAGTTTGGTTCTGTGGCTTTTCTATTTCGGCAGTTCGGAGTACTAGCGTCATTTTATCCACATTCAATGAACAACGCTTCTGCGTCCCTCGTTTTCCTACCGTATTCTCCGTAGAAACAATCCTGGCTTCCTCTAGCTTCTGAATATGCTTTGTAATTATGGCTGAGGACAAGCCTAATGCCTCTGCGAGTTCACCAATGTTATAAGGTTTCTCATTCAACAATTCAATGATCCGAACTCGCGTCTCAGAAGAAAAACACTCCAATACGTTCATATTTCTAGTGGTTACGTCTATTTTCATACAGCACGCTCCTAATGCTCCAATTATATAACCAAATTGTTAATTAATCAACTTTAGATTGACAACAAGACGAGAAAGGGGATATTATATTAACAATAATAGAATAAAGATAATTAATTTATTAATTAAACGAAAAAAGGGGGCGATGGTCCAATTTATTAAACGAAAGGAGGTTCTTTCACAAAACGAGCAAAATTAGTAGAAATTATGTAAGCGTTTACCAGGACTGGCTCGATGTAAAGTGGATTTTTCAAAGGCAGCGTGTGAAGTAAACTATAGAGTTTGTGCTGGATAGTTACAATGAACATGGAGGGATCTAATTTGAAACGAAAGTTAGTTCTTACTGCCACAGTTTTAACATTGCTCCTGAATGCCGGCTGCCAAAGTCAAAAGAGCCCTGGCGATAAGGGCTTGGATGTACCGGAGTCGGAGATCAGTACAGAACCCGTGACTTTAAAGTTAATGGTTGCCCACGGCTTTTTCGCTCAAGAAGATTTTGACGCTTATTTTGCCCAACCGGTAAAAAAGAAATATCCGCATATTACATTGGAAATGGTTAGTGGCAAGCTGCAGGAGATGATAACATCGGGTGACGTGCCTGATATTTTAATCGCAGGGTTGCCTGGGATTCCTGCTTTACAGGAATTACAAATCATAGAGGATCTCAATCCGTATATCAAAAAATTTGGATTGGACCTGTCCAAATACGAACCGGTCCCGATTGAATCCATCAAGAAGTTTGGAGCAAAAGGTGAAATGGTTGCGCTTCCATTCCGAATGAACATCCCTGCCCTCTTCTATAACAAAGACATATTCGATCGATTCGGAATCGCTTATCCCAAAGAAGGCATGACATGGGAGGAGACCATCGATTTGGCGCGCAAGCTGACACGCGATGATGGAGGTGTCCAGTATTTGGGTCTGTACGCAGGCGGAGTGGACCGCTTTGCAATGGGGCTTACTTTGCCTTATGTGAATAAGCAGACGAACGAAGCCGTATTGACAACGGATAGCTGGGCCAGGGTTCTGAATATGCATAAATCGATGTATGACATTCCGGGATATGTAAAGGACGGTAAACTTTCAAGCAACTCGCACACCGTATTTGTAAAAGACCAAAAAGTTGCTATGGCCGGCTATTGGGGCACAGATGTCATCGGGGAAATCGATAAACTGGTAAAGAGCGGTCAGGAGCTTCATTGGGACATGGTAACACTCCCCACGTTTGAGAAGGACAAGGGCTATGCATGGCAGGCGGAAACGCATAATATGATTGTGACCACGACAAGCAAACATAAGGAACAAGCCTTCCAAGTGTTGTCCTATGTCGCTGGTGAAGAGGTGCAGAAGCTAATCAATAAGAGCGGAAGAATACCGGTTCTGAAGAAAACGGAGGAATTGAAGAAAGACTTTGGCGTAGATTTGGAGTTCCTGAAGGGGAAAAATACGAATGCGTTCTTCACCCTCCAGCAAGGAATACATGAACATACAAAATATGATACAAAAGGCAGAAGTTTAATTGTTGAAGCCGGCAACGATATGATATTGAAAGGTATCGATGTCAATACTGCCCTGCGGAATGCACAGGAAAAACTGAACCAGTATATCAGGGAACAATCCGCTGCCCGATAATCATTTGTTCTGAATGATAACGGAACATGGAACGTACGAAGCTCCATAATATTCACATGTAGGACCTGAGGAGGACTCCGGCATATGAAGTAGTACAAATTTAGGAGGTGGGATGGTTAGTGGTATCCAATATGTCTAAGAAAGCTGCAGCATTCGTTCCATCGGTTGCAACGATGCTTCCCGGTTCGTTAACCTCACAGAAACGATCTTATGCTTCCTCTGACGAAACGTTCTACAATCCAATCATGTCGAATGGTGCTGATCCTTGGATGATCCAACACAATGGCGTATATTATTTTACTTGCACCACAGGCAATAATGTAACCATATGGAAATCGGATTCGATCAGCAGTTTAGAGAATAGTCTCAAGGTCGTCGTTTGGTCCAATGTGAATACGACATTCGAAGATATTTGGGCCCCGGAGCTGCATTATTTTAACAATCATTGGTATATTTACTTTGCGGCAGACGTAAACGGCGACAATTCGACTCATCGCATGTATGTATTGATAAGCGCTAATTCCGATCCGCTCAGCAAGTACACCTTTATCGGCCAGGTGACCGACCCGTCAGATCAATGGGCAATTGACGGAACTGTGTTATCGTATAACAACCAGTTGTACTTTATATGGTCTGGTTGGAACAGCACGACAGATAAGGTTCAACGACTGTTTATCGCTCCTATGGATTCACCTACCCATATAAGCGGCAAGCGGGTTATTATCTCCTCTCCTACGTATAGCTGGGAAACGAGCGGTGCTGCCATTAACGAAGGGCCTGAAGTGCTGCAGCGCGAAGGAAAAACATATGTCGTATATTCTGCGAACGCCAGCTGGAAAAATGCATACTGTCTCGGAATGCTGACGCTGGAAGGCACGGATCCGCTCGATCCAGCCTCTTGGGTGAAGACAGAAACCCCTGTTTTTCAGTCGGCAGGGATTGTGTACGGTCCGGGGCATAACTCTTTCACGAAATCAATCGATGGTACCGAAGATTGGATCATCTATCATGCAGCCAAATACAGCGGAGCAGGATGGATCCGGAGCATCCGTGCACAGAAATTTGGTTGGAATGCCGACGGGACTCCGAATTTCGGTATCCCGATATCGCCTGATTTGCCGGTAGGCTTACCTTCAGGCGAAGCATCGCAGCGAACCACCTATGAAGCGGAACAAGCGGCAACATTCAATACCCGGGTTGTCAGTCATACATACGCATCCGGAGGACAGGTCGTCGGCCATATCGACTACGCGGACAGCTATGTTCGGTTCAATGTCAACGTTCCTGTCACCGGCAGTTACACGATGTATGTACGATATGACAATGGTACGGGTGGGGATAGTACGCATAATGTTTCGGTGAATGGTGATACAGCGAGAATAATAACGTATCCGAGAACCGGGGCATGGACGCAAGGTAATATTGTGACGTCAAACGTTTCTTTAAAAGCGGGCAGCAATACGATTACATTCACCAAGGGAACCGGCTTCGCAGAAATCGATTGTATCCAAATACCGATACACTCTAACCTATCATACGGCCGAAATGGCAGCGAATGAGGAGGGTGCGAAAGCATTAACGGCATTCTAAAACATGTGATTCAAAGTATGTTCCCCTCAAATTTTTATGTCATGGGGGGAACTTTGTTTTGTCGACCTGGCAAGAATTATTCCTATTCCCGATGGAATAGCAGATCGCGGTGAATATTACGGACTACCACCACACTAAATAACGATAAAGTTAACTTTTGAACTATAAGGTTGACAAAGTGGAACACGGCACCTATTATATTAACGTATTAGTAATTATATTAATTATTATATTACTTATTCAAAAAGGAGTGCAGACATGAATCTAGAGATCCAAAGACAGGAGTACCCACGCCCGCAGCTTGTAAGGGAGAAATGGCTTAACCTGAATGGAACCTGGGATTTTGAATTCGATGATCAACGTATAGGAGATGAACAGCAATGGGGTTCGGTCACGAGAGAATTTACGAAAGAAATTCAGGTTCCTTTTGCTTACCAGAGCCATTTAAGCGGAATTGGAGAGACGGGTTTTCACGATCTGGTGTGGTATAAGCGCAGCTTCACCATTCCCGAGGATTGGACCGGTAGCAGGATCATTCTTCACTTCGGTGCAGTAGATTATGCGGCAACGGTGTGGGTGAATGGCAAAGTAGTTGCCTTTCATGAAGGGGGACATACGCCATTCCATGCAGACATAACAGCCGCACTGAAACAAGATGAGAATATCATTGTCGTTCGTGTTGAGGATTTCAGCCGTGATGTCACCCTTCCGCGCGGAAAGCAATATTGGAAGGATCATTCAGCTTCTATCTTCTATACACGGACAACCGGCATATGGCAGACCGTTTGGCTAGAGCCAGTCAACCCGCTGCACATTAAGAAGATTAAATTCAAGCCGGATATTGATAAGAACGAAATTCAAATCCGGACTTTCTTGAATCAGGCTCCAGTGGTCGATAAGGTAGAAGCTCGCATCGATATTCGATATAAAGATGAATATTTCACCAGCACAACGTTAAGTTTTCATCATTCAGAAGAAACAAGGACCGTAGGGCTGCACGATTTTAACGATCATGGATTGGGGCGTTGGTGGTCGCCGCATAATCCCAACCTGTACGACGTAACTATAACCTTGTTGGTGAATGGCGAGGTAGTCGACTCCATTCAAAGCTATTTCGGCATGCGTAAAATCTCCGTTGAGGCAGGCAAGGTCATGCTGAATAATCGGGTCTATTTCATGCGTCTTGTCCTTGATCAGGGTTATTTTCCAGAGGGAAACCTAACAGCTCCGAACGACGAAGCATTGAAACGGGATATTGAATTGGCAAAGGAAATGGGATTTAACGGAGCGCGTAAGCATCAGAAGATTGAAGACCCCCGCTATCTGTATTGGGCGGATAAATTAGGTTTTCTCGTATGGGGCGAGACGGCTAACGCTTATCAATACTCGGAGGAGTATGTTCGAAAGATCACCTTCGAATGGCAGGAGGCCATTGAACGAGATTACAATCATCCTTCCCTTGTCGTCTGGGTACCCCTTAATGAAAGCTGGGGTGTCCCGAACATCCTGATCGATAAGCGGCAGCAGCAGCATGCACTGGCAATGTACCACTTAACCAAGTCTCTAGATGATACTAGACTGGTCGTTTCTAATGACGGCTGGGAACACATGAAAACGGATCTCTTGACCATCCACGACTACGAGTGGAGACGAGAAGAGCTGGAGGAGAAATATGCTACACTGGAAAACACGTTGGGAATGAAGCGCACACGTCGTGAGCTGCTGGTTGGCGGCACAGTCTATGAGAACCAGCCGATTCTAGTAACGGAATTTGGTGGTATTGCCTTTAAGAAAAACGACCAGGAGGGTTGGGGGTATTCCGGAGCCGAGAATGAAGAGGATTTCTTAAAGAGGCTTACTGATGTAGTCGAGCCGTTATTACAATCCCCGCAGGTCCAAGGTTTTTGCTACACCCAGCTAACTGATGTAGAACAAGAGATTAACGGGCTGCTGAGCTATGACCGTACTCCCAAATCTTCACTACAAAATATTCGAAAAATAATTGGCGGGCGGGTTAAGTATTAATCGCCGAAATCAAGGCGGGAAGGAGACTTCAGCATGTCTAGAACCTTCAATCCGTTGCTGCTGCAGGGGGCGGATCCTTGGCTTTATCAGCACGAGGGACGTTATTATTTTATGGTGACCCGGGGGAATAGGCTAGATCTGTGGGAATCGACTACGATATCCGGCATATCGGAAGCAGCCCCTGTCACGATCTGGACGCCGCCTAAGCAGGGAGCTAATTGCCAACACATATGGGCTCCGGAAATCCATTATATTCGTGGAAAATGGTACATCTATTACACGGCTAATGACGGCAAAGTAGGGAAGGCGGGCGATGCGTCCCGCCGGATCTTCGTTCTTGAGAACTCTTCCCCCGACCCGATGAAGGGTACGTGGACCGATAAAGGCCAGCTTGACACGGCTTATCCCGGGCTGGACGGAACCGTTCTGGAGCATAGGGGAGAATTGTATTTTATCTACTCCGGCTATGGCTGTTATCCGGATTACGGGTCGGCGATTTATATCGTGAAGATGAGCAATCCTTGGACGCTGGTAGAAGATAACGTGCTGCTTTCTGCCCCGACAGAGCCATGGGAGAAACAGGGCGGCATGGCCATCAATGAAGGGCCGGTCATACTGCGTAAGGGCGATAAGCTTTACCTTCTATTTTCGGCAAGCGCCTGCTGGTCGGACGATTATTGTCTCGGGATGCTTACGGCATCAGCATCAGCTGATTTGATGAGGCCGGAAAGCTGGATCAAATCGCCGAGCCCTGTATTTGCCAAAAGTGTGGAAAACGGTGTGTTCGGCCCAGGTCACAACAGCTTCACGAAATCGCCGGACGGCACGGAGGATTGGATTATATACCATGCGATCGACATTTCGGGCGGCGGAGCACAGCGCAGAAGCACACGGGCACAAAGGTTTACCTGGGATGATAACGGAGCACCTGATTTTGGGGTGCCGGTTTCGACAGATACGGAGCTTATCGTGCCGTCCGGTGAATAGGTGTGATTGACCGACCGAAAAACATGGCTGGCCAGAGACTTATGGTAATAGTCAAGCCCCTTGACATCTCTTTTGAAGCGGGAGACATGAGCCAATCGTTGTCGATTTGACTGAAAAGGAAAATTAATGTATTCTTATTTTGACATTACAGTAGGTCAAAAAAAGGAGGACTTTCCGATCATGTCTCCCCGAACGAAGGAACAGAACGAAGAGATTCGTGCGCTTCGGATCCAGCAAATGCTGCAGGCCGCCGCGCAGGTATATATTGATAAAGGAATCACTATGGAGATGCGCGATGTCGCGGCCCAGGCCTCGCTCGGTTACGGAACAGTTTATCATTATTACAAAAATAAATACGAATTGTTTGATGAATTGCTGTGGTGCGCTTTCGAAAAAGCGAAATCGGTCACGGAAACTGCCTTGAGCGGCGAAGGACCATGGCCTGAACGGCTGCGGAAATATATCGTGCTCATGCTTCGCCAGTGGTCGGAGAATCTATCGGTGTTCATCCTGTACAAAATGTCGGTGGAAAATTTTCACCAGCTGCCCGGCGGCCGCTATAGGAATCTGTCCGAGCGGTTCCACGAAGAGCTGTACTTGCCGCTGACGGAGGTATTCCGGGAATACGCCGGCGGGCGAAGCCCGGAAAAAGCGGCCAACATGCTGATTGGCTCGCTTGTCGGCTATGCCGGATTGCATATTCATCATCAGCATGAAGAGATGGATATCGACGAGGCAGCGGAAACTTTACTATCCGGAATTTTGCCAGGAGGGAACCGATAATATGATCACTTTGAAATCGGCAGCGGAAATAGAAGAGATGAAAATAGCCGGGCGATTCGTGGCAGCATGCCACAAAAGAGTGGCCGAAATGATTCGCCCGGGCATTACGACACAGGAGATTAACGACGAAGTTGAGAGGCTCATCGCAAAAGCCGGGGGTAGAGCGCCCACTTTGGGCTACAATGGCTACCGGTATGCAACATGCGCTTCCGTGAACGATGTGATCGCACACGGGTTCCCGGACAGCAAGCCGCTTCAGCAGGGAGACATCGTCACCATCGATATCGTTGCGGAGTTGAACGGCTGGGTTGGCGATTCCGCATGGAGCTACGCGGTTGGCCCAGTCTCGGAGGAAGCCGAGAAGTTGATGCGGGTCGCGAAAGAGTGCATGTACATCGGTATCGAACGAGCAACCGTTGATAGCCGGATCGGTGATGTTGTCCATGCGATTCAACAACATGCGGAGCAAAATGGTTTTGGCGTTGTGCGCGATTTGCTTGCCCATGGAGTGGGTAGAAACATGCATGAGGAGCCTAATTTTCCGCACGTCGGCTTGCCGGGCAAAGGCTTCCGCCTTAAGGAAGGAATGGTTTTTACCATTGAGCCGATGTTGAACGCGGGAACGTATCGCATGACGATCGACGACGATGGTTGGACCGCGCGAACCGCTGACGGAAGGCTATCCGCTCAGTACGAGCATACAATTGCCATTACGAAAGAGGGACCTGTCATTTTAACTGCGCAGGAATAGCCCCGTGTATAGTTTTCATAAGCCAAATGCTATAGCGACTACGGTCTGATTAACTGATAGGGCTATACGGATTCAGTGAAGCAGTTTGTAGAGTCCATGCATACTAAGCCAGTAGTACGATTCTGCCAAGGATGGTTTAGAAGGTAAGGCTAATTGAACGGCGACAATGAATGATTCAGGCGTATAAAGGAGAGAGTGTTGCTCGCAATTGAGGGTGACTTTCTCTTTTTTGATTTGAGTGAACAAAGAACGAGGAACTCAATGAAGGGAAACAGAAGATTACGACCGGATGGAATCGGAACCCATTTCAATAGAAGGGGTTCCGATTTTATTTATTTAATACTGGAGCTGAACTGCGTCAGACTCATTCCGGTCTCAGCTTTGAACATCCTGCCGAATGTATGAACATCGGCGTAGCCTACCCGAATGGCGATTTCATTGACCGAGAGACTCGTGTTGGCCGCCAGCTCTTTGGCCCGCTGGATGCGAATCCACCTCAGATACTTCATGGGAGACAGATTATAGAACTGTTTGAATTTGCTCAGCAAATAATTGCGGCTTAATTCAGACACGGATTCCAGCTGCTCCAAAGTAATATTCTCCGCATAATGCTGCTCCAAATAACGCCTAGCCAACTCGACCCTTGCTCCCGAACGGGTTTGATTCAAGGCGAACGGCGCCGCAGAGGTCAGCAGCTGCAGCAGAATGCCGATCAAAATATGCTGGCACCTCAACTGATTGACCCAATGGGGGTCCTGATAATTGTGGACAAGCTGGTGAAGCTGGTCTTCTAGCGGCAAGCCGCGAATCGATCCGAGATACGTCTCTTTCGGAAGCAAGTCCGATAGCGGAAAGTTTTTGCTTTGTCCGAAATGAAACAAGATGCTGATGCACTTGTAAGGACTTCCGGCTTTCCCATGGATGGTGTGGGGATGATCGGGCCGGATCAGAAAGAGATCCCCTTGTTTTACCGGCATGGGCTTATCTCCGAGCATGAAATCTGCGCTTCCATCCTCTACGTACTCTAATAAATATTGCTTCAAGCGCCGGTTTTTGTACAAGTCTTCTTCTCCATGCAAAAAATCGAAGCGGCTGGCCAATGTAATATAGGGAGGAAAGTAATAGTTAAACAGCCTGAGTATCGTCTCTTCAGGGCTTAGAGCGAAGTATTCCTGATCCTCATGCGGAGCACGTTCCATACCGATCACTCCTCACTGATTCGATAGATTCATTGTAATCAAAAAATAATGATTCTAGCAACTCGTTAAAGATAAGAAGCTGAATAGCCTACTCTCGGCTCTAATCCTTTAGGGCTAACTGGCTACTTGAAAGATATAACGAGGCGCTATCCAAATTTTTTTCAAAAAAGTGATTTCGGCAACTGAAATGTTGCTTTTAGCTAAATACAAGGGAGAGGACTTTTCCTATAATGATTTCTAGAAAGCGTTACCAACTGGGGAGGGATTTGCTTTGACAAGTGATTCGGCATCGTCAGAACGGGTCGTCAAAGAAGGATTGGATATCGTTGTTCTCAGCGAACCGGCTACCGGCTCCACAGCAGAGATCATTACTGGCATCGGGAACAATCTTATTCGTTTTGAAAGCGGAGGCCATCCGGTCATCGAGCCGCCGGCCCGTCTGCAGATGCTGCAAACGGAGGCGTTTGCGCCATTCCAATACGGCATGCCTATCTTGTTTCCCCCCAATCGCGTACATAAGGGAAGGTTCAGCTATCGGGGAAGGGATTACGGATTGCCCATTAACGAACCTCCGGATTTTCATCTGCATGGGGAACTGTGTAAACGGGCATGGGAGGTCGTGAAAAAGGGGGTATCGGACGATGGCGGAGCGTATGTAACAAGCCGTTTTTGCTACGCTTCCCATCCGGACCTAATGGCTTATTTTCCTCACTCACTGACCTTTACGATGACGTTCCGGTTATTGAAGGGACGTCTATATTTGGAAGGCACCATTGTAAATGAGGGAGAGGAAGAGTCGCCTTTTGCATTCGGGCTTCACCCTTATTTTTCCCTGCCTTTCCATCGTGGAGGAGAAATCATTCTCCACGCTCCTGCCTTGGAGGAGTGGCCTGTAACTTCTCAGGCAATGGTTAAGGGCCTGCCTTCGCAGACCGAGTTCAGCCGAAGTCTTAACGAAGGCATCTCGATCGTGGAGTATCCCGAACTGGGCTGTTCGCTGATTACCCTTAAGGAAGGCGGGGCCGCCTGCCGAATCGACGTGCCTGATAACGCGTATTCCATCCTCTTTCGTCCCGGCCCGGAGTTCCCTTATCTGGTGCTGTTCCGACCGGACTGGTCCTCGGCTTATTCTTTGGAACCTTATACGTATGTTACCGACGCGTTTAATTTGCCTTATGAATCGGAACGGACTGGAGCCAGAGGCCTCTTACCGGGAGAAACATTCCGCTTTGAGACTTCCATGTGGACCGAGAAGCTGGGTTGACGGTTTCGTTTTGCAAGATGCTGCCGCAGTTGGCGAAGGAAGCGTGTTGAGCTGTTTTTTGCATGTCATTCGCTAATTTGACTATAAGGAGGAATCGGCTTGAATTCGATGGATTTGGATTTATCTATACGACCGCAGCTGCCCAATCGGAAAGATTTCAGAATCGGCTGTATCGGTTCCGGGTTTATTATGAGGGACTGTCACCTGGTTGCATATCGGGATGCAGGATTCACTCCAGCAGCCATAGCCTCTAGGACATATGAAAATGCCAAAGCGGTGGCGGAGCAGCGGGGTATTGGGAAGGTGTACGCAACGTGGGAAGAGCTAATAACCGATCCGGAGATCGAGATTTTGGACATTGCCATCCCGCCGGATAAGCAGCTTGAGGTGGTTAAAAAGGCCGTAAAGCAAAAGCACGTCAAAGGCATTTTGTGCCAAAAGCCGTTGGCCATGAATTCACGTGAAGCTTCCGAAATCGTCCAGCTTTGTGAAGAGGCAGGCATCAAATTAGGGGTCAATTCGAATATGCGTTACGATCAATCGATCCGTGCCCTCAAGGCGCTGTTGGGCCGGGGTGATCTTGGATTGCCCGTCTTGGCCACAATCGAAATGCGTGCGATTCCCCACTGGCAGGATTTTCTGCATCAGTACGAGAACGTCGAAATTTTGAACATGGGGATCCACCATATCGATACGTTCCGGTACTTATTCGGTAACCCGCTGAAAATCACGGCTGTCGCAAGGCGGGACCCGCGAACGGCCTTCCGGCATATTGACGGTATTTCCCAATATTCGTTCCAGTACGCTAACGAGCTGTTGGCGACAAGTCTTGATGATGTCTGGGCATGGCCGGGCGAAGGCACCGAGAAGGACATCTACATCAAGTGGAGAGTGGTTGGACTGGACGGTCTGGCACAAGGGACAATTGGATGGCCCTCCTATCCGGAGCGGGTACCCAGTACGATCGAATACACGACCAAAACATCGCCGAATGAGTGGCATCGTCCAACCTGGGATGAGGTATGGTTCCCGGATGCATTTCAAGGGACGATGGCTCAATTGCTTCGGGCGGTAGAGACGGACAGCGAACCTGAGATTAGCGGCAGGGACAATCTGCTGACGATGGCTGCCGTCGATGGATGCTACCGATCGATTGCCGAAGGGCGCACGATTTTGTTTGAGGAAGTGGCTAGTCCATTCAAATAACGTTTTGGGAGGCGATGATTCATGATTTCAGTAGGTATTTTTAACGGATACTACCCGTACACATTGGCGGAAACGATTTCACGAATTCAGAAGGACGGTTTTTCCTGTGTTCAACTGGATCTATCCTTCAAAGATCTGGATGTAACCGCTCATAACCTGGATAGGAACAAGGCACAATTCATTCAGCATGCATTCCGCGATGCTAACCTGCCGATAGTGGCCATCTCGGGATACACTAATATTATTCATCCTAACCCGGATATTCGGGAACAGAACATCGCAGGGTTAAAGAATCTCCTGCGCTATGCCCGCGACCTGGGAACCCCGTATGTCATCAGCGAAACCGGTACATATAACCAAGAAAGCGATTGGGTCTGGGATTCGAAGAACGGAACAGAGGAAGCTTATGAAGAGATATGCAGACAGATTGAAGACCTGGCAAAATTCGCTTACGAGCATGGTTCGGTGTTCCTAGTTGAGAACTATGTGAATAATATCATTGGTTCGGTCGATCAGCTGACCCGGCTGTTCTCCGATGTGAATCATCCGGGGCTCGGCTTGCTAATGGACCCTACCAACTATTTTACGGACACGAACATTCATCATGTGGATGAAGAGATTCACCGCATCTTCAATGCATTGGGCGACAGAATCAAGATTGCCCACGCCAAGGACTGTAAGCCGGCGGAGGATAAAGGGGAAAAGCACGCCAATATCGACGCTGCCGAATCCCATACCTTCCGAGGAGCGGGGGCTGTCGAGCTTCCGGCGCCGGGACTGGGCATACTGAACTACGATCTGTACTTGGCCCGGTTGGCGAAGCTGCACCCGAATATTCCGATCATTATTGAGCACCTCGACGAGGCCGACATTCTCCGTGCCAAGCGGTTTCTGGACGGCAAGCTGAAGCGACTGGGCGTCTAAACCAACCCTTGAACGTTTGATTGGTGGATAAGCGTGCAAAGAAGCGCGCTTATCCGTTACCAGTTGACCGATAGAAAGGAGCTTTGAGATGGAAGTACAGATCAAGAGAAGGGATTACAGTATTACAGGACCGGAGGGCAAACGTGCGGAGGAACGGGGACTGGTAGCAGCTGAGTGGTACACCAGCCCGATTCCCCGCCAGAAAATGAAGGAATTGATGAAGAGAAAGGACGGTCCTGCGATACGGGATACGATAATATGGTTCGCCGGACTTGTTCTCTTAGGTTATCTGGCCTTTCTTTCCTGGGGGACCTGGTGGGCGGTACCGGCCTTCCTGGCGTATGGAATTCTCTACGCTACACCAGGCGATTCCAGATGGCATGAATGCGGACACGGTACGGCATTCAAAACGCCTTGGATGAACGAGGTTCTATATCAGATCGCTTCCTTTATGGTGCTTCGCTCGGCTACTCCGTGGCGTTGGAGCCATGCCCGGCATCATACGGATACAATTATCGTAGGACGCGACCCGGAAATCATTACGGAGAGACCGCCCATTTGGGAGCAGCTTCTGCTGGAGGTCTTCCATTTATACGGTGGTCCCATAGAAATCAAGCGGTTCCTTCTGCATACTTTCGGCAAATTGGAGGCTCAAGAGAAGGAATATATCCCTGAATCCCAGTATAAGAAAACGTTCTGGGAAGCACGTGTGTACATGTTGATTATACTGGGGGTTATAGGAGCTTGTCTCTATGCCGGAAGCCTGCTGCCGGCCATGTTTGTATTCCTGCCCTCGTTTTACGGTGGTATCGTCGTCATTACCTTCGGCATCACCCAGCATCTCGGCTTATACGAAGACGTCCTGGATCATCGGCTGAATACCCGTACGATCTATATGAATCCGGTGTTTCGGTTCTTGTACTGGAACATGAATTATCATACGGAACACCATATGTTCCCGATGGTTCCCTATCATGCGCTTCCAAAGCTGCACGAGGAGATGAAGGCGGACTGCCCGGCTGCGCGAACCAGTCTTTGGGCGGCTCTGGTAGAGGTCATTACAGCGCTGCGCAAGCAGAAGCAGGATCCGGCTTATGTGGTTGTCAAACCGCTGCCAAGCACGGCACGCCCCTATATGTATGGGATCCCCAACGAATTGTATCTCGAATTACAATTATCGAGGTCTTAGCGTTAAAGAGCGTCATAAAGAAAGGAGTGAAGCCGGCATGAAGGTAACAGAATGGCTGGAAGTCTGCCATATGGAGGATATTGAACTGGAAGATGTCATAAGATTTGACCATGACGACCGCACTTTTGCTGTGTATCGTACCGATAAAGGTGAATATTTCGCAACCGACGGGTACTGCACCCATGAGAAAATTCATCTTTCGAACGGGCTCGTTATGGGGAGTGTTATTGAATGCCCGAAGCACAACGGCCGTTTCGATATAAAGACCGGCGCAGCCAAACGAGCGCCCGTGTGTGTCGATCTTAAGACGTATCCGGTAAAGATAGAGAATGACAAAGTATTTATTCAGCTTTAAAAAGTGTTGTGAAGAACGAAAATCAGGAAATCTGGGGACAACACCGGTTGGAAGTGCTTTCGCATGCGCAGTTATCGTATTTCACCACTTACTTAATGGTCAGGAGGTCTAGGGAGCCATATGATACAAAAGAATCCATTCGGGAAACTGGAAACATCCGTTTCCCGCTTAGGCTTTGGAGCTATGGGTCTGGGCGGCGTGTTTGGGCAATATGGAGAAAAAGAACTGATCCGGTCCGTCTTGAACTGTCTGGAGCAAGGCGTCAACTTTATTGATACGGCTCGTAATTACGGGGAATCGGAAAGAATTCTCGGGCTGGCTCTGAGAGAGTGGACCGGTGAGAAGCCCTTTATCGCTTCCAAAATCCAGTCCCAAGGCCCCGGCAATCTGGGGTGGGGCCAGCCGATTCCTATTGAGACAGCCTACCCCAAGGGCTGGCTTAGAGAAAGCACAGAGATTTCGCTCAAGCTGCTTGGTGTAGAGACGATTGATTTAATGCAGCTTCACCAATATTGGCCCCAATGGGATCGCGTAGATTATTGGATGGAGGAGCTGCTCCAGCTAAAGCAGGAGGGGAAGATCCGCGGAATCGGAATTTCGCTTCCTGATCAGCGCCATGACCTTGCCTTATCACTCGTACAGAGCGGAAAGATTGATTCGGTGCAGACGGTATTTCATCTATTCGATCCTCTTCCTCTGGATTGCCTGATTCCATTTTGCGTTGAGAACCATGTTGCCGTCATCGCACGCTGTATTCTGGACGAAGGGGGATTGACGGGCTTTCTGCGGGAAGACACTCCATTTGAGGAAGGGGATTTCCGCAAATCGTACTTCGATTATTTGCCCCGTTCTATCTATATAGAGCGAGTGAACCGCTTGAAGGAGGCATTCATCCCCCAATATGCCGACAGCTTAGCCGAGCTGGCCATCCGGTTTGTTCTGCAGCATCCGGGAGTGACGACAGCAATCAGCTCGATGCATGTGATGAAGTATGCCGATGAGAACATTGCAGCTGCCGGCAAACCGCCTTTGCCGGAGGACGTTTTTGAAGACATTCGCCGCCACTATAGATGGGTGAGGAACTTCTATGAAACCAAATATTGGGCCTAAAGTGTTATGGTCCGAGCTGCTGCCGTATGAATTCAGAGCCAGGTTGGCGGAGTGCCCGGCTGTTTATCTGCCGCTTGGGATTTGTGAGCCGCATGGGCAGGTAAGTGCCTTTGGACTTGATTTGTTTAAAGCGGAATGGCTCTGTATCGAAGCGGCTCGTCGTACCGGAGGGATCGTAGCACCCTCTATGGGCTATCACATTCATGAAACTGGATACCACGCCAGATGGCTGGAGGAGGAAGTAGGGGAAACCGATCCTCTCCTAACCGGCATTCCTCCTGCAGTGATGATTCATTTATTTTTGTACCAGCTGAGGTCGTTCGTCAACGCTGGATTTCGAACCATTGTCGTCGTTTCAGGACATAGCGGTGGTAATCAATCGGATTTACGCCAAGCAGCTGCTGTCTTTATGGAGCATGTTCCGGTTACCGTATGGGTCCAAAGCGATCCTGAACTCGTGGACGGAATGTACACAGGGGATCACGCTGGAAAATACGAGCTATCCCAGCAAATGTACCTTCGTCCCGATCTTGTGGATATGCAGGCGAGGGTATGGGAGAATGTGCCGGGCTCCGGAGGGAAAATGGCGCTCGGTGACGATGCGGATGAAGCAACGGTTGAGCTGGGACAAAACATTATGAATGCTTGTCTGGATCGTCTTTGTGCCGCGGTTTGTTCATTAAACAGGGCTAGAGACACCAAGACCATTCCGCCGCTAACGTACGCAAGCATCGAAGAAATATGGCGCCGAGTATTATCCGGCTCTAAGTCCTGGGTTACGGCTCAGCCGTGGCCGGATCAAAAACCGGTATCCTCCCGTTCGCGATGGAAAACGTACGAGTATTACAGGTTGGACAGTTAGTTTTGATTACTAGATGGTTGTGCTCTGCGGCCGTGGCCGAAATTCGTTTGTGCCACCGATGGCTATCGGTTGAACTTGTCCGTTGCCAACAAACTATTGGAGCCGCTGGGCGTAACCCGTTTGCAAAATTTTACGGAATGTTGGGGGAAATATTCCTAATTGACTTGATAGCAGCGCTATCGTAAAATTTTGTTATGTTAATTTCAGGTAATGCACTTACTTGAAAGTAAGGGGATGATTTATCCATGATTCATCAGCGTGACTGTCCAATTGAGACACTCATTCATGTTTTAAGCGGCAAATGGAAGCCATTGATTTTATGGCATTTGATTGAATCCAAAAAAAGATTCAACGATCTGGAAAAGCTTATACCTGATGTTTCACAAAAAATGCTTTCGCAACATCTCCGAGATTTGGAACGAGAAGGCATCGTCGATAGAACGGTCTACCCTACTGTCCCTCCAAAAGTAGAATATTCTCTTAGCGAATACGGCAGAACTTTGATTCCTGTAGCAGAAGTTATGTGTGCTTGGGGAGAAAATCACAATAAGCGGAAATATGAAGAGCCAGCGTCATAAAGCTGATTCAATGTGCTTGTGCACTGATTCAATCAAACTCAAAGCAATAACTGCCACGGGATTCCGGGCAGTTTTTTGTTTACCTGCAGTCGCACTCCTGATACGAACTAAATATCGGGGTGGAGGTAATAAAACTCCTTACCATGTGGAATTGCCGCCAATCTGTCGTTAAAATCTTCCCGTCCTCCGCGTGTAACTAGGGTATCCCTTTTTACCATGCTTACTTTTAAGTAAGTACCCTACTAAAAAGTGGGTTCTTAACATCATTCTGAAGCGATGATAAGCTTGAGCTAACCAAATATTGGGGTCCATTCAGAGGAGGAAAGAATAATGAAAATTATTGTTTTTGGAGCTACGGGGAACACAGGGAAAAGAGTGTTGGCACAAGGGATACAAATGGGCCACGAAATGACCGCATTTGTGCGAAATTCCGAGAAGCTTTACGATCAACTAGGTGAGCATTCCATTAAGCATGTGAAGGTGATCGTGGACGATATGATGGACCCGGTGAGAGTCGGTGAGGCGCTCGCGCATCAAGGCGCCGCTATTATTGCAGCTAGCCATGCGGGCCAGGGTGAAGAGTTTGTTCGTCTCGTTGATAACATTATAAGCCAATGTGAAGCTCAATCTAGTTTCTCTGGGCGGGTATGGATCATGGGAGGAGCCGGACTGCTGGATATTCCCTATACGGATCTAATTGGCAACAATTTACCCGGTTTCCCACCTGAGTTTAGAAATCACAACCGGAATTTCGAAAGGCTGCAGCAGACAGGGCTCGATTGGTCCATTATGTGTCCGGGAACAATGATGGATTCGCGAGAGTATCCAGATCCGGTTCATCTGCATGTAACAACGGAAACCTTGCCTATTCCAATTCCGGAGATGATAAAGGAATATTCCGAGGCAGATATAGCCGGTCACTTGTTCAGCCGGCTTCAAGAGATGAATGTAACTTATGACGACGTCGCAAAATGTATGTTGGACCATCTTGAGCTCGAAGGAGCATTTAAAAGAAAAAGGGTCGGTCTAGCCTATCAAAGCAATAGTACGGCGCGCTAAGGAGAAAGGGGATAATGGGTTTGTTTGGATTCCTGCTCGTTTTGCATATAGTGGCTTCAATCGCCATAATGGGCCCCGCTTTCGTGATGCCCTTCATTCGAAGATCCGCTAAAACCGCAGACCAGCTGCACTTTACTTTTGGGATAACGACCAAGCTTGCCATAATGCCTAAAATTGGCGGAACCGTACTTATTTTAACCGGGGTTTGGCTTATGATCATAACCAAGATGGGGTTAGCCCAAATGTGGCTGAATGTATCCATTCTTTTATCGCTGCTTCTGATCGTCATGATCGACGGATGGATAGAGCCGCGTATGAAAAAGATCATAAAGCTCATATCTGAAAGTCAAAACCAGGGTAATGAAATACCCGCCGAGTTCGGACTGCTGATAAAAAAGATCGTACCAATCGAGACGGCAGCACAGCTGCTTATGATTGCCATATTGGTGCTTATGGTCGTTAAGCCATTTTAACGAGGCTGATGGAAACTTCCTAACCATATTTTAACTGCTAATCCATCGTAAATATGACAGGAGGGAACCAATGAAAAAATATGTAGCTGCAGCCCTAACCTTCTTGGTAATATGTGCAGTCTTTCTAATTGCTACAATAAATAAAAATCCGCTCCATATTTACCAAGTACCCGAAAATTTTACTGGACAAGTAGAAGTTACTTTTGAACAATCGGATAGCCCACCACTTCAAAAAGAAAGAAATGCTTACATTTATATCATACCTCAATCAGGTGAGTTGAAAACATCGTCTACATTGAAAAGTGGACCTGTAGAGGTGTACTATATTGACAATCAGGGTACGCGAAAAAAAGTAAGCCATGAACAACTTCACAATGTAGCGTCTACGCATAGCAGTGACAGAGGTACAACTTCTACATTTTTTATCGGTTCTAAAGAACAGTACGAGAATTATTTGAAACAACAATGATATTATGTATCAGCTTGGATGCAAACACCATTGTCTGGAATGTTATCGATAGATCAACAGCACAATGGTACATCTGACACTTCAATTGACAAATCAATAAAAACCATATATAGTGTAGACATCTACATGAATTTAAGGAGAAATTTATGCCAAGCGTTTTCGACATGTACCCCTATAGCCTATACATTAAGCTTATCGCGCAACGGGTCCGGGAAATTATCGACCAGCTTCTGAAGGAGCATGGCTTGAACAGCTCGCAAGCGATTCTTCTCTCACATATTTATCAATCCATAGAGGAGCATATAGAGATCAATCGAAAGTATCTTGAAAAAACAATGGCTTTAAGCGGTCCGTCTGTGACAAATTTATTGAACGGTCTAGAAAAATCCGGATTTATCACGCGCAGCAGCAACCCTGACGACGGACGCAACCTCCGTATCGATCTAACGGCCAAAGCCAAACAATTTCTTAGCGAGAGGAGTGATGCCTTCTCGAAATCTGAAGAATTGATCACTCAAGGGATGTCTGATGCCGAAAAAGCCATGTTTGCTTCTTTGCTGACCCGTGCTTTTGAAAATGTCGAAAAACAGCCGCCGAAATAATGAATTTGCCATGTGAAGTGATGAATTTGCCATGTATTATTATATTTTTTTAAACATTTAGGTAGACGACTACACATTATATTTTAAAGTTTAGGAGATGGTCATGATGAAAGATCAACAAAACGGACTGGAGCTATCCAGAATCGGACTCGGCTGCGGCCATATGTCAAATGTCAATGAAGCTGTCAAAAGTGCTGGCATTTCCGCCATTCATGCTGCCTTTGGGAGTGGAATCAATCATCTCAACACAGGGGATTTTTACGGTGCAGGCCGAAGCGTTGAAGGGGTACAAAAGGGATGACTATTTTATATCGCTGAAGTTTGGGGCATTAAATACGATCGACGGTTCCTTGTACGGGCTGGATGTCTCTCCTCATCATGTTAAGAACTATCTCGCTTATTCGCTCAAACGACTCAATCTTGATTATATTGATCTTTATCAGCCCGCGAGAATCGATCTGGGTATCCCTGTTGAAGAAACGATCGGTGCCATTTCTGAATTGGTTAAGGCCGGCTATATCAGGCAGATCGGAGTCAGTCAGGTTGACGCAGAGACGCTGAGAAGAGCGCATGCCACGCATCCGATCAGCTGGGTGGAAGTCGAATATTCACTTTTTAACCGAAGCATCGAGAAAGATATTTTGCCGACTGCGAGGGAATTGGGCATCGGCGTTGTTGCTTTTGGGGCGCTAGCTCATGGTCTTCTTGCCGGTCATTGGACAGACGAACGAATCCAAAAGAGCAAAGGCGGCTACGTTCCATTATTTTTTGAAGAGAATATAGAGAAAAACGTTTCTTTGGCCAAAAAGCTGGGTGGGATCGCCGCAAAAAAACAAATGACGTTATCCCAACTAGCATTTGCATGGATATTATCCAAAGGCGAAGACATCATACCGCTCATTGGTACCGTATCGAAGGCTCATCTTCAAGAAGCTTTGCAGTCACTTAATATTCATTTGACTGAAGATGATATCAGGGAAATCGAAGATGCGATACCAGAACAGGAGATCGCCGGCGCTTCATTCCCCAATATGCAATTTAGAAACGGGAAGACTGTTCGCGTATAAGCACTATCCTACAAATGAAAGGATGTTGTTTGCCATGATTATCGTTACCGGAGCCAACGGGAAATTAGGGCGGGCCGTGGTAGAACAGTTGCTTAAGCGTGTACCTGCCGAGCAGATCGGTGTCAGCGTCCGCAATCCGTTTCAAGCACATGAGCTTCGGGAACGTGGAGTTCGTGTCCGTCGGGGCGACTTCAACGATGCCGAGAGTTTGCACCATGCCTTTGAGGGGGCATCGCAGGTTCTCATCGTTTCGTCCGGCATCATGGGCGAGGCTGATATCCCGCATGGTATTCAGCAGCATCAAACCGCGATTAACACGGCAAAGAAGGCAGGGGTCAGTCGAGTGCTATACACAAGTCATATGGGCTCTTCCCCGACATCTCACTTCGCCCCCATGATTCATCATGCGGCTACCGAAAAACTGCTGGAAGCTTCAGGTATAGCCTTCACATCGCTCCGTAATGGCTACTACACTGCTTCGGCACTTATGATGATTGGCGGAGCAATAAAAACAGGGGAATTGATTGCTCCTGAGGACGGTCCAGTTGCCTGGACAGCCCACTCCGACTTGGCCGAGGCTGCGGCGGCGATCATAAGCGAGCAGAAACTGGATGGCATGACCCCCAATCTTACGGGATCCGAGGCCATTGACATGGATGGGATTGCGACAATCGCTTCCGAGGTCTTGGGGCGAACCATCCGCCGGATCGTTGTGTCGGACGAAGAATTTCGGGACCGCATGATGTCACGAGGCGTGAGGGAAACGAGTATAAATATGCGGATGGGTATGTTTCTGGCGAGTCGTCAGGGAGACTTTGCACAAGCCGATCCTGCTCTAGCTAATTTGATCGGCCGTCCTCCGAAAAGTTTTAGAGAGGCCCTGAAAGAGTCGATTTCTCATTTATAAGGTTTGATTAAGTACATGCAGTGACTATAGAAAAATTTCAAATGACAACACCCAGTTTCGAAAGAACCTGATCCATTTCATCAAAATGTTCTTTGTCGCTTGAAGCATAAATCAAATTAAAACTATCGTCATTTCTCATTACCGTTATGATACTGTCATCGTAATTCCCATAAAATTCGATACCGATCCAATGCCGAAAGGAGAAACCTTTGTTTTTAAAATTCTCACGAATAAAATCCAAGTCCGTCTGTTCTATGGAATAGAACGATTCACAGCCGTATTCAAGAGCGAATACAGTTTGCAAAAAGGCCATCGCATGAAAAAAATCGGTCAATGTTTCAAATTCCTTATGCCATACCTTTTCATTGTAACTCATATAGACAGGGGGATTGGTCCTTGATAAATCGTTCTTATGGATTCCCCATACACAGACACGCTGGTTTTCACAATAAAAAATTAAGTATTCGCTATGTTTGAAATAGTCGAATTGCTCGGGCTTAACCAAACTATCTTGCGTATGATTCAGTCGCTCGTCTTTACCGAGTTCCAAATAATAATCTATAAACACCTGAGGCAATTCACCAAAAATAGTTTTAATGATTTGTATCTCGTCATGACTAAACCCGTTTCGTTCAGTAATATGAAACAGGTTTTTAATCATTTTAAAATCTGTCATCTGCAACACACCTTATTTCATTTTTTTTGATCCTTATTCCGAAATGCTATCATACTACCTTATATAAAAACAAACGGAACAGCTGACCTAAGGGGCATGCATTCAAAGGAAGGTTAACAAAGCCATTTCTCAAGGCTGCGGCCCAAAGGTACCGCTTTTTCACATTGTGAGAATGCCTGCAGTAAAAGCAACAGTAACTTTTTTCTTGCTTAATTTCGATTTGCTCCTGTACTTAGATGGGTTGGAGAGGCCCCAAAAGGAGAAAGAAAAAATCACACATTTCATTCCCGTTTGGATGTAACAAAACACCTCAGAATAGCGTTTATATTGTAGAGATAAAGTTACCTCCAAAGGAGTGGAACATGTGAAAAAGTACAAGGTCATGCTTGCAACCGCGTTAATAACTTCCACTATAACCAGCTTTACCGGTCAATCGTCGTATGCTCAGGATATCGCATTTCACGATATAACAACAACGTTCTGGGGTTATTCAAACATCGAATGGGCTCTAAATAATCACATCATCGAGGGGTATCCAGACGGGACATTTAAACCCGACCAGCATGTTGGGGAAGCTGAATTTTTGGCGATGCTAATCAGAGCTTACCAGCCAGCGGAGTTTATTCCGGACCCTAATGCCTCTGATTGGAGCACCCCATATTTTACCTTTTCATCCAAGATGGGCTGGGAGATTACCAATCCAACATCAGAGGAAACCCCTGTTCCTCTGTCAAGAGGTAAAGCTGCACAGTATCTGGCCAATGCCTCAGGTGAAAAATTAACGATCGACCAATCTATCGAATACTTACTTGGAATCGGCATAATCGAAGGAAAAACAGCAAAGACGGTTGAAGGATATCAGGGTGGCGATAGGGTAACAAGGGCGGAGGCCGTAGCTCTTATTCAGCGTTTCAAGTCTAAACGAGATCGTTTGTTGCCGGCAGGAAAAAAGGAAGAAGCAGGAAAGGAAACGGAACGAGATCAATTAATCATGAAACAGGTTCACGAAATTAAAGAGAAGCTTAAAGTGGGATTATCACAAGAAGAAGTACAAAAATTATTTAAAGAAGAACATGAAATAGCACATGATAACGGTGATTTAGAAAATGGAAGCGATTCGTATTGGAAATATAGCTTTTTTAAGGAACCAGGTTATTTGCGTAAAGATATACCAGATCACGTTATTGACGAAGAAGGACTTAAGAACAAGAAGCTTGGGGCCTATTTATTTATCGGATGGAAAAACAAAACATTACACATGTATTCCGTTTCTTACGTAAATCCAAAAGATAATAAAATTTATTTGCTTGTTATGAGCCCTGACGGAAAAATGACAGATGAACCTTTGTAGCATCTAAGTATTAATTCACAAGTTTTGTTGACGTTTCTAGGAAGCTACTGTATTTTCATATATTGTACACACATATGTGGACATCCGTTTCACGGGAACGGAAATGTCCTCTTTTTTTTGTGTAAATAAAGGTGATGGAAGCGGGAAACTTGTGAGGCATCAACTTCCTTGAACGCTAAATGTGACTAAGCATGCCTATTCACGATACTTTATTATAAAAAAACAATGGATAATGGGATATTTTCGAGTCACCAATCGTGTTGTATGTAGGAGGCGAAAAAATGAATAACAATTCTTTATTGCGTGCGGATAAAGAATTAGCCGAACTATATCAACGGCATGCAGATCTAGTTTACAGACTGTGCTATATATATTTGAAAAATCCCGTTGATGCAGAAGACGCTGTTCAGTCTGTATTTCTAAAACTGATCAAATCTCAAACGGTTTTCAACGACCACGAGCATGAAAAAGCTTGGTTGATTGCAACTACCCAAAACTACTGTAAAGACATTCTTAAACATTGGTGGAAAACCCGTCGTGTGGCTTTAGACGCTTTACCGGAAGTTTCTTCTTGGAATGGAGAGGATCCGCCGAGGAAGGTTCTTTCAAAGATGCTTTCGCTTCCCGAAAAATACAAAACCGTTTTATATCTTTACTATTTCGAGGAGTACTCGGTAAAAGAAATATCAGCTATGTTAGGGCAAAAAGAAAGCACGATCCAAACACAACTATCTCGAGGCCGCAAACGACTTAAACTTGACTTGGGAGGGACTTACCTTGAGTAACATACATATTAATCGGATTTTTGAAGCTCTTACGCCAAAACCCGAACAAAAAGAAAAGATGTTTGAAAACATTTTAGTGCAAAGCCAGAATGAAAATACAAGTTATAGAGGATTTACTCCCGTGAAACGTTTAAGATCTGCAATACTGGCTGCCGTGCTGATGGTTTGTTTGACTACAACAGCTATTGCAGCGGCATATATGGGATTAGATGAAGCTTTTTTAAAATTTCTTAATCCAGTAAATAAGGAGCAGGCGCAATATTTGTCAAATGGCGCTTATATGGTTGACAAACAAGTGGCAAATGAGAACGGATCGCTTACTATTAAGCAAGTTATCGGTGACAGCAATCTTACCTATCTCTTAATGGACTTCACTGCTCCAGAGGGCACTGTTCTAAATGCAGCGCGATACCGTTTTGAGGAACCTATGATTAATACAAATCAGAGTTTTAGTACAGGATTTAAGGTGCTAGATGATGGGAATCCAAATGATAATAAAATTCGCTTGGTCATGAGTATCATGACCAAAAATTCAATCGCGGGCCAAACCCTGCATTTCGAATTCAAAAACGTACAAGCAGCGGAACCATTTCCTGGGATTTTTGAAACGGTCATACCGGGTTCTTGGGAAACCACATTTAAGTTGGATTTCAAGGAGTACTCTACCCTTTATCAGATCAATCAAGACATGGACATGTTTGGTTATCCGGCAGTATTAAAAACGATCTCCATCTCGCCAATTTCGATTTCTTTAAAGATTGAAAGCAGTTCGTTGAAAGAGATTAACGAAGCCGCCGGCCGATTAAAGGAAATTGGCAAAAATGAATATTTGGATAATTACCCTATCACGATAAAGTATAAAGATGGTACCTCAGAAACAACTAGCATTTTTACCGGAATGCATTTGCTGGATTATCTAAATGACAAAATGCTTACGATCAAAGCTTTTGAAAATGTTATCAATGATAAGGAAATCGCATCTATTGTATTTTTTGATAAAGAAATTCAGCTATAAAAACTGAACCTCCACTACACTGGTAACGATCTCAAAAATGCTGAATTTCGATTCATAGGACCCGAGTGAAAAAATGGGCGACTATGAGCTGACATTGTATGACACGATGTAAAGGAGCAGGGAAGGGGACTGGCTGATTTCCAATGCCTGGGGGCAATTTAATTACTATTATTTTTAATTAATTGCAGCAGGTAAAGGTTCAGAGTTTATTCCCCATTCCACCAAAGACTCGGAACCTTTTTATAGGAAGAAATGGGCAATAATCACATTAGTTGGCCAACCAACGGAGCCCTTCGTTCAACAAGACGTCTTGCCCGTCAATGTAGACTTGTTTAAACGTTTCCCTTGTCAGGGGAACTCGGATGTCGGGGGCCACGCCGCCTTGCCCAGTATAGTTGCTGTCGACTTGAATTTGTTTGTCTTTATTCAGCGACCGTCCATCCGGAAAGTTGGCTGAATATCCTTCCGGCATGTTGATCGTAATGCGGCTCGACACTATTCCGAACGAGCCGTTCGTACCAGTAAACCCGATCAATTTGACGTTAGGCATCCCTTTCATCACAAGAGGGAGTCCTTCGCCGGAGCTAACCGTCCGACTGTTGATCAAAACCGCTATTTTCCCGGTAAACACATTGCTGGCAGGCTTGATCATGCGCGTTTCGTTGCGGTTGATCTCGAATTTCTTCATATAACGGTTATAATAGCTCGTGTATTCGTACAGTTTCTTTTCCGGGACGAAATATCCCGCTATTATGGCGACGAGATCATCCTCGCCGCCTTTATTGTCGCGAAGATCGAGAATCAGTCCTTTGGCTTGCTCCTTCTGATACAGCTTCAGCAGATCCTCCAGCGGTTTCTCCGGTTTTCCGATTGGGTCAGACGGGAAGGCGGTGATTTTGACATAGCCATAGCCGTTATCCAGCAGCTTGCCGGTAATCGGCTCGCTGTCAGACGCGCTTGATCTAAGCGATTTGAATTGATCGTCGAAAGCGGTCAGGGTGGCCGTTTTCGTTTCTTGCTCGCCCCAATTTTTGAACCCGACTTCTATTGTTTTTCCGACTGGCCCTCGAGTCATAAACAGCTCTTGATTATTAATTTTGCCTTGCTCCGTTGCCGTAGAGGTCATGGTGCAACCGAGGTCTTGCAAAGCGTCTTTGCCGTTCTTCCGATCCCAATTCACAATTTCCGCCCCGACTTTGATCTCGTTCTGGGCAGCCGTACTGTCCGAAACAACGGAACGGACGAACACCGAGCCGTCGTCCAGGCGAATGATGCCGATCCCGAAGCTGCCTCCGACTTCTTTTTTCATGTCCTCTTCATTGTAAAGAGTAACGTGTCCGTCATGAATGGAACAAACATATTCTTTCAGTGTCTTCACGTACAAGGCTCTGTCTTTGTTGCTGTCGGCTTGCTGGAAGATCGGCTCGTATTTTTGCCTGAGAGCGTTCCAATCGATCTTCTTCCATTCCCCGAACGGGTATTCGACCGACAAACGCTCGTTCATTTTGACAAAAGCCGAAGCGTAGCTCATATTGCCGAAATGGCTTGTCGGGTTGTACCTGAGTTCCCCCGCCACCGTAAGCCCGAGGCCGATCGGCGCCGCCGCGCATACACATAGGATGACCCGAAGCGCCCGGTACTTCGGAACCCTTATCGTGTGTGTCGGTTTAAACACTTTCTTCACCGTGCATAAGAAGACGATCACGGCCGGCAAATAGATCAGGTTCGACAAAGTAAAAAAATCAAGGTCTCCGCTGATAATGCTGGCCGCAACGAGCAGCATTCCGACGCTAGGCATAAAATCAAGCCATCTGTAATGGACTCGAATCGGCACGGAGTACCAGATTAAAACGCCGATCGTGATGATGGAGATTAGCAGGTCATAAACGGTGAACCACTTGACGGAATCAATCATCCCCCATAAGCTCATATGTAAAGCCCTCCAATCGAAGTTGACTCCCGGGATGGGGCGGATGTAATGCACAGATTTGATCATAGCAGAGGAACATGAACAAAACGGAAAGATAAGCTAAGTTTTACCTGAACTTTATCTGAATTTTACCTGAATTTTACCTTTCCGAACCGATAGGGGATTGGAATCGGGTGACTGTTGATTGGAATTATTGGGGCAGAGGCTGCTAAAAGGAACGATAAAAAGATAGTTTTTATGAGAAGTAATAATAAAAGGTTGGTGATGAGATGATTGCTATAGAAGATTTTACTCGTTATGGAAATTGCTTTTTTACATTTATTTATATCCTTGGTAATATACAATATCGTTCAGGTGTCATGTTTAAAACAGCTTGTTCGGATGAAGATTTTAAAAAAACCTTCCCTATGATTCAAAATACCCTGCTCTGGCTAGAACAAAATATAGAGAGTATCAATATGTTGGTGGAAAACAATCTACCACCTCAGGCAGATCTTACAGTATTTAAGGAACAGCAAGTAGTGTCATTTTCTCTTATTATTAATGAAAATCATGACCCGCCAGAAATACATCTTGCATATGGCGGCGATGGCGTGTATCTCACCGCAACGATAATAGATAAGCAATTAGATTTCGTGGGATTGAATGAGTATTCATAGATTCCATAGGGTAAAGTAACTCCGAGCAGTTATGTAACCGTAAGGAAATCGTTAAGATAAAATGGAAGTTTCATGGAGAGGGGATTTTCCGTGATTAAGCATAGTGATATGGAACTTATACAACGAAGGATTGAAGTTGGAGACGCATCCTTGGTTGATAACGAAATCGTCAAAAAGTTTCTTACGTGGCTTCCGAGTTACAATTGCGAATCAGCTGCAGAGGGATATTTCTCCATTCTTTCGTCAATTGCGAAATACAACCCCCAAATCATTGAGCCGCTGTTAAAGAAAGCAATCGAACCAATATATTTTTTGGGTTATGATAGTTCAAAGGATATTATTGGTTGGGCATCCCATTTCGCCAATAGCTCGAATGTTGCTTATAAACCGTCTAAATCAGGAAGAGTTTGGTTGACTCATGAATTACCTAATTACGAGGAATTCATTGAACGCTGCCTGAAAGAATATATGTCTGAATGAAATTAAGATTTCATAAGCAGGTTCTGATTATATGCAGATTTGGGGATAGTGTATTACAAGGAACTACAGGAAAGAATGATAAAAACAAAGTAAAAAATACTGTGTTTTTTGTTGCGCGATAAGTTTATAAAATGGACATTTCAACGGATGCTAGATAATTAGAACGGAGGGTAAAAATGGAGGATGAAAGTCCATTATACATCACGGGAGCAGCGATTAAAAGTCTTACAAGTAAATTAGATTTACCTACTCTTGAGCCGTTTAGGCAAGATTGGGAACTCGAAATAACTGATTCGTCGAGAGTACTGGAATTTATCATTTTTTATGAAAAGCAAGACCTTAATGAAAATGAACGGTTCGCACTTATGGCATTGATTATCGCTTCATATGATGACTATTTATCTGGCGGGAATGTACCAGATCTTGTATGGACAAAAATTAGATACTTTCTGTTAAAACACTTCACTATTCATAAAAATAAAATCATTTATTGGGCACTTGAAGAAGAAAATGATATAGAGAATTGTTTTGCTATAACTCCATAAATGAGGGAGGTTCTAGAGCAAGTAAACGCAGACCACAACAATAATAAGTAATTAAGATCAGTACTGGCTGAAGCGGCTCCATTAGGAGAAGCCAATTGCCACCTTGTTCATTGATGGGAATCATGAGTATCATGATGTGCTTGATGATGTTCCTATTGAACTCTGGGATGGTGATATATCCACACAAGAAACATCGTAGAGAAGGAATATCATGGTAGCAAGGCGAATCGGTTCCATGCGGTTAGCACAAGCTGCATTTTCAATATCTAAGGTAAAAACAAGATTTTGAGCTGCACCTGATACTTTCCCTACGATCTCTTCTACGGGCTTAATCTAACAATATAGATGTTAATTCTTAGACAAGCTGCTCACCAGCTCCTCAGCGATGCATCTTCTTCCCTGGGGGGTCCAACTCATGACAAGCCAATTCGGAATGAGATGGATTTTCCGATTATGACCGGGCGGATTCAAATCGAATGGTTTCGCTTGTGGCTGCTGCGTTTCGGATTCCCTGCTCATGAGGGGGGGAGTATCCAGCTTGATGACGAATAGGTGATCCGCTTCCAGTCTGGTCACCTCTCCCGAAAGCCTCTCATCCCGCATTTTATTCCTCGGTACCCCGGACCCGGGCAGCAGCCCGAGTTCCTGATAAATCAATTCGTTCAATGGATGGAGGATCGTCCCTTGAACACGGATCCGCTGCGGCAAAAGTTGAACAACAGCAACGCTGCTGTTATTCCCGGGGGATGCCATCAGAAGCCCCTTCGCTTCATTTATACTCACATCCAGTCGAGCCATGCTTTGCTCGGCTTCTTTCTCGCGTCCGACCAGCTCGGCAAGCTGGCGGTATGTCGCCCGCCAATCCAGCCCATGTTCGATAAACGCCGTTGGAGCAATCCGCTTGAACTCTTCATAGCACGACCGCTGGGCGAAATCCGCAATAATCAAATCCGGTTTGGCCAGACGCAGCTGCTCCAACTGAGATAATAACTGGCAGCTGTATTCATGGTCGTTCATCCACGGATATCTGTAGCAATCTACAGCAGCTACCGCCTCCATGCCCATGGAGGAGAGGTTCTCATGAAAGCCGCATCGGGATGCGGTCGCCACCCTCAAACGCTCTCTTTTAATAAAGTGAGAGGGGGACAAGCCCACTGTTTCTTTGAAGATGCGGCTGAAATAGTACTCACTTCCGTAACCGACGGCAACGGCTACTTCTTTGATAGAGACGGATGGCGAGAGGAGCTGCTTGGCCTTCTCAATCCGAAGGCTGTTTAAATAATCGGTAGGCGATTGTCCTGTGGTGCGTTTAAAGCTGCGGCAAAAAGCGTTAGGCGTCAGCTTCGCCAGGCCTGCCAGCGTATTGCGGCTGATCTTTTCCTGAAAATGCTCGTGCATATAGGCAATGCATACATCCAAACCAGGATCGGGGGGCCGGTTCGCATGCTGAAGCGGGGCTGAACGGAGAACCAGCTCAACAAGAGATTGAAGCAGCAGGTTTGAATCGACAGGAGACGACCGTACCAAGGCTGCGTCATCGGAGCTGACCAAATCCATCTGGTATTCCCTGCCAAGGGCATACATCTGCTCGATTTTGCGCTCCACCTCTTGGGGATTCTGGAGTGGCTGAGGGCCAGGAGGGAGTAGGGACGATCGGGAAGTGCCGCCGCTTAATGGGGCTAACTCCCATTGTCCCCGCCGCCTCTCTGCCTGCAATGCTTCGAACAGCACCACATAATACACGGTTTCTTGGCTTGTAACGGACACCTCCAAATGACTGCCTGCAGGCAGGAACCACAGCTGCTGCGGCTGTACAGAATAAACCGTCCCGTCGATAGCTGCGGTCCCGCTCCCTTTGGCGATCCAGCAAAGCATAGGCACGGGGAGAGGACTTCGACGCAAGCGAACCGCATGGGCTCGCTCGTATTTTCGCACGGAGGAAAGCAGATACATTGTATAGGGTCTCTTATGGTGAATGGATAAGGCCAAAACACGTCAGCTCCTATCTAAAAGAGGTAGATTTGTGCAATAAAACGGATACTTCAGGACATGGACGATTCTTCCAGTACGTATTACACTATACCAATAATGATAACAAGAATCATTATCAACAAACAAGGGGAGAGAACTTCATGATTCAGAAATATCCGCAACGCGCAATTTTTACGATGCTGTTTCTGTCGCTGATACTGATCGTTTCCGCATGCGGCTCAACAACAGCGAACACACCTGCTGCGGACAGTGCCGCCAAAACGGTAGGGCAAGCAGGCGGTCAGCAGCCTGATGCCGGTGCACCCTACACCGTAAAGCATGCGATGGGGGAAACCACGGTAAAAGGAACGCCAAAGAGAGTGGTCGTACTGGTTAATGATGCGGTGGAAGCATCGCTGGCGCTAGGCTTTAAGCCCGTCGGTATGGTCAAAGCCTGGGGTGTGCAGCCGTACTACGATCATTTAAAGAGCCAGCTCGAGGGCGTGCAGATCATAGGGGATGAGAATCAGCCCAACCTGGAAGCTATAGCTGCCTTGAAGCCGGATCTGATTATCGGCAACAAGCTTCGTCAGGAAAAAATATACGACCAGCTAACAAGTATCGCGCCGACCATCTTCTCCGAGCGGACGAATTCGGATGCGCTGATCAATTTCAAAATATATGCGGAAGCATTGAACAGGAAGGCTGAAGGCGATAAGCAGCTTGCTGATTTTGATAATAAGATCAAGGATCTGTGTGCGAAGCTGGGTGATAAAATCAACACCAAAATTTCGCTTGTCCGGTTCTATATTGGCGATAAAGTGCGCATTTATTATAACGATACGTTTGCAGGCGGTATATTGAAGCAAGTGGGTCTGAAGCGTCCAGAAATTCAAGATAAGCCTACATTCGCCGACATTATCGGCAAAGAGCGCATACCGGATTTGGAAGGGGACATCTTATTCTACTTTACACTGGAAGACGAGAAGGGAGAAACAACCAAAACCGAAAAAGCATGGCAGGAAGAAACATTATGGAAGAACCTGGATGTCGTTAAAAAAGGTAAAGCGTTTAAAGTGAACGATGGGATTTGGAATTCCTCCGGCGGCATCATTTCAGCAAACTTACTGTTGGATGATCTGGCGAAATATATATTGAATTAATGCAGCTTACCCGCATCCGGTAACGGATTCCTATGCGGGTTTCTAGCTTTTCATTTTATATAGAAGGGTTACGTAGGATGATACTTCAAAATACAGGATCCAAAATGATAGGAATCGTTGTGAGTTTACTACTTCTCGTCGTGCTATTTGCGGCAAGCATTGTATACGGGTATGCGGATACGACTTGGTCCATGGTTTGGCGAGCGTTCCAGCAGGCTGATGGATCAAACGCTCAGGTCATTATTCGGGATATTCGTGTGCCTCGCGCTATCGTTGCTTTATTGGTCGGTGCGGCATTAGCGGTGTCTGGGGCGATGATGCAGGCGCTGACCCGCAATCCGATGGCTTCTCCCGGTATACTGGGCGTGAATGCGGGCGCTGGTTTTTTTGTCGTTACGGGCGTGACATTCTTGTCGTTATCCAGCCAAGGGGAGCTGATCTGGTTCGCCCTAACGGGAGCGGCTGTCGCGGCTGTATCGGTGTATACGGTCAGTTCGGTGGGGCGCGAAGGCATCACGCCACTCAAGCTCACATTGGCCGGAGCGACCATGGCCGCCCTGTTCTCTTCGTTTACGTCAGCAATGCTAATCTCGGATGAGAAGACGCTGGACAGCGTCTTTTTCTGGCTGGCCGGCTCCGTAGAGGGGAGGAAGATGGAGCAGATCCTCACGATGCTTCCGTTTTGCCTAATCGGGCTGTTAAGTGCATTCCTGCTAAGCAAAGCCATGAATGTGATAGCAGTAGGGGAAGAGGTAGCTACCGGTCTTGGTCAAAATACGTTTCGTGTGAAGCTGGTTTCCTTGCTGGTCATCGTACTCCTGGCAGGAGGAGCGGTTTCATTGGCGGGACCGATCGGCTTTGTCGGACTCGTCATCCCGCATTTGGTTCGAGGGCTGGTTGGTAACGACTACCGCTTCGTTCTCCCGTATTGTGCCATTCTTGGTTCGGTGCTCCTGCTTGCGGCGGATATCGGTGCGCGATTCATTGCTTTTCCCAAGGAAGTACCTGTCGGCGTCATGACAGCTATTGTTGGAGCTCCCTTCTTTATTCATCTGGCCCGAAAGGAGCTGTTAACTAAATGAGCAGCCGGTATGCTACGATTCGATGGCCGCGGCCAAAGCTATCCTTTATTTTTGAGAAAAAAAGCGCCTGGATGTCACTACTCCTGCTCCTTATGCTAGCATTGCTTGCTGTCTTTAGCGTAGGCATAGGCACGCTCTATATCTCACCGCTGCGGACGATCCAAGTCATGCTCGGGATGGGCACGGGCACGATGGAAGCGAACATCATTCTGAACTTTCGGCTGCCGAGGATATTGCTGGCTGGAATGGCAGGGATGGCGTTAGCCCTGGCTGGCACCATTCTGCAAGCGGTCGTCCGCAACCCGCTGGCCTCTCCCGACGTGATTGGCGTCACCAGCGGGGCGGCGATGATGGCGGTACTCTATTTGGCAGTTTTTCAGGTCAAGACGAGTATTGTCTGGATGCCGCTATTTGCTTTTGCCGGTGCGGCTGTGGTATCGGCGATTATTTATTTTGGAGCCTGGAAAAAGGGCGTATCACCGCTGCGCATGATTCTGGTCGGATTGGGCGTAAGCGCGCTGCTTGAAGCGCTTAAGACACTTTTTCTCGTATTCAGTCCGATATTTGTCACGAGTCAGGCAAAAATTTGGATCACAGGAACAGTGTATGGCGCCACCTGGACCTCCGTGAAGTTCTTCGCTCCCTGGCTCTTGCTGTTCATTCCGCTGTTGTTTGTTCTGGCAGGCCGGATGAACATCCAAGTTCTCGGCAATGAGCTGCCGGTTGTGCTGGGAGGCCGAATTCAGCTGCAGCGATTCGCGCTCCTCGTGACGGCCGCGGCCCTGTCGGGCTCTGCCGTTGCTTTTGTCGGTGGAATCGGCTTTGTTGGGCTGATGGCGCCGCATCTGTCCCGCAAGCTGGTAGGTGGCTCCCACGGCCTTCTCTTGATTTGCTCGGCTATCGTCGGAGCCATACTGCTGATTGCCGCCGATCTTATCGGTCGCACGGTGTTTGCGCCTCGCGACGTACCTGCTGGGGTGTTCACGGCCGTGATCGGGGCGCCCTTGCTTTTGTACCTGCTGATCAAGACAAAGAAAAAACAGACGGAATAGAAAGGGGATATGCATCCATTATGAATAAGCTAGCCGCTCAATCGTTATCGCTTTCTTATGGCGCTGCGCTCATTATCGATCAGCTTGATTTGCAAATTCCGCAAGGAAAAATCAGCATCTTGATCGGAAGCAACGGGTGCGGGAAATCGACGCTGCTCCGTTCCTTCGCCCGCCTGCTGAAGCCTGAGCAGGGCGCGATCCTTCTCAATGGCCGGGGCATTTCCCAGATGTCTACCAAGGAGGTAGCCAGGCAAATGGCGGTTTTACCGCAGGGACCTGTGCTGCCCGAGGCATTAACTGTGCTGCAGTTAGTTCGGCTTGGCCGTTATCCGCACCAGAAGCTGTTCCAGCAATGGTCGGAGGAGGATGAGCACCAAGTGGACAAAGCACTTCGGATGACGCATCTGGAGTCGCTGCAGGACCGGGCGGTTGACTCCCTCTCGGGAGGACAGCGGCAGCGGGCCTGGATCGCTATGACGCTGGCGCAAAATACGGAGGTGCTGCTGTTGGACGAACCGACCACCTATCTGGATATGGCGCATCAAGTGGAAATCTTGGATCTGCTGTACGATCTTAATCAGGAAGAGCAGCGAACGATCGTCATGGTGCTCCACGACTTGAACCTCGCCTGCCGGTACGCGCATCATATCATTGCCGTACATAACAAAGGAATCCATTCACAAGGGCTGCCGGAGGAGATTATGACGAAGCAGATGATTAAGGACGTATTCGGCATGGATTGCGAGATCGGCACGGATCCTCTCTTTGGTACGCCTGTATGTGTTCCGCATGGCAAAGGCCGAAAGATCATTGGACGGCATGACTTTAAGGCAAAACAGGAATTGCGTAAGGCACGAGGATGAAGGGGACATGAAAAGGATGTCTGTCCCCGGGCACGTTGCCTGCAGAGGGACGCGTACTCCGATTGGATTACCCAAAACTATACGATTAGAGCATACTCGTCCCACATTAACCATGATAAGATAATTCACGGGGAGGGATAAAAATGATAATCATTATCAATGTAGAGGGGGCGGGGTGACGAAGGACAGCTGCCTTAAGCAGTTTCCAGTGATATGACCAATTCGTTTCGTTGCAATTTTGGATTGCTATGGGGCAGCCATTTTTTGTCTGTTTTAAGCTCGATGGTGATTGCTCCTTTAATGCCGTTCTATATGGAGCAATTAGGCGCAGGTGACCAGGCCGCGGTTCTGCTATGGAGCGGCTTGGGCTTGACGGCTCCTGCAGTATCGGCCGCATTGACGGCCCCGTTATGGGGCAGGCTTGGCGACGTCACCAGCCGCAAATGGATGGTGATTCGGGCACTGGGATCCTCCGCCTGCGTACTGGCAGCGATGGGCTTAGCCAACACACCGTTTCAGCTGTTTCTTCTCCGTTTTCTTCAAGGGGCCTTGGGAGGGGTTGTCGATGCCGTAGGAGCTTTCGCAGCCTCCCAAGCAGGCAAAGAGGAACAGGGGAAGGCACGCGGTAAGTTGGAGGGAGCTCTTGCTGCTGGCTCAATGCTAGGACCGTTGCTCGGGGGGGTCCTGATGGGCGCCATCGGGTTCCGTTATATCCTTCACTCCTTAGCCATCCTGCTAGCACTATGGACGATACTATGCGCGTTTCTGTTGAAGGAGAGGCAGTCGGAGAAAAGAACAGCTGCCGTGACACAAACCGGCATAACAGCCCCGTTGCGAGGGCTGCTCCATAAACGTGAGCTGCGTCTGTTTCTCTTGGCAGGAATCACAGCTAACTTCGGCATCTTCGGGCTGCTCCCCGTTCTGCCGCTGCATCTGAAGCCTTATATCGGCACATCAGCTCAGACGGCCGTATGGGTAGGTATTTTACAAGCCGTACTTTGGGCTGCCGTATGGCTCACCTCTTCCTGGTGGGGGCGTCGAAACGATGTAAGCCCGGTTCATCGCAATTATGCCCTCGCCGCCGCATTATGCGGAGTCGCGATTGTCCTTCAAGCGTTAGCACCGGGAATGGAATGGCTAGTGTCCAGCCGGGTTGTGCAAGGAGCGGCCTCCAGCGCGCTTGTACAATCGGTTTTTCTCGTAGTCACAAGATCTGCGCCGGAGGGGGAGCTGGGAACGAGATTAGGTTTTACGCGCAGTATTTTATTTACAGGACAAATCGCAGGTCCTATGACTAGCGGTCTACTGGGAACCATGTTGACCACCTCCGGTTTGTTCGTTTTGCACGGAGCTGCTATCGCCGCAGGTGGCCTGCTGGTCGGGCTGTTCGCTTCCCCGAAGCTTGCACGGCGCGGAGTAGAAGATATTCCGGGCTGCGGTCACCGCCCTCTGCCCAACGAAAAGTAAAGGAGCCAAACGAATGAGCGAACCCTTCAAAACGATGCACTTGAACCTATTTGTACTGAATACAGGCCATCATGAAGCTTCCTGGCGGCATCCTGACACTAGGCCTGAAGCTGTAGCGGACATTCATTATTATACCCAGCTCGCCCGGATGGCGGAGCAAGCGAAGATGGACTCCTTATTCATCGCTGACGCTCTTGTCCTGACACCCGCCATTGAACACAAAATCGGGGGAGGACTGGAGCCGCTTACCATGTTATCTGCACTTGCAATGAACACAGAGCGGATCGGTCTAATCGGCACCGTCTCCACAACTTATACGGAGCCGTACAATGCCGCACGCATGTTTGCTTCGCTGGATCATATCAGTGGAGGCAGAGCGGGCTGGAACAGCGTTACATCGGTAGGCGACGTGACGGCCGTTAATTTCGGAAGGGAGCGTCATCCTGAGCACAGCGAGCGTTATGAGCAAGCAAGGGAATTTCTTGACGTGGTTAAAGGCTTATGGAACGGCTGGGAAAAGGACGCGTTACTAGCAGACAAGGAGCGCGGCTTATTCACCGATTATCGTAAAATTCACCCGCTAAACCATAAAGGAAGATATTATTCCGTACAAGGTCCTTTGAACGTCACTAGATCGCCTCAGGTGTTTCCAGTCCTGGTACAAGCGGGGTCCTCCGATGCGGGCAAGGAATTAGCTGCAGAGACTGCAGAGCTGGTATTTACGGCTCAGGACACCATAGAGCATGCCAGGGCTTTCTATGCGGATTTGAAAGGGAGAATGGCGAAATTCGGCAGAGATGCGGATGAATTGAAAATATTGCCTGGCTTCAGCCCCATTATCGGGGCGACGGAATCGGAAGCTCGAGAGAAAGAGGCGATGCTCACAAGTCTCATTAAACCCGATTTTGGGCTTATCCGCTTGTCGAACTCTCTTGAAATCGATTTGCACCGCTATCCGCTTGACGGGCCCGTACCTTTGCACGACTTACCCGCTCTCAACGAAGTTAAGGGACAGAAAGCGCGATTCGAGATGCTCGTGGAAATGGTTAAAGCGGAGAACTTGACAATCCGGGAGTTAATTCACCGCACTGCCGCTGCTAGGGGGCATTTTACGACGGTGGGAACTCCGAAACAAGTCGCCGATGTGATGGAAGAGTGGGTCAGAAGCGGGGCGGCCGACGGGTTCAATGTGATGCCCCCGTATTTCCCTGGCGGTTTGGAAGACTTTGTTACCGGTGTCGTGCCGGAGCTCCAGAGACGGGGATTGTTTCGTACCGAATACAGCGGCCGTACGCTTAGGGAGCATTTTGGCTTGAAGCATCCGGACGTACAACGGATTAATGCAACCTAGTCTTAAGCTGGAGGAGACGGCAGAAGGCTGCTTGTATTGGCTGCGGGCGGCATGTGACGATTTTACCACATCAAAATGTTTAAGTTCTTTACAGCGCTAAAGCGCGTATGAAGAGCATTCAGATTGGCGAATAAACCTACCATGCTTACGAAATGAGTTTTGCTTTAGCAAAACTTTAAGGTCGCTCATCTTTGAAAGACCTCGATAGAGGTTTATCTCAGTACCCCCTTGCCCAACATCAAAGACGCCGAGAGGCGTTTTTGTTGGTAAATAACCAACCTTACCTATCTTCACGCTAGACGCCGAAACTGTATGCTTGCATTGCTTCATTGAAACACCAGGCTAGAGATGATCCCAAGTAAAACAAAAGTGAAGCAAACGGTCTCGGGAATGGCGCAGCCATATCCTTTTATTCTTAAAAATCAAAATCAATGAAATCCGGGAGATACCTTTAGGAATTAATACCCGCTGTGAACGGGCGATGATGACCGGACTTCCATGGGAGAGATGAAATGATGGCTGTTAGAAACTTGAAGCTTACGGTGGATTCTCACATTCAAAATGCGGGCGAACAGGAAAAACTAGCTCGTTTACATAGCTTGATCGTCAGAGCCGTATCGGCCATGAACATTGGCGAGCAAGTAAAAATTACGCTGGAGTATGCCGCACCGGCTGGAGGGTTCAAGGAAGAGCCGTTAAGTTCGAACGCCTACGCACCGGTTTCGAGAAACCAGGTTTCGGTTCGTCCGTACATGCACGGTTCGAAGCTGAGCGAGCGGCAGCACCAGATTGCCGTCATGTTGTGCAATCACTATTCCATTAAAAAAATTGCAAATGAGTGCTGCGTTTCAGAGAATACCGTCAAAAAACATATGCAAAACATCAAAAAAACATTGGAGATCGAATGCTCCGGCGCAGACTTTATTTATACTCTCAAGCAAATGCTTTTCCCCGAGACAGTAATACGAAACGGATGATCGTTCCGTTCATGCTATTTTCTATCCCATAAATCACAAAATTACTCCAATCGAATCATTAGGATTATCTGTTCGGAGAATTTACGCTCATTTCTCCGGTATGCTACGATAAAGCCACAAAGAATGATAATGATTATCATAATCATTATCATTCTTTTGTAAGTAGCGGTTCAGGAGGAGGAATAACGATGTCATCTATACTGCATGCGGACGCAAAGACGGCTTCAGTAAAAGGCTCCGTTGCCGAATGTGTAGGGCGGACTCCGCTCGTACATTTAAGCAGGCTGTTTCCGGAAAAGCACGTGCAGGTTATTGCCAAGCTGGAATATATGAACCCGGGAGGCAGCATGAAGGATAGGCCAGCCAGGTACATTATCGAGCAGGGACTGAGGACCGGTGCGATTGATTCCAGGACACATATTATCGAGAGTACCTCAGGCAATCTAGGCGTGGCTCTCGCTATGATGGCGCGCATCTACGGATTGTCCGTGACCTGCGTGGTTGATCCTAAAATCGCAAGCACGAACCTGAACATTTTACGCCAGATGGGCGCACAGATTGAAATGGTCGAGGAACGCGACGATCAAGGCGGGTATTTGATGACCCGAATTCGAAGGGTAAACGAACTTCTGAGGCAGGTACCGCACGCATTCTGGATTAATCAATATGCAAACGAGAATAACTGGAAAGCTCACTACGAAGGCACGGGAACAGAAATTACAGATGCTCTTGACCGCGCAGATCTATTGATTGCCGGTGTCAGCACCTCAGGCAGTATTATGGGGACCAGCCGAAAAATGCGCGAAAAATTTCCTCATCTGAAGGTTATTGCCGTCGATGCAGTCGGTTCGATCCTGTTTGGAGGGGCTCCAGGCAAACGGGAGCTTCCGGGAATCGGCGCAAGCCGTGTCCCCGAAATATTGAACCGCGCTGAAATCGACGGCGTGATTCACGTAAATGACAGGGAATCCGCAGAGGGCTGCCGTGAGCTTCTTTTCAAGGAAGGCATATTCGCCGGCGGTTCATCGGGCTCCGTCATGGCGGCCATTCGCAAGCTGCTTCCTTCATTGGAAGCTCTGCCCGATCGTCCGCTGCGGCTTGTTACGCTCCTGCCTGATCGCGGGGACCGCTATTTGGATTTAGTGTACGATGACGAGTGGGTTGCCCAATTACCATAATATAGAGAAAAGGAGAATACATTTTATGATCTACCAAGCTGGAGTACAGCATCCTCTTGCTGCCGAGACACTCTTAACCGCACCGGGCTCAAATGGGCCGGAGCTGCTCTATCTGAACCGGGAGACGATCGCCGTGCTGGGCGGCGGTTCATCCCGCATGTATGTGGAGGCATTGGAGGAGGCGCTGGCGCTTCACGCCAAAGGAGACTTCGTACAGCCGTTGAAGCCGTATTTACGCTCGTCTGGGAAAGAAGGGCATATCGCCGACCGGATTATTGCAATGCCCGCGCATATTGGCGGGGAGATGCCCTTATCGGGTATCAAATGGATCGGGAGCAAGCACGACAACCCACAGGTGCGGGGATTGGAGCGGGCGAGCGGTATTCTAGTGCTCAATGACGCTGCAAGCCATTATCCCGTAGCAGTTATGGAGGCTGGGCTCATCAGCAGCATGCGGACGGCAGCGGTTACCGTCGTGGCGGCAAAACGGCTGGCAAAGCAAGGATTCCATTCTGTCGCATGCGTCGGATGCGGGCTGATTGCCAAGGCACAGCTGACCTCGATGCTGGAGCACTACCCTCTTATTGAAGAGGTTCATCTGTTCGACCAGTCGGAGACGGCTGCAGAACGGCTGGCAGAGGTGCTCCGTGTGCTCTCCCCACAAGTCAGAACAGTAGTCTCTGGCAGCGCGGAGCAAGCGGTACGCCAAGGGGAAGTTGTCATTACCTGCACAGTAACGGATACGCCGTATATTCCGTTCGAGTGGCTTCGCGAAGGGGCTTTTGTCAGCAATATATCGATCATGGATGTGCATAAAGAAGCCTATCTACAAGCCGACAAAGTAGTTGTTGATGATTGGGAACAGTCCAATCGGGAGAAGAAGGTGCTGAACCAGCTCGTTCTGGAGGGAAAATTCTCAAGGGAGCAGCTGCATGCTGAGCTGGGAGAGATCGTGATCGGTACTAAGCCGGGGCGTGAAACTGATGACGAAATCATTATTTTAAATCCGATGGGCATGGCGATTGAAGATATTGCTTGCGCCCGCCGCATTTATTTGCAGGCACTACAGGAGGGTTCGGGACAGCGGCTGCCTTTATATTAATAGATCGGTTCACGAAAGGAGTATAGGGGATGCTGCACCAACAACATGTCCCGTTAAAAGCTGCTTCAGACCGATGCAGAGAGCTGGCGGAGCGCTCGGCACTCCGGGGACTGCTAAACAGCTTTTTGCGGGAGACAGGCATACAGGACCCGCGAATCGGAGAAGCATGGCCGGCATTTGTAGAAAGCTCAACAGCCACAGCTGTTAAGGCAGACATACTGCGGCAGCGCTCCGCTGATCACGGGGAAGTCTTCGTTCTGGCACTGGACCGGTCTGAAGAGTGGATTGCGGGGACCGTAACTTATTTTTCAATGATCGGCCAGCATGTGTACGGGGAAGCATTGTACACATCGACTACCGTCTTGCAAAACGATTCTTGCCAGACCGCGGATACTGAACAAGTCGTCGAAGCACTGCTGCTTGAGTTGAGCTATAGGGAGCCAAAGGCATCACGCAAGCAGCGAGTTGCAGAGCTCCGTGCGCAGATTTACAACAGTATCCGCAGGACAGTTCTTTATCTGGAGCGAGCGATGGATAATGCGGGGCGGGAAGTGACTTGCTTTGATTACATCCGCTCCGAGCAAGCGCTATTGTACGGTCATCCGTTTCATCCGACACCTAAAAGCTCAGAGGGCTTCAGCGACGAAGACTTGACCGCCTACGCGCCTGAGCTGGGGTCAGCCTTTCCGCTGCATTACTTTGCTGTGGCCTCGGAGCTTCTCAGTGAGGAGTGGATCGGTGAAAGCCGTCCACCATCCCCGGCGGCAGCGGAGGCAGCACGCCGAAGACTAGGGGAGCGGGCAATCAATTATCGTCCGCTGCCGGTACATCCATGGCAGGCGGAATACATATCGCAGCTAAGCACCGTACGCCGGCTGATCGACAATGGCAGGCTGGTTCCGCTTGGTGCTGTCGGTGAAAAGGTTTATCCGACATCTTCGGTAAGGACCGTATGGGACCCGCAGGCCGGCATCTTTTATAAGCTGCCCATTCACGTTCGGATTACGAACTTTATCCGCGAGAATACGTCAGAGCAGCTTCGGCGTACGATGGATGCGGCGGCTGTGCTGAAACGAGCGCAGCTGGAAGGCTATTATACAGCAGGAGGACAAGATGATGGGGATGGGGCGATCAGAGAAAAGTCCGGTGTAGAGGGACTGCGAATTTTGCAAGAAACCGGCTACCAGACGGTTTTGCTGCCGAACGAAGAAGCAGACGATGCGGATCGGGAGGCGGTGAGTTCGGCACTTGCTGTCGTCTACCGTCATGCCGTAGCGCTGGATGTGGAAGAGCAGAGCCGCTGCTTCGTCGTTGCATCGCTGTTTGAGGTGCCTCCCGGCCGCAAGGAGCCCTTGCTGTTCGAGGCCGTCCGGCAGTCCGGAGGCGGCAAGCTTCCTGATTGGCACGCATGGCTGTCAGCTTACTTGAGACTGTCGCTGCTGACGCTTCTCCGCTTGTTTGCCGATAAGGGAATCAGTATGGAAGCTCATGTGCAAAATTCGCTGCTGACGCTTGCAGACGGCATGCCGGTCCGCTATTACGTCCGCGATCTCGAAGGCATTAGCGTAAGCAGGGAGCAGGCTATAGCTCACGGATGGACGCCGGACACCGTACCGGAGACCAGTCCGGTATTGTATACACAAGCCGAGGCGTGGCTAAGGCTGCAGTATTATTTGATCGTTAACCATTTGGGGGCGCTGATTCATACTGTGGCACGATTCGATCAAAAAAGCGAAGCGGTCTATTGGCAGACGGTCCGGCAGGTTCTGCTCGATGATCGTGCTAATTTGGGGCGATTCGCCGGATTAGTCGTGTGCATCGATGATCTGCTGAACAAACGGAGTCTGCCTGCCAAAGCGAATTTGATCAGCCGGTTTCAAGGACGTGGAGAAACACCCGATTTTGTAGAGATTCCGAATCCGATTTACTATTGCGGAGGTGAGTTCAAGTCATGAACGGGCCGAATATATTGCAAAATGAAAACTTCACGCCCACAGCCCCAAAGGACGTCGATTGGGCAAAGGCACTAAGCTCACCGCAATATGCACAGGTAGAGCGAAGAATCCTTCGTCAGCTGGCGGAAGCACTGCTATATGAAAACATTGCCCCCTACAGCCGATCCTCTTCCGAAGGAGCGGTGGACACGTTCCTTATCCAGGCTGTTGATACGAAGGGGCAAGCTGTCGCTTACATGATCCGTGGTCGCACTACAGCAAGCTTCGACCGGATTCGTTTGAACCGCATAGAGCCAATCGTACGCAGGGACGCGGACGGCGTGAGGAGCGAGGCCCGGCTGGAGCAATTCGTTATTGAAGTCCTCGGACCGCACGTTCCTGAGGAGCGATTGGGCGGGTTTCTTGAAGAATTGGTGCAGACGCTGCTGAAGGATACGCAATCCCAGTATGTGAATCGGCATCGGGAGCTATCCGGCGAAGAGCGGATGTACGATGCGCTGGAAGGGAATATCATGGATGGTCACCCGTACCATCCGTGCTACAAATCCAGAATCGGCTTTAACGGGCCTGATAATGCGACGTATGGGCCGGAGTTTCAACCCTTGCTGAAGCCGCTCTGGCTGGCATTGCCTGCCGAGGACAGTGTTCACGCGATTTCAGCCTCACTGCAGTCCTATGAAGCCTTCATGGAGGCAGAGCTGGGTATGGAAACGATCGCTGATTTTACCGCCAGGCTCGAAGCCGCCGGGATCAATCCGCAACAGGTTCGTTACCTCCCCGTTCATCCCTGGCAATGGAGGGAAACGGCGCTGCGCGTATTATACCGCCACCTAGCCGATAGGCAGGTAGTTGTGCTTGGAGAAGGGCAGGATGGCTACCGGCCCCAGCAGTCCATCCGCACGCTGGCCAACGCGACTTCGCGGCATAAACCGTATGTAAAGCTGCCGATGAATCTGGTGAATACGTCCACAGGGCGGATGCTGGCCAAGCATACGATTTTGAATGCGCCGTTGATTTCCGATTGGCTAAGCGGGCTGGTGCGTCAGGATACGGAAGCGCAGCAGATGGATTTTGTACTGCTCCGTGAGGTGGCAGGTGTGGCTTATGACCATGAAACGCTGCCGGAGCTATTGAGACCCCGCGCCTATGGGGCACTTGGGGCAATATGGCGGGAAAGCCTGCATCTGTATCTTAGAGACGGAGAGGAAGCCGTACCGTTCAATGCTTTGTGTCATCTGGAGCGTTCGGGGAAACCTTTCATCGATACGTGGGTGCAGAACGAGGGGGTAGAGGCATGGACTTGGCAGCTGCTGGAGGCAGCCGTTCTTCCCTTAATTCATTTGCTATTCGCTCATGGTGTGGCTTTAGAATCCCATGCTCAGAATATGATTCTGCTGCATAGAGAGGGAAGGCCCACACGTGTAGCCTTCAAGGATTTCCATGACGGAATCCGGTTTTCCCGGCGACATCTGGCTCATCCTGAAGCTTGCCCTCCATTGCACTCATTATCCGATCATCATAGGCGGATTAATCCGAATTCTTTTATTGAAACGGATCAGGCGGAAGGGGTCCGGGATTTTGTCCATGATGCCTTCTTCTTCATTAATATGACAGAGCTGTGCTTCCTGCTGGAGGACCATTACGGGCTCTCGGAAAAAGCCTTCTGGCAGATGACGGCGCAGCTCATTCATGACTACTGCCGCAAGCACCCGCAGCACGAAGCGCGGTTTCAAGCTTTCGATTTATTTGCCGACACCATCGAAGTAGAGCAGCTGACGGCAAGACGGTTATTCGGGGACACGGAGCTTCGTCTGCAGAAGGCGTCTAATCCGCTCCGGCCTTACCGGTGAGCGCTATGCTAAGAGAAAATCGTTTAAAGCGGAAGCTTGGGCTGGGGGAAGCGGTATTCGGCTTGATCGGTTCGATCCCCTCGCCTGTTGTCGTGGAGATGATCGGCTGCGCGGGCTTTGATTTTATCATTATCGATACGGAGCATGTGCTGGTTAACCCGGAGACTCTAGAGCATATGATACGGGCCGCCGAGACGTCGGGTCTTACACCATTGGTGCGCGTTAGCGAGCCCAATCCGAAGGAAATACTGCGCGTCCTCGATGCCGGCGCCCTCGGGATCGTCGTTCCCCATGTGGAGACCCGGGAGCAGATGGAGCTAATTGTTCGTGCCTGCAAATACGGTCCTATCGGCAGCCGAAGCTTGAACAGCGGCCGGGCCGGGACGTTCGGTAAATATGACTTGACGCAATATATTGAGAGGGCTAACGAGGAGGTAATGGTCGTTCCCATGATCGAGAGTAGAGCCGGGGTGGAGCAGGCCGAAATGATTTTGTCGGTTCCGGGCATCGACATGGTGCTGGAGGGTGCTGCGGATTTATCGCAATCTTACGGGATTCCGTGGCAAACCCGTTCATCTCAGGTGAAGGAGGGATTGAGGCAGCTGTATGCCGCCTCCATTAAGGCAGGCGTGCCTTATTGCGCCATTCCGCGCGCCGCAGAGGATTATGCTAAATGGCAAGAGCTTGGCGTGAAATCGTTCGTGCTGGGTGATGAACGAGGTGTTTCGTTTCGTGCGCTGAGGTCGCATCTGCAGGCATTTCACCCTGAGTACAGGGCATAAGCGGGCTGGCTCCGGTCAGCCAGGGTCAGCCCGAAAGGCTGACTGTGGTGCAAAGCCTGAGAGCGGTCAGGAACTGTGAGTATAATGAGGAAAGGTGAGGGTGAGATTTAATGAATCAGTTGGTTGGGGAAGATCATAAGGTTATATCCCGCATAGCACAGTGGAAGCAGGAGCGATCGGAACCGGTGTGCGCCTTCTTCTATGATCTGAAGGCGCTTCGCGAGCATGTGAGCGCGTGCATCAGCACACTGCCGGAAGGCTGCCGCTTGTTCTATGCCATGAAAGCGAATCCGGCCAAGGAGCTGTTGGAAGCCTTAGCTCCGATCGTGCATGGCTTCGAGACGGCGTCGATCGGCGAAATACGTAAGGTTCGCAGCGTTTCCGGCGATATTCCGGTTATTTTTGGCGGTCCCGGGAAAAAGGATTCCGAAATTATAGAGGCGCTAGCTCTAGGCGTGACCTTAATTCATGCTGAAAGCACGCATGAACTGCGACGCATCTCGCATATTGCGGGGCAGATGGGCGTCAAGGCGTCCGTGCTGCTTCGCATCAATCTGAGAGCGTCTTTCCCTGAGGCCACTCTGGTCATGGCCGGCAGACCGACCCAGTTCGGAATTGACGAGGAGCAGGCGGACAGCGCCATTGAGCTAGCGGCTGCACTGCCCCATGTACAGCTGGAGGGCTTCCACCTGCATTCGATTTCAAATAACCTGGACGCCCGTCTACATGCCAAGCTCGTATCTGTGTACTTGGAGCGCGTTCAGCAATGGCAGGCCCGTTACGGTCTGCAGCTCCGCTATCTTAATGCAGGCGGAGGGTTTGGCATCTCGTATACGGATTTGGAACGTAAATTCGATTGGCCTGAGTTTACGTCAGAACTGCGCAACGTACTTGAAGCGACGCGGCTTCCCGGCGTCGAGCTGTTATTTGAGCCGGGTCGTTATTTGGCAGCTGCCTGCGGTTATTACGCCGCCGAGGTCATCGATCTCAAATGCAACCATGGCAAGCATTACGCCATACTTCGGGGCGGCTCGCACCATTTTCGGCTTCCGGGTGCCTGGCAGCACAGCCATCCGTTCGACATAGTCCCATTAGAGAGATGGGATTATCCATTTGAGCGGCCAGAGGTCCGCGATGTGGACATCACAGCAGCCGGAGAGCTTTGCACACCGAAAGATGTGCTGGCGAAGGATGTTCGTGTATCCCGTCTTCGCGTCGGAGACGTACTTTTGTTTCGTTATACCGGAGCGTACGGCTGGACGATTTCGGCCCACGATTTCTTAAGCCATGCCCATCCCGAGCATATCTTTATCGATCCGAGCTGACTAGGAGGTGATTTAGGATGAAAGATGCCACCACAGAACTGCTCACAAGCAATGGCAGGATCAGACTCGATCAGACTTCGCGGAATGGGAGCGGCATAAACTCTCTGCAGCAAGCAGAGGAAAAGATTCTGTCCGATCTCATCAACGCACTTCTGGCAGAAGGATTATGGGATGTTGGCGAACGCGGCGAAATCATCGAAGCGGGAGAACTTCTGTCTACGGATAGCTTCGCAGGGAGTGTTCTCGGGACTCTGCTTACGGCAGAGGATCACGAGCTGTCTGAGCGGAGGTCATCTTCTGATTGCATAAAGCTGTTTCGCTGGCGTCGTCTTCCTTCGGATGCATCGTATCTGCTATTTCCGGTCCGGCCGGCGATCGTTCAGGCCTATCGTTATGTGACCGGGGGAGGCGTGTATGAGGTGTCCCCGGCAGCACAGGCTGTTCCTGTCCGTATTGGTGCTATGGAAGTATGGAGCCGTATAACAGGTGCATTATACCCGGTGAACGCTGGTCAAACGGAGGGGGAGACGGAAAACGGCGTGACCCGATTGACAAAACTGCTGCAGCTGACGCTGGAGCAAACCGGCTGGACCTGCGAGGAGCAGTCCGGTACCTCACAGGTATCCGCCGGAACGAATCCGCCGCAATTGGAGGATTTGGCAGGTCTTGAGCGGCTGGCAGCCTTCCGGGATCGCCCGTTTCATCCGGTCGCGAAGGCCAAGGGGGGCTGGAGTCGGCAAGATTACCAGCGCTACAGTGCAGAATTCGGGCAGCCGATCACGCTGCGATGGGTTGCGGTGCAGCGACGGCATTTGCTGCAAAGTGGAGGCGTTCGAGTGTCAGAGACGGACGCTCCTCCAAGCCCTGCGGAGCTGCTGCTGAGCGTGGAGGAGCAGAGACTGTTGAAGAAAGCTATGCAGCGACTTCAGCTGCCGGAGGATGATTATATCGCGCTGCCCGTTCACCCTTGGCAGCTGGACGTAATCCTGCCTGTATTGCTCGCGAACGAGCAGGCAGCAGGTGACTTCGTGCCGTTGGATGTGGTGACCGGCACTTATTATGCGAGCTCGTCCGCTCGTTCCTTAGCTCCGGCCAGCGGAGGTACGGCGCATGTGAAGCTGCCCCTTGGAATTGTATCGCTTGGTGCTGTCCGCTATTTGCCTGCGGTACACATGATGAATGGGGAGCGCGGACAGCGCCTGCTGGAGCAGGCGAAAGAACGTGATCCCGTACTTCGGGATCAGTTAAGCCTGTGCGACGAAACATGCTGGTGGGCTTACCTGCCGGAATCTGCCGATTATTTTGACGATCCGCCGAGACATTTGTCCGCTTTGGTTCGAAAATATCCATCCAGCTTGATGGAGTCGGATGGAACGGCACTCGTGCCGATGTCGGCATTGGCAGCCTATGCGCTGAACGGCTCGCATGTTTTGGATGCATGGATGCGGGTGAAGGGGGAGGAGCCGAGCCCAGCAGGAGCCGAGGTATTGTTCGGCGAGGTATGCCTGCACTTTCTCCATCTTTGCTTGCGGCTGTTCCGGCTAGGTGTCATGCCCGAAATTCACGGGCAGAATGCGGTGCTTGTTCTAAAGGACGGGCATGCAGCAGGTCTGCTGCTCCGAGATCACGATTCTGTCCGCTTGTACCTTCCGTGGATGGAAGAAAATGGGCTGGCTGACCCCTGCTACAAGATGAAGCCGGGTTATCCTAACTCCTTGTATAACGGGACCCCTCAAAAGCTCCTGTACTATTTGCAAACCTTAGGCATTCAGGTCAATCTATATTCCATTCTTGAAGCGGTCACCGAACATTACGGCATCCGTGAGAGTCGGTTATGGCAGGTAATGAAAAGCAGCCTCCTGCAGGCTATGGAGCTAGCAGAGCTCTCTTCCGATGTCAGAGCTATTGTCGAGCAAGCGATGTTTGATCAACCGGTTTGGCCATGGAAAAACCTGCTCAAGCCGCTGCTCGAGCAGGAGGGGGTTCCTTCGGGCAGCATGCCTTCAGGCGCCGGGCGATCGGTGAACCCGTTTCATCGTTTGAGCCTCAACTGAAAAGCTCACAAGAATAAAACAAATCCCCACTGAAATATCAGCAGGGGATTTGCCTTTTTTACCATCCATATGGCTTTATATTTCTTCCCTCACATTGGCAGCAGTACGGGAAAACTATTGAAGTGCGAACACTGCTTTACCAAAAGGTCTCATTCGGCTTGAAGAATCGGCGAATTTCCATTAAAAAATACCCGCTACCGCAGCTCACCGCGTAAATAACTGCCGGTGATCGATCGCGCCGCATCACCTTGCCCTTCGATCAGCTGTCGCGGTGTCCCCTGGAACATGACGGTACCGCCTCGGGTTCCACTTTCCGGGCCCATATCGATGATCCAGTCGGCGCTCCGGATGATGTCCGGGTGATGTTCGATAACGATGACCGTATTGCCGGCGTCAACCAACCGGTTCAAGATGTCGATCATCAGTCCGACATCGGATATGTGGAGGCCTGTCGTCGGCTCGTCCATGACGTAAATGCTGCCCGCCTTATGCAGTTCGCAGGCGAGCTTAAGCCGCTGGCGCTCGCCGCCCGACAGGGTACTCAGCGGCTGTCCGAGCGTCACGTAGCCTAGCCCGACGTCCGAGACCGCCTGTAGGCGGCGACGGATGGCCGGCTGTTTGTCGAATATAGCCAACGCCTCTTCCGTTGTTAGCTCCAGTACATCTGATATGGATCGGTCTTGATACCGGTAGCGCAGCACTTCCTCCTTGAACCTACGGCCACCGCACGTTTCACAGACGGTACGTATCCCCTCCATGAAGGCGAGATCCGTATAAAGGACGCCGAGCCCCTGGCACGTCTGGCATGCGCCTGATGAATTAAAGCTGAACAGGGAGGCACTCACGGTATTCACCCGTGCAAACAGCTTGCGCAGCTCATCCATTATGCCCGTATACGTCGCCGGGTTCGAGCGGACTGAAGCCCCGACGGCCGACTGATCTGTCGCAATCGCCTCCGGGTAGCGCGCCAGAAACTCGCCATTGATCAGTGAGCTTTTGCCGGAGCCAGCTACGCCGGTCACGACCGTCAGCACGCCTGCCGGGATGTCAACCGATACCCGCTTTAAGTTATGAAGCGTCGCATCGACGATCGGGTAGATACCGGTCGGTTTGCGGACATCCTTGCGCAGCGGTACCTCGTGCCGCATGTGACGGCCCGTCTGCGTATCTGCACGCAGCAGTCCTTCTACGTCTCCTTCATAGACAATCCGCCCGCCATTCACACCGGCACGGGGGCCAACATCAACGATATGATCGGCTGATGTGATGACGTCGCGGTCGTGCTCGACGACGAGCACCGTGTTTCCCTTGTCGCACAGTCGGCGGAGCAGCCGATTCAACCGAATGACATCCCTCGGGTGCAGCCCGGCGCTTGGTTCGTCGAAAATGTATAGTATGTCGGTCAGGCTGCTGCCGAGGTGGCGCACCATCTTAACACGCTGCGATTCGCCTCCGGACAACGACGCCGTTTCCCGGTCGAGGCTAAGGTAATCGAGTCCGATGTCGATCAGCTGCTGCAGCCGCTCGGTCAGCGCAGACGTTACCGTCACCGCTGCCGGCTCCTGAATGCCATGAACGACTCGTAAGAGCTCTCGGATCTCCATGGCGGCCATCTCTGCGATGTTCAAACTGCCGATACGACAACCTAGCGCTTCTTGATTAAGCCGCGTCCCACGACAGAGCGGGCAGGGGTTGCAGGACATATACGGCTGGGCGCGACTTAACGTCGCTTCGGCTATTTCCTCCGAATCTCGCTTGATGTAAAGCCGTTCAAATTTCGTAATGACACCCTCGTAGCTGGCTTCCATCGGGCCAGACGTTGTATCGAACGTTATTTTCGCTTCCTTACCGCGAATACCGTATAGCAGCAAGTTCCATTCCTCTTCCGAGTAATCTCCCAGCTTCTTGTCGTTGTCGAACAACCCCGACATGACGTACAGCTTCCAATACCACGTGCCGACGCGGAATGTCGGAAAGGTAATGCCGCCTTCGTTCAACGATTTCTCCCGGTCCAACAGCTTGCCAGGATCCGCCGTGACGATCTTGCCGACACCATGGCATTCAGGACACATCCCGGATGGATCATTAAAGGAGAAAGCGTTGGAGTAACCGATGAACGGTTGCCCGACACGTGAAAACAAAAGCCGCAAGAGTGTGTAGGTATCTGTAATTGTACCGACAGTCGACCGCGAGTTGCCGCCAAGCCGCTTTTGGTCGACGACGATGGCGGGGGAAAGGTTTTCGATCGCTTCCGCCTCGGGCTTGCTGAATTTCGGGAGCCGGTTACGGATGAACGCGCTGAACGTTTCGTTCAGCTCCCGCTGCGCCTCGGCACCGATCGTGTCAAAAACAAGTGACGACTTGCCGGACCCGGATACCCCTGTGAAGACCGTCAGCTTCCGCTTCGGGACAAAAAGCGTGACATCCTTCAAGTTGTTTTCACGTGCGCCTTTTATGAAGATGCAGTTTTGATCCATGCTTTCAACACCCTTCCAGTAGTTTATACACGAATCAGTATACTGGGGTATTCATGCCATCTTCTGTCATATTCAAGCAGGGGACGAAACTAGCAGGCAGCATAGTTGAAAAGTTACTCGATCCTGTCGCTAATATGACATAAGGTGACGTATATAAGGTTTATAATGAGGGGTATATTAACGAAAAGGAGTAAAATATCATGAAACGAAGAATAATTTTAGATTTAGCAGTTACTTTAGATGGTTTTATTGAAGGGAAGAATGGGGAAGTTGATTGGTGTATTATGGACTCTGAGCTGGGGTTTACTAATTTCTTAAATCAAATAGATACTATTTTTTATGGAAGAAAAAGCTATGATTTATGGGGACAATATAGTCCAGGAACGGAACAAACTGAAGTCGAAGGAGAAATATGGGACTTAGTTCATAGTAAAGAGAAGTATGTGTTTTCCCGGACAAAAAAAGGGACAGATCATAAAGCAATATATATAAATGATAATATTCTCGAAGAAGTAAATAAATTAAAGAATAAACCTGGCAAAGACATCTGGCTATATGGCGGGGCAAGTCTTATTACAACTTTTATCAATTTAGGACTTGTTGATGTATTTAGATTATCTGTTCACCCCGTTATATTGGGAGAAGGAAAACCATTGTTTAATGAAATAAAACAGAGGTTGAATCTAAAATTAGTGGATACTAGAACGTTCTCCTCTGGCGTAGTGCAACTAATCTATCATTTGAACGGGAATGAATAATTGCAAGTGAGTTTATGGGATATCAAGCTTTTGTCAAACGGAAAGACCTTGTCATAACAGACGGGGTCTCTTTCTTTTGTGGTCATATCCTATTTCTCAGTAAACGTTAAGGAAACTTTCATGAGTATTTCAGAGAGAGGAGGCATAATGATGCTTATTAATCATGATCACAAAAATTCTCTCACCGAGATAAAACAAAGGAGGTATGGCTAACATGAAACAATCCAAATGGTTTAAATGGCAGGTTGGTATGGTGGCTTCGGTCATTGCAGCTTTTCTCTTCCATGAAGTGAAAGCAAGTTCAGCATTCGAGCAAGCGACAACAGCTGCCAAAAACAGCACCACGGACCCAAAGATCTCAGCGAATGCCGGGACAGAAGATTATATGGATCGTTGGGCTAGTCAAGCAATGTCCGGCTCTAGCGATACGCCTGGTTCTTCAAGTTTAACCAACCCGAGCACCAAGAATAACCAAAACGATTTATCCGGCAACACGGAGAGACGCTCGAGCCACAACTCGGACACTTTCTCCCGCTCAAAGACTGGAAGATCGTAATCGCCGGCCTGCATGTCATTATTGAAAAGAGGGATACATGATGACGTCCATGAACGTTACCCAACTTAATACGCCTGGTCAATATGAATGTAGTTTCAGCGCCATGAATACGTGGATCGAGGTTAAGTTCCAAGCTGTGGAGAATGAGGTAGAGAATTTGATCCATCTCGCAAAAAACTGGTTTGAGACAGTTGAACAGTGCTTCAGTCGATTTCGGGCGAATAGCGAGTTGTGTTATCTGAATCGGTCGGCCGGCAAAACGTGCTTGGTATCGGACCCCATGCTAGAAGTTTTGCAGCTCACAGAGCTGTACCGCACTAAGACAGATCACATATTCGAACCCTTCATATTGCAGGCGTTGATAGAAGCGGGCTATTGCGAATCGTTCGAGCTGCTCGACATAGATAGAGTGGATTCAAGTCCGTTCCGCGACCGCCATACGGCCCAAGCTTATCCATTAATCGCTCTGGATGTTAAGATGAAATCCGTACTCCTGCCAGCAGGCTTACATCTGGATCTGGGCGGAATCGTCAAAAGCTGGTCGGTTAAACGCTTCGCTTCTTATCTTCGGAATAAGCGTTTCGTAGAAAAAGGCCTCATAAACGCGGGAGGAGATCTCCTTGCATGGAACTCTAGTGAAGAAAGAACGCACCAGTGGTCTATCAGGATCGAAGATCCCTGGAATCCCAAGAAAGAGCTTGGCGTAATTAACCGCAACAATTTGGCAGTCGCGACCTCCAGTACTTTAGGCAGACAATGGACCAACAGCCAAGGAGCTCAGCATCATCTCATCGATCCGCGCACAATGCGGCCGAGTACGAGCGATACGGTGCAATGTACGGTCATAGGGCAAGACCCGGTTGAATGCGAAATCTGGTCCAAAACCATTTGCATTCTAGGCAGAGAGGAAGGAACGCAGCTGCTCTTGGCACGTGCCCCCGGTTACGAGGCGCTGGTGTTTACGGAAGACTATCAGAGTCATTTTTATGGGAAAAGTGAATTGTGGAAGACAGTCGATACGGATGAAATTCATTTAACGGTTTAAATTCAGAAGGGATAGGAGGAATCACTATGCTGCAAACTATCGTTAACTTACCGATCTGGCAGATTATTCGCTCATTAGGAATCGTATCTTATTTGTTTCTTGCTATCGGGATTTGTCTCGGCATATCCTATAGCATGCCAATCTTACCTGTAACTTGGAAAAAAAACATGTACAAGCTGCATAACTTCTTTACGCTGGCAGGCGCTGGAATCGGTTCGCTGCATGGCATTATTACAGTGATCGATGCATATATGCCGTATACATGGATAGAAGTATTGGTTCCTTTTACGTCAAAGCAACATCCGATTTTGAATGGGCTCGGCACGATTTCCGGTTACCTTATGCTGATTGTGATCCTCACAACGGACCTCCGCAATAAGCTGAAAAAGTCTGTATGGTTCGTACTTCACTTAATGGCATATCCGTCATTTTTCATGGCCTTCATTCACGGATATTACTTGGGTACAGACACCAGCAATTCAGCGGTTCATATGATGTATCTCGTTACCCTAGCTGCTGTATTAGGTGTATCCGTGATTCGCGGCTTCGTTCACGGCAAAGCTAGCCCTTCCCAAGCAACGAACTAAGCCTTGGTGTCCCAAGGCTCTTTTATTTTACAATCTCCTGAGAGCTAGTCTGCAGGTTTGAAAATATGCACTTTCGGACCATTGAGTTCCAGGCAATTTCCACAGGACCTCACGTTAAATAGAAACCCACTTTAAAGGTACACGAAATGGTGAGTGAAACAGAACGCGAAATCCTTGTACAGATATAGTGACGGTAACTTACCGGGCTATATCTGGTTTTAAAGTGTGGCTATTGTCCATTATTAATTAAGAGCAGTAGTTTATTATCATTCGGTATTTAATGGGTTATAATTGAATTATACAAGCATTAAGAAACATCAGGGCATTTGTTCGCCATCTTTTATAATTATCCTCGAGGATAGGGTATACTTGTCGTACCTTCCCTTGCACTAAATATTAAGAAAGCGGGATTTGTATGAGTCGAAAGAAAGAACTGAAAATGAAGAAATTGGGAATTGAGCATTTGGAACAGTATAGTCAATTACTTAAATATGTTTTTCAAGTGACTCGTAAAGATCTATACCAAATCGGTTGGGAAGAGGAAGAGATGATTCAAGCCTATTCCCCTATACTTCAACAAGCCGATGTCTGGGGATGGTTTGACAAAGAAAAGTTGGTTTCTCAATTGGCTGTTTACCCATTCCAGGTCAGGATATTCAACAAAACGTATGATATGGGCGGGTTAACAAGCGTCGGGACTTTTCCTGAATATTCTGGTCAAGGTCTCATGAATAAGCTAATTTATCAAGCGCTAGAAAAGATGAAAGAAAGAAAACAATCCATTTCTTACTTGTACCCCTATTCCATTCCATATTATCGTAGAAAAGGGTGGGAAATTATAAGCGACAAGATTACTTTTGAAGTTCACGATTATCAACTACCTAAAATGAAACAAGTTTCCGGGGATGTTGAAAGAGCTACCGCTGACAGTGATGAGGTTAAACAAGCCTACAAACGATTTGCATTACGAACTCATGGGGCGATGCTGCGGAATGAATTAGCCTGGAATGAATATTGGCTTTGGGATTCAGACGACTTAATGGCAGCGATTTACTACAACGAAAAGCACGAACCTGATGGCTATATTCTTTATTGGATAGAAGATGAAGTATTTCATATCAAAGATATGATCTTTCTTCATGAAGAAGCCCGCATCGGACTTTGGAACTTTATTAGTGCGCATTTTTCGATGATAACAAAAGTTATTGGTCACACACACACAGATGAACCTTTAGCGTTCTTACTTGAAGATGCAGATATAAAAGAAACAATTTCACCCTATTACATGGCACGTATTGTTGATGTTGTACAGTTTATTGAACAATATCCGTTTAAGCCGGATACCGAGAAAAGAGAATGGATCTTTAAGCTGGAAGACCCCCTTCTTACATGGAACCAAGGAACTTTCGCACTACGGATCTCCCCCTCAGGAAAAGGAGAAATCAATCGTACACTAGAGCACAGCAGCTCCAGAATTGATATTCAAACTTTGACAACTATGCTGCTTGGATACAAACGTCCGGATTATTTGAGTAAAATCGGACGGATCACATGCACCTCTGAGACGTTAGATATGCTTGAAGATGCGATTGAACAACAAACACCATATTTCTCGGATTATTTCTAAAAAACAACTTGCCAATTTGAATTCTCCCTGAGGCGAAAATGAAACAAGGATTGGATGAGATTTCAGCATGGTAAGCACGAAACAAGATCGATGAAAGACATCGCAGGCAGGAGTAGACCAGAATGAAAATAGAGGAGATCGTAGAATACTGTTTATCCTATCCAGGGTCTTATGAAGACCACCCCTTCGGAGAAGGATGGACGGCTATACGCCATAAAGAAAACAAGAAGTTATTCGCCTTGATTTTCAACCGAGATGAACATCTTTGCGTTAACCTTAAATGTGATCCTGAACGATCCGATTTTCTTCGACAAGCATTTAAGGAAGTCAAGCCAGGGTACCATATGAATAAAGAGCACTGGAATACAGTGATTCTGGATGAAGGACTTCCGGAAGATGATCTTCATGACATGGTAAGGCATAGTTTTGAACTCACAAGACCTAAACGTAAAACCAAAGAATAGTGCGGATAAACCTTAAGGGGCTCCCGATTCAGGTTTGAGTAGCTTGACAAGGTGTCGGGTACTAGTCTAATAAACCAATCTATTTTAAGCCGCTTGCCTTAAGCGGCGTTTTGTTTTTGGCCGGGGGAACTTTAGAGACCCGACTGATCGTCGCCGCTGGGTAAAGAAGGAACTTTTGCTCCCGAACACCGAGCCGCAATGCTGGAATACTTTACTTGAAACTTCGTCCGCCATCGAATTGTAATTGTGGTACGATATTCATACAACATGTTAATCGAACAGGAGGGGAAACGATGGTGGCAAAACCGAATATCGTTGAAGTGGCAGCGCTCATCGGTGACGCTTCGCGGGTCACGATGCTTTCAGAAATGTTAGGAGGTAAAGCTCTTCCGGCAAGCGAGTTGGCGCGTATCGCGCGTATTACGCCACAAACGGCAAGCTCGCATCTGGCAAAATTGGTCGAGGGTGGACTGCTCTCCATGGAAACAAGCGGCCGACACCGCTATTATCGGTTGGCCGGACCCGAAGTTGCCTATGCACTTGAAGCTCTCAATGCTATCGCAACGCAAAAGCCGAGCCAGTCACTCAAGGAATACGATCGCTTAAAAGTGCTGCGGTATGCCCGTACTTGTTACGACCACATCGCGGGAGAAGTGGGTGTCAGGCTGACGGATCAGTTACTTGCTTTAGGAATGATTGACCGATCAGGTCGAGACTTTGTCGTTAGCGAACGGGGTTATGAGCGATTCAGGAAATTCGGCATCGATGTAGATAATGTAAAAAAAGAGCGTCGCCATTTTGCCAGGCAATGTTTAGATTGGAGTGAAAGAAGGCACCACATCGCCGGTAGTCTTGGCGCCGCAATGACCAACAGATTGTTTGAACTCGAATGGATTGTACGTATTCCCGGCGGACGTGCAATCCGCGTAACGGAAGCGGGTTTGAATGGCTTGGCTAACGAATTTTGCCTGAAACTTTGACAAGCAAATCACTTCAATTAACACATAACATTCATCATTCGATGAAGGGCGAATGGTTTTCCGGCTATAATGCTCGTTGAGGTGAGTAAAATGAATAAACAAATAAAAACAGCAATTCGGGCCATTCAACCCAAAATATTGTATTTTGGTACTCCAGTCGTATTGCTTTCAACTTTGAATGAGGACGGGACGACAAATCTCACACCCATGTCATCAGCTTGGGCACTGGGGAACCGCATCGTTCTTGGGCTTGGCGAAGGTGGGAAAGGGGCGGCCAATTTGCTCCGCTGCGGGGAATGCGTTGTCAACCTGCCAGATGCTTCCCACTGGGAACATGTTGAGAAGCTAGCCAAATTAACCGGCGCGAACCCGGTACCTGACTACAAGCAGGAACTGTACCGATTTGAGCACGACAAATTTTCAGCTGGTAGTTTCACACCGCTTGCTTCAGATGTAGTGCGACCGCAACGAGTGGAGGAGTGTCCTTTGCAAATTGAGGCCAAAGTCGTCAACCTCTACGATACAGACGGATTTACCATCATCGAGGTAGAGGCACAAAAAGTCCATGCTCACGAAGCGATTATGCTAAATGAACAGCATATTAATCCAACTGCATGGAACCCGCTCATTTACAACTTTCGCCACTACTTTGGTCTAGATCAGGAGTTGGGCAAGACCTTTAAGTCAGAAACATGATGAACATGGTTATCTCGTTTTTGACAACCATTCAATCATTCAGCAATGGATAGGGCAGGGGATGTCCCACAGGCTCAATATCCTTCTTTGCACCTCGACTACAGTAATGTCAACTTTGATTTTACATCCGTATTTATGGTATGATTTTCCTTAATGAGGCTCTTATCTTTGGGTGATGTGTTATGGGTAAAACACAATATCTACCAAAGAATAAGAGCCTTTTTCATGAGCGTCGCATTTCGAAATAAGGGAGGGTTTGCATTGCTTAGAGTTATCTTTGTAGACGACGAACCCTGGGCTTTGACAGGAATCAAAAATATTATTGACTGGAATAAGGAGGGATTTGAAGTCATCGAAACCTTTTTAGATCCGCGGCAGGCAATTGATAGCCTTCCGCGAATTCAGCCAGATATCGTCTTTACCGATATACGAATGCCGGGAATGACCGGACTTGATCTGGTCAAGGAATCCAGAGAAAAAGGAATTCATTCTGAGTTTGTGATCGTAAGCGCTTATAGCGATTTCGAGGTGGCCCGCGGGGCTTTGCAATATGATGTATTTCACTATATTCTTAAACCTCTTGACCGGGATGAAGTAGGGACAGTGGCGGATAGGCTAAGAAAAAAACTTAATTCCGGCAAACACCCAGTCCTGATGGAGGTTTTTCAAACAGGCAAACTCATGAGTAAAAAACAAAGAGAGGTGCTTGTAGCTGCTGCAATCCATAATCATTGTTACGTTGCAGTTGCCGATTCCAAAGATTACAACCTGCCCCATAAGAAGGACATCTATGTTGAACAATTTTTGCTTAGTGATGGAACACGCCTCTACCTGCTTTCATCAAAGCAGAGTCTGGAGCCCCTTTTCAATCAATGGAGGATGTCTGCTGCCGCGTGCGGGGTAAGCTTAGGAATAAGTGTGCAGCGTCCAGGTTTTGAAGATTTCGATAATATGTTATCTGAAGCTGTCTGTGCTGCTCAACTGGAAATTGATTATTCTGCAAACTCTATAGTATCAGCGATCCAGGTATACCTTAGCAAAAATTATCAAAATGAGCTTTCACTTAGTGAGATCTCTGAACGATTCTATTTATCCGAAACATACTTATGCGAGCTTTTCAAGAAGCAAACAGGGGTTACACTAACAGGTTTTTTGACTGCGATCAGAATGAAGAGGGCGGCACACCTTCTTGTGGAAAACGAAGCACCTGTACAACAAGTGGCGGATAAGGTAGGTTATTCAGACTATGGATATTTTGGAAGGATATTCAAACGATTTTTCGGATTTACTCCCAGTAAGTACCGAAAAATTCAGCATGCGGCCATCATCAATAAAAACTTCAGTGCGTTGGAAGAGTAAAATTCGGGCTTAGTAATGTGAGCGCTTTAGGTACGCGGATGATGACTTTAGTGTAGTGCCCCTTAACAGAGCGGACCTCAAAACGATATTGGTCACCATAGCTGTTCTTTAGACGCTGCTGGATATTATAAAGACCTATACTCGTTTCTCCGTGTGAGGTATTATCGTTTATTGGCTGGGTAAAGTTATTTATTTTTCGGAGCTCATCACCGGAGATGCCGGCGCCATTATCGGCAATGTTCAATAAAAGGGATCCATCTTCTTGAAGCCGGCCTGATATTTTTATGATGCAGGGTGGTTTTTTTTCAGCAAATCCATGTTTAATGGAGTTTTCAACGATAGGCTGGAGAAACATGGCATGCATAGGATGGTTCATGGCCTCATCCTGAATATCCAGCTTTATTGTGTATTTCCCCGGAAAACGCTGGCTCATTACCTTCACATAATCGCAGGTGTGTTTTATTTCGTCTTGAAGGGTCACGATGGTTCCAGTGCTTACCGAATAACGGAACATGCTGGCCATGGATATGCAGATATCTTCAATGCTTCTGACACCATAGACTTGGGCCATGCTTCGTACACACTCCAAGGTATTAAAAAGAAAGTGTGGATTTATTTGGCTTCTGTATGAGAGCAATTCGGCCTTTTGCTGGGCAATCATGGATTGGTACAGATTCTGCTGGGATTTTCTAATCTCTTTTTGGGAAATATCAATTCGCTCCAGCATTTCATTGATATCCTCGGCAAGTCTGGCAAGTTCGACCGTTTTCGGTACACGCACCCTGGTTACATCTTTCCGCAAAGTAAGATTTCTCATATCACTGATAATCTGATCTATAGGATTGGTCACGGAACGGAGCACAAGCTGCATCTGGAAAAAAAGCAGAAGTCCGGCAACAAGAATAATAAAGATACCGATACTTCTTATAGGAATCAGATCGCCAATCAGGGAATGTCTCGTGGCCAGAGAAACAAAACGCCATCCGAATTCGGGTACCGATACGGAGCTGGTGAGAAATTTTTCTCCATTGACGTCCGCCTTGCCCCGGCCCTCTTTAGCGTTTAGCAATATAGACTTCTCTACTTCATTCATTTCCCTGCTAGAATTTATGATTTTATCTTCAAATATGAGTGCAGTTAGACCATCGCTGGATATTCCGGTGCTAAGTTCGCCTGTAAATGATTTCAAATCGACTACGACTGTACATAATGCTATATTTTTTTTCTCGCTATATCCTTCTAATATGGAACGGACAGGGAGAATGTACAGAAAGAAGGGTCCGTTATTGCCGCCGTTATTATCGAAGAATACATTACTAACGATCGGATTGCGCAGTGTGATATCTTGAACCAGTCCGTTTTCCGCCATCGCCTTTTCTCGAATCTCACGGAAAATATCGCTAATATAAAAGTTATTCCTATTTCGGGATGTAAGGACAATGCTTTTTATATTTTTGCTGCCATAAGTGGAGTCATATAGAACCTCGGTAGCTGAAGTCTTCAATTTAAAAAATTCGGATGGATCATCCGTTAACAGGAACTGCTGAACAGCCGTAGAGTAAGACACCCGCTTGGCGGCCCTGTCGATTTCATTGATAGCCATACCAAGTCTCCGGTCCATCTCATCGGACAGGAGCTCAAAGGTTTGATAAGACCGGCGCTCAATGATGGATTCGAACCCCATATTGTATATGATGATTAAACCTCCCATGGAGATAAGAAATAGAAGTGTGCTTCCTATAATCCGGCCCCGAATTGACTTGAACTTACCAACCCTCATCATAGAAAAACTCCTTCAAATAAATTGATGAACGCCAAATAATATGCCTTTATTATATAGAAGATCAGAGAATATTCGCAATATTCCGAATATAATCCTATTTCAACCTAATCCAATGCATATCGTGGTTTGCTTGCACTTGCTAAAATTTATCTATGAAAGCGATTACTTTTGAAGCAAAGTCCAAGGAAAACGTGTTGCCGATTCGATTGCGGGTTTGAACAAGGGACTTAATATAAGGGAGGATGAAGCATGACCATGTTAAGGAAATTAGTATGTTTTGGAACGGCTGTATCCATGATCCTTACTATTGCAGCATGCAGCAGTGACTCAGGCAATCAGCCTGATCCTAAAAGTAACGACAGTTCCAAGCGTGTCAAACTAACAATGGCGTCCGTACAAGGAATCGAAGGGTTTAATTACACCAATGGCGATGCCCTTGCCAAGTATTATTCCGATAAGTTCAATTATGAGTTGGACATGACGGCACTGAACTGGGATAACTGGAACGAAAGACTCCGGATATGGATCAACTCAGGCGATATGCCGGATATTGCCGTATATAACTATATTCATGCGGATGCCGCCGCTTTTGTCGATCAGGGACTTATCAAAAAGCTTCCCGACAACTGGAAAACCCGTTGGCCTAATGTAGCCAAAGTGTTTGACAAAACGTCACTCGGGCCTCAGATGGAAAAGGTCTTCGGCGGGACTTATTTCATTCCAAGAGCACGTTTTATGAATAACTTGCCAGGAGATCCATTGTCGAATCATCCGGCCCTATTTATACGTAAAGATTGGGCTCAAGCTGTGGGGTTCCCTATCAAGTCCGCATACACGACCTCTGAGATTATTCAGTATGGCAAGCTGCTCAAGGAAAAAGATCCTGGAAAAGTAGGCGACAAATTAATTCCGCTTGCTGAAAATACGAATCATGCAGTTGACTTGTTTGTTGCACGAAACAGCACTTATTACAATAACTTCTACAAAGACAAAGACGGCAAGTATAAATGGGGCGGGGCTTCTGAGGATACTTTGAAAGGGCTTAAGGTGTTCTCTGAAGCCTACCGATCCGGTGTCCTTAGCAAGGACTTCTTCACTGTGAAAAACGAAGAGCATGGCTCCTACTTTAATGTCAAAGGCAATGCAGGAGCAACCTACTTCCAGGCACCGACATCAGCTCTTCAGGTATATTTTGATGATTTTCAATCTAATACAAAGCTTGATTCTTATCAAAACATCCATATGGCTATTATTCTGGGAGAAGATGGAAACTATCATCAGGAAGACCTGATTAATTTCTGGGGCACTATTGTCTTTAATCCGAAAATATCCAATGAAAAGTTTGAGCGTTATATGGATGTCCTCGATTATAACGCTACTCCAGAGGGCAATACAATTACCAATATGGGGTTAAAGGATGTGGACTGGACTTATGACAGTAATGGCAAAGTAAAATCGCTCTACGATCAAGTGAAAGAAGGCAAGCCGCTTGGCGGAGCAAACGGAAAGTATCCTTCCAATGGTTATCTGCTAGGCAGTACGATACTGTTTGACGATTTCGCATTCGACAATCCCAATACCGACCAAAGATTAAGGGATTTGTCCAGGCAGCTTTATGCTGAAAAATCGAAAAAAGGCACTCCAAACACTTTTACAAAAGTGAACTGGGATCTATACACCTACGATTCGCCAAGCAAAAGAAGAGCCCAAATCGATTACAATACAGAGTACGCTAATCTTGTTACTATGCAAGGGGGTATAGAGGCAAACTGGAAGAAATGGGTGGAATCGAAGATGTCAATCATCCAGCCGGTTCTTGATGAACTGAACTCAAAATTGGCTAAATAGTCAGCCAATACCTTTCAAATCATTAGACTCGGGTAGCTGCGGTGGATCCGATAAGATTTGCCCCAGCTACTTCATTTAGATCCATTCTGGCAGAAGGGGGATTGTATGGAGAATCTAGTAGCGGAAAAGAAGAAGGCAGCCTTGGAAACGAATCATTCATCTTTATTGAGTCGCGTAGTAAGGTCCAGGGAAGTTTACCTCCTGCTGTTACCGGGAGTCATATGGTATATCATCTTTGCTTATATTCCCATGTATGGGTTAACATTAGCATTTAAAACATATAAAGCTAATCTTGGAATCTTTGGCAGTCCGTGGATTGGGCTTGATAATTATATCTATGTTTTTAGAGATCCCGCTTTTATTGAATCGATTTGGAAGACACTGTGGATTAACGCAGGACGGATCCTATTTCAGTTCCCCATTCCGATTATATTGGCTCTTATGTTGAATGAGGTGCGTGTGAACAGATATAAAAAGGCTATACAAACGATTTATACCTTCCCCCACTTCTTATCCTGGATTATCGTTGCCAGCATTATGATTAATACTTTAAATACTCAAGGTATGGTAAACGGTATTATCAAAATGTTGGGATGGGAAGCAGTGAATTTTCTAGGCTCCACACAAATATTTCAGCCTTTGTTATATATTACTGAGAACTGGAAGTCGTCGGGGTGGGTCATGATCATCTATCTGGCAGCTATTGCAGGGATTGATACGGAACAGTATGAATCCGCTCAGCTCGACGGTGCAAGCCGTTTGCAGACGATGTGGTATATCACCCTTCCAGGTATACAAAGCACCATTGTTGTTATGTTGATTTTATCTGTTGGAAATCTGATGAATGCGGGATTTGATCAGATTTTTAATATCAGTAATGCTGCAACTGCTAAAGCCGGTGAAATCCTGGATATGTATATTTATCGAATTACATTTCAGTCTGCTGCCGACTTCTCTTTCTCAAGTGCAGTAAGTTTGTTCCGGTCTGTAATCAACTTTGCTCTGCTGCTATTCGCTGATCGGGTTTGTAAATGGCTTGGTGCGGAAGGACTTTTTCCGTCCAGGAAAAAGACGGTTCGGGCATAAATCGGATGCGAATATGGGAAAGGAAAGTGAATATGGCGGACATTAGATCCATACCGAAGAAAGCTTATCGTCATAATCAAATACAATTGCTGGATTTTGTTTTGTTGGTTATTCTCACCTTGTTGGCTATCGCCATCATATTACCGTTTATCAACGTTACTGCAATCTCTTTATCCACGCAGCAGGAATATTTGAAAAGAACGGTGTTGTTAATACCAACGGAAATTACACTTGAAAATTTCAAGGCCTTGTTTGAAGACGGACGCATATGGGTGGGCTATCGTACTACATTGCTGCTCCTTGTAATCGGATTGCCACTCAACATGTTTCTGACGACCAGTATGGCTTATGGGCTAAGCCGCCCTGATTTTCCGTTTAAGCGATTTTTCGTTTATTTTGTTGTCGTTACTCTGTTGTTTCATGGCGGTATTGTCCCCATGTACCTGTTAATGAAGCAGCTGCAATTAATTAATACCATTTGGTCTGTTGTGCTGGCTTATGGAGTGAATTCGTTTTATTTGATCATCATGATGAACTATTTCATGTCGTTACCGATATCGCTTATGGAGTCGGCTAAGCTTGACGGAGCAGGTGAATGGCGGATCCTCTTTAATATCATATTGCCGTTATCCATGCCTATCATTGCAACAATCTTGTTGTTTTATGCCGTGGACCGTTGGAATGAGTGGTTTAATGCAATGATATTTATCAGGAAAGGCAACCTTGTTGTCCTGCAGCTTGCTTTACGGTCTATTGTTATCGATTCTCAGATCAGTCAGCAGATGAATATTTCGAATGTACAAACCGATGTTAAGTTTTCGGAAGGTATGAAAATGGCTGCAATTATTGTAACGATGATTCCTATCATGTGTGTATTTCCTTTTTTGCAAAAGCACTTTGTCAAAGGCATGCTGGTAGGGGCAATCAAAGCCTAATTCATTCAAGAAATGAGGGTCTTTAATGGTAAAGAAGGCGAAAGTGACCGTACAGCCGGATTATAAGATAGGTAGGGTAGATAAACGCCTGTTTGGTGCGTTTCTCGAGCCGATCGGCAGTTGGGTATACGGAGGGATCTATAATCCCAAGCACCCAACTGCAGATGACATGGGTTTTCGGACGGATGTAATAGACGCTGTCAAGGAATTTGATCTTCCAGCCCTTCGCTTTCCCGGAGGCAACTGGGTTTCGGGCTGGGACTGGAAGGATTCTATCGGACCGGTTGAAAACCGTAAGGCACAGCTGGATCTGGCGTGGTTCCAGGTTGAGCCGAATATTATCGGCCATGATGAGTATATAGAGTGGACCAAACGTGTCAATACGGAACCGATGTACACTCTCAATCTCGGTACGGAAGGTATCAAGAGCGCCGCACACTTGGTAGAGTATTCCCGTCATATCGGCGGCACCTATTGGTCTGACCTGCGTAAGAAGTATAGGCACCCCGAGCCTTATCCCATCAAGACCTGGTATCTTGGGAATGAAATGGACGGCCATTGGCAGATTGGTTCCTGGGAAAAGGATCCGGTTGGCTTCGGCATTCGTACCCATGAGATTTCCAAAATGGTCAAATGGATTGACAACAAGGCGGAAACCGTTTTTGCGGGTACCTCCGACCATTACAAGCATTTCCCCGAATGGGAAATGACGGCGCTTGAGCAGTGCTACGAATCGGTAGACTACGTATCCCTGCACCATTACCACTCTGCGCCGGAGGGCGACATCGCCAATTATCTTAACATTTCCTCCGTATTTGAGAACTATATCAAGACGACCATAGCCATTTGTGACTATCTGCAAACCAAGCTGCGTACGCCTAAGAAAATGTACATCTCCTTCGACGAATACGGCTGCAGCTTTGGCAAGCAGGGCGAGGTTCTCTTCGGACGCAGAGGCTGGCAGGATGTAACCAAGAGTTATGCCCAGTTTGCTCCCAGAGACAATGTCTTTACAAGATATGACCCGGAGCATTATGTCGAGCGAAGGTTTGGTTCCCACCAAATGCTGAATGCCCTTGCCATGTCTTCCGTGCTTCTGACTTTCCTGCGTCATGCGGATCGGATCAAGATAGGCTGTATGACCGGCGGAATTCGAAACGCCCTGGCATTTAACGGCGCACATGTGTGGAAGAATGCGGCATATTATCCATACTACCAGATGAATAAGCTTGCCCGCGACGGCATCTCGATCCTGCCCGTGGTCGATGGACCGACCTTCAACACCGAGCAATTTGCCCTTACAGGCTCTAATCAGTGCCATGCCTATGAAAATGTTCAAGCTATTGAAGCTGCCGCAGTACAAAATGAGGAAAAGGGCGAGGTCTACATCTTTATCATCAACCGGGGGATTGAGGATGACATCGAGGTTAACCTGGACGTTCGGGGCTTTGATGGTTATAGGTTCGCCGAGCATATTGAGATGTACACCGATGATCTGAAAAAGGGGAATAGCTTCGAGAATCAGGAAGCGATAAAGCCCACGAAAAATTTCGAAACGAAAATGGAAAACGGTAAAGTAATAGCCTTGACCCAAAAGCTTTCATGGAATGTCTTTCGCCTTATGAAATAGATAAATCATTGAAGAGAGGGGCATCAAGTATGCTTAGAGTTGTGAAGGTTGAAAATGGTATCGTACAGGGGCTGCCGGCGGCCGACCCCCGTATAACAAGTTTCAAAGGGATTCCATTTGCCGCACCCCCTGTGGGTGAAAATCGCTGGCGTGCCCCACAGCCTGCTAAAGATTGGGAAGGTGTGTTGAAAGCATACGATTTCGCGCCGGTTTCGATGCAGGTAAGACAAAAGATCGATGTAAATAACATCTATACCAGGGAATGGGCTGTGGACCCGGACATCCCCATGGACGAGGATTGCCTCTATCTGAATGTGTGGACCCCGGCTAACACTCCCGATGAGCAGCTGCCGGTGTTTGTATGGTACTTCGGCGGCGGGCTGCAGGTCGGTCATACGGCTGAGATGGAGTTTGACGGCGAACGCATCGCACGCAGAGGCATCGTGGTGGTAACGATTAACTATCGTCTGAACGTGTTCGGATTTTTATGCCACCCGGAAATAACGGCAGAAGCTCCGGAAGCTCCCGCAAACTTCGGCCACCTTGATCAGCAGTTCGCTACGCAATGGGTCAAACGCAACATCGCGGCTTTTGGCGGCAATCCCGACAACATTACGATTGGCGGACAATCTGCCGGCGGCGGAAGCGTGATGAGCCAGCTCACTTCGCCTCAGAACGAAGGCCTTTTTCAGAGAGCTATTGTTCAGAGCGGTGTCTCAGCACCGCTTTACCCGGGAGGGCGTATGCCGAGAATTCGGCACAATCTGGTGGAGGCTGAGCAAGAGGGTCTGAAATTCTTTGAATTTATCGGAGCTTCCTCCCTTACAGAAGCCCGTAGACTTGATGCAGAATATCTCCGTGACAAAATGCTGGAATATAATAAGGGGTTTGGGTTCTGGGGCACCGTTGTTGATCAAGTATTCTGCATTGGCAACCCGTTTGATCTATTCCTAGAAAACAAGCGCCGAATGGTACCGGTTCTTTGGGGGCACACTTCGTCCGAATTTATCAGTGTTCCGAATGTCAAGACGCTGGAGGAATTCCGGCAATTGGCTGCCCATATGTTTGGCGAGGATTCCGAAGAGTTTGTTGCACTTTGCCAGGGACAGTCTGAAAACATAGATGAAATAGTGAAGAATGCTTCCGTGAGCGGTTTCGAATATGCAATCCGGATTGCCTCACAGGCCAATGCGGATACCGGAGCCAATATCCCGCTCTATTATTACAATTTTGATGCGGAAATACCCGGATGGGATAACCCTGGAACCTTCCACTCGGTGGATCTCTGGTTCTTCTTTGAAACTCTGGCCAAATGCTGGAGGCCATTTGTCGGCAAACATTATGATCTTGCCCGTCAGATGTGCAACTATTGGGCAAACTTCATCCGTTCCGGAGATCCGAATGGAAAAGACTCCACTGGAGAGGAGATGCCCCAATGGGAACCTTATACCCCTGAGGCACCGTACGGGATGGTATTTAAAGATAAACCAGAGTTTGCTAGGGAACAACCCGGCGATGTAATGAAATTTCTAGTGAAGCAATATTTCGATAAAAATAATAAGGGGATGTCCCTATGAAGCTGGTATGCGATGACTATGCTATTGTCTTTCAGGACGGCGGCGTTGAGGTACAAAAGGACGGAAAGCTTCTATATTTTAATAAACGTCCGATGTTTGTAACGGTAAAAACAACCGTTGCCCTTAGCGAGTTTTATGACAAAGCTTACTGCGAGATTTCTGCTTCCGGCGATACCATCACCGCCCAAGGTACATTAACCGTACCCTCCGGATCTGAATTTTCCTTTACAGATACTTATGAGGCAACTGGAGCCGGATTGAAGGTAAGCAGAAACGTCAAGGTGCTGAAAGCGGGAGGAGACCTTGGTTTTTCCACCAAGCTCTCCTTGGTCATGACAGATTCGGATGATCCGCATGACTATAACTGCTTCGCTCCCGGTGTATGGTATAAGCAAAACGAATTTGCGCGTGAGAATGCCTTTGGCAAAGACCTGGATTGCGAGTATTTCTGGCGGCTCGAGACCGCTTGTGCCCTGCCTTTGTTTGCCATGCAAAACTTCGCATCGGGCGAAATGGCGGCAATATCGCGTTGGACGTCAGACGTAACCATGCGGTCTCTGGATATTGCACAGGCTGCAAATCATGTAGATCCCAAATTTACCATTGGAGCCGTTGGCATGAGCAGGCCGGAAAGCAGAAGCATGAACTATATGTATTATGGTTTTGCCGTACGCAAGGATTTCGAGACGACGGTCGACGGCTTGTCTATCGATTATGTATACCCAGGCTGCGACGGTCAGATGCCTGCTGCAAGAAGGTATGCGGGACTTGACTTCAAAGATGAGTTCAAATCCTTCCAGCGCGTGAGCCACCCGGTGGAGGTCGGTTTTGAGCAAAACTACGCTGTGGCAGTAAATTTCGGACACTATAGCAGCTTCCAGCTGATGATGAGAGACATCTGGCGGATGACCTACGACCGGATGCGTGACAAGTTATTTGATGTAGATAATGGGCTCCATTTCCACAACTGCATGAAGATGCTCACCCAATATACGCAGCAGTACGGCGGTTCGTACGGGTTGCCCTTCTCCTGCCAACTGCCCGACATGGATGTATCCAGTGTTTCCTTCCAGTTCGGCTTTGTCGGACAACAGCCTGGTATTGGTTACCAGCTGCTGCGTTACGGCGACAAAGAAAACGTGCCCGAAGCGTTCGAAAAAGGCGTCAACATTATTGACTTTTGGGTACGGACGGCGATGACCGAGTCCGGTTTGCCGCATATGTGCTACCATCCCGGCATCCAGGAGTTTGAGCCGTATCCTCATTATATCCGGATGCTTGCCGACGGAATTGAGGCCATTCTGGATGCGTACCTCTATATGCGCAAGATAGGCGACGAGCGGCCGGCATGGCTGGAATTTTGCAGAAAAACCGCTGATTGGATTGTGAACATTCAGAATACAGACGGCAGTTTTTACCGTGCATACAATACTGACAGCTCCATCCGTATGGACTCCAAGGCCAACACGCCCAGCGTGATTCGTTTCTTGGTGCAGTTCTATCTGGTGTCGGGTGATGAAAGATATAAAGCCGCTGCGATCCAGGCGGGAGATTGGTCTTACGATAATGCCTACTTGAACATGGAATACCGTGGCGGAACCTGCGATAACATGGACATCATGGATAAAGAGGCCGGGATCTACGCTTTGTTCGGCTTCCTAGCCTTGTATGATTTGACCGGTGAGAAGAAGTGGCTGGAAGGCGCGATTGGCGCCGCCGATTATACCGAAACCTGGACCTATGCATGGACATTCCCTGTGACTACCCCTTGGCCGAAGCATCCATTCAACAAGTATTCCATCAGCGGGCAGAGCATTATCACTATCGGCGGGGGGGCCGATGTGTATATGGCCGCCTGTTCATATACCTATTACAGGCTGTATGTGATTACAGGCGACGAGCATTATCTCGATTTTGCCGAGTTCATCGATAAGAACACCCGACAGTCCAATGATGTGGACGGCAGCATTGGCTATATCATGCCTGGCTTGGGGCACGAATCAGGCAACTTTACCAGTCAAATCCTGCAAAGTCACTACCACTGGCTGCCTTGGTGCACTTATGTGGAAATCGACCCCTCATCAAGGCTATATGATACCTTTGGCGGCTATGAGATTGCAGATGCCCAAAAGCTCAGTCCGGAAGAGAGGGCCAAGCGAAACCGTATATACGATACATTTACTGAAATTCAGATTGGAAACTAGGGGGCTTGCTATTTGATAGGAGAAATCTTTTAAAAAAATCAATGTTCAATGAATAGGCACGAATGCAGCTTAATGGGGTGGCGATCGCCATCTCTTTTTTTATTTGGTTCTGTACAAAATTAGCAGCACTGGAAATATAATTACAAATATACGTTAATCCTTTCCCTATGTAATGTCGTAATTTATGAATGCGATTGTCTGAATGTTGAACTAATATTATCGCGGGGCTTATGCTACTTTATTATTATCTTATAGAGATGAGGTAAACGTCATGAGCAGAATATTGAAGATCGGTATTATTGGCAGCGGGGGGATTGCTGGCTCGCATGTGAAAGCATATCAAGAACTAACCGATGTAGAAATCGTTGCGGTTGCGGATGTAATACCTGGGAAGGCGAAACAGTTTATTGACTTCTGGAATATTTCATCAGCACAACCTTTTGATGACTATAGGAGGTTATTGGAATTAGATTTAGATTGCGTAAGCATCTGCACACCGAATGTAGCCCATTATCAAACCACTATCGATGCTTTGAAGGCTGGGAAGAACGTCATGCTGGAAAAGCCGATGTCTGTTACTTTAAATGAAGCGATAGAAATGGCCCAAACTGCAAAGCAAACTGGCTTCATGCTCAATATAGGCTTTCAACCCCGATATGATCCGAATATGAGAATTATTCAGGATATTGTGCAATCTGGTCAGCTCGGAAAGGTATATTATATAGAAACTGGCGGAGGCCGGAGAAGAGGCATGCCTGCGGGAACATTTATTTCCAAAGATATTGCTGGAGCAGGTGCGATTGCAGATATCGGCTGTTATTCCCTCGATATGGCATTGAATGCGATGGGTTATCCTAAACCGGTTACAGTTTCCGCAAGCAGCAGTAATTATTTTGGAACCAATCCCCGCTATCATAAGGAAGCGAGCCGTTTCGATGTAGAGGACTTCGGTGTTGCTATGATACGTTTTGAAAATGATCTCGTACTGAATTTTAAAATATCTTGGGCTATGCATATGGATACTCTGGGTCCAACTTTATTCTTGGGGACAGAGGGCGGACTGAAAGTTACGCCTGCCGGTAAAGGTCCATGGAGTGGTGTATTTGATGGAAGCGTAGGTGCCATATCCTATTTCCATGATGTTAGAGGGCAACATGTTGAGAGTCAGATTCCGGTAATAGAACATAATAAAAATTTGTTTCACGAAAAAGTTCGTGATTTTGTTCATGCGGTATTAGAAGGCAGACCGGCGCCTATACCTGGAGAGCAAATTGTACGAAATCAAGCCATTATTGACGGTATTATACGATCATCCTTACTGAAGCGGGAAGTAACCATTGATCTTGAATAAATTGCTCTTGTATGTTGCTGCAGCCAGCTTCTAAAAACTTGAAAAGCCTTCAATCTAGAGAAATGGCAGATATGGTTTCGTTAATTTAACGAAAGTAGCTGGCACGAATGAGCTGCACCCCAACTGTTAGATGGTGTCTAACAATGGGGGTGCAGTTTTTCACTGATTAAGGTCGGTAACGGTTCCTTGGCTTTTCCGCCTGCTGACGTGTTCTGGACTTACATTCCTTCTGCTGCGGCTATCCCTTTGTAACGATGTGCAAGTGCTTTATGATAGTATTCGCATTCGGCATATTTATAAAATAGTTCAGGATTACCGGCACATGCCATTTTCATTCTCTCACAGTGTTCTGCCATCACAAAATGCCGCCCTGCTTGATGTAATGGATTATGGTACGCATAGATATCACGGGTCATAGTTGCTGACAAAATAAACACTCCTTTTTTTTAGATGCAAATATTAGGCCATATTACAATATGATAAAAGCCCGTAAACGGCACATGATAAACGCCTAAGGAATGTGGAGATCATTAGTTTCAACCGCTTCTGGATGCCGGTATTGATATGTATCAGCTCAGCTAATCTCTCTTGTATATGTTGTTGGTCAACACCCCAAACTCAGCTAACAATTGCTTCTGCTCTAGAGATTCATCCCCAGTCAATAACATGTCCAGCATACATGGATTGATGATTTCACGTGGTGAAATTCAATTAGTAATCCAGACGGTCAATCTTCCATTTGTACAAAGTGTTGACAGACCGATTCGGGTGTACGATAGCCTCGCGGAACACCAATTGGTTCTAGCTCTTTGATCACTTCCGCCAGCATAGGGTAGATAATACAACCATTTCTTTGTCATACTCTTCCGGGCCTTGTCTACCCTAGGGGGGTATAGTATTATGTTTCTGTAAAGGATAATTTATTTTCGCGACTCAACCGAATTGAAGGTCAATGCTGAATTAGTGAAGCGGTTGCCAGTCAAGATTAGCTGGGGGGTTGTTTATGAAAACAATATTAATGGTAGATGATGAAGAAAAAATTTGTGAGGTCGTAATATCTTATTTGCAAAAGGAAGGATTTCAAACCTTAGAGGCGGATACGGGAAATAAAGCCCTCAATTTAGTGCGTGGCGGAAATATTGATCTTGTTATCTTGGATCTCATGCTTCCGGATCTTTCAGGCGAAGAAATATGCAAGGCGATGCGGCAGTTCTCAACGATTCCGGTTATCATGCTGACTGCCAAGGTAGCAGAAGATGACCGTGTACAAGGCTTATCGCTGGGTGCCGACGATTATGTGTTAAAACCGTTTAGCCCACGCGAATTAATAGCCAGGGTAAAGGCTAATCTTCGCCGCGCGCATGACGATACTTTACTGGCCGAATCCATCTCATTTAAGGACGGGGATCTAGCTATCCACCCATTAAAACATGAAGTATTTAAAAACGGCAGCCTCATATCTCTAACGCCAAACGAATATAAATTACTGCAGACTTTTGCAAGACACCCGGGCAGAACCTTTACGCGAGAAGAACTTGTTGAAAAGGTGCTTGGATACGATTTCGAGGGTGATGTTCGCGCAATTGATCAACATGTCAAAAATCTCCGACACAAGATTGAGTCCGACCCTAAAAATCCAGAATACGTAATTACTGTTTTTGCGGTAGGTTATCGTTTTGATGGAGGAAAACCTGCATGAGAGGGCTGTATGCACGTATCGCTATTGCATGCATTGGCATCGCTTCCGGGGTTCTGATCATATCGACAATTACGTTTATCCTTGAAACCCACTACCACCTTACATTGTATCAGTATCAATCGCAAGATACGAATATGACTTCATCCACAGCGTTCGATACGCATTTTGAACAAGCACTCGTTCAATCGGTTCTGTGGACAGCGATACTCGGCGTTGTTCTTGCAATTGTAATCAGCCTCTTCGTCGCAAAGCGAATTACAGCGCCACTTATTCAGATGAAAAGTGTGGCTGAACGGATAGCCCAAGGTGAGCTTACTTCCCGTACGGAAATAAACGGTAAGGATGAATTAGCCGACCTTGGCCATTCGCTCAACTATCTAGCCGAGCAGCTCCTTCTACAGGAACAGCTGCGTAAAACGATGACGGCCGATGTTGCCCATGAGTTAAGAACTCCGCTTGCAACACTTAAAAGCCATATGGAAGCTATGATCGAAGGGGTTTGGGAACCAACACTTAAGCGGTTATCATCCTGTTTTGAAGAGATTGAACGACTTCGATTCTTAGTTGGGGATTTGGAGCAACTGACGGAAGTGGAGTCTCCCAATTTTAAGCTGGATATCAAAAAGGAGGATATCAACTCCATTGTTCAACATTATATTGATACTAGCCAAGCCGCTTTTGAAAAAAAGGGAGTCAGGCTTTTATTCCACGATCAAGGACATGCCTATGCTGCTATAGATAGATTGCGCTTTGGGCAAATTATGGTTAATCTCCTAAGCAATGCCTTGAAATTTACACCTGAGAGAGGAAAGGTTACTGTTGCGGTAACGGAGCAAGTTCATGTGGTGTGTATTTCGGTGTCGGATACCGGGATTGGGATTGATGATAAAGAACTCTTGTTTGTCTTTGAACGTTTTTACCGTGCCGACAAGTCTCGAGACCGTAAATCCGGCGGTAGCGGCATTGGGCTAACGATTGTGAAAAAGTTAGTTGAGGCACATGGAGGAACAATCGAAATCCGAAGTCGTACAGGGACAGGAACTACGGTCGAGTTTCGTTTACCTAAATCATAATGATCTTTCTCACAGGATCTACACAACTGTTTATTACAATATTATTGAGAAAAAATCATCGCCTGTGAAAGGGGGTTAATGTAATGAGAAAAAAGATAGCTTTACTCGGTGCTGCTGTGATACTGGCTGTTGCTCTTAGTGCTTGCGGTAAAAGTTCGGATCAAGGACAAGCTGCAAACAACAGTCAAAAAGGAACGAATATGAATCATTCAGGAATGGACATGGAACACTCATCCTCAGACAAGCTTCCTGAAGGGCTTAAAGAAGCTAAAAATCCGAAGTTTAAGGTGGGAAGTCAAGCGGTCATACTTGACGACCATATGCCGGGTATGAAGGGTGCAACCGCAACCATTGTTGGAGCATATGATACTACGGTTTACACCGTTTCGTACGTTCCGACAACAGGCGGGGAAAAGGTTACGAATCATAAGTGGGTTGTTCAAGAGGAAATTAAGAATGCGGGTGACAAGCCATTTTCCAAAGGCGCGGAAGTAACGTTAATGGCTGATCATATGAAAGGCATGAATGGAGCTAAGGCAACGATTGATTCTGCGCAGCAAACAATTGTCTATGTGGTGGATTATACGCCAACAACCGGTGGCGCCCCAGTTAAAAACCATAAATGGGTTACTGAAAGTGAGCTTTCCAATAAATAAAGTTAGGATTATCCAATTTAACGAAGCAGCTCATATCCGATGGGCTGCTTTTTTGAGCATCGAATAAGTTTGAAGGAGGTCAGTGTGAAAAAGCGGCTAAATTTATGACTTGGATTCATTAGCGCACAACATGTTGAAGGGCAATTTAAAGTTGACTAAAAACAACAATGACAATATTCCTGATCATCATAGTCCTGTACGGCATCTGCACAGCGGAGTACATATTAATCTTCAGAGATACCCTCAGACAAGGCTAAATCAGCGTCAATTGGAGTTACATATTTTGTTGTGAGCCCTTCTAAAGCTGTGTCTACCGGTTCGTGCAGTATACTTCAGTAAGTTCTCGCACTATATGTGATATTATTCACATACTTTCGAACCAATTTTTATTATTATTGAGGCATTAAGAGTAAAGTGATTCAAACAGCTTTGCAAGGAGGAATAATTCACAATGATAAATCTGGATGATCAACGTGAGAAGCTCGTGCTGATTGGCAATGGCATGGCGGGAATCAACACGATTGAGCAAATACTGAAGCTGGCGCCGGAAAAATATGAGATTACGGTCATCGGCAAGGAACCGCATCCCAACTATAACCGGATCCAATTGTCCTATCTATTGGAAGGGAGCAAGACCTTCGAAGAAATTATTTTGAATGATTATGCTTGGTATGAGAAGCACAGGATTCAGCTGTACACAGGAGTGCAGGTGGAGAGGATAAATCTGACCGCCAAGCAAGTGCAGGCAAGCGACGGGATCTTGCATTCATATGACAAGTTGATTATCGCGACTGGGTCTAATCCCATGATGCTGCCGATTCCCGGAATAGATAAGCAAGGGATCGTCAGTTTTCGGGACGTGCAGGACTGTGAACGAATGACTAGCGCATCGCAGACATGGAACAAAGCTGCGGTGATCGGCGGAGGCTTGCTTGGGCTTGAGGCGGCAAAGGGTCTTCTGAAGCTTGGTATGGAGGTAACGGTGGTTCATTTGTTCCCGGATTTGATGGAGCGTCAGCTAGACCCGGCCGCCTCGGCCATGCTGAAGGCGGAGCTGGAGGAGCAGGGCATCAGGTTTTTATTAAATAAGAAAACGACGGCCATTTGCGGGGGAACGCGTGTCGAAAGCCTGCAATTTGAAGACGGCTCATCGCTGGAGACGGATTTTCTGGTCATGGCGGTTGGCATCACGCCTGAAATTTCGCTCGCTCGTGGCTGCGGCATAGAGACAGCCAAAGGTATTATCGTGGATGATTATATGCGGACTAGCGCGGAGGGGGTATTTGCAGTTGGCGAGTGTACTCAGCACCGGGGCATCAGCTACGGACTTGTAGCCCCGCTATTTGAACAAGGCGCAGTATTAGCGAAGCATCTTTGCGGCCTTCACGTAGAGCCTTACCAAGGCTCGGTGATTTCTACCAAGCTGAAAATATCCGGCGTTGATGTATTCTCAGCAGGGGAGTTTCAGGATACCCCCGGTCTCGATGTGATCCGCATGCAGGACCAATGGAAAAAGACATACAAAAAAGTGCTGCTGCGTGACAATCGAATCGTGGGCTGCGTGCTATTCGGAGATATTTCGGATTCCGCTCAGCTGTTCAAATGGGTCAAGGCTCACGAGCCGATGACAAGAGAGATTCACGAGCAGCTTGTAGGTTCCACGCATGTTGAAGGCACTGATTCGCTGGCTTTCGTATCTGCGATGCCATCCGATGAGATTGTTTGCGGATGCAACGGGGTTACTAAAGGCATGATCGTCCAAGCGATTACCGATCATGGCCTTAGCACTGTAGAGGAAATTAAAAGATGCACGGGTGCCAGCCGTTCCTGCGGGGGCTGCAAACCGATGGTCGAGCAAATCCTCACTCTCACGCTGGGGGATCAATATAAAGGCAGCGGAAACGCAGTCGAGACGGTCTGCAGCTGTACCTCCCACAGCAGGGAGGATGTGATTGCCGCCATCCGGGAGAAGCGGTTGACTCACGTGCGAGAAGTGATGAATGTGCTGGAATGGCACAATCCGGAAGGCTGCACGAAGTGCAGGCCGGCGATCAACTATTATATCGGCATGGTGTGGCCGGAGGCTTTTGAAGATGAGAAGGATTCGCGGTTTGTTAATGAAAGATTGCATGCGAATATTCAAAAGGACGGCACATACTCGGTTCACATACTCGGTTGTACCCCGCATGTATGGTGGTGTCACGACGCCGGAGCAGCTTCGCAAAATAGCTGATGTCGCCGATAAATTTGATGTAAAAATGGTCAAGGTCACAGGAGGACAGCGGCTGGATCTATTAGGTGTGAAGAAGGAAGATCTCCCTAAAGTATGGGAGGAACTCGGCATGCCTTCGGGATATGCGTACGCTAAGGCAATCCGTACGGTGAAAACGTGCGTAGGCTCCACATTTTGCCGGTTCGGCACGCAGGATTCGATCAGCATGGGGATTCTGCTCGAGAAGAAATTCGAGCGGCTGTGGATGCCTGCCAAGTTCAAGATGGCCGTCAACGGCTGCCCCCGCAACTGCGCTGAGGCGGAGATAAAGGACTTTGGCATCATCGGCAACGACGGAGGCTGGGAGATCTATGTCGGCGGCAACGGCGGAGTGAAGTTAAGAGCAGCGGACTTATTATGCAAGGTTAAGACGGACGAAGAGTTGATCGAGATAGCAGGGGCGTTCATTCAATTTTATCGGGAAACCGGAAAGTACGGAGAGCGGACTTCGGATTGGATTGAAAGACTCGGCTTGTCTGCGATTGTACAAGAGATCATCGAGAACAAGGACCGTCGTAAAGAGCTTGTGGCCAGCATCGAGTTAGCGTTGCAAGGGCTGCACGATCCTTGGAGCGAGGTTATAAATAATGAAGAATTGCAGCATCAATTGTACGAACATGTACAGGTGAAATGAGGGAGGATGCAATGGAGAATATGACAGTTAAAGCGAATAGAATCTATTATCCAGTGGGGAATCTCGCTGATTTCCCGCTGCATTTGGGGAAAGCCGTTAACATAGAGGGTCAAGCCGAGATTGCTATATTTCGCCTGTCCGAGCGTACGGTTTACGCTTTGGAGAATAGGACCGGGCATAAAAAGGGAGGCCCGCTTGCAGAAGGCCTTGTCAGCGGTGAGTATGTGTATTGTCCGCTTCGCGACTGTAAAATCAGCCTGCGGACGGGGGAGGTTCAGCTTCCGGATACAGGGAATGTGAGAACGTTTCCTGTATGCTTGGAAGGCGATACCATTCTTGTCGGCATCGAGCCTTAAGCCGAATATTTGAATATAGCCCCGCGGTTTTTCAGCGGGGTTTTTAACTGCAGTTCAATAATAGGATACGTGCAGTGATTTTTCTTACAGAGTGAAACCGTCCGCTCGTGCTTAAATACAAACATAAGATCAAGAAGCGAGGGAGCAATGATAACCATGGATCGTGCATTCGCGTCAAAATTCGCCAAATGTGTCTTTCTCACCGTTTGCGGCTTAATCATTCTGATGGGTATCGGATCTAGAATGTTCACCCACATTGATATGGCTTTGTATGGGTATATGGTAGGTACTGTTGTTTTCGTCTGCGGCTTCTTTTACCGCTTTATTGCTTGGGGAGAACGCCCGCCGACTAAGATCATTCTGAAGAAAGGAATCAAGCTGCTGTTCCGAAAAAGCACACCGCAGACAACCACGGAGCATCTGCTTACATACCGGTTTATTTGGAACCGCGGCTGGTACCGCTGGACACAGCACGTTCTGCTAGGCTGGGGCTGCATTTTATCAGCATTCGTGACGTTTCCCCTCGTATTTGGCTGGATGTACTTCACGATGAGTGAGAACGGAACATACACCATTGTTGGCTTCGGTATTAATATTATGAAGATTAAAGCGGACGGCATGCTCGGATTTTTGTTCTATAACGCATTGAATATCACAGCTTTCATGGTCATCGGCGGCGTGTGTATGGCTCTGTACCGTAGAATCAAAAATATGCAGGCTCGTGCCGAGCAGACACTGATCTACGACTTTCTTCCGCTGTATATGCTGCTTTTCGTAAGTATTACGGGGCTGCTGCTAACTTTCTGCAATATCTTCCTGCACGGATATGGACATCCGGTTCTGACGCTGATTCATCAATGGTCTGTCATCGTGACACTGATTTATATTCCTTTTGGAAAATTAGCGCATATCCCTTTCCGCCCGATGAGCGTGTTTGCCAGAAACTATCGTGAGCATTATACCGAGCAAGCTGTAAAAAGCTGCAAGGTTTGCGGAAATGCTTTTGTATCGGTTGAGCAATCTAACGATGTCATCAACGTGCTGAAAGTAAACGAGATTGAATTCAAGTCAGAAGAGGGCTATCACTTGGCTGAGCTGTGCTTGCCTTGCCGCCGTAAATATAGAATATCTCGTTTTACCGGAATACCAACGCATCAGATTCGCGTGAAGGAGGCTAACCAGAATGCAAAAGGATAAATTTTTTAAAGTCATCGCAAATAAACAGCATCCTAACGAAGAATTGGTGCCGACCCATTGCTCCTATTGCGGCATGCAGTGCGGGATGAACCTTCGAGTAGATAAATCAAACAATAAAATTATCGGCGTTGAGCCGCGATACGATTGGCCTGTTACACTGGGCAAAATGTGTCCGAAAGGCGTAACTGCCTATCAGCAAACGAATCACAAGGATCGGCTGCTTCGGCCGCTGATCCGGGACGATGCTAGTCTCAAAGGAACAAAGGAAGGCTTCCGTGAAGCCAGCTGGGAAGAAGCTTATGCACTAATCGTGAAAAAGTTCCAAGAGCTCCAGGGCTCATACGGCAAAGATACGCTCTCTGTGTTCAGCGGCGTCTCCATGACGAATGAGAAATGTTATCTGACCGGCAAGTTCGCCCGTGTCGCGCTGCAAACCCGCTACATTGATTATAATGGACGATTCTGTATGTCTAGTGCAGCGGCTGGATTTCTTCGCAGCTTCGGAGTAGACCGAGGATCCACGCTGCCTTGGACGGATCTGCATGAAACAGATTGCTTGTTTATCGCCGGAAGCAATACAGCCGAATGCCACCCGACATCCATGTTTCGGGTTTGGGAAGTGCAAAATCGCGGCGGCTATTTGATCGTAGCCGATCCACGCGAAACACCGATTGCCCGCCGGTCAGACATTCATCTGGATCTGCGGCCCGGCACGGATCTGGCGCTGGCTAACTGCATGGTCAACCTGCTTATTCAAAACGGTCACGTTGACGCTGAATTTGTAGCTAATCACACGAATGGGCTTGAAGACATGAAAGAGGTTGTGAAAGAATTCACTCCTGAATATACAAGTGTAATCACAGGCGTTGCGCCTGAGAAGCTCATTCGCGCAGCTGAAATATACGGTAAGGCGCCTAATGCGATTGTGATGTTTGCCCGAGGGATTGAACAGCAGTACAAGGGAGCGGACAATGTCTCCGCGTATACGAATATGTGTCTGGTCACTGGCAAAATTGGCCGTCCGAAGTCCGGCGTTGCTACATTTACCGGACAAGGAAACGGTCAAGGCGGACGAGAGCACGGACAAAAGTCCGATCTGCTTCCCGGTTACCGCAAGCTGACCAATCCGAAGCATGTAGAAGAAGTATGCAAAGTGTGGGGGATTACTCCGGAAGAAATGCCTCAACCAGGCGTATCGGCTTATGAAATGTTTGAGCTGATGGAGCAGAAGACCATTCGCGGTCTGTACCTGCTCTGTTCAAATCCGGCTGTTTCTGCGCCGAACCAAAATTTTGTCCGTGAGGCGCTTAAGAAGCTGGACTTTATGGTTTGCTCTGATATCTATTTATCAGAATCCGCCGAGTTCGCCGATGTTGTGCTCCCTTCCGTTACTTGGTCTGAGGATGAAGGTACGGTAACGAATTTGGAAGGCCGGATCATTAAAATCAATAAAGCACAGGAGCCTATCGGCGAGTCGAAGCCTGATTGGCTGATCGAGGTAGAGTTGGCCGAACGGCTTGGCAGGGGGCAGTATTTCCGCCATCTGAAGACTGCCAGAGATGTAGCTGGCGAATTTCGTCTTGCTTCAAAAGGCGGCTATGCCGATTATTACGGAGCGACATGGGAGAAGATCGAGAAGCAGGATGGCGTCTTTTGGCCATGCCGCAGTGAGGAAGATTCAGGCACGCCGCATATGTTCCTGGATCACAAGTTCTATCACGCAGACGGCAAAGCCAAGCTGTGCGCGCTCCCTTACAGGCCGCCAGCCGAGGAGCCTTGTGAAAAGTATCCGCTCCGCTTAACGACTGGCCGGGTCGTGTATCACTATTTGTCAGGCAATCAAACGAGAAGAATTCCGTTTCTGCGGGATATGTGCCCGGAGCCATACGTTGAGGTGCACCCTGAAACGGCTGCCAAATATAACATTCAACATGAAGAAAGCGTTCGTTTGTATACTCGTCGCGGGGAGGCATTTTACAAGGTCAAAATCATCGAAGCGATTCGCAAGGATACCGTATTCGTTCCTTATCACTTCGGTCATGAACAGTCCATTAATCTGCTTACGATTCCAGCGCTGGATCCAATGTCCAGAATGCCTGAATTTAAAGCTTGTGCGGCCCAGATTGAGAAGCAGCCGGAGGGGATGAGCATCCGATGAAACAGTATCTGTATATTGAAATGGACCACTGCATCGGCTGCCGCAGCTGCCTGGCTGCTTGTACGCAATGCGGAGGGCATGATGAAAGGAACCGGAACTACGTATATGACGTGAATCCGCTGGTCACGCGGCAAACGATTCCGCTCATGTGCCTGCACTGCGTTAACCCTGCGTGTGCCCGAAGCTGTCCGGCTCAAGCAATCCAGATTACAGAAGAGGGCGCGGTGCTCTCAGCTCTGGTTGAGAAATGCATCGGCTGCCAGAACTGCACAATCGCCTGTCCCTATGGAATCCCCAAATTCGATGAAGAACAGAACCTGATGTATAAGTGTGATTTGTGCTTTGACCGTACCAAGGAGGGCATCCCGCCGATGTGCGCATCAGTTTGCCCGACGAATACCCTGCAGTGGCTGACTGAAGAAGAGCTTGCTGCAAAGAAATCACAGCATCAGTTGGGCAAATGGACGGCAAGCCGCCAGCCAATCGACCCGCTTGAAGGGGAAACAAATGTAAAGATCAGCCTTCCGGGCATTCTGCAAGGAAAGCAAAAATTGTTCTAATCCACATGTAATGGAGTGAACCTATATGGAACAAGACAAAAAGCGTGATAATAACCATAGTCCGTTTAATGAGGATAACTATACGCATAACATACATAAAAATAACGAAAGAAAGCTGGATCGGCGCGGATTTATGAAGACGCTGGCCGGGGCTGCGGGGGTTTTCGCCGTATCTACACTTCCCTGGGGAGCATTGGCGGCAAAAGAATTGACAGGTTTAAAGAAGAAAGCTTACCCCGAGCTAAAAATCACCGATATTAGCTTGCTGAAGGTCGGCGACGCTGTGGAATTCGCTTATCCGGGAGAGCATGATTCAGCGCTGCTCATCCGACTTGGCGAGGATGAATATAAAGCCTATCAGAATGCATGTACTCATCTGAAATGTCCCGTGTTCTGGAGCAAGGAACAGGACGAAATGGTATGTCCGTGCCACCATGGGATATTTGATGCCAGAACAGGGGCTCCAACCGCCGGCCCGCCAAGAAGACCGCTGCCTGAAGTCCTGCTGAAGAAGGATCAAGGCGCGATTTACGCGATAGGAGTGAAGCGCTATGAAGCGTAGCTATGCAGGGGTGCTTCTACTATGTGCAGTTCTGTTTCTGAATATTATCTGCACCCAGAAAGCAGTCAACGCGTACTATTTCGAACAATATCGTACGGTTATTATCTATGCAGCATGCAACATCCTGTTGTTTCCATTGGCTTTATGGATCTACCGTCGGGAGCGTGATACTCAATGAATGCAATCAAAAAAATGCAGCTGCCGCTGCAAACCGTTAGCTTGGTGCTTGGCTTCATGGTATGGGTGATTCTCTCTTCATTAATGCCGTTTATTAAGGAATCGATCAAGCTGACTCCTTCCCAGCTCACGTGGGTTACGGCCATTCCTGTCTTGTTCGGCTCAGTAATGAGGGTGCCTGTAGGGTACTGGACGAATCGGTACGGTGCCAGAAAACTTTTTACGATCAGCTTCATTCTCCTATTGGCGCCTGTATATTGGGTAAGTCAAGCAGATTCCTTCATGGATCTGATTATCGGCGGCTTTTTCTTGGGGATTGGCGGAGCTGTGTTCTCTGTTGGGGTAACCTCTCTGCCCAAATATTATCCGAAAGAACGCCATGGCTTTGTTAACGGAATCTATGGGGTCGGTAATTTGGGTACAGCGATTTCGACATTCGGAGCGCCAATCGTTGCGAACCATCTGGGATGGTCAAAAACTGTCATGTTGTACAGCATCCTTCTTGTTGTGATGGCTGCTTTGAACTTTTTTGCGGGAGACCGTAGGGAACCTCCTGTGAAGACCGCCCTTGTGGAGCAGATTAAAGGGGTTTCGGGGAATTCCAAGCTATGGTTTTTATGTTTATTTTATTTTCTTACCTTCGGCTCTTTCGTAGCCTTTACGGTTTATTTACCTAACTTTATGGTCAGCAGTTTTCATCTTACCAAGGTTGATGCAGGCATGCGCACGGCGGGATTTATCGTTCTTGCCACGCTTATGAGGCCTGTTGGGGGATATCTTGGAGATAAATTGAATCCTTTCAAAATTCTTATGTTTCTTTTCGCTGGGCTGACGGTGGCCGGAATTCTGCTTTCCTTCGCTCCGTCCATGACATGGTATACGGTAGGCTGTTTGACAATCGCATTGTGCGCCGGAACAGGTAACGGAACGATTTTCAAGCTGGTGCCCATGTATTTCTCAAAACAAGCCGGTATTGCTAACGGTATCATATCGGCGATTGGCGGGTTAGGCGGATTTTTTCCACCATTGATGCTAACATTCCTGTATAAACTCACAGGTCACTACGCCATAGGTTTTATGGCTTTATCGCAGGTGGCTTTAGCAAGCTTAATTCTCATTGTATGGATGTTCTATCAGGAGGCGCTGGGACTATCGTCCAAAATTATTGAAAATACGGTAGAAGGCATCATGGTTACCGATACAAGCGGTAATATTCGATCGATCAATGCGGCATTTACCCAGCTTACGGGTTACGAAGCCGTTGAAGTCATCGGTAAAACACCCAGTTTGTTGAAATCTGGCAAACAGGACCGCGGATTCTACAACGCAATGTGGGATCAGATTCGCAGTCAGGGTTTTTGGCAGGGTGAAATCTGGAATCGTAAAAAGAACGGAGAAATCTATCTGGAGTGGCTCACCATTAGCGGGGTCAAGAATGACGCAGGGGATATCGTCTATTATGCCGGTATGTTCAGCGATATTACCAAACAAAGGGGACTTAAGCAGGAAGGAAGATATGATGGCTAGCGAATTTGCATTGGATTTGTGTTTCATTCGCGAGCATGCGCAGCCTCCGTTTAAGACGGTGCTTGACCAGCAGCTGCGGGAACTCTTTGTCGGGCGGGGAAGCTGGTATATCGATTACCGGGAAGAAGACTTACTTGATATTGCTGTCGCTGAAGTGAAGGGGCTCGGGATCTGGGAGTCTGAAGATGACCTGCTCTGTTATATCGAAGATTTTATCGAGAAAGACGGGGATTCTGCACCCAATTCTTGGCAACATTTGCAGGGTTATCAAGTGAAGGTCACGCCAAAAGTGGATGCGGGATGCTGCCGTGTAAAGACGAGGTGAACGTGGATGAAGTGGGATGAAAAGCTATCATGCTGGATAGGCTCACAGATCGAGGTGCATATTGAGGATCAAGCTGGTCTTGATCCTGTAGCGCATCCTAAAAAAATGACACTTGTCAAATTAAAAATGACCGATAATGAGGAATACCTGAAAATTTATATGAATGAACATCAATTTCTTGCCATTCCCATCAAGGGGGAAGCATTGACCAGCCTTGTCACAACCGATCATGGCGCTGTGCTTTGTTCCTCCGATTTGGGTGCTCAGCTTGTATATAAAGTGCATTTCGGCCAATAGGTCTTCTATACACAGAAGCAAAAAACGAGATAAGGACAATGGACGCCACCGTGTTGTTTGCATTCCTCATTATCATAAGAGTGTCCCTTACCTGGTACCACAGAAAATCATCGTCCTCTCCAATCACAAAACGAAAATCGCATAATAGCGGAATTTTCCAACAATCCGACTGACCTCGAGAGGTCAGTTTTTTGTTGTTACAACCACACCTGAATAATGGATTATGGAGCTCGGGAAACACTAACTGGACAATATTCCCAGCCTCGTACCTGAACTGGCAGTACAAACATTATGGTAACATAATTGTATGTATAGCCGGGAGCTATGAATTAGTACGGATATCTTGTTTTTGACCTTATAAACCCATATAATGGCGTCGAGTTCTTCATGCACTTGAGAATGAAAGATCATGCACGGAAAAAGGGGATACTACATGATAATCAAAAAAAATATTTTCTCAAAAATCAACACCGTTATCTTTATTTTTCTAATACCCATCCTGCTCCTTTACGGCTTATCGAATCAGGTTAGCGTTCGTGTTGTAGAAGGGCTCCTGCAAAAAGAAAAAAGCAATCAGCTGGAGTTTTTCCGCAAACAATTGGATTCGATAGCTTTAAGCTTAGCTATGAATGCGATTACACTTACTAGAGATACAACAATTCTTGGCATGGAAAAAAACCTGTTGACCGGCAAACAACAGCTATCCAGCCAGATCGAATCGGCCGTTCAGGAAAAATTGACTCTTCAGAGCTCCGCCAGCAGTTGGTACAACGATATCACACTGTACTTTCCCTCTGCTCAAAAAACTCTATCGACCACTTTACGACAAATCCCTTATGATGAACAGCAGCTAGACAAAAATATAAGAAATACCAGTTGGAGCTACAGGTCGGATCCTGACCGCCCAGATATGTCATCTTTTGTTTACTACGCAGGCGGGCCGATAAATGATAACGGGAAGCTAGATCAAAGCGTCGTTATTGTAGAAATGGCTTTTTATGAGCAAAATATTACCTCTCTTTTGGATCAGTTGAAGACGGGCAGCAAAGGCGATCCCTTCATGGTTGACCGACAAAATCATATCAGCTATAACCGTACCTCGGATACACAAACTACGGATGCGATCGTCGATTTTCTTTTTCAAAATGCACTAGAGGATAAGGGTGATTTTGTTACGGAAGTAGCTAAAAAAAGCTATATGATAAACTACGTCTATTCACAAGCACTAGGGTATTATATTGTTGATTACACACCGCTGGAGCAAATTTTAGCTCCCATCACCGAGATTCGAAATTTTTTTTATGGTTTTATTATGCTCTTGGTAGCTGTAGGAATACTGTCATCCTTCCTGCTGTATAAACATGTTCAGGCCCCTCTTCACGAACTCATCAGTGTATTAAAAAGATTTCAAAGCGGCGATTTTAACGTGAGGCTGAATCGTTGGTTTCATAATGAATTTGATTTTGTAGTTGTTCGATTTAATGATATGGCAGGGCAAATTCAACACCTGATTGAGGATGTATATGAAGAAAAAAACCGGTCTCGGCTGGCTACACTGAAGCAGCTGCAGGCTCAAATTAATCCGCATTTTTTGTACAACTGCCTTAACTTCATCATCAGTTCTGCAAGTCTTGGGCGCAATGAGCCTGTTATCGCCATGGCTTACAATCTCAGTGATTATTATCGTTATATCACCCGGCTGGACGATCCCCACTCCTGTCTTGGAGATGAACTGAAATTAGTGAAAAACTATTTGGAAATTCACTTGTTAAGGATGCAGCGGATTCAATACGAAATGATAATTCCTGAGGAAATGATGAACTTGCATATGCCAAGGCTCCTTATACAGCCCATTGTGGAAAATGCGATAGTTCATGGCTTGGAACCCAAGATGGGGGGAGGCATCATTCAGATTACCGGAGAGCTTACAGAGGATTGCATCCGCATAAAAATTGAAGATAACGGCGTTGGTCTTACAGCAGACAGGCTGCGTCAATTAATGGAAGAGCTCGATAGACCTATGGATGAAACAACCGGATATGGACTGTGGAATGTGCAGCAGCGTCTGAAGTATTGGTTCGGTGAAGAAGCCGGACTGGAATTACGACCATCATCTGGTCTGGCAGGACTTTGTGTGACTATTTACTGGAGAAAGGGGACTCATCATGATTCGATTGCTACTGGTTGACGATGAACCTGTTATTTTGGAGGATTTAACCTTATTTATAAGGAAAACTACAAACTTTGATTGCGTATATACAGCTGCCTCCGGGCAGGAGGCTGTGCAGATCATTGAGCAATTTCCTGTCGATATTGTTGTCACCGACATTCGCATGCCGGGAATGACAGGGCTTGAATTTTGCAAGTATATCAAACAGAAGAAGATGGATATCGAATGCATTCTTTTATCAGGCTATGCTGAGTTCGAATATGCACAGCAGGCGTTAAAAACCAACGCAGCGGCATACCTCTTAAAGCCAGTCAAGAAAGACGAGCTGCTGCAGACCATTCTTCAAACGGCTGAAGTTTTACAACAAAAGAGGGCAGCGGTGGTCTCCAACAAAAAAGCTCAGGAAACGCTTCGTTCTCATATTGTGCGCTTACAGGCATCTCTACTGCTCGATTTACTTAAAGGGGGGAAGCAGACCCCGGAGATATTGACCGAAGAAATGGAAAGGTTAAGTATTCCTTTCTCGCCAGGGGACAAGACAGCTTTGATGCTGCTAAGAATTGAAAATCGCTTTTTGGAATATGAGGAGCGGGACATTTCCTTATTTGAATATGCCATAGTCAACATTGCAGAAGAAGTGCTGCGAGAGTTTTTTGAAGTCTGGTCTTGCAAAGACGACAGCCAGTATCTGGCCTTCTTAGTGAAAACAAAAAATGATGATTTGCCGGATGCCTCCCGAAAAAAGCTGGAGCAGTTGATCCCGCAATTACAGCATTATATAACGATATATCTTCAAGGAAAAATCTCGGTCATCATCAGTGATTTTGAAGATGCTTTCCCCCAAGGTATTACCGAGCTGTATCAAAAAGCTCTGATGCTGTTCAGAAGGCTGCCCGAAAGCGAACAGGAGCTGTTTCATCGTCTGTGGGATCAGCCACCGCATACACCACTGAGGCCTCTTCAGAGGTTGCATGAACCTCCTACTGTTTTACAGCTGATTGAGACTGGCCGATGGCAAGATGCGCAGAAGAGATTGGACTATATTTTTGAAGAGCTAAGCAGCAACGGAATGGACTCCGCTGAATATTTATCGGAAGTGTATTTTGCACTATCGAATGCCTACACCTATGTGATTCACATGTACGGATTGCAAATGGCGGATGTGATAGAGGAGCCCTATATGAGAGGGAATAACACTTCTGTGTTTCGTACCGTGAGGCTGCTTCATGCTTGGGCGGCTCAGATGCTGAATCGGCTTAAAGAACGCGTTGCCGTTGGCGGCAACGTGAGTAAGAGCTCCCTTGTATTGCAAATTCATCAATATATCGAGCGCCATCTCTCCGAGAATGTAACCCTGCAGGCGATCAGCGAGCATGTCCATCTTCATCCGTCTTATTTGTCGGCTGCGTACAAACAAGAAACCGGCGAGAACTTGAGCGAATATATATACCGGTACCGCATGGAGAAGGCTGCTTATTTGTTGAGAAATTCGAAGGCCAAAATCTATGAAATTTCCGCCATGATAGGTTATCAATATACCCCCTATTTTACAAAACTGTTTAAAAGCTATTATAACGTATCGCCGCAAGAGTATCGCGGCATGTCGGGCCGGGAATAAATCACAATCTTTAGATTGTCCTCTATGATCTTAAAATATCATCCGTTTTCGCCTCCCCCTATACAACCTATACTTTAGTTATGAATCGGAAATATATCAAAACAAATAGGGGGACTCCAGTTATGAATCGCATAATACTCGATACGGATATCGGAACGGATTCGGATGATGCCGTAGCATTATCGCTTGCGCTAAGATCGCCGGAAATCAAGCTTGAAGGAGTTACAACCGTATACGGTAATGTACAAGTCCGTGCGGAAATTGCCAAGAAAATCATGGCCTTGTCCGGCAGCAGCAAGGTCGATGTGTATCCCGGGGTTGTACAGACTCTACTACACAACCGTGAGGTGTTCTGGGCAGGGATCGAGGGAAAAGGGCTGGACATTGAAGACCGGGACAGGAACGACGGTAAGCATGCCGTTGATTTTATCATTGAAACGGTGATGAATAACCCGGGGCAAATTACTTTGGTGACCATCGGGCCGCTGACAAATATTGCTGCAGCTATCATTCGAGAGCCGCGTCTAGTTAGGCACGTCAAGGAAGTCGTCATGATGGGCGGTGTCGTTCGGTTAGGCAGCATCGCAGCGGAGCTCCCTCCCATTGAGCATAATGTGAAATGTGATCCTGAGGCAGCGTCGCTGGTGTTCTCCAGTGGAGCCCCAATCCTTATGGTAGGGCTGGATGTGACCAGACAGGTTGCCATTACGAGACAAGATAAAGACGATTTGGCAGCCTCAGGGACCCCATTGGCCGTTACTTTGACCAAGCAAATTGAAGGTTATATGGATTACCGAAAGAGGGACTTCACATTTATGCACGATCCTTTAGCTGTTGCGCTGCTGATAGACCGCCAGCTTGTAACGACCCGCAGGATGAGCATCCGCGTTGATTACGATCATCGACATCCGACGGGAATCACAGTAGGGGAGCTCAGTGAGGATGGGAATGTTGAGGTTTGCCTGGAAGTGGACCGCGAATCCTTCCTGACGTTGTTGAAAGAAAGAGTATTTTGCTGATGTACACGCATTAATAGAAGGGGGATTTTACTTTGAAAAAAATACAAACTGGCGTCGTTTGTTCGCTTGCACTATTGCTAATTGCAGGATGCTCCGGGACTCCGGGCAAAAATTCTCAGTCCGCCCAGCAAGAGGCTAACTCTTCAGGCACAACGGAAATTTCGTACCTGGCTAATTCCATCTGGGAAAAGCCTATTAAGAAAGTTATCGAAGAGTTTGAGAAGGAAAATCCGAATATCAAGGTGAATCTGCAGCTCAGTCCTTCGACCAAACTGACCGAAACCATTGAAATTAAGCTTGCTTCCAAGGCACAGGATCTAGATGTTATCTCTGTCGATGTTCCGCTGACAATGGGCTATTCGTTAAAAGGTTATTTGGAGCCGCTCGATGCTCTGATTGGCTCTGATGCTAAGCAGAAATGGATAGCTTCGGCAACTGAGGCAGGCTCCTATCAAGGACAATTAATGGCGGCGCCGATGAATACCTCCAGCGTCGTGCTGTTCTATAATAAAGATTTGTTTCAGAAAGCAGGCATTGCGTTCCCATCGGATCAATTGGAGTATCGGATGACGTGGGAGAATGTATTGGAAGTTGGTAGGAAATTATCCAAGGATACGAACGGCGATAATCAAAATGACGTCTATGGTTTCAGTTTCGATCAGGTTGGCAAGGCTTATCAGCTCATTGCACTTGGACAAAGTAAAAACGCAAAGGTGCTGAGCGACAACGGTCTAACCGCTACAGGCTACACGAATTCACCGGAGATGGTGAGCGCGTTCCAGTTCTACTCGGACCTGTTCAATAAAGAGAAGATTAGTCCAAAAATCAAGCGGGAGGAAGCTCTGGATTACTTTATTTCCGGTAAAGTGGCGATGTTTTTGGCTTCAACCCAGAATATGCCACGAATTAAAGATGCCGGGATGAATTTTGGGATAGCTCCTCATCCTTATTTTGCCGGTGGCAAGATAGTAACACCTACAGGCAGCTGGCATGTAGGCATCTCTAAATATTCCACGAAAAAAGAAGCGGCAGCCAAGTTTGTCAAGTATTTAACTTTAGGAAAGGGATCGCAAATTTGGTTTGATGAAAATGGGGCGCTGCCAGCGAGCTTGGAGCTGCTGGACCAGATTGATAAAGACCCTAAATATAAAGAGTTTCCCAATAACATTATGAAATTAGCAGCAGGGGAAGCACGCGAAACAGCAGCTGCACGCCCCAAAACGCCAGGCTACTTGGAATGGGAAAACAATGTTAACAAGGCATTCGAGGATATAAAAAACGGTTCCGATCCGAAGAAAGCGTTAGACGATGCCGCAACATTGATCGATAGTCAGTTAAAGAAATATCAATCTGTGGTGAAGTAAATAAGTGCTCTGGGGATGAGGGTGAGCTGTCCCATCCCCTCATTCAGAACTATTGAACTAAAGATGACTGAAGGTGAATGACATCAGAATAGAGAGAATCACCCCTTATATCTTCTTATTTCCAGCCATGCTCGGATTGCTAATGTTTAAGCTGTATCCAGTGTTTAAGGGCTTGGAAGACAGCTTTTATGCACCTTCTTTTCTAAGCGACAGTGGAGCATTCATCGGTTTGAAAAATTATAGCTTCCTACTCAGCGACCCGGTTTTTTGGAACTCTTTGAAAATTACGTTGTTATTCAATGTATTTGTCAATCCGATTCAGGTCATTCTTGCTTTTATGCTGGCCTTATTACTTAATGCCAAGCTCAAGCACATCGGGCTTTTTAGAGGGATTCATTTTGTTCCCGTAGCCGTTTCGGTTTCTACCGCTTGTATCTTATGGAATATCATGCTGAGTCCTGAACAAGGAGTCGTCAACTCCATGCTGGTCGGCTTGGGCTTAGACCAACAGCCCTTTCTAACAGGCTCCAAACAAGCTCTTGCTTCCATCATCGGCATCGCAACCTGGAAGGGTATCGGGTATTGGGCTATCTTTTTTCTTGCCGGCCTCCAGGAGGTTCCTGTTTCGTTATACGAAGCGTCATCCATAGATGGGGCATCGCGGTGGGAGCAGTTTAAACAGGTCACTTTTCCGATGATGAAGCGGTCCATAACGTTTGTCGCTGTATCGGTAACGGTTTCCAACTTCCTGCTGTTTTCCCCCATGTATATTCTTACCCAGGGCGGACCGGAACACAGTACGAATGTCCTGATGCTGGAGAGCTACAACAGCGCCTTTCTTTACTCCGATTCGGGCAGAGCCTCAGCGATCGTGATTATTTTGCTCCTTTTAACTTTAAGTATCGTTGCTCTGCAATTCAAATTTCTTAGGGCCAAACATTAGAGAGGAGATTCCATGAAACGCAATCAAGGTACGATCCCGCTACTGTATATCGCACACATCCTTCTGGGGTTAGTGATTTTGCTCCCTCTGGGGTTTGCGCTGGTCTCATCGCTGCGGCCTCTGGACGAGATCTTTCGCTATATGTCTCCAGTATCCTGGAGAACGTTTGTACCGACTGAAATTACTTTTGATGCTTACATCTCCTTATTTGTAGAAAGAGGCTTTGGACGAATCTTCTTTAACACGTTTTACGTTTCCATTGTTAATGTTGTCATCGGCTTGATTATCGCTTCGATGGCAGCCTTTGCTTTTGTCTATTTCGAATTTAAAGGAAGAAATTTATTGTTTTTCCTCGTTATTCTGACTTTTATGATACCGTTTGAGGTTATTGCGATCCCTTTGTACGGCCTGGTTGACAACTTGGGGTGGATTGATACCTACTCCGGCATTATTGTTCCCGGGCTGGCTAATGGTTTGGTCATTTTCCTTTACCGACAATTTTTCCTTGATCTTCCTAAGGCGCTTATCGAATCGGCCCGTATCGACGGAGCTTCATGGTTCAAAATTTATGCGGGAATCATTCTGCCGTTGTGTAAGCCTGTAACGGTAAGTGCCGGATTATTAATCTTTATCCATCAGTGGGAATCCTTCATGTGGCCGTTGATTGCAACCCGGTCGAAAGAGTATAAAGTTATCCAGGTTGCGTTGAGCGATTTTGTCACCGAGTTTGCAACTTATTGGAATGAAATGTTTGCCGGCATCATCATAGCCGTAATCGTACCTGTCCTTGTTTTGCTGCCGCTGCAGCGTTATTTTGTCAACGGTATCGCAAATACAGGGTCGAAGGAATAGTTCCATGAATGGAAGCGGCAAATGAAATCGGGTGCAGTGGAAAGTTCAATATCCGCTAGGCCTATGGGAGGTAAATTCAATGGGAAACATAGTGGTCGTTGGAAGTATTAACATGGATTTTGTATGTTATATTCGAAAGCTTCCACATCCGGGAGAAACGGTTCAAAGCTACAAAACGGACACGAAATCTGGCGGTAAGGGAGCCAACCAGGCTGTTGCGGCGGCTCTTTCGGGCGGAAATGTTACTTTAGTCGGGGCGGTTGGTAATGATTTTTACAGCAGAGATATCCTGTTTGCCATTAAAAAGTACCAAGTAAATACAGATCGGGTCCTATGGAAGAATAGCGATATTGGTACAGCCTTTGTTGTTGTAGACGAGTCAGGCCAAAACAACGTTTTCCTAAGTGAAGGCGCGAATGGGTGCTTGACGGTTGAAGATTTACAAGGGCTGCCGGAATTGTTCGACTCCACATCGATATTACTTGTACAGAACGAAATACCGTGGGCCTGTACGCGATACGCACTTGAAACTGCAAAGCAACGGGGGGCACAAACTTATTTCAATCCTGCACCCGCACTAGAGATAGAAGAGGATGTATTTCCATTAGTAGATGTAATGATCTTGAACGAATCCGAGGCCGAATTCATTACTTCTATACGACTAGAGGAAGATTTATCGAACGTCAGACAAGCCGCCAGGCAAATTATTGATTTAGGGGTCAAAGAAGTTATCATAACGTTAGGCGAGAAAGGGTCTCTCTATATGAACGGCCAGGAAGAAGCTGTCTTTACGTCAGCTTATCCTGTCCATGTCGTGGATACAACGGCTGCAGGCGATACGTTTATCGGTTCTTTTATTGTGGCCAGGCAACAAGGTATGACGATTAAGGATGCTTTGCAGCGAGCTAGCGCCGCTTCAGCTATTGCGGTGTCCCGTGCCGGAGCTCAAGAATCAATACCCCATGCTGAGGAAATCATCAAGTTCTTGAACGATCATAGCCGTTCTAGAGGAACATTGGCAGTATATTAATAAGTTTGGTGGCAGATTAATGAACCCCGTATCTTAGGACAGTGGAGATCGTAGGGTATCCGGCGTACAGAACAACCAGTTACGACTGGATCATATGCTGCACCTTCACAACGAAAATTTCGTTGTTGTGAAATAGGAACCGTCAGTCTAAAGAAGACTGGCGGTTTTTTGTGTGTAAACCGCCGAAATTAGCCAAGTTGGATTAGTACGATGCGTTGCAAAAGATGATAATTCAGGATGTATAGTCCTTACAATCCCGCACGGCTATAGGCTTTTCAACCGGAAATCAATTGGTTTGATCGATACTATTGCCTGTCGCATTACCAGCGCCTAAGATGTGATTGTGATGGCCGCCAAGCACAAGCAAAACTACTTTGTCAGGAGGAAAGCCGTTGAAGGAGCAATATGAGGCCCGGCTGCAAATAACGGATAGATTCAACTTGAAACGATCCTTGATTCTTCGGGATCTGATCAGAGACCGATGGTTGTATCTTATCTTATTTCCGGGAGTGGTTTATTTTATTATTTTTAAATATGTGCCTATGTGGGGATTGGTAATGGCTTTCCAGGATTATAAGCCGCATTTGGGTTTTTCCGGAAGCCCTTGGGTAGGGCTGAAGCATTTCGAACGTTTTTTCACCGAACCGCAGTTTTGGATGCTGTTTCGCAATACGATTGTTCTTGCGGTTTACAATTTGCTGTTTTTCTTCCCGCTGCCGATTGTTCTGGCACTAATGCTCAATGAGGTGCGCAAGGAAGCGTTCAAACGCTTGACTCAAACGCTGCTGTACTTACCACATTTTGTTTCCTGGGTGGTGGCGGTAGGGATCTTTTATATCTTGTTTACAACGGAAGGCGGGGTTGTGAATGAAATGATCGCGAGGCTCGGAATGGAGAAAATCCCGTTCCTGCTTAGCGAGGATTGGTTCCGGCCGATGATAATAAGCCAATCGATCTGGAAGGAAGCCGGGTGGGGAACGATCATTTTTTTGGCAGCGCTTTCCGGCGTAGATCTCCAGCTCTATGAAGCTTCCCGGATGGATGGAGCAGGAAGATGGCGTCAGCTGTGGCATATTACCCTTCCGGCTATACGCAGCACCATCGTCATTTTGTTTATTTTGCGCCTGGGCAGCTTCCTCGACACGGGCTTCGAGCATATTTTCCTTATGCTGAACTCCATGAACCGCGAGGTAGGAGAGGTGTTCGACACGTATGTCTATTTGAAGGGGCTTACGCAAGCACAGTATAGCTATAGCGCTGCAGTAGGCATGTTTAAGTCGCTAGTAGGTCTAGTGCTTGTACTAGGGGCCAACTGGCTGGCCAAAAGATTCGGTGAAGAGGGCGTTTATTAACCAAAGGGAGGCGGGGGACGTTATGCCAAAGGAAGACCGCAGCTGGAGCAACCGGTTGTTCAATACAGTCAATTATTCTCTGCTCATACTCATCTCAGTAATTACTATTATTCCATTTCTTTATATCGTTACAGTGTCTTTCGCTACACCCGAGGAAGTCGTTAAAGGCGGACTGCTATTGTTCCCGTCCCGGTTTACATTGGGTGCTTACAAGTATATCTTTTCTACCGACACCATGCTGCGAAGCATCCTTGTCTCCATCTTCGTCACTTCGCTCGGCACGTTCATTAACTTGATCATGACCTCGTTTACTGCGTATCCGTTAGCGCGGACGAATTTGCGAGGACGCCGTACCATCATGTTAATGATTCTGATTACGATGCTATTCAGCGGCGGCCTGGTCCCGACTTATTTTGTTGTCAAAGCATTCGGCATGATCAACACGTATTGGTCTTTGATGATTCCGACGGCAATCAGCGCTTTTAATCTGATCGTCTTGAAAAATTTCTTTCAACAAATCCCCGACGGGTTGGAGGATTCCGCTAAAATTGACGGCTGCAACGATCTGGGAATTTTGTTCCGCATTATTATACCTCTCTCGATGCCGGCCATGGCGACCTTCGGACTTTTTTACGCCGTAGGCCATTGGAACACCTTTTTTAACGCTGTAATGTACATTAACGATGCCGAGAAATTTCCTGTACAGGTCGTACTCAGGCAAATCATTTTGCTGTCCCAGGATCAAATCGGTGACACGACGTCTCAGCAGGATCCGACGGATTATTTGCCGCAGACGATACGCATGGCATCCATTGTGGTCGCAACGGTCCCGATTGTGCTGATGTATCCGTTCTTGCAAAAGCATTTCGCTAAAGGCGTACTGTTAGGTTCGGTAAAAGGATGAGCCATCCGTTCCATCTTTTTATATAATGACAATGACAAGCATTCCGGGAGGGGTTTAAAGATGACAAAGAGACGATTTATTGCTATGGCTTGTTCACTCGCAATGACGGCAGGCGCGCTAGCAGGCTGTGCCGAAGACAAATCAAACCAGCAGGGCGAAGCCGTCAAGGGGGATGGGACGCCGCTGAAGGTGACCATTGCCACACCGCAAATTGGTGAAGCCCCAAAAAAGGACAATGAGATTGAACTCGCGATTGAGAAGTATACCAACACCCAAATCGACATTCAATGGATTCCAGCGGCTGCTTTTGAGGATAAGAAAAACATCATGATCGCATCCAGTGAAATGCCCAAAGCGTTCAAGCTAACCTACAATCCTACTACGCTTAACGCGATTCAATCCGGATTGTTTTGGGAGATCGGCCCTTTTTTGAAGGATTACAAAAATTTATCCGCGGTCAACATCCTGCACTATGATAACATCAAGGTAGACGGTAAACTGTACGGCCTGCCGCTGTACCGGGATATCGGTCGTGCCGGCATTGTGTACCGAAAGGACTGGTTCGATGAGATGGGACTAAAGCCGCCGGTTACACTTGACGATTGGTACAATATTATGAAAGCGGTCGCAGAACAGGACCCGGACAAAAACGGTCAAGCCGACACTTATGGCATGTTTCTGGAGAAGTCTTACAATGACGCGGCAGCCAGCAGCTCCTTCTTGACACGACTTGCCGTGTCGCAGGGAGCGCCGAATAAGTGGGGGATCGAGAATGGTAAGCTCATCGCCGAGTTCATGTCGAAGCCGTATTTCGATAGCATGAAGCTGCTTAGGAGGCTGTATCAGGAGAAGTTGATCAACCAGGATTTCTCGGTTGTTCAAGCGGCGGACGCCGATAATAAGTGGAATGCAGGGAAAGTGGGGATCCGGATCAATACCGTTGCTTCCGCAGCAGCGACATCGTTTGAGAACGTGTCTAAGTCCGCGCCGAATGCGGTAGTCGACGTTGTGCAGTATATGGGACCTTCGGGCAATCGAGTGCCGGCAGAACCGGGCAACAACGGCTTCTTCGTTTTCCCGAAATCGAGTGTCAAAACCGAAGTGGAATTAAAGCAGCTGCTGGCCTTCTTCGATAAGCTGCTCGATCCCGAGATGTCGACACTGTTGACGAGAGGCATTGAAGGGAAGCATTTTACGAAAACGGACGACGGCAAAGCCCAGTTTAAAGACTTGTCCTTGTTTAACCTTGAAGTGAAGCCTTATCGCGACAGCTTGCCTTCCTTTGAGGTGACTGGAACCGGGCTGCCGCTTAAACTTAACGATCTGCAGGCTAAGGGCTGGAAGGTCGTAGCCGATAATTTGAACAATACCGTGCCCAATATTGCGCTAACGCTCACCTCCAAGACGTATTCCGAAAAAGGCGGAGAGCTCGACACCTTCATCCGCGATGCCCAAACGAAGTTTATTATGGGCAAAATCGATGAGGCCGGCTGGCAGGCGGAAATAGATAAATGGAAAAAGGCCGGTGGCGACAAAGTAATCGAAGAGTTCACTGCAGAGTATGCGAAGCAGAAGAAATAACGCTCTCCTTTAAGGTTAGAAATGGACCAGCGGAGCCGCACGTAGAGGGGGGAAACTGCCGGGTGCATGCCCGGCAAATTTTCATTACGATGACATAGTTAAGTTTCTGATATAATGGTTATCGTCGAAGCCTTGCATGTTCAGAAAGGAGAGGTTTCCGGTGCCAAAATATTTATATCGCTTGCTTATGTTCACCCTGCTGCTCGGTGCAGTACCGGTTGCATCCATTGGGGTCATCTCCTACTACATTGCCTCTAAGGATATCGAAAAAAAGGTGAACGAAGGAAATGGACAAATCTTGCTGCAAAATCAGATGCGTATGGAGCAGGCGCTGAAAAACGTGGAGATGGGTGCTGTGCAATACGTCAATTCCTCACTTGTAAGCGATTACTTGAATGATGCTCTTACCAATAACGATTTTCAAACGATCGCCAATTTGTCCAAGGGATTGTACAACCTTCATTCCATCTGGGGGGTAGCCGATGCGCATCTTATCAATCTGGAGCATGGATGGATGATCAGCAATCTGGGCTTCACCCCAATGGAGGACTTCAACGACCAGAATGCACTTAAAAAATACGCAAGCCAATCCAAAAATTTATTTTGGCTGGCCGAAAAATCGGCTGGTCGGTCGGACAATACCATGGATCAAACGGGAAGCCGTGACATGATCAGGCTTGTCGTGAAGCTGCCGATGGTTGCTTCTACGAGTATACCCAAAGCGCTGCTTATCATTGACATGTCGCATAATGCACTGGAAAGTGATTTGGGTCCGGACAATCAATGGGGAAGCATCTTTGTATTAAACCGGGAACATGAGCCATTTCTAGCAAGTCCAGGATCGGGAGAGCAGCACTATCGTATTCTGCAGCAAATGCCAAAGTGGGATAACGCTGAGGGATATTTTGAGAAGGATCGGATGGCTGTCAACTACCGGGTATCCGCCAACTACGGCTGGTCCTACATTTCCGTCGTATCGATTGATGAAATTACGAAGGCATCAAAAAAAATTGCATTCATTACGGCCAATGTTTGCCTGATTATCATCGTTATTATTGCCGGTGCCGCATTCTACGGTACGCGTCGAATGTATAAACCGATACGCCGGCTGTTTATCATTATGGAGCAGTTCGGGGTCGAGACACCGAATCTGAAGAAAAAAGATGAGTTCGCCTTCATCGAGGACCGCTTTCAAGTATTATTCAACACGCGCAAGCAGATGCAGCAGCAGCTAATAGCCCAGAGATTGCAGGTGAAGGAGCATTTGCTGCTCAAGCTCTTTATGGGGCAAGTTAGCGAGAGCGAATTTTTGTTCAAAAGGGAAACGTATGGCTTTGCGGAGCGAGGCAAGGCTCTCGGCGTGCTTGCTTTACAGATCGATTCGCTCGAGGGAACCCGTTACTCGGAGAGCGATAAGGAGCTATTGCTGTTCGCAATCAATAACATCGTCGGAGAGCTGCTGCCTGACGGATGCCTCATCGGAACGCTGCTGCTCGACCAGTCGCAGGTATCGCTGCTGACGGCGGATACGGATGACCCGGCGGAGATGAACGCTTACTTTTATGGGATGGCCGAGCGGATCAAGCAAAAGCTACTCGAACTGCTGCAGCTCAGGGTGAGCATTGGCATCAGCCGCCCGTTCCACCGTTATACGGATGCGATGGACGCCTATTCGGAATCGCTGGAGGCCTTGAAACGCCGCATCAGCCTTGGCCATGAATTGGTTCTTAGCTACGGGGATATAGAATCGAATCCCGGTACTCTGCAGCCTTCCGTATCATGGGCTCATATGGAGGACTATTTGCTCAATGCGCTCAAGACCGGGGATTCAGGAGCGGTCTATGATTACTACAACAACTATGTGTCTTCTCTTTTGGAAAAGGGGGTTATGTTTAACGATTTTCAAATGCAGATGATTCAGCTGATCACGAAAATATATCGGCTGGTCCAGCAGCAAGGGGGAACGCTCGACGGCTTAATCGGTTCCATGTCGGTCATCAACCGTTTTATGAAGCTGCATACCGTGGAGGAGATTACATCCTGGTTCAAAACCGTGCTGCTACCGCCGACGATTGCTTTTTTGCAAGGGCGAATCGATACGCAGTATATCAATATCGCCCATCAGATGGTCGAGATGATCCATGAACAGTATGACCAGGATATTACTTTGGAGTCCTGCGCGCAGCAGCTGAAGTTTCATCCGGTTTATTTAAGCCGCGTGTTCAAGAAGGAGATCGGTGTGACGTTTATCGACTATTTGACAAATCATCGGATGAATATGGCGAAGCTCTGGCTGAAGGATAGTCAAATGAAAATCACCGAAATCGCCGAACGTCTGAACTATAACAGCTCGACGGGTTTTATCCGTACTTTCCGCAAAGCAGCTGGCATGACGCCGGGTCAATACCGTGAGCTTCATTCGAAAATGAATTAAGAATTCCCGCGAATCGCGGCATTAGATATTAGGGGGCATCCTGATGCTGTATGCATTAGTGGATCAACTGAAGATGGAATATAGGTCGGAGTCAAGATGGTATTCGCACCGATGGCATTATATTGAAGGATGTATTTTGAAGGCCTACATGGACAGCTATGAACATTTTGGAATTGAAGACGATTACCTGTTCGTTAAGGATTTTATCGACGGATTGTACAATAGGGATGGGGAAATAAGTGAAATCAAGGCCGACATGTACAATATTGATCAAATACGGATGGCCACTCTGCTGTTTCCATTGTATGAACGTGAGAGAGACCCAAAATATAAACTTGTGCTAGATCTGCTCTACCGGCAGCTGGACACCTACCCAAGAACTAAGTGCGGTTCCTTTTGGCACAAGCAAAATTACCCATTCCAGGTTTGGTTGGACGGCCTGTATATGGGGCAGCCGTTTTACGTCCGTTACATGAAGACCTATGCCGACCACAAACATTACTCCGATTCGTTGCATCAATTCGATAATGTCCGTCGGTTCATTTATAACGAGTCAAAGGGTTTATACCATCACGCATACGACGAAAGCAGGCAGATGTTCTGGTGCGATAAAATGACGGGCCAATCACCTAATGTATGGGGACGGGCAGTTGGATGGTTCGCAATGGCACTTGTAGACGTGCTGGAGCTACTGGAAGGAGAACCGGCGGATACACAGCCGATGAAGCAATTGTTAATTAAGTTAGTCGAGAATATACTTCCTTATCAGCAACCCGGTGGGATGTGGATGCAGGTTGTCGACCGGATAGAGCATCCGGACAATTACTTGGAAACGAGCGGAACGCTGATGATTGCTTATGCCATAATGAAGGGTGTTCGTTTGGGTTATTTGCCACAGGAGTACTTCATCTACGGAAAACAAGCTTTCGATGGAACGATATCCACTTACTTGCGGGAAGAAGAGGGTGAGGTGCTGTTGGGAGGCATTTGCCGTAGCGCTGGTCTTGGTAAGAAGCCGGAAAACGGACAGATAAGGGATGGCAGCTTGGAATATTATATTTATCAAGAGCAGGTGGTGGATAATAACGGACATGGCGTAGCACCTCTATTAATGTGCAACAATGAAATGAAGCTGCGAAAAGTTTTACAAAAGCAATACTAATAATACAAAAAGCCAGCAGAAATTGAACTGCTGGCTTCTTTAAACCCAATTTGCCCCAAGAACTAGTATTTACAGTTCCGAAAGACGGGCTGAATGTAGATAGGAAACTGAGGATACAACACCAATAGAAACATTATTGCTTGTTGTAGTCATCAAGGCCTTTTTGCATGATCACGATCATATCATCTACATGCATGCTCTTCAGCTTCGCGATGTAGGCATCCCATTCCTGATCGATGCCGCCTTGGACGACCCAGCGAATGAATGTCTGTCTTACATAGTCCCTGACGTTCATCTGCAATTGCGTCAGTTTGTCGCGGTCGTCTGCCGAATAGGCGACATAGTCTGGGAAAAACTTGTCAAGCGGCGCAACAATAGGCTCGTACATCTTAACAGCTTGAGAACGGTTATTATTGCTATTTCCCGGTAAGAAGCGGAGCTTGGAAGCTAAGTCTGGCGTGATCGCCGAGACTGCATCCACATTAGGGACTCCACCATCGTTTGCGGTTTCCGGCAAAATGTCGTAAGTACCGTCACTATTTTTTTTCGTGCCTGCTCCAAACAATCCGTAAGTTTCCTGCACAGACCAATCGGGATCAGCCAGCAGGTCGGCCAATCGGGCGGAGGCGATAGGATACTTATTATTTTTGAAAAGGGTGAACTGATTAGTGCGCACAATCCATGTTTGTCGTCGATACAACTGCTCTTGGGTACCCTCAGCTTTGGGCGGAAGCATCGGCACATAAACGTCGGAATTAGGATTGCCGTAGGCTGCAATGGCACCGACCATTTCCGGCTTGTTTACCAACTTGGCATAATAAGCGCCCCAGTCGTCCGTAAATACTTCGGGTGGAATCAATCCTTCCTTATACAATCGGTGCAGATAAGCCAGTGGCTTTTTGATCTCCGGGTTAAGAGCCTGGAAACGGACTTTGCCGTTCTCGACCGACACATAGTTATCGTCAGGAACCAGGATTCCGAAGGAACCGCCGTATAAATCCAATTGACCTCCTACATATTGGTCCCATCGAAAATAATAAGGGATCATGTCTTTTGGAATGTCCCCGACTCCAGCGTTCGCCTTGAATTGTGCCAGCACAGAGGCAAATTGTTCGGTTGTTGCCGGAACCTCCGCACCGATCTGATCCAACCATTTCTTGTTGATCAGCCATTGATCGCGTATGCCCAAATAAACGGGATTTTGTTGAATAAGACCTAAGCTGTAAATGCTCCCGTCTGGGGCAGTCATCGCTTTTCTGGCCGTGGGGTTTGACTCGAGCACTTTTATCCAATTGGGTGCATATTGCAGCAGGCTTGAAAAAGGGATAATATCCCCATTGTTTTGAGCAATAGTAATTTGATATGGAGACGCATCGGAACGCAGTAGCAGATCGGGATACTGACGGGAGGAGAATATTAAATTCAATATATCCCTGTTATCGACCGAGACTTGCTTAATCTCGAGATGAATTCCGCTCTTTTTCTCCAGTTCCTGAAAAAACTTCGACTGATTGTAGTCGCCTTTATAGGAAGTAACAACAACGGTTTTCAGTGTAATGGGCTGGTTAACAATGGGATATCCCGTCAAATTGACGGCGACGCCGTTCTCAATGATCTGGTTGCCGTTCGTTTCTTCATAGCTGCTTGAAGCATTGTTGGTATTTGAAATGTCCGATGGTTTGCATCCCGATAGAAAGATGGCATTCCATAATGAAACGATTAAAAGCAACCCGGCTTTATTGTTCACACACACTTACTCCTTTCACAGAGGTTCATCCGTTGATTCAATTAAATATCCTAACGATAACAAAAAGAACATCGATAAGTAAATATGCCATTGTAGAGGCATTGGTCATTGTTCTAAAAGGGCATTTCCATGCTGGATGAAATATACAATCAATGAAGGATATGCTATATTGAATACAACAAAACCGTGAAAGCGCAAACAATTTCGAACAGGATTCTGAGAAAGCATATAAGTGAGTACAAGAGATTAAGAGGCTATCAAAGCGGGGTGAAATTATGTTTTGGCCACAACGAAATGTTTTGCAAACAAACCGGTTGTTTCTGCGCTATTTGTTATCATATATGCTGGTATTGGCTATTCCTCTCTCAATTATCGTCATCCTGGTTTACAATTATTTCTTCCATATGTTGCAGGAAGAGGTAATCAAGAACAACGTTAATATTCTCCAGCACGTCGTAACTTCCGTAGATCATCAAATCGCGGGGATGAACACGATTGCCTACCAAATATATAACAATCCGGACCTTACTACGCAGCAAATCGGCGATGGCCCGTATAATACTTCCAAAGGGATTCGTCAATTAAAAAGCTATATTTCCGGAAATAACTTTATAAGCGATACCGTCGTGTATTACAAGCAATTGAATAAATTTGTTTCTTCGACGCGGACTTATACGTTGAAAGAATTTTTGTCAGCCTATTATGGTGGCACAATTTCGGAGGAGCAATTTCAAGCCGTAGCCCGGGATATTGACGGTAATGGGGTATGGGTACCGGATGGTGCAAGCGGAGGAGAAATGGGTCATGTTGTAAGCTATCTTATTCCCAATAGCTCGAATTACGATAAACGCATGGTATTGTTTATTATCAAACAGCATGCATTTGAACAAATGATGAGCAGCAATAAAGGCAATGTCCTGGCAATAAATCCAGAGCGCAAGATCGTTGCCGCTTCGAAGGAGAGCAATCGTCCTCAAGAACAGGATTTAATGGCAATCATTCAACCTGACCGGATTGAACATTCGGTCATCACGAAATTCGGTTCCTCGTCCCATTTCGTTTCCTACATCCAATCTCCGGAAACTGGCTGGAGCTATTTTATAGTCATACCCGTAAAAGAAGCGATGAGCCAAGTCTATGCCGCCAAGAATACTTTCCTAGGAGCACTTCTGATTATTGTGCTAGCAGGTGGTACAGCCATATTGTTCAACATGCGCTTAAACTATCGTCCCATCCGCCAGCTTCGTTTATTTGCCGAATCGGAAACAGGTAGCGTAGCAGAAACCGGAAATGAGTTCGAAGCGGTACGAATGACGATTAACCGGATCAATCAAACGAATAAAATTTTGAAAGATCAGGTCACGAGCAATCGTAGTGCCGTCAAAGAATATCTATTGTCCCATTTGCTCAGTGGGATTTTCCCGAATGCAGAATCGTTTAACGAAAAAGGCAGCGATTTTGGCCTTTCCTTTAACCTGCCATTTTTTCGCGTCGTCATCTTTTCCGCAGCTGCTTCGGAGCCGCTGAAGAGAGAGAGGGCTTCCAAGCTTCAAGAGCTATTGGAACAGGCGATACCTGACGAAATTGAAGGCTATGTCCGTTTAAATATCGACAATCGGTTGATTCTTATACTTGCCAGCGGCCGGGAATCGGATCGTCAAATGCTGCATGATGCTTTAACACATATGCAGCAGCTCTTAACAAATGAGCTGCACTCTCATATTGCGATTGGTGTAGGTAACCCGTACGAGGCAGCAGGACAGGTCGGCAAATCGTGCCTGGAAGCCTATACGGCGCTTGATTACCGATTGGTCAAGGGAACGGATCAAATCATTTACTTTGAAGACATCCGCATCGCCGCAGTATCCGGATTTCCTTACCCGGTAGATGAACTAAGAGCCCTGGAATTGTCTATCATAGAGGGTAAAACAGATCGAATCTCCTTCATTGTGGAGGAACTGGTGGACAAAATTACCCAGTATGACATCCCGTTGTTCGAGGCTCGTTGTCTCTGCTATGATATTATCAATACGGTGCTGAAAGCTATGCAGCAGATTAATAAAAAGTTCATTGGCCTGGACAAGGGAGCTATAGATGTCCTATCCCTAGCCCAATTTGAAACGGTAAAAGAACTTGGGCAGAGTATCACTGATGTTTGTCAAACTCTGTGCAAATATATTCAAGATACTCGTGAGAAGCATGATGACGAGTTATTGAGACAATGGGTCGCGTATATAGAAACGAACTATCACGATACAAACTTTACAGTTCAGAACATGGCCGATCATTTTAATATGTCTCTTTCCAACTTAAGCTATTATTTCAAGAAATGCTCTGGGCAAAGCATTTCCGATTACATCAATTATCTGCGTATTGAAAAAGCCAAACAGCTTTTAAGCTCGACCGAGAAGCCACTTATCGAGATTATTTCTGAGATTGGTTACTGCGACGTTTCCAGTTTCGTACGGAAGTTTAAGAAGGAAGTTGGGACGACTCCGGGAGGGTTTCGCAAATACAACAATATTTAAACGGTTTATACTTCGCCATAGAAGAGGACTGGATGAACCGGCTTCCGGTATAACGCATCATCGATGTGTTGTTCGGAAGCCGGTTCTTTTGTTGCGGGAAATGAACAGAAGATTATGCCATCCGTCAGAGGCTTCATCTAAGAAAATATAGGTTTTGCTGCTTGGATAAACAGGCTTTGCTTAAGAATGGCATATCGTCATTTAACGGCATATTTACGTTCCGAGCCTGCATCTGCTAGTTTGAAAAGGCGATCGATTCGTAATATGCATATGCAAACGATTACATTGTTCACGTAATTTTTCTGCGGAAGGTACAAATGAGCGGACATTATTTTCACGAGCTCATGGAAGGACGAGAGAGGGCCTGTATATGTTCTTGTGATGCCATCGAAAAAACATGCTGAGGAGGTATGGGGCATGACCGATGAAAAAGATTCAAAGGAGAAGTTAACCCGTAGAAAGCTTCTTGCTTCAATGGGCATGGCGGGAGCCGCAGCACTTCTATATGGAGTATCGGCCGGAGGAGCAAATGCTAGGGAATCTTCATCCGTCACCGATTCCGTTTATGGAAAATATGGTGATTCAGAACATACGCCAGGCAGTTTTATCCGTGCCCGCGGCGTTTTTAGACCCCAGGTACGGATCACGCAGGAGTGGGAAGTATTGGAATTCACTACACCAGCCGGTGTCACAACCGGCTATCGGTGGGCCGGAGCACGACCGCACACGACTACTTCAGATAACCCGCTTGCTGACGGAGGCATTAGCGAAAATGCATGGGTAGCTGTATATCAGACCGGTCTTGATAAATCGTTGGCCCAAATCAGCGGTGCAAGTCTTATCGGTGGCGCCAAGCCGATCTGGCGTGTTATTGATTCCGATTTGTGGCTCACGGATCCGACGGCTGCAGTCAAGAATGTTCTGGTAATCGCAGCAGAGAAAGGTGGGACAGTGCTGCTTCCCGCTGGTACGTACGACTTTACAGCATCGGGAGGCAATATAGACTTACCTCCAAACGTAATTGTTTGCGGGGAAGGGGTTGGCGTTACCAATCTACTGTGGAATGGTGCCGGATACTTGTTCCGTTACTGGAGAGATTCAACCACCTGGAGCGGCGCAGTCGGAACCAGTCATGCCATTGTAGATTTATCCATAAACGGAGGCACCAATCCAAATTCGATTGCGATTGAAATCTCGGATACATATGGGTTCAAGCTTCGCAATGTCAGTCTATACGGTTTTACAGGCGGTGATGGCCTTGTATTACATACCCGTAATTTCTGGGTTGAAGGAACGACGTTGGAAAATGTCTCTATCAGTAACTGTAAACGCCATATCGTATTCAAACGTCAACCGGGAACATCTAACATGCCATCGTATGGTTATACTACGTTCCGCAATGTCTCCCTAAATGTTCGGGACGGTCAGATTGGGATGCTAGTCGGAGACAATACTTATAACAACGCCCAGCATGAAATTTATAATGCAATATTGGAAGTGAATATTTGGACATCAGGAGGCTCGATTGGCATTGGCTTTGGAAAAAATGGCACTATTCGTGACTCCAGCGGTATGTTCAGATGCGAGACGCCGCCGGAGGGAGCGGGGTTTACCGGCAAATTCATTCAAATCGATGATCCAGAAACGTCCGGAATTATTAATTTCGACGGGCCAGTAAGAACCTCTCATTTAAGCAAAGCGGAGGATTGGAAAAATACATGGCGTGATCTGCGATACCAAAAGCTGCGGGATATAGGTGAACCTAAGCCCGGTGTACAAAACTATGCGCAATGGTTTCGGGTGTGTCGTATAGGAAAGGATAAATCGTTATTCAGCGGTCGTGTCAGAACTGTTACGGATTATGGCAAAGCCTCTTACCGTACAGCATCAGCCGAATTTGCTTTCGGAGTTCGGGGCAATGAGGCCGGGGGATTTAAACCGGTATTTACGGTAGATGGAGACGGATTTAACGGATCGGGGGATTTATTCGCGAAATTTGCTGTATATGCCGACGCGGCCTCCAATTACTGGTTATATTTCCGCCGTCCCAAATATACGAACTACTGCGTGTTCGAGTACACATACGACTTGTATCCGCAAGGCACGTACGAATACTGGGATAAGGTAGATTCGCCGGAGACGGATACAACTTTGACCAAAGTGTGGGACTCTGTATCGTATCCGTCACAGTCTTCCTATATAGGTGATGAAATTGTATTTACGGGGCAGCGGACTATCGTTACGGTAAATGGCGGTAATGTCACTTATTATGTCCCCCACCTGCTAGGCATTGCCCCTGAGTGGTATATGGCTTCAGCGTTGTCAGCCGATGCCAATATGACTGGAATTTCTTCGGTCACCGCCGATAAGAACAACATCACGATCACATTTAAATCAGTGACACCTGCCGGGACCGGAAACATCATGATTGCAGTAGAGTGGGGGCGAAAGCAGTTTAACAACCGGTTCCGGCCATCGTGATCGAACGTAAAGGCAAGTTAGTTGCCAATATAAAGTTAGAGCGTCTGCTAATAAAATTCGATTTCATGGCACTCCTGATCAAGCAAATCTAATGAGAGCCTTTTGATGAAATGGTGTCTGACGCACAATACAGGAAAAAAGGGGTTACGAAACATGTTAAAGGATGGCGTCTGGCCTACAATGATTACTCCGTTTACGGAAACCAAAGAAATCGATTACGAAGCGCTGGAGCGGCTGATCGAATGGTATATCGCCAAAGGCGTCGACGGCTTATTTGCGGTATGCCAATCGAGCGAAATGTTTCATTTATCATTGGCTGAACGGGTTCAGCTGGCCCGGTTTGTAGTCGAACAGGCGGCAGGCCGCGTTCAGGTCATCGCCTCGGGACATATATCGGATTCGCTAAAGGATCAGGTGGAAGAAATAGGTGCCATATCGGAGACAGGGATCGATGCTTTTGTCATCGTTAGCAATCGGCTAGCCGGAAAGGAAGAATCCGACGACATTTGGAAGCGGCATGCCGAGCAGCTGCTGCACCAAATCCCTGAGATGAGCTTCGGCATCTACGAGTGTCCACATCCTTATAAGCGGCTGCTAACTCCCGGGCTGCTTCGGTGGTGCGCGGATACGGAGCGGTTCCTGTTTTTAAAGGATACTTGCTGTGATCCCGATCAGCTTACAGCCAAACTGAACGCCGTTCAGGGGACCCAGTTAAAACTATTCAACGCAAATGCAGCCACTCTGCTGATGTCGCTGCAGGCCGGGGCATCCGGGTACAGCGGTGTGATGGCTAATTTTCATCCCGATCTGTACGTCAGCCTCATGAAGCTAGCTCGAAGCCGACCTGAAGTTGCTGCCAGGCTGCAGCAATTCCTCGGATTGGCATCAAGCATTGAACGACAGCCTTATCCGCTAAATGCCAAATATTATTTGGGCTTGGAAGGCTTGCCCGTCCAATTGCAGGCTCGTTCAAGCAATGCCGTAAGCTTAACCGCTTCGATGAAGCTGGAAATTGAGCAGCTGAGAGGTATAGAACAAGAGATTCGAACCATGGCTGAAGCCGCTGTATTGTAAGACTATCTATTTATTCTAGGGGGACTATTCGATGGGGAATAGAGTTGTTGCCGGCATACTAAGTACCGTGCTCATCGGTGGAACATTGATCGGCTGTACGGATACAAAGCAATCCGAGAATGAAGCTGAACGTGAGATTTCCGATACCACCAAACTGGACGGCGGAATAACGAACGCAACAGGATATCCGATTACCAAAGAACCGATTACTTTAACAGTAGGAATCGCGTACGGCGCCCATATGGGGGATATCACCAAGTACAGCATATGGAAAAAAATAGAAGAGAAGACGAATATTAAGATTAACTTGAAAGTATTCAGCGATGTAGAGAAAACAAACTTGATGTTCAGCAGTCGCGACTATCCGGATATCGGGCTGAGAATGGACGCTTCGGATCAGTCCATGACCGATGCTATCGAAGCCGGAGATATTATCGGTATCGATAAATTGCTGCCCTATACCCCAACATGGCAAAAGTTTTTTGATTCAAACCCCGGCTTGAAGCTTCAGGCGATGATGCCAGATGGCAAATTATACGGCTTTCCTTATGCGGTTATTAATGAAACTTCCTATAATTTGCGTGATCAATGGTTTATCAACAAAAAATGGCTGGATGAGCTCGGACTTCAGATCCCAAAGACGACGGAAGAGTTCAAAAGCGTACTCTTGGCTTTCAAAAATAACGCAGGAAAAGGCTCGATTCCTAAAAACGTCATCCCATACTACGCTCTATACGGCAGTAGCATCGGCGGTCAGTTTGACATTTACGGAACATTTGGCGTGTATACCCCCGGCAGCTACTTTATTGTGGAGGACGGCAAGTTCAAATCACAGGCAACGAATCCCGACCTGAAAGAACCGATCAAATATATGGCCGATTTATATAAAAATGGACTGATGGTTCCGGAAGCCTTCACCGATGACTGGGGAAAATATACAGCAGCCGTTTCATCCAATCCTCCATTAGTCGGATCAATGACCTCTTTCTTGGATCAAGGGCAAAATAGCACGGATGGAAAATGGTGGTACCCAATGGCACCTTTGAAGTCGCCTAATGGCAAGGATCCATATATTCGCCGACAAACGAAAAGCATTTGGCCGAGAAACTTCGTACTCTTTAAAAACAACAAGTATCCCGTTGCATCAGCAAGACTAGCGGAGCTGCTGGCCGATCCGGAGTGGTCCCTATCGGAAAACTACGGAAATCAGGGTGTGATGTGGAAGAAAAATGCAGAAGGCAAATATGAGTTATTGACGCCGGCGGCCGAAGTTGCGGATGCAGATAAGGGGCTAGGCAACTACGGTATAGCGCTTCTTGACGAAGATATGTTCAATAACAAGATCGTCAACGCCAATTTCACAAAAGAAGGTACTCGAGAATGGGCGTATGTAAATATTTATAAGAAATTTTTGCCAGCCAAAGAACTGAACTTTCCTCCATTGCCGAGCGGACTGCTGAGCGAGACGGAAAAGCTGAGAATGGCCGATTTAAGTAAATCAATCAACGATTACATTAAAACGACGATTGCAGGCTGGATTTCTGGAAAAGGAAGCATCGATGCCGAATGGGATGCTTATACCAAAAAGTTGAAAGACCTTGGGCTGGATGAGTACATGCAGCTGAATCAAAAACAACTAGACGCTGCAAACAAGCTTAGAAAATAGTTTGGTCCATAAGGTCCGCATTGGTAGTAAGGAGATGAAAGCGATGAATCCGGAACAAGTTATAGCTACGCGCACTTCTGTTAGATTGTTCAGTAAAAAGCTGCTTAAGGTCAAAGAAAATATCGGCCTATACTTTCTTGTGCTTCCTGCACTGATCTATGTCATTCTTTTCGACTATGTTCCTCTATATGGAGTGCTGATTGCCTTTGAGAACTTCAAGCCTATCAAGGGAATATGGGGAAGCGACTGGGTGGGGCTATATCATTTTCAACGGTTATTTAAATTGGATCTATTTTGGGTGCTGATCAAAAACACATTATCTTTAAGTCTTTATTCCTTAGTTGCAGGATTTCCGGCGCCTATCATCCTTGCGTTGGCACTGAATAGCGCTGCAAGCAAGAAAATAAAGCATATCGTGCAAACCGTTACGTATGCGCCTCATTTTATTTCGATGGTCATTTTGGTAGGAATGTTGAATGTTTTTCTTTCTCCCAGATTAGGAATCGTCAGTCAACTGCTTAATTCTATCGGGGTTATCGACGGGCCGCTTATGATATTGACGAATCCGGATGCATTTGCACATCTGTACGTCTGGTCGGGCATTTGGCAGGGAATGGGCTGGGGAAGCATTATATACTTGGCTGCGCTATCGGGTGTTGACCCTTCATTGCATGAAGCGGCTACCGTAGACGGCGCCAATAAGTTTCAGCGGGCTTGGTATATCGATATTCCTTCCATTATGCCGACCATTGTAACCCTGTTGATCTTAAACTGCGGAGGCATATTGGGGGTCGGGTTCGAAAAGGCTTTTCTGATGCAAAACTCCTTGAATTTGCAAACCTCGGAGGTCATCTCGACTTATGTGTACAAGGTTGGGCTGCTTCAATCCCAATTCAGCTTTTCTGCTGCGGTCGGGCTGTTCAACTCAGTTATTAATTTAGTCATGCTGCTTACCGTCAATAAATTAGCCAAGAGATTAGGCCAGTCCGGCATTTTCTAAGGAGGGACCCATGAGCATCGTTGTGCGCAGAGGCAGGTCCGATAAGATCTATGATATTGTTAATTTTACCTTTTTGGCCGTACTATTCGTCATCGTGCTGTATCCGCTGTATTTTGTAGTTATCGCCTCCTTCAGTGACCCGTCTGCTGTTGGTACGGGGAGGGTCTTTTTATTCCCCAAAGGGTTTAATTTAAACGGGTATGAATTGATTTTTAACTATAAACAGCTATGGATCGGTTATAGGAACACCGTATTGTATACGATAGGCGGGACGGTACTTAGCGTCTCTCTGACGCTTATGACCGCCTATGCATTCTCACGGAAGGATATGGTTGGGCGGGGATTTATCGTTACCCTGTTCATCATTCCCATGTTCATTCACGGAGGCCTTATTCCCACCTATTTGCTTGTACGAAATTTGCATATGCTGGATAATCCGTTGACTGTCATTATTTTGGGCTGCGTCAGCATGTGGAATATCATCATCACACGAACTTTTTTTCAATCCACCATCCCTCACGAGCTGTTCGAAGCTGCAAAAATGGACGGATGTGGGAACATCAGCTATTTTACGAAGGTTGTTTTACCGCTTTCCAAGGCGATTATTGCCGTATTGGTCGTATTCGCTGCAGTCGGACAGTGGAATTCATTTTTCAATGCTCTAATCTACCTGAACGATAGATATTTGATCCCTCTCCAATTGGTGCTGAGAGAAATCCTGACAAGTCAGACGCAAATGATGCAGCAGCTTGAAATGGGAATTGGAGATCAGGATATGGCTCAAAAAACGTTTTTGGCTGAATCAGTCAAATATGGAATTATCATTGTTTCCAGCCTACCAGTGCTATGTATTTACCCTTTTGCCCAAAAATATTTTGTTCAAGGAGTCATGATCGGCTCGCTTAAAGGATAGGAGGTAGTTAGATATGAAACCGCTTGCGGACGAATTTATCAAAATATATGAATCGAGTGAGCCGTCATCTGTTTATTGCTATAGCCCGGGTCTCGTTCGGCTTGCCTCGGGGAGGCTGGTGGCGACCATGGACCTGGGAGGTCCCGGTATGAAGCAACCCATCGGAAAAATATTCACGTCGGATGACAAAGGGAAAACATGGGTTCATCGAGGGGATTTTCCGTTTGGCCACGCGAGGCCTTTCGTTGCGGGCGAATCCCTCTATATACTAGGCCATCATGGAGATCTAGCGATCATTCGCTCCGATGACGAGGGAGAATGCTGGACGGAACCGGTATCACTGACGAATGGAGAGCAGTGGCATCAGGCGCCATGTAACGTTCATTATGCGAATGGCTCTGTATATTTGGTCATGGAGAAGCATCTTTATGGCAAGATCGAAGTTTGGGGTGTCGGTGAATTGGCGCCTGTCCTAATGCGTGGCCAAACGGATACGGATTTGACGAAGGCCAATAGCTGGACGTTCGCTTCTGAGCTCGCCTTTTGTGACGCCGTTCCTGCTGCGGAGCTGGATTATTTCGGAGTTCCGTTCTTTCACACTGATCCGAAGCGGTATATTGATCTCGCACCGGGCAGGGGATGTGCACCAGCAGGGTGGCTAGAGACCAATGTGGTACAGTTTGTAGATCCCGACCACTATTGGCATGATCCGAGCGGACGAACGTTCCATTTATGGATGCGATCTCATACGGGAGGTAGCGGCTATGCCGCCATTGCCAAGGTCGTCGAGCAGGAGGACGGTTCGATGATCACAAAGCTGGAGCAGGTTCCTTCGGGGAAACGGATAGTGTACGTTCCTTGCCCGGGAGGACAAATGAAATTTCACATCCTCTATGACGATGTGACTCGTCTTTATTGGCTGTTGAGTACGCAGGCGACCGATAGTATGACTATAGCGGAACGGCTGCCAGCCGACCGTTACAATCTGCCGAACAATGAAAGGACGAGGCTGCAGCTGCATTTTTCCAAAAACTGCATCGATTGGTGCTTGGCCGGACTAGTGGCGGCAGGGCCTTCGGCCAGGCAGTCCCGTCATTATGCAGCTATGGCTATTGATGGGGAGGACCTCCATATCCTCAGCCGATCTGGCGATGAGCTGGCTTACAGTGCGCATAACAGCAATTTTATCTCCTTTCATACCGTCAAGCATTTTCGCGAACTCGTGTACTGAAGCAAGCTAATTTAGGGAGGGGATTTCTATATGAAACGTGCCCAAAAGAATGGCAGCACTTTACTTTATCTGTTCGTTGTGCTTTTCGTTATGCTTGCGGGAATTCCTGTTGCATCCGCCAACAACTATATGGATGTAGTAAAGTCGCAGATCGATTATTCCGATCCAAGTACGGGCGTTTACATTGGGAGTCCCAGCCTCGTGAAGCTCTCCGATGGGACGCTTCTTGCGAGTGATGACGATTTCGGACCGAATGCATCGAACAAAACCACCAAGGTTTTTCGTTCTTTGGATGATGGAGCCACCTGGACGCAAACGGCAACGATCGACGGTCAATATTGGAGCACGTTGTTCGAGCATAACGGGGCTGTTTATTTGCTGGGGACCAACTACAGCCTAGGCTCCATCGCCATCCGCAAAAGCGTCGACGGTGGTATCACCTGGAGCGATGCTTCCATTCTTTATCAAGGGGATGACAAGAATGTTAAATATCACACTGCGCCTACACCAGTGATTAAAGCGAACGAGCGCATCTATAAGGGCTTCGAGGTCTTATATCCATGGGGGATGTGGGCGTTTATCGTTTCCGCACCGGACACGGCGGACCTGATGAATCCTTCGAGCTGGACAAAATCGAACGAATCCGACGTCAATCTTTATATCGAAGGCAATGCCGTAGTCGGACCGGACGGTCAGGTGTGGGATGTGCTCAGACGCTCGGTAATCAACCGTGCCGGCATATACAAGCTCAGCGCGGACAACGAGACGTTTACCAAATACGGAGAATTTGACTTCCCCGGAGGAGATGTGAAGTTCACCATTCGTTACGACGCCGAATCCGGCAAATATATCGCACTCGTTAATGAGCATACCGACTATAACGTGACGCAAAACAATCAGCGTAACGTACTGTCGCTTATGTATTCGTCCGATCTTGTCCATTGGACGCGGGGCAAGCTGCTCATCCAAGAAGACGAGAACTTAAGCTGGGCGAATTCCACCGCGAAAGACGGCTTTCAATATGTCGATTGGCAATTTGAGGGCAACGATCTGATCTATGTGTCCCGCACTTCTTACAACGGTGCAAACTCCAAGCATAACTCCAATCGGCTGACGTTCCATCGCCTCGCCGATTTCCGGAATTATTTGCAGCCGGCCGAGTTAATCGGAGACTACTCCTTCAACGGCTACTCTCACGACGATTCTGCCCAGGGGAACGACCCGATCCGCATAGGCACGGGCGGGTATGCAGACGGTAAATATGGGCTAGCGATCTCGATGAAAGGTACGGATTCCCTCAACATGCATTACATGATCGGTAATGAAATAGCCAATGCCGATGCGGTTTCCGTCAGCGTATGGATCAACCCGAGCCTAATGCCCGCACAAGGCGCGCGTTATGATATTCTCAGCACGCGCATCGATGGCACGAATGAAGGGTTCGAGCTGATTGTCGACTCCGATGCAATACGGCTTGGAGCGCGAAGCGACAAGGTCGACAGCTACCAAAGTAAGAGCTTCAGCTTCAACAGCCCGAACTCGTGGCATCACGTCGTAGGGGTTGTTGATTTTAAAAATAAGGCAATCAAGCTGTATTTGGATAAAGTCGAGCAGTCCCCCGGCGGAACGTTCACGTTCAGCCAAGATTATTACCGGCGATATTCACCTTCTCAGGAGGATCGAGTCGGCATGAATCCTAGCGGCGGCAAAAACTTCTATGGCATGCTGGATGAATTGAAAATATACCGCAAAGCGCTGACACAGACGGAGATCGAGAGCTTGTACTATAATTTTGACATAACGGCTCCCGTTACTACCGCGACTGTTTCGCCGGCACAGCCAGACGGCACGAACGGTTGGTATGTGCATCCGGTCATGGTAACGCTGGCTGCCTCTGATAATGGCTCAGGAGTAGCTTCATCCGTGTACAGCCTGGACGGCGGAGCAGCCTGGCAGACGTATACGGGCCCCGTAACGTTCGATCGCGATGGCGAGTATGCGCTTAGCTATCGTTCGACGGATCATGCAGGGAATGTCGAAGCAGCGAAGACCATCTCGTTTAAGATCGACAGGACCGTGCCGACAGCGACGATTACATACGGTAAGGCGGCCGATGGACGAGTCGTTGCGACCCTCTCCCCAAGCGAACCGGTAACGATTACGAACAACGGGGGTTCACCTAGCTACAACTTTTATGATAATGACAGCTTCACCTTCGAATTTGTTGATGCAGCGGGTAATAAAGGGACGGCAATGGCTGCTGTGAACAATATCCCGTCCCCAAGCACGGGTGCACCTGGAAAGCTCGTTCTGTCCGATGATAATGGGCATGATACAGGCATTCAAGACGGCAATTACAACATCACCATGAATATGTGGTGGGGCAATAACGGTGAAATTTATAAATTGTATGAAAATGACATTCTGATCGATACCCAAACCCTGATGGACCGGTCGCCCAATGCGCAATCGACCGTAACGGCGGTGACCTACAAGAAGAACGGCTCGTACCGGTATTACGCCGAGCTGACCAACTCATACAGCACCACGAGAAGCGATGTTCGGACCGTCAACGTTACGCAAGCGGCTCCGGCCAAACCGATTCTATCTAACGATAACTGGGACGGGGATGGAAATTTCAGCCTCAGTATGAACATGTGGTGGGGAACGAACGGGACGACATACCGATTGTATGAGAACGGTATTCTTGTTGATACGAAGAAGCTTATAGGCGCATCGCCGCAAGCACAATCGGTGGTTACGGTGATTCAAGGCAAGCCGGTCGGTACGTACGAATACCGCTGCGAACTCGTCAATTACGCGGGGGCGACTTCGAGCGAAACGATGATCGTGCAGGTAACCAAGTAATCGTGCTTACAGTTTAGTTGAATAAAATGGATAAAAAAAATGACGACCACTAGGAATATTCCTTATTCCTTTTGGTCGCCTTTTTATTTTAACAGGGTGAGGAACAGGAAAGGGTTCGGGGTCTTTTGGGTTGCCCCCGATTAGAGCCATCCAGCGCTTACGTGAAACGTTACCTTAAAAAAGACATTGAGTTCACCTTATCGCTCTATATTTTGCTGCAAGGGTCATACATCCGCTTTACCTACAATATCATAAGTTTAGAGTGACAATCTAAAGAGGTGAGCCAATTGGCAGTCGTAAAAGCCAGGAAACAGGATATTGATATGCTGGCAAGGTTGCTTCGGGCTGAAGCTGAGACTGAGGGCGAAATGGGGATGCTCCTTGTTGGAAATGTTGGCATTAACCGAATAAGAGCGAATTGCTCCGATTTTAAAGGCATCCGGACAATTCCCCAAATGATCAACCAGGCGCATGCGTTCGAAGCGTTGCAACATGGTTTGTACTATCAAAATGCAAGAGATAGGGAACGCCGTCTGGCGCGACGGTCTGTGAATGGGGAGCGGAACTGGCCAGCCAAATTCTCCCTATGGTATTTCCGTCCAGGAACGTTCGAAAATCCAGGACCATGTCCGGAAACCTGGTATAATCAGCCGCTCGTAGGACGATTCAGGAAGCACTGTTTTTTTGAACCGACCGGGGAAGAATGTGAAAATGTATATAGAACGTTTTAGTTTTATAAACGAAAAGAGCCCAGGATCTCTTAATCTTGTCAAACAAAGAGGGTGCCCTCAGCCATTTTCATGGCTTTTGGGACACCCTCTTGACTTGCTCATGAAAATTCTCACATGCTAAATGATAATGACCACAAATGCTTGGTGGGGATTTAGTGGAGCAAACGAAAGCCAGTTTGCATTTTTGGTGAATGGAAACTGGCTTTCGTTTACCATGAACCTGATTTTTCTAAAGGAAACCGTTCTCTACAGTCGGATATGGGGTGGAAAGTGGAATGTCCCATTTACGACAAATATCTTTGAACCTCTCGTGAACGTTCTTTTTATTGTTTGTTTCATACCGCTGACAATGAGCTCAATAGTTGCTTTGTTTGCAGTTGAAAGGTAAACTACATGCCCGTCTGACACCTTTTGTCTTATCCAATTTTTGTCGAAGGTTGCCACCAATATCCGATTAGATACGGTGTGTGATTTTGAACTACTGCCATAAAATCGTGCCTCCTTCTGATATTTGTAATCATAATACGTTGGACGTAGTGGGGATGAAAGGGACACATGTGAATGAAAATTATTATATTTATGATTAGCTTGATTGGAAATTCAGTCCGTATTACATAGTTATTTGACCCTTTGAACCCCACAATAACTAAAGGAAATCTCTGGCAAAGTAGAGAAAGATTTTAGGAAAGGTAATTTTGCTAAAGGATTGTAAGTAAAAAATTGTTAAATAGAAAAAATTATAGTAGTATTTTAGGAGCAGTAAGCTAGTTATTGTTTTTAAATCATGAACCCTCTGAAAGGTAGATTGAGATTATGTTTAATAGAAAGTTGTGCATTTTAGTGCTGATGCTGGTGGCCACTGGGTGCGGAAAGTCCGTTGATGTAAAACACGAGGAAATGATCAAAACGACAAATACAGTACCAGAATTGAAGGAAAAGAAGATCGAGTTGGCTAAAACAGAGAATGGTATTATGCTACTTGCATATAAGCAAGCAGAGGGGGACTTATTTAAGGAGATTACCATCCAAACTAAGGAAAGAAGTAAAGTTTTTCCTTGGAGCACTTCAACAAACCCCACCTACTATCCGGTAGTTAAAGTTGGTGATTTCTATACGGACAATAAAGAAGAACTAGCTGTTATCCTTACAAAAGGCTAAGGAACGGGTGTTTTAGAACAGAAGGTTCATGTATTAAATGTAGCAGACCTTTCAGAAATTCCAGTTGAAAACCCTATGGACGCCGCATACAAACAGGTCCCTTCGAAAATTACCACTGCAGGCGACTCAGTTACGGTTGAACTAGAAATAAATAAAAAAAAGATTGAAAAAAAATACAAAAAATCAGATGCAGCTGCTTGGTTTGAAAAGGTTGGCTATGGAGCAATAACCGAGTATACATTTAAGGACAATAAGTTATTGGCAACCTTATCGGTAAATATATCTCCTGCAGAAACTGCAGGTAATTTAGTTGTGGAGTATGGTAACGATCTAAAAGTAAAGAGTATTACCTTTAAAGATTGAGTAATCAAAAGAGGAACCTTTTACTGCCTGGAAAAACGATTTCTCCCGGTAACCCTGTTATGCCCATCACACGATCCCCCGGCTTGAAATGACCCGCTTTTCCGCCAACCTCTTTTACTTTAACCTACTGGATAATGCAGTAAAATTCTCTCCACAGGTTTGAGAAATACATATCCGAATTTATGATACGACCGACCAAGTATTCGTTCTGATCAGCGATAAAGGACCGGGTATTCCATTGGAAAAACAAAAGTATGACTTTTTGATAAATTTTATCAAGGTGCGAAGTTGCACATCTTCTGAACTAATCACGATAATTTGAAAGGGAGCTCCTTAAATGAGGAGTTCCCTTATTTCGTGGTGTTCTATTAACCCTGCCATATATTAGCGATTATCTGATATATCCTGATATAAATATAACGATATATTAAGATAATATTAACAATATCAAGTGATTTACAAGATCTCAAAATATATATCATTGATTATGTCAGTGACATAAAGTAAGCTCGATTTAGATCACCAATCTGGGGCACGCTTCATACGGGGTCGAGAAAAATTTGAACCAGCTGCAAGGCTTCTAAAGTACCACAGCGGCGTATGCAGTCTATGGACAAATGTCCGAATGATAACGCTTCCTTTTTTTTGCAGCTCCGTTCGTTACTATCGTTTAAACAAAGGATGACCATGGATGAAAAATGTACGTGTGATGAAAAAACCGAATCAACAGCTATATTTGCAAATTGCGGATAAGGTGATGGAGATCATCCATAGCCGCAGGCTCCAGCCGCATGATCCGGTGCCGTCGGAAGGGGAGCTGGCGAAGCTGTTCGGTGTCAGCCGGATGACAAGCAAGCTGGCGCTGGAGCGTCTGGCGGAGCAGGGGATGGTGTACCGCCTGCCCAGAAGGGGGACCTTCCTGGCGGTCCAACAGGACTATGAGCCTGACAGCCGTACTCTTCAGGAGGTCAGCAAGCCGGACCGGGAAGATGTGAACCGTAGCAGGCAAGTCGCTTTGGTGGTGCCGCATCTGTCCGATTACACATCGAAGATCATCGCCGCAGCGGAGCTTGAGGCCAGGAAGCATGATTGCGATCTGATATTGAAGATCAGCAAGAATAAAGACGACGAAGACCGCTGTTTGCAGAAGCTGGTGGAGGGTGGGATCGACGGCATCATTTTATTCCCCCAGGGGCGCAAGACGTGCAGCGACCACGTGCTGAGATTGAAATTGCAGCAGTTTCCGCTTGTGATTATCGACCGGATTTTCCGTGAGGTTCAGATTGACTGCGTCTACCACGATCATTACCGGGGCTCCTACGAGATGACCCAATATTTGATCAAGCAGGGGCACCGGGAGATCGGATATACCTCAAACGCGATAGATAATATCACGAGCAGGGAGGAGCGATATCAAGGATACATCCAGGCGCTGCTCGATCATGCAATTCCTGTTAAAACTCAGCACATTCATTTTCGAAGCGTGCTATGCGATCCTAGCCGGATGAATGAAAGGGACCCTGAGCAGGAACAATTTCTCCAGGATAATCCGCAGATAACCGCTCTATTATGCGGAGATGACCATGTCGCCATTTCTACCTTGAATACGGCCTTGAGCATGGGAATCCAGGTCCCCGACAAGCTGTCGATCGTCGGATTCTCGGATATTCAGCTGTCGGCGCTAACGGCTGTTCCGCTTACTACGGTGAGACAGGACACAGAAAAGCTTGCGCTATCGGCGTTCAATCTCATTATGAAGCGAGTTAACCAGTCTCAGGAGAAACCGATAACTATCAAAATTCAAACAACAATCGTAGAGAGAAAATCTGTTCTCAAAAACGACCAGGAGGTTTAAGATGAAGATTCATTTTCTTGGAACTGCCGCCGCGGAGGGATTTCCCAATGCCTTTTGCCGCTGCGAGTATTGTGTCCGGGCTCGGCAGCTTGGCGGAAAGAACATCCGGACGCGAAGCTCGGCGATTATAGACGATGTCATTAAATTCGATTATTCGCCGGATTCCTATATGCAGTCGCTGCGCGACAACATCGATTTTAGTGCGATTGAGCACCTGCTGGTGACTCACACGCATATGGACCACCTCAATGCACTCGATCTGGAATGCCGGAGAGCGGGTATCGCCCATAACCTGGATCGCCCGCTTCATATTTACGGAAACGATGCGGTCATGTATCACGTGCGCACTGCCATCGGACGTTTTGAGGGCGAACGCTTCGCCTTCCATCTGCTCCGCCCGTTCGAGACGATCACTGTAGGGGATGCGCGTGTGACCCCGTTGCTTGCCGATCACGACCGGATGGAGACCTGCCTGTTGTATGTGGTGGAGAAGCAAGGCAAGAAGCTTCTGTACGGTCATGATTCCGGCTGGTTCCCGGAATTGACCTGGACCTGGCTCCAAGGGAAGCAGCTGGATGCGGCTATCCTGGATTGTACGCATGGCTACACGGGGAAATCGCGCGACCGTAACCATATGTGTATAGAGACCGTCCTCGAAGCTCAGCGTGAGTTTCATAAGGGAAACATCTTGAAAGAGGACGGCCGTATTATCGTCACGCACTTTAGCCATAATTCAAGGCTTCTTCACGATGAGTTCGTAGAAATCTTTAAGCCATCTGGAGTCGTGGTAGCCTACGACGGAATGATCCTTCACATTTAGATTAACCAAAATCAACATACACCCAAAGGAGAGTCGAACAATGAAGAAAACAATGGTAAGCCTGTCTCTTTTATCGGTATTGTGCCTTGCTGTAACAGCTTGTGGCGGGGGCGGCAGCAATAACGCTGGAAGTACGCCTCCGGCCGCCGCGCCTTCCGCGTCTGCACCTGCTGCGAATGAACCCGTAAAGAACGAGAAGCTGATCGTTTATACGAATGCAAACTCAGACGGCCGCGGAGAGTGGCTGATTGAGAAAGCGAAGACAGCCGGCTTCGAGATAGAGTTAGTAGGGGCGGGAGGCGCCAACCTGACAAACCGCCTGATTGCCGAGAAGAACAACCCGATCGCCGACGTCGTCTTTGGCTTGAACAACATGCTGTACGAGAATCTGAAGAAGGAAAATGTCCTGACCAAATACGTTCCGAAATGGGCCGGAGATGTGGAGCCGGGACTGAACGATCCGGAAGGTTATTACCATGGACTTGTAAAGCAAGCGATCCTGCTCGGCTATAATCCGAAAAACTTCACCCCTGAAACGGCGCCTAAGGATTGGACCGATCTTTACAAAAATGACGCCTTTAAGGGCAAGTACGAGGCTCCGACTTTGCTTGGCCAAATTACGCCGCAGCTTGTCGTGGCAGGCATCTTGACCCGTTACAAGGATTCGAAGGGGGATCTCGGCATTGCCAAGGAGGGTTGGGATGAAATCAAGAAGCTCTATGACAACGGCGTTAGAGCGGTTGAAGGCGAAGACTTCTACGCCAATCTCGCCAGCGGCAAAACGCCGCTTGGAGCTGTCGTTTCCGGTACGCTGAGCAAGAAGGAAGAGCAGTATAAAGTGAAGGCCGGCATCGTAAGCCCGTCCTTCGGCGTTCCGATGATTGTCGAGCATGCGGCGATCGTTAAGGGTACGAAGAAGATGGCAACGGCCGAACGTTTCGTTGAGTGGATGGGATCGGCTGAGGTGCAAGGAGAGTTCGCCGCCAAGTTCAATGCTATGCCTGCAAATACGAAAGCGGCAGATAAAGCGTCCGATTCCGTCAAAGCCCTTTATTCCTCGCTTAAGGCGCAGCAGCTTGATTGGGGCTTCGTCGCTGACAACATCGGCAAATGGGTAGAAAAAATCGAATTGCAGATCATGAAATAATACGAAAAAAGGATCAGGGATAACGATGATAACCTTTCGCGATATACAAATTAAATTCGGACAATTTCATGCGATTAAAAACCTGAATCTCCATATCAACGAAGGCGAATTCTTTACGTTTCTCGGGCCGTCCGGCTGCGGGAAAACGACGATTCTGCGGAGCCTGGTCGGCTTTATCAAGCCGACCAGCGGACAGATTATGCTGGCTGAAGCGGATATTACCCACGTGCCTATCGAAAAAAGAGGTATCAGCATGGTGTTCCAAAGCTACGCCTTGTTCCCGACGATGAATGTGTATGAGAATATCGCTTTCGGGATGCGCGTCAAGAAGGCTTCCAGGGAAGAGGTTGACCGGGAGGTCAGAGATATCGCCCGGAAGGTGGATCTGAAGGAGGAACAGCTGTTCAAGAAAGTATCTGAGCTGTCCGGCGGGCAGCAGCAGCGGGTCGCGATAGCGAGGGCGCTGGTCCTGAAGCCGCGTATTTTGGCGCTCGATGAGCCCTTGTCCAACCTGGACGCCAAGCTAAGAGTGCAGCTCCGCAACGAGCTGAAGTTTTTGCAGAAGAAATTCGGCATTACGACGATCTATGTCACCCACGACCAAGAGGAAGCGTTAACCTTATCCGACCGGATTGCCGTCTTCAACAGCGGAGTCGTGGAGCAGGTGGGTACCCCTCAGGAGGTATATAATCAATCGCAGACGGAATTCGTTTGCAACTTCATCGGGGATATCAACAAAATCGATCCTCGCATTATTGAGAACAGCAGGTTGAGGGAGTATGTCGGCGCCGGTAAAGTAGCGTATATCCGCAATGAGAAGGTCAGCCTGCTGCCTCTTCCGGGCGAGGATGTCGTGACGCTCGAGGGAACGATTGCAGAGCAAGAATTTTATGGACTGTACAGCAAATATTTGATTGAGGTGTCCGGTGGGGGCGTGCTGAAGACGATTGAGAAGGAAAGCGGCTTCGCGAGCCACAAGGTCGGCGATAGCGTCCGGCTGCACATCTTGGCCGGAGACATTTTACAGTACTAGGGAAGGAGGAAGCGGGTTTGAACACAGAAAGATTAAGAAAAACGTTATCATCCTTCAACCCGGCCGCAATTATTTTCTACGGGCTGATTGCCTGGTTCGTCATAGCATTTCTGATCTATCCCAATATCAATATTTATTACGAAATCTTCTTCAAAGGCGGCAAGCTTTCGTTCGGAGCAGCCGAGAAGCTTCTATCGTCCGAACGCGCTATGCGAAGCTTGTACAACAGCTTTATTCTAGCGGTGTCCCTGGTTTTTACGGTCAATGTCGTCGGCGTTACGCTGGTTTTGATTTCCGAATATTTTGATATTAAAGGCGCGAAGGTGTTAAGGCTCGGGTACTATACAACCTTGATCTACAGCGGCGTGGTACTCGTGTCGGGATATAAGTTTGTATATGGCGAGAACGGCTTTATGACCAAGCTTTTGGCCGGGATTTTTCCTTCCTTTGATACGACGTGGTTTCATGGATATTGGGCGGTGCTGTTCGTGATGACCTTTGCGTGTACGTCCAACCACGTTCTCTTTTTGAGCAATGCCATCCGTAAAATCGATTTTCAAACCGTCGAGGCGGCCAAAAACATGGGAGCGTCTACCTTCTATATTTTGCGGCGGGTAGTGCTTCCGGTTCTCAAGCCCACGATGTTTGCGCTCACGATTCTGATCTTTCTGACGGGTCTTGCCGCCACATCTGCTCCTCTGATCCTCGGCGGGGTAGAATTCCAGACGATCACGCCTATGATCCTGACGTTCGCTAACAGCACGTCCTCCAAGGATTTGGCAGCGCTGCTGGCGCTCATTCTGGGCCTAGCTACGCTGGTGCTGCTCACGCTGATGATCCGTTTCGAGAGAAAGGGCAACTTCATGTCCGTCTCCAAAGTAAAGTCAGAGCTTGTCAAGCAGAAGATCGACAGCAAGCTCGCGAATATAGCCGTACATGTTCTGGCGTATTTCTTATTTCTCATTTATATGATCCCGGTAGTGCTGATTGTCGTGTTCTCCTTCACGGATGCGCACAGCATCTCCACAGCAACGCTCGATATCCGCGGATTTTCCTTGAACAATTACATGCAGGTGTTCTCCAGTATGTCCGCGTTCAAGCCTTATCTCGTGAGTATCATCTATGCGGCGGCCGCATCCGCTGCCGTGGTCGTATTAGCTTTGATGGCATCGCGAATTCTGCATAAATACCAGAACAAGTGGACGCTTGCCTTGGAATACTCGCTGCTCATCCCGTGGATGCTGCCTTCGACTCTCATTGCCATCGGCCTTATCGTCACGTTCAACACGCCGAGATGGATCATCGGCAATTCGGTTCTGGTCGGTACGGTCTGGATGCTGTTCATAGCCTATGTCATCGTGCACATTCCGTTCACGCTGCGCATGGTAAAGGCGTCCTTCTTCAGTCTGGACAGCAGCCTGGAGGATGCGGCGAAGAACCTGGGAGCGAAGTCCTTCTATACGTTCCGAAAGGTTCTGCTGCCGATTATTTTGCCATCCACACTGGCGGTATTCGCCCTTAACTTCAACGGCATTCTGGCGGATTATGACCTCACCGTATTCCTGTATCATCCGCTCTACCAGCCACTCGGAATCGTAATCAAAAACAGCACCGACGCCCAGGCACTGGCTGATACCAAGGCGTTAACGCTGGTCTATTCCGTCATCCTGATGGTCATGTCAACCATCACGTTATATTTCGTCTATGGAAGAAAAAGTAAATCCTAGTAAAACACATAGAAACCTGCCGCAATCCCATCATGGGGGGTGCCGGCAGGTTTTTTAAAACGGAATGACATTTGTTTCCGGACCGGATTTCGGGCTCACAAAGCAGGATATTTTGAACGTGCGCTCCGTCAGTGTGATAGGTATGATGCTGTCCCCGCTGTCCGGACGGTTGCCCGGTTGCTTCGCTATTCCATTTATTAGCCGATAACACCTTTTAAAGAAACGGCCATCCCGCAAAGGATGACCTTAGTATTTGCCGTTACTATTACATCTGCTCGCGGTATCTCTTGCGGGCTTATTTTTGTTTCCTAATAAGAGGAGCAATGGCTGGAAACAGCATGATGCATAACAAGACAATTAAAACGACATATTCCGAATCTGTCATAATTTGAAAAGGACTAATTGAATTTCTTATGGATACGGAAAGCTGAAGCCCCATGAGTAAATCGACTATGACAACAAAGCACATATTGATTATTAAAAACAAGATAAAGTAACCAATAGTTCCTATGCAAATCACACCTGTCCATTAAAATTTCTGTATACAGAATCACGTTTAGTATTGGAAAATGGGTGCGCTCCAATACATTTCTGGAAAGGTATAGAAACAAATTCAAATGTGAATAAATACTTGTATTAAGAACGGAGGGATTTCATTATGTTTGATTGGAGGCGATTTCGTAAACATAAAACTATAGAAGTGCAAAACCAGAATGAAGAAATGCTTGGTTATATAAATGAAAGCACTTTATATGTTAGTTTAGAACATAACCTTCAACAAATAATGCAGGAGTTTGGAAATAGTCCCGATGTAAAAATTCGGGAGTTTGCGATTGGAAGTCCAGGAGTTCGAGCAGCAGCAGTTTTTATCGACAATTTAACTGATAAAACGATAGTCGATGATTTTGTTATGCGCTCCTTGATGATTGACACCGCCAAAGAGGCTATCAAAGAAACGGCATCGGGTAAGGATGTCTTTGAGTTCATAAAAAATCATGCTTTTGTTCTGGGAGAAGTCCAAGTAATTAAAAATTGGAAAGGATTCATGTTGTCCTTATTATCCGGCAATACGCTTATCTTGATTAACGGCACGAATGAAGCCATCAGCGGCGATACGAGAGGCGGGAAATTGAGAGACCCATCGGAACCGACTTCACAGGTAGTCATTCGTGGGCCTAAGGATGGTTTTACTGAAAATTTAGCCACTAATGTGTCTCTTATACGCCGTCGTATTAAAAGCCCCCATCTATGGCTTGAGTCTAAAAGCATCGGCAGTGTCACACAAACAACGGTAGCGATCATGTATATCCAAGGAATCGCCAACGATCAACTTGTCCAAGAAGTCAGACAAAGGTTGAATGGCATCCGGATTGACGGTATTTTGGAATCCGGTTATATCGAAGAATTAATTCAGGATCAGCCGTTCAGTCCATTCCCGACCATTTACAGCACCGAACGGCCAGATGCTGTGGCCGCGAATCTGTTGGAAGGCCGAATAGCTGTATTGGTAGACGGAACTCCGTTTGTCCTTGTTTTACCGACGACATTTTTTTTGTACTTTCAATCCGTTGAAGATTATTACCAAAGTTTTTATATTGGGACGGCAGTTCGCATGTTAAGGTTGCTATCTTTTTTTATTTCATTATTAGGACCTTCCATCTATATTGCCTCCATTACCTTCCATCAGGAAATGATCCCCAGCCCGCTATTGGTCAGTTTAGCCGCACAAAGGGAAGGCGTTCCTTTCCCCGCTTTTATCGAGGCCTTAATGATGGAGACCAGTTTTGAGATATTGCGGGAAGCCAGTGTCCGTATGCCGCGGACAATCGGTCAAGCAGTGTCGATAGTTGGCGCAATTGTGCTGGGACAAGCGGCTGTACAAGCGGGGATTGTCTCTTCAGCAATGGTGATCGTAGTCTCAATAACGGGGATCGCCAGTTTTGTTATTCCGGCTTTTACCATGGAAATTTCGGTGCGTTTGCTCCGATTTGTTTTCATGTTTTTGGCTGCGACCCTCGGATTCTACGGAGTCGCGGTCTGTAACATCATACTCGTTGCTCATCTATGCAGTTTGCGTTCATTTGGGGTTCCCTATTTGGCTCCGTTGGCTCCATATATTCCGGCTGATCAGAAGGATGCGGTGATCCGCCTGCCGTTATGGTCATTTCTAACACGTCCCCGGTTAATGAACCAAAATAAAATCACCCGAATGGGGAAAGGTAACAAGCCGTCCCCCCCGAAGGGATAGAACAGTATAAACACGAGGAGGGTGTGGATGAAATCTGAACGAGTTTTCCGAATCATCGTGTTGTTGGGGATGACCCTGCTTCTTGCCGGGTGTTGGAACAGAAGAGAGCTTAAGGAACTGGCTATTGTTTCGGCCATAGGGATTGATAAAACAACAAAAGCAAATGAGGTTAAAGTAACCTTTCAAATAATTAATCCAAGTACCGTAGCAACCGGAATAGCAGGAGGGGCAGGAGGACAGCAGCCTGCTCCTGTTACAGTTTATTCGGGAACAGGGGAAACCTTATTCGAAGCCATACGCAAAACTTCACAAAAAGTACCGCGTCAGCTTTTTTTCGCACACATGCAGCTGCTGATTTTAGGAGAATCGTATACAAGAGAAGGAATCCAGGATTTATTCGATTTTTTAGAGCGTTCCGATGAAGTCCGTCTCACTACGTTAGTTCTCGTGGCAAGAGAGAGCGAGGCTGAGTCGCTTATCAGGATTCTTACTCCACTCGAGAAAATTCCGGCAAATTCGATTGCAGGAAAAATAAAAACCTCATCAAAAGTTTGGTCTGAAAGCATAAAAGTCGAGATGGATGAAGTGATAAGATCTTTGGTAAGCAAAGGAGACCCGATGATCACCGGGGTAAAAATAGCCGGGGACCCGAAAGCTGGAAATAAGACCACAAATATAAAGCAGACTAATCTTCCCGCCCAACTGGATATATCAGGAATCGCCCTTTTTAAAAATGGAATGTTAAAACGATGGTTGGAAGGAGATGAAGCAAGGGGGGCCGTTTGGCTTACGAATAAAATGAAGAGCACCATCATCGACCTTGATTGTAACGAGAGGAAGGATGCCGTCGGCATTGAAATTGTTCGTTCCCATACGGATATTAAAGCAGAAATTCAGGAGCGGGAAAAACCTGTATTTCATATCTCCATACGGGAAGAAGGGAATATAAGCGAAGTCAGATGCCCGCCGATGGATATAAGTAAAGTGGAGGAAATCATGTTCTTGGAGGCTAAATGGAAAACCAAGACAAGGAAGGAAGTTTTGGCAGCACTAAAGGCCGCACAAAATGAAAGAAGCGATATATTCGGTTTCGGGGAGGCTGTTAATCGGGCAAATCCGAAAGCTTGGAAGGAAATGAAGCAAGATTGGGGCGCGATTTTTGCCGAAAGTAAGATTGATGTCAAGGTAGATGCGTACATTCGTCGTTCGGGAATGCGATTGAAACCTTACATGTCTGAACATGAAGGAACCGCGAACGAGTAGAGGTTTCAAGGCTTCAAAGCGGGAGGAAAGGAACAAGGTACTGGCGATATGGAAAATGCGAAGATGAATGTTAGGCAATTGTTTGCCTTAATTGTTTTATTTGAATTCGGGACCGCCATTGTTTTACCGATTGGATTTGTATCGCAGCAGAGCGTTTGGATCTCCATCTTATTAGCTTTAATCGGTGGCGTTCTGCTATTTACTATATATGATTTTCTGTATCGTCAGTACCCTACAATGCCTCTTAGCGGGTATATCCGGAAAATATTCGGCAAATATGTCGGCTGGCCGGTATGTCTCGTATATCTCGGATTTTTTATATATAATGACGCGAGAGTTTTGCGTGAAACCGGCGAGCTCTTGGTAACTACTGTATACGACCAGACACCACTATTCATAATCAATGCTTTGTTGATGATAGCGGTTATTTACGTATTGTATAATGGCATAGAAGTGCTGGCAAGAACAGGAGAAATCCATTTGTTGTTCATGCTGATAATTGGCGTTCTAGGCATTGTAACCGTGTTATTTTCCAATATTATGGACTTGAAACATCTGCTTCCTTTAGCCGGTGCAGGGTGGAAGCCAATCGTGGAGTCAGCGTACCGCAACATACTCATGTTTCCCTTCGGTGAAATGATAAGCTTTGCAACGATTCTTCCCTATTTGAATAAAATCCAGTCGGGGAGGAAGACGGGGATATTCGCGCTGATATGCAGCGGCCTCATTCTAAGTTTCACGCATGCTTTAGAGATCGCTGTGCTTGGGCCTGATATATATAGCCGTTCCACCTTTCCATTATTTTTAACCATCAGCAAAATCAACATAGCGGATTTTTTGCAGCGAATGGATGCTATCGTCATTCTTACTTTGATCATTAATGCTTTCTTTAAATGCGCAATTACTTGCTATGCTGCAATGATCATCGCTGCAGATTTATTCCAACTGAAGAAACCGCAAAAGTTGGCATTGCCCATAGGAATAACCATACTTTTATCGTCGATGATGACGGCAGGTAGCTGGACGGAATTTGAACAAGAAGGGAAACAAGTTATTATAGGGGTGTTCTTGCCTCTTCTAAGTATTATCATACCTGTCTTGCTACTTGTGGTCCATCTTATTCGGAAGAGATTCGGTCTGTATTAATAAGTTAATATTCGGAGGAGATCACCGAGTTTTTGAATCTCATAAGTTGGAACAAGATCAGTGCTGCTTGGCTTCATTTCGGGATTAAACCAACATGTGTCTATTCCGGCTTGTTGTCCGCCCTTAATATCTGAACTTAAGGAATATCCGATAATTAATGCTTGCTTCGCCATCAAAATTAGGGATTCTTGCGAATACATAATCAAAAACTCCTTCATTGGCTTCCATTTCCTGTTTTTGTTAGGTCTAAATAGAACTTAAAGCTTTCTTTCTAAGTTCCAGTTTTCGATATCCAAGCGCAAGCACCATGGAGGGTATGGTACAAACAATCATTCCGATAAAGGCATACCTAGGCTCGATTTCGTATAAATAGCCGCCGAAAATTGTGAATATGGCAGTACTCCAGCTAAGTGCAAGCGCTGAATACATGCCTTGAGCTTTCGGAATCTGCGCGGGTGGAATCTGTTTGATCAAATATTTCATAAATGCATAATGCGCCATTGCAAATGAGCATGCATGCAAGGTTTGCGCAATACAGAATACGATCACATTAGGAAAAGAAAATACTAGTAACCATCGTATGGATGAACCTAGCGCCGCAAGTGCCAACAAGGAGCCAACCGAAAACCGCTGAAAGCGTTTGTCAGCAACGGAGAAGAAAATGATCTCTGCGATTACGGCAATATTAAGAATTAGTCCAATCAAGTATTTTGGTGCATGGATTTCCTGTAAAAAGATATAGCCGTAGCTGTAATAGGAGGCGTGTGCCGCTTGTAATAAAATCACGATAACAAGGACTAACCCGAAGTGTTTTATGCGGAATAAGCTCATCATTCCGTGTTTTTTATTCTGATCCATGCTCGGAATTTCCGATAAAACGACGGGGAAATGCTGGAAACCTAGTAATAGGAATATCAGCGTCCCAACTAACAGGGACCATAAGATGACTTCATCACCCATTGCCCCTGTAAACAAAGTTAAGATCATGCCAGCCATAACAAATCCGATCGAACCAAAGGAGCGGCTCTTGCCGTAATCCCTTAATTGTTTATTTTGTACAAGTGTACTAGCTGCACTATCTAATGCTGGCATTAATGCTGGATAAAAGAAATGTAGAAGCAGGGTAGCCAAAAGTAAGCCGGTAAAGGAAGTTGCAGGGATATAACTCAAAAGGCTGATGATTGTACCAATGGCCATTGTATTTAATAATCTTTTACTACTGAATTTTTCCGAGAAATAAGGAAATACGGCCATCGTAGAGAGACCTCTAGCACCCAATCCTAAGCTCATAATCAAACTAGCCTGTGAAACGGTAATCCCTTTTGTATGAATCATCCATCCGGTCCAATACGGTAGAAAAATACCCCATGTCATAAAAAAACTAAAAAACTGACTACTCATCCAACGTTGTGTGTTCATTTGTTCTCACCCCATTGGTTGCATAATATCATGGTGATTCTTACAATAATATGAGATATCTCATGTTCAAAAAGGTGATATATGGAGATTTATAAAAATGGAAAAAGACAGAGCTATCTGAAAGAACACTCCATCGCACATATATTTTCATTTCCGGTCGAAGAGTTTTTACAAATCCACGAATATCAGCGTGATGAATGGATTATTCAAGAAGGCATGCGACCGGATTGTCTATTTTATATTATGGAGGGAAAAGCAAAAATCTATGTGACACATCAAAATGGGAAAGTTTCCTTAATTAATTTTATCAGCGCAAACGACTACATAGGGGAAATGGAATTATTACATGATGTGTACTATACAAAAGGGATTCAAGCCTCAACCAAGACCATTTGTTTTGCTCTTCCTATTCATCGCTATCGCGCACAATTGCTGGAAGACTCAAAATTTCTACGTGAATTAACCAAGTTTCTAAGTGCAAAGGCAACACTTATGGCTGCAAAGTACTCTCAAAGTCTTGCTTTCCCGCTTGAAAACCGGCTTGCGGATTTTATTTTGGAAACTGCAGATGAAGGGGTTTATAAGGAGAAACACGTCACCGTTTGTGATTATTTAGGCACATCGTATCGGCACTTATTGCATGTATTAACACAATTTTGCGATAAAGGGTATTTGCAAAAGAAAGGACGGAACTATCAAATTAAACAGTACCATTCCCTATATGAACTTGCTCAGGTATTGAAGCATAAGTAGTCATGCAATATGGTACCTTCGGAAAGAAAGACAAAATAGATTAATTCTGCTGGGTATTTTTATAAATGTGCTGTGTAATAAAGAGCGCTATGCGAACCAGGGCTTCCAATTTTGCTCTGCCGATAAACGCAATAGACGCCGCCTCAACTCCGCTATCCAGAAGCTTACGGTAGGCCGCAAGCGCATCATCAAGTGCACAGGAAACGGATGTCGAGTGAGATAGATCGATGCCGGTCCTGCTGACTAGATTCGCTGTAAGGTTCGGCTGTTCTGTTGACATATAAAGTTAAAAAGTGGTACGATTTTTCATAAATTCATTATATATAGGTGGCTTATGAGAAAAAAATTGCAAGTCTACATTTGTTCTACTTATTACGATTTGATTGAGGAAAGACATGCCGCTGTTGAAGCTGTACTTAATAACGGTCACATCCCTGTTGGAATCGAGCAATTTTTCAATGAACGACAACTAAAAACGATAAAGAGATCCATTGATGACTCTGATGTATTTGTCCTCATTCTCGGAGGATTTTACGGTTTATTGCTTCGTGACGAATCAAAGAGTTATACGCAGTGGGAATATGATTATGCCGGAGAAATCGGCAAACCCAGATTTGCTATTGTTGTTACGGATGAAGCCTTAAGACAGAAGCCATATGACTTTACAGCAATAGAACACTATCAGAGGTTCCAAGAGTTTAAGCAAACTGTATTTGAAGAAACGCCTACATATTATGCTGAAAATGAATTGCACGTTAAATATGTTATTCAAGAAAAAATGAAGGAGTTTGCGGGAAGGGACGATTTGTCCGGATGGTATTCCGGCAAGGATATCCCGGATGTGAAACAGTTAATGGAAGAGAATGTACGTTTGCTGAAAGAGAACGCAAAGTTACGCGCAGAGTTAGGGAAAAATGATTAAGCGAATACGTCCTTTCAAGCACGGGCTAACACTCATTTTATGGCGTCAGCCCGCTTTTTTATGTTTCAGAAAGATGCTGCTGTGCGCTGTCCGGCTGTCACGTTGCAACCATAGCAGAGATTTCGATAACATTCATATGACAACATGATAAAATATGTTTTATTCTGACTTTATCAGACTAATAGAAAGGACTGAAGTTTGGTGGGTATGCACGAAATAGAAGGCGCTGTCGATGGCGCTGTTCTTGTATTGGATGAAAGTCCCCTTGGCGAAGGATTGGATCTGCGCTCTTTTTACCACTCCCTGGCATGCTTTGTAAATAGATGGGACGCTTCGTTCCAGCATTTTCACGTTCTCGCGCCTTTGTTGAAACATAGGTATACCTATGCGTTTCCGGTAACGGAGCACCCTGAGTATGAGCGGCATAAGGCGTACTTCGACGGGTTGAGCAAGCAGAAATATCTGCTGCTTCATCCTGACCGCGAGTGGGACGAGGAGACAAACCCCGATGCAGGCATCTACTGCCATCCGATGGAAGCTTGGGGAGAGAGCTATTTGGACCAGATACCGGATCATTTGCGAAATGTCGGCATGATGTATTTTGATGCGGGCAGCGAGCTGTGGCAGCTGTTTGTGGACGCGGGCAAATTGAACGGCAAAGATGCGGAACCGCCTCGGGACATTCCTTTGGAGGAGATCATCAGCACGACGCTGACAGAAGCGCGCAAACAAAGTCATACGATTCTGATCAGCATCTGGTATCCGCTAATGGCAGCCTATGCCATCTTGAATGCGATGGATACGGCTTGGCAAGCCGAGCGCACGGAGATCGGCATGTCGCAGGACGGATACAGCGCCCAAGCGGTAATGGCAAATCCGCACTTTCAAGCGATTCGGAACGTAGTGATTGAAACCCGCGCATACGAATACAACAACGATTACGGTCTTACCCGATTGCCGGCCGAGAAGGAGTTTGAAACAGGATTCGAAGTGCTCGGCGGCGATTTATCGGAGCAGGGCTGGGGGCAGTTTCTCGACTGGTGGTATGCGCCACTAAAGAACATGTATGTGGAAAAACGGAATCAGGCATAGCCATACAAACGTAACAGCATGGAGGTATCGGAATATGAATAATCGACATCAAATCGTTCCGCTGCTTCAGGTGAAGGATAAGCTGCCAAGCGATAGTTTGAGTTATTATGTCTGGATCGAGCGGAGGCCGGAAAGACAGGAACAAGAGTTTGTCGCCTACTTCTCCGGGGATACCACGCTGGAGAGCTTGGATCTGGATGCGCCACTGGGCAACGAACAGATAAGTATAATCCTAGTTGACGGCAATCTGACAGTAAACAATTACATTTATAACGAAAACACGGACGGCGCTGCGGGACTGATCGTGATCGGGCATCTATCCGCTAAAAATATTCTGGTGGGCGGCCAGCAAATCTATGTGAACGGCAGTCTGACGGTACAAGAACTGTTCTGGGGCGATTACAACCACGGGCAACTAGCCGTAAAAGGAGACGTAAATGCGACGGTCTTTGCAGAAACGGAAGAGTATCACGTGGAAATTGCAGGATCGCTGAATAGCAGACAGCATCTTAAGCAATATGATGAGCAATGGTACTTGCCGGGTTTAGACATCGTGGCGCTGGAGAAGTGGCTCGTCGAGGAGCTGTATGCCGCGGATGAAGAAGAATGCTGGCTAATCCGGGGAAGCGATGTGCTGCAGCATCTGAAGGCCGGGAAGTCGCTGTTGAAGGTACAGAGCGAGGATTCATTGCTTCAGCCTGAGGATGATTTGCAGAAGCTGCGAGCAACGGTCACGGTTCAAGCGATCGAAGAGATTTTGGCTTTGCCGCTTGTGCAGGAGAAATACAACGATTATTACGATATGGATAAGGACGGATACTGGTACTTGAACCTGTTTCTCGGCTTTCGTCTGCCGAAGCCAGGCTTATCCGCGCGCGTTGTGATTGGGGAAGAGATCGTTAATGAAGACGGCGAAGACGATCTTTTCTTTTTCCATTACGATATTGCCGTTGACGAACAGGGAGACAAAACGGTCGCCCTGTATTATCAGGAAGGTAACGGGCATGAAAAAGAGTTAAAGCCGCTGCCGCCCGACGACACGAATATGCTGAAGAAAGCTCTTCGCCATTTCAAGCGCCTTGTCGCAAAGGTCCGGGCCGACAACAAACAATATGTGAAAGAGAAAGACCGTCAAATAGCCGAGAGCGATGCCTTTAGGATAAAAAAGGAACAGTTTATGAAGGACCTTGCGGAGCAGGAGGATCTTGTCGATCGGACATGCACACTGCTTGGGCATACGTTCCGCGTCATCACCGTGAAACAGGCGGATCGTATTTTGAATGCGATCGTTCATCCCGCGCACAATACTCCGCTGTACGATATCTTTGGCAGCGCCTTGCTGCATCTTAACGATAAGCACCCGGTTTATTATTTGCTTTCGAAAGAAAACGCGCATCTGCAGCGGCTGGATATGAAGCAGCTGGCGGAGGAGGCGGAGCGGCTCCATGTATCGATTGCAGGTTACATATTTGCTGCGAATGTAGTGGTAGACACCTATATTACAGCATATGATATCGATCATTCGCCGCCAATGGTCGTGTTCGGCGATCTGACCGCAAAGCACATCGCTTTGTTTGGTGCCTCTTTCTATGTTAGCGGGAACGTGAGCTGCGAATGCTTGTATGGCGATTACAACCATGGTCAATTGATCGTAGCCGGCCGCCTGGAAGCCGATGCGGTCATTGCCAACGATTTCGTTATGCATATCGGGACAATCGGCAGCAATGTGCTCATATCTCACAACAATATACATGGCATCGACAAACTGGAGAATGAGAGCGGCTCAATGATCGAGCGATGGACGCTGTACCCTTCAACACATCGCGCCAAGGATGTATTGTATGACATTTTGATTGATTACGATGCCTCGCCGGAAGGCCTTTGGCCGGATCGAAGCAAGCTCCTTGCCTGCTTTGAAGAAGGGTTGCCGGTGATCAACGAGGAGAAGCTGACGCAAACCTATGCGTCTTTTGCCGAAGAGCTCCCCGCCACATTTTCCGAAATTTTTCACAGAACGAGTCCGGATAGCTCAGGAGTATACAGAATCAAAGCAGACGATGCCGGGAGCTGCTTTTTCTACCAAAATCATAAGCAGGATTGGCAGCAGGTAGGATTTATCGACGGCGTGCAATTTTATATTTTGAGGGTCACTCGGTATATGAATGACGAGGAGTGGCAAATGTCGTACGATGTCTACAATGATAAATGGGAGATGCAGTGCCAGTTTCAAACCGCTCCAGAGGATCACTACACATCGACGCTGGCTGTGAAAAAAAGGTTCCGCGATGCGCTGCAAGCGCTGCGCGGCCAACGAATGCCGGGAGCGAGGCTGCTGGACATACTCAGAGCAGGGGAAGATCACCCGGAGGTGCGGCAAATCGTTCGTTTGCCCGATTTATACGTGCCTACCGGCAGCATTGTCGCCACCGATCCGCTCGCAAACATGGCAAGGCCGGCATTTTCGCGCCGTACGCCTGTCGGAATGTTTCCGGTCAACTTGTATATAGAGCAGCAATACGGTTGGATTTGCTGCGCCGAAATCCGCTTTTCCGACGATGAGATCGCGGCTTGGGAAATGGCGGTGCTGCCCGGGCAGAAGCTTGAAGAATTAATAGCCGGGGAAATATACGGCTATCCGGTCGATGCGGGACTCGGCTGCTTTATGGATGAGGAAAGCGCGCAACGGTTCAGGGAACACCAACAGCAACTCACGGAGCAGCTAGGCGAAGCATACGACAATTATTATGACGATTATCTAAGTGAGCTTTTGGAAGGGGACGAAGCGGTCAGTTCGGATTACTGCAACGCGGTTCCTTATCCGGGACAGCCGCATAATGCTGCCGTATTCAGATCCGGATGGGGCGACGGGTTCTACGCCTCCTACTTCGCCTTGAACGAAAAAGGTGAAGTTGTGCGGCTCATAACCGATTTCGCATGCTTAGGGGAATGATTTTTCCATCATTATCCAATAGAAAAAGCTTGAGCAAGGGACTGTTGACAAACGTATCAATTTAATAGGTTTTTTGGAGGGCCGTGTAGAATTTATTTCTATACGGTCTATTCTTACTTGGGGGGGGATTTT
>NZ_JADBDR010000015.1:0-196009 GCF_014873645.1 Paenibacillus sp. OAS669
TTCGCCATACATAAGAATCCAAGCTACGCGGGGGCTTGGCCCCTCCCGCGACCGGACTTTCACCGGATAGAAGATGCGTGCTTAGCTGGGCACGCATAAAATAAAAAAAGCCCGAAGCTGCCCGGCTTACGCCTGTGCTTCAAGCTCTTGCTTTCATCGTTTATGCAGTCTGCAGTTTGGAATGCTCCAGCAGCTCGCGGAATTGGTCTCCCGATAATACTTCTTCCTTGACCAGGATATACAGCGATTGTTCAAAAACAATGCGATGCTGCTCCAGAAGCTCACGGGTTCTCACGGTCAGCTGCTCAAGAATAGCTGTGTTTTCCTTCATCAGCTCTTCCTTCGTTACCATTTGGCGATCGATAATGCCAAGATTGGTCAGGCCAGAATCCATCATGGTCCGTACCAGATGCAGCGCCTGTTCGAAGTCGTTGCGCGACCCTGTGGAACGCCCGCCGTAAAACATTTCCTCGGCTACAGCTCCGCCCAAGGCGATGATGATTTGCTCTTCCAGCTGTTCCTTGGTATATAAATATTGATCCTGCTGTGGATTATGACGTACGTAACCAAGTGCTTTTCCCCGAGGGCTTAACGCCACCTGAGATACCGAGCCCGGGCGTACGACTTCCGCTGCGATAGCATGCCCCAATTCATGGAGGGCAACCCGGTCGCGTTCTTCTTTCGTAGACTCGCGGTCCGTTTTTTCCCCGATCATGACCTTATCCACTGCTTGGGACAAATGGCTTTGTTGGATAAACTCCGACTCTTCACGCATAGCGTAAATTGCAGCTTCGTTCATAACACTTTCAAGCTGTGCTCCGGAAAATTGGAAAGTCTCTTCGGCAACATGCTCCAGATTCACTTCCGGTGCCAAAGGTTTATTTTTGCTGTGAATGTTCAAAATATGCAGACGGCCTTTCTTATCCGGTAAATCCACTTCAATATGACGGTCGAAACGGCCTGGACGCAGCAAGGCGCTATCCAGCATCTCCTTGCGGTTGGTTGCCGCCATAATTAGAATTCGCGGGCTTTCCGTCGTATGAATCCCATCCATCTCCGTCAGGAGCTGGTTTAGGGTCTGATCATATTCTCTATGCTGCCCGCCGTCTCTTTTACCGCCGATAACATCGATCTCGTCAATAAACACGATGGCGCTGTCTTTGTTTTCCTTCACAGCTCGATTACGTGCATCCTTGAACAAATCGCGGATCCGGCTTGCGCCGACACCGACATACATTTCCACAAACTCACTGCCTGCGGCTGCCATAAATACCGAATTCGTATAATGAGCAGCTGCTTTGGCGAGCAAGGTTTTCCCCGTTCCGGGAGGACCTTCAAGCAATATCCCTTTAAGCGGACGGATCCCTAGCTTGCGTATTTCTTCATGCTTAATCAGGAAATCCAACGCCTCCTTGAGCTCGGTCTTGGCCCGCTGCTGGCCTCCTATATCATCAAAGGTCAAGTAGCTCGGGGCTTGCTGTCTGCGCGATTTGCCCTGGCCGCCAAAGCCTGCGCTGGCACTGCGCATCTGGTTCATATAGAAGATGGTTCCTAAAATAACTGCAAGAAACACCAACGGTAACGCATTGACGCCGATAAAGAAGAGAAAAATAATGACAACGGGAATAGCCCCAATAAAGATCTCCTTATAAATCTTACTCATTCGGCCACACCTCCATCTTCTCCGGTGTGCGAGGAAGCATTACGAATTTGCTTTTGTCTCCGTCCGTCATGGTAACAAACACGAATTTATCGTTCATTTCCGTAGAAATTTTCAAATTCGAAGAACCCGCGACACGGGATTGTAGTGTAGTCGGAATTTCAGCATAGTGCTTCGTTTCCATAGCTTGGGCAACATCAAAGAGAGCGGACGACCACCATTGATCCAACTGCTGCGACGATTCATTGACTACTTTAAGCTTTAAGGCTTTTTTCCCGATAATGGAAGAGCCTTTATTTTCTATATTATCATATACCTCTCGCAAGCTAGTGCCCGGCTGCAGCTTCACTTCGATTTCGGCATCATCTGTATTGATCTTTGTACTTACCAGTTCAACACCCGGGGTAGATTTTACGACACCTGCCAAAGGATTCTCCATGGCAAAGCTTTGATATGCGAACCAACCGCCAAACAACACGGTAGCAGAAATAGCAACACTCAATACTATAGGTAAGAGACGTAACTTCATTAGCTGACGTCCCCCTTTCTAATGTGATATATCAAAAAGCATACGTTGAGTATATCACATGATATATCAAAATGGTTGATGTAATGTGTGGTAATGAACCCTTTCCTTCTCCAGCATGAATACCACAAAGCGAAGCCCTGTCGCCGGGGCTGACTAAAGTGCTATTTTGGCGGGTTCCTGAATTATATTTAATGAAATGAAAAAAGAAGCCTTTGCCAGTCCGGAGTTGTTTCCCGAAACCTGCATCGGCTTCCATGTTATTGAATACTCAAACGCCATGTATCCAAATAGGCTCCATCATTAAACGAATAATAATCGTAATAATATTTCTCGCTTCCGGATTCGTCTGCCGGCAGCTTATATAATACTTCCCAAATAAGCTTACCGCCAAGCACTCCGGGTATGGTTCTTAAAATATCCGCGTTGGGATGCTTCGACTCCAGCGTGGAATTGATCTGATCCTCCGACGCACCGTCTGCAGCCATCTGGGAATAAATTTCATCTTCCCCTACCCAAACGATGAGCTGCTGCCCGATTTTATCTTCCCCGCGAATTACCGTATAGGGCTTTTCTCCGACGAACCTTTCCACTTTTACAGCTTTCGTCAGTAGAGTTTTTTGATAAGCCGTTTGCACTGCATTTCGTTGAATTTTCCATTCATCCTCTTGCACCGCGTTGATAAAACGGCCTCCAAAAAACAAAATAAGTCCGATAACAGCCACCGCTGCAATGGTTATTTTGATTTTCATAGAGGGAACCTCCTGCAACTATTTCCCGCTAATGCTGCACTACTGTTGCGATTATTGACTCGTAAGTCTCTCAAAGCAGCGCTGCGCTTCGTAAAGCACCTTTTCTTCATCCAATGTAAGGCATTCCCCGTTCTTAACCACCATTCTTCCATCTACCCACACATCAGCAACATCCTTAGCCGAAGCAGAGTAAATAACATGCGAAATGTAGTTGGTTTTAGGGAAGAAGTGAGGCTGATTCAGGTTCAGGGAGATGAAATCAGCTTTCATCCCCGGTTGGAGAGAACCTACATCCTCCAGCCAGATGGATTGGGCCCCATCGATGGTTCCCATACGGATTGCCGCTTCTGCAGGAACAGCTACAGGATCACCTGTAACAGCTTTATGGATCAAAGCAGCCAAACGCATCTCCTCGAACATATCCAGATTGTTGTTGCTTGCCGCTCCGTCCGTGCCAAGGGACACCTTCACACCTTGCTTCAATAATTCAGGCACTCGTGCGATGCCGCTGGCCAGCTTCAGATTGCTTCCCGGATTATGCGATACCCGAACATCATGTTGTTTCAGCACTTGAATCTCGTCGTCCGTTAAGTGTACCGCATGAGCGACCAAAGCAGGTCTGGAGAACAAACCGAGCTTCTCCAAATGCGCTACTGGTCTCGCCCCGTATTGATCGACGTTATCCTGGACTTCACGAGCGGTCTCCGACATATGGGTGTGCAGCGGCAAATTCAAATCATGGGCGACTTGCACAATCTTCTCAATATAATCGGGAGGGCAAGTGTAAGGGGCGTGAGGAGACATCATAGTCGTAATGCGTCCTCCAGCTTTTCCGTGCCAATCACGGGCGAACTGAGTGGCTTCCTTCAGTTTGGCGTCCTGAACCTCCGGCGGGCATAATCCGATAACACCGCGCGTCAGGCAGGCGCGCATACCGCTTTCCTCAACGGCTTGGGCCACCTCATTCATATGATCGTACATATCTACGAACGTCGTTGTTCCGCCTTTTATCATTTCCAGAATGGATAGCTGCGTCCCCCATTTGACGTCGTGAGCGGTAAATTTGCCTTCAATCGGCCACATTTTTTCCTGAAGCCATACTTGAAGAGCCAGATCGTCGCCATAGCCGCGCAGTAGAGACATGGCCGCATGACAATGCGTATTCACCAGACCGGGCATGTACAGCTTATCCTTGCCGTTGATTTGCTCATCATATGTTTCGAGCGGCTGCGGCGCTTCTTCACCTATATATGTAATAAGATTGCCTTCCAAAACCATGCAGCCTTGGATTACAGGCTTCTCGGGGTTCATTGTAAGAAACGTTCCGTTTGTTATAATCGTTTTTTTCATGATCACCTTATCCTTTCGAACCGTAGCATCAATCTTCACTGTACAACTTCGAACTCTATAAATCAAGCGGGCTGGCGAAATCGCAGGGTTGTGACAACATATAAACAGATTCATGAACATATCTTCAATTGGATAAACTATGATTGCAAAGCATTAGTATGTTGTGTTATTTTTATTTTTGTGTGAATTTTATCGCTTTTTTTCTACATAATTTGCGTTAGAATATGAAGTTTTCATTAAGATACAATTTTGAGGGAGGCTCTTTCATGCTTTTTGCCAAGAAGAACGACATCGATTTTTTGCTGCTGTTGATTAAAGCATCAGAGAACACTCTTCACGCGGCGCAAATATTCCGCAATGCCGTCATGGGAGATCAACCGCCTGCAGCCTTTTATCCCCAGTTGAAGGATTTGGAAAATAAGGGCGATCAAATTACGCACCAAATCTTCAAAGGGTTGAACAAAGTGTTCATTACTCCTTTGGAACGCGAGGACATTATGGAGCTTGCTTCCAAGGTGGATGACGTAATAGATGGAATTGAGGCATCCATCGCCAGATTTGATTACATGAACATTAACGTCAGCGACAACTATATGAGAGAATTTTCCGCCGTTCTCGTCGACAGCTGCCAGCACATCCTGGACTCCTTCAAGCTGCTTTCCAAAAAGAAATATATGCAAATTACGGAGCATACTGTTCAAATCAACAGTCTTGAGAACGAAGCGGACCGTTTGATGCGCGAGGGAATAAGAGAAATCTTTATGAACCCGACAGATCCTTACCATGATTTCAAATTGAAGGAGCTATACGAGCGGCTCGAACAAACAACGGATGCCTGTGAAGACGTCGCAAATATTTTGGAAAGCGTCGTATTGCGTTATTCGTAAGCTGTTCGAACTTGGTAGGAGGTAATTATGTTAACCCTTTTAATCATCATTGTCGCGCTAGCCCTGATATTTGACTTCATCAACGGCTTTCACGATACAGCCAACGCGATTGCAACTTCCATCTCAACCAAAGCGTTGTCACCTAAATTCGCCATATTCTTCGCGGCTACCTTGAATTTTGTAGGAGCTATTTATTCATCAGAAGTTGCTAAAACGGTCGGAGGTAAGGTTGCCAACCCGGCAACCATTGATAATGGTGTACAAGTAGTTATCGCGGCATTATTAACGGCTATTATTTGGAACCTCATCACATGGTACTTTGCCATCCCTTCTTCCTCCTCTCATACGTTGATCGGCGCTCTTGCCGGTGCCGTTATCGCAGGTGCAGGTGCATCTTCTGTCAATTGGAGCGGTTTCAAGGAAATTATTATTATCTTGGTCGCTTCTCCAATCATTGCTTTTGCTACGGGCTTTATCATCATGTGGATTATCCGTCAGCTCATTCTTCTTAGCGGCAATCACTCCAGATCAAAGCTGAACCGAACCTTCCGGATTTTTCAAATTTTCTCCGCCGGACTGCTTTCGTACTCCCATGGAGGCAACGACGCACAAAAAGCAATGGGTATTATCGTCTTCGGTATGGTGGCTCTAGATTATCAAGATACACTGGATGTTCCGTTATGGGTTAAATTGTGTGCAGCTACGGCAATGGGCTTAGGAACGTCTATCGGCGGTTGGAAAATCATTAAAACCATGAGTAAAAAGCTGATCAAGATCGAACCTATTAACGGATTTGCTTCGGACTTGAACTCCTCCATCGTGATTCAAGTATCTACAGCGATGGGAATGCCATTGTCCACAACGCATGTTATCTCGTCATCCATTATTGGGACTGGCGCAGTCATGAGATTCTATGACGTGAAGTGGGCCACCGTTACGAAAATGGTTATGACCTGGATCATTACAATCCCTATCAGCATGGTCCTATCGTTCATCATTTACAAAATTATTTTCCAATTAACCTCATAAGATATAAAATAACATCGGATACTTTAAGTTCCCTATAATCGAGTAGGAGGGGGTGATTAACCCCCGTCCTCTCACACCACCGTACATGCGGGTCCGCATACGGCGGTTCCAAAAGGTTAACAAAGCTCCAAGTAACGAGAAAGTAAACTTTTCAGCCCTTTCGATTCCCAGTGGGACGTCGGAAGGGCGTTGTTTGTGTTTCGAGACATTTCCCATGCTCCTCGCCGGGAGTTGGCCATTTTTAAGACCGCCCATTCAGGGACTCCGAGTGCTCGAAGTTCACGAATGCGAGTTTTCACACGCTTCCATTGTTTCCAGAGGCACATTCGCAATCGTCGTCGAATCCATTGGTCGAATCTCTTGCAATGGTTCTTCGCCGAAGCGAGTCGGAAGTATCCCATCCATCCCATGAGGTATCGGTTGAGCCGGGTGATGCGGTCATCCATCGACATCGAGCGTGTTCGATCCGTTAGTTCCCTTATCTTCTCCTTGAATCGGGAGATCGTTTTGGGAGCAAGCCGGATCGTCACCTGTCTGTTTGATAAGAAGCTAAAGCCGAGGAACTTCCGATTCCATGGCCGATCCACTGCACTCTTGTCACGATTCACTTTCAATTTCAGCTTTCCTTCCACAAATCCAATAACCGATTCTATGACACGTTCTCCGGCCCGTCTGCTGGCGACGAAGATGTTACAATCGTCCGCATAGCGGACAAACTTGTGCCCCCGTTTGGTTAGTTCTTTATCTAGGTCATCCAGCAGGATGTTTGCTAATAATGGACTTAAAGGGCCGCCCTGCGGTGTTCCCTCCTCCGTTTTCTGGCAAACTCCACCTTCCATTACTCCGGCGTTCAGGTAGGCACGGATTAGTCTCAGGATTCGCTTATCCGCCACTTTCCTTGCCACTCTTGCCATGAGAATGTCATGATTTACCCGGTCAAAGAATTTCTCCAAATCCATATCCACGATCCACCGAAGACCGTTTTGTATGTATTGCTGGGCTTGCTTTACCGCGTCATGCGCTCTCTTTCCCGGTCTAAAGCCGTAGCTGTACCATGAAAAGTGAGCGTCAAAGATCGAGTTCATGACCTGCAGAAGTGCTTGTTGAAGGAGTCTATCCATTACGGTCGGGATACCAAGTAGCCGTACTCCGCCTCCGGGTTTGGGGATTTCCACCCGTTTGACAGGCATAGGTTTGTAGGTTCCCGCGAGAAGTTCGGCTTTCACCGTCTCCCAGTGCGTCTTCAGGTAAGCTTGTAGCTCCGTTACCGTTACTCCGTCCACCCCGGGTGCTCCTCCATTTTGGACCACTCGCTTGTAGGCGAGCAAAAGGTTTTCCCTTTCGAGCATCCGCTCCAACAAGTCGTTACGGACTTCGCGAGAGGAAGGGACGATTTGTGCCGACGAAGAACTCGGCGCTCCGGCATACCCTGACGGCTTCACCGCTTCTCTTTGCCGCAAGCTCTCTTGCGAGATATTCTGCTGTCGTTGCTCTTCATGCGAACGCATCGGTTTCCTCTCTCCTTTCGGTTCGGCCCTTCCGGTTTCCGACGTCCCGTACTTCCGTACTATGGCCTCTGCTGACTCCTGCGGATTCAGCGCGGCCTTACAGCCGCGGTTACGAAGTAACTTCGCGTGTTCCGCAGGTCTCCCCAGATAAGAACGTCATCTTTCCGCCCGCGCTCGCCCAAGTTTACGGCTGTAGCCTTTGGCAGCTTTGGATTTTGTCATGGTATGGTGACTCATCCGACTGCAACCGCCTCAAATTGGATTCGTGTACCTCAAGCCGTGCGTTTGCCTCCAGCTTCCTTCAGATTCCGCCTCACGGCGGACACCCTTGCTCTTGGCTAATGGTAGGCGCTTGCCAGCCCCCATTCCGGACTTTCACCGTAGAGATGACGCCCATGCTGGGCGTACATAGCAAAAAAGCCTACAGATTTGTAGGCTTCTTTATATTATCGGCAGCGTCGCGTTTATTCAATCCAAATAATAGGCTAAGCTTTGCAGCTCGGTTGTAAAATCCGCATGATGAACCCGAATTTCATTGGGTACCTTGATGATCATTGGCGCAAAATTCAGTATCGCTTCTACCCCGGCCTCAACGAACTGATTAGCCACATTTTGCGCTTCCGCCGCAGGTACGGTAATGATCCCGATACGAACATGAAGCGATTGGATCGTTTCCTTCAGCTCGTTCATCGGCTTGACCTTCAGATTGTTGATGGATTCGCCTACTTTAGTCTCGGAAGCGTCGAACACAGCGACAATTTTCATATTGTCCTTTAAATAAGCATTGTAATTGCACAACGCCCGGCCCAAGTTCCCCGCTCCGACCAAAGCAACCGGAATCACCTTATCCAGCTTTAAAATTTGACGTATTTTTTCGATCAAATAAGCGACATCGTAGCCGATTCCTTTTTTGCCGAACTCGCCGAAATAAGCTAAATCCTTGCGGATTTGCGCAGGATTCAAGTCAAGCTTCTGACCCAAATCCTGCGAGGATACCGTATGGACACTCTTCTTGCTCAATTCATTAAGAAACCGTAAATAAATAGGCAGTCTTCTTACCACTGCTTCGGATATTTTTAATGTTTTCATGCACCGTTTTCCCCCATCCACTGCTTAATTCTTGATACCAATTGTTTGGTTGGCATGTGTTCGATTTTGGGGCCGGGCAGCGAGTACAAAAAGTACTTCCCATAAGTCGTATCAATGACGCGAGTGTCATAAATGATAACAATGCCTTTGTCCTTGGCCGTCCGCACCAATCTTCCGAAGCCTTGCTTGAATCGGATCACCGCCTGCGGAACCGACAGCTTCATGAAAGCATTCTGATTCAGCTTTTTTAAATTTTCCGTTTTGGCTTCCACCAAGGGATGGTTAGGCGGCTGGAACGGCAGCCGGACGATAGCCAGACACGTAAGAGCATCTCCAGGTATATCTACTCCTTCCCAGAAGCTGCTCGTTCCCAACAAGACGCTTGCGGGATTATTCTGGAATAATCGCGTCAATTTGCTGCGATTACTGCTGTCGACACCCTGTCCCAATACTTGAATCCCGAACGGGCTCAGAACGTCCTTTAAAGCCGCGTGAGCAAGCTTCAGCATTCTATTGGACGTAAATAATACGAGCATCCTTCCCTTGGTCTCGAGAGCTACTTCAGCCAGAGATTGGGTCAAATGATCGACAAATTGCTTCTCCCCAGAATTTCCCCGAATACTAGGGAAATCTCTCGGTATCGCTACCAGCGCCTGCTGGCGGTAATTGAACGGAGACGGGAGCTGTACCGTCTTCAGCTTGCCGTCGGTGTCTTTGATATCCAGTCCCAGCTGCTCGGCGGTATAATCGAAGGATTTGCCCACAGACAGAGTGGCTGACGTCATAATGACGCTATCCTTTACGTCGAAAAATTGCTGCTGCAGCATCGGGCTGACATCGATCGGTACGCATACCAGCTGCAGCGATTTGCTCTTATTGAATTGCCCCGCTTCCAGCCAATAAACATAATTGTCATCAGGCATCGTCATGAAGAAATGCAGATTATCGCGTTGACGATACAGCTCCTTGACAGCCCCGGAGATATCGGTAACTGTGCCTTGCAGATCAAGCTCCTCTTGCATTTCCTTCATTTCGGAGAGGAGCTTATCCAGCTTTTTCAACACCTCTGTCGCATTGAGATAAATGTTATCCTCGTGAACAAGCAGCTTGTCCCATGCCGCCGGCGTTTCCCCTTTTTTGATCCGGTAGACAAGCTGCCCTCCTTCCGTCTGGGAAGGATCGGAACGAACCGCCAGTAATTGGTACAGCAGCTCAGAGAGCTCATCCCAATCTTCCTTGATCTTCACCAGCTTGGGAGTGATGGCGTCGATGGTTTCGCACCAGGACTGCGCTTTCTCCGAAGGCTCCCTTTGCAGACGTGCATGCAGCGACGATAACTGTCCGCTTCGCCCGTCCTTATATAACCACCATAGAGTATTCAGGAAAGACCCGTAAAAAAGCTCAATCCCAAGATGCTTGCTGGCTACTTCTTCAAAGTGATGCGCTTCATCGATGACAAGGTGTTTATAACTAGGTAAGAGGCGGTTCTCCGCCTTGGTATCTGTAAATAGCATCGAGTGGTTTGTTATAATAACATCGGCGGTGTTGGCTTCATGCTTCGCACGATGATAAAAGCATTTGCGAAACCAAGGACATGCGCGGTTCAAGCAGGAATCCGAATCGCTTGCAACCGTATGCCAGAACTGCATGCCCTTGTTCGCAAAATGCAGCTCTTCCTCGTCTCCGCTTTTCGTTTCACTAAGCCAAACCAGCATTTGCCCTGCATTAATCCGATCTTCTTTTCCGTTCTCAAAATCAAGAAGATTTATTTTATGCTCAAACTTGCGCAAGCACAAATAGTGGCTTCGTCCCTTCAAAACGGCGGCGCGGAATGGCACAGGAAACAAGCTGTGCAGCAAGGGAATGTCACGTTCACGAATCTGTTCCTGCAAGTTGATCGTATGGGTACTCACCAGCACCTTTTTATCCTGCTTCAAGCCATAGTACAGGGAAGGAATCAAATATCCCAACGATTTGCCGGTTCCCGTTCCCGCCTCCACCATAAGGTGCTTCTTCTGTTCGAAAGCGGCTTCCACTTCCTCAAGCATTTTGACCTGCGCCTCGCGGTCCTCGTAGGACTCGAACCTTTGGCGGAGCAGCTGCTTTAACTGCTCATAGAACTCCGCAAAATCGTCGGGGATAACGGAAACATCCCCTTCCTCGCGAAGCGGCTCTTCATCGCCCCAATCCTCCACATTAATGGCAAATTGGCGGTAGTACTTGGCTTCATCCGTATCGACGGGCTGGAATGCTTCCTTATACATTCTCATTTCACGGATAAACCAGCCGAAATCGGTTGCCCCTTCGTCAAAAATCATCGACAAGCGCTGAAGAACAATCAATGGAAGCTGTTGAAAGCGCTCAATACAGCGAAGCCAAATAAGGGCCGTCACTTCAGCGTCACTGTCAGCTTGATGCGGCCTTTCATGTTCTATGTTAAATGCATGGGCTACCATGGAAAGCTGCAAGCTTGCCAGCGACGGGAACAGGACCCGAAGGGAATCCATTGTATCCAGCACTCTTCCGTCAAATGGAAAATAACCGTGCTCATCCAGCGCTCTTTGAAGAAAAGCCAAATCAAATCCTACGTTGTGAGCGACAAGGACGGCATCCTGCAATAGCGGCACCAGCTGGCCGATGACTACATCAAGCTCGGGAGCACCGGCGACCATTTCATCGTCAATGCCGGTTAACGTTGTTATAGAAGAAGGTATACTTATCCCGGGATTTACGAGTGAAGTATACCTATCCGAAATATGATCATCTTGTATGATGACGAGACCTACCTGGATAATGCGATCCGTTGGTTGACTCCCGGTCGTTTCAAAATCCAAAACCGCGAATTTCATTTCCTTAATGTCAATCCCTTCATACCCACTCTTCTTATTAGAATACCAATACTATCGGGAAAAGGGAATAGTAAACTTATTCTTCAGCTATCGTTTGGGGTGATGAACGAACTGAAGCTGTCCTTTTCTTTCATTGCACAGCCCCATATCTACCAAAGGCTGGACGCTGGAAGGATCCGTCTGAAAGGCCAAATTAAAATATTCAAACGCCTTGTCCAAGTTTCGGTTCTGTGCTTGAATACACCCCATAGCATTATAAGAAATCGCGCGGATTTGATTGTTATCGGTCAACTGGGAGGTAAAGAGGAAATGATTATAGCTTTCGGCTGTATCGCCTTTACGCAGGTAGCTCATCCCCAAATAAATACGAGCTAGCGTAAAATCAGGATATTTGCGAATAATTCCGGAAAATTCCCTTATAGCCTCGTCGAACATCAGCAGCTTATAAAATCCTTGGCCGCGTAAAAATTCGTCCGACCGCTTGCCGCCCAATTCCGGATCCAATACTTTGGACAGTGTGCTTTCTTGATGGTGCTGCTGATGAAACGAAGCCATCTTTTCTTCAAATAAAAGCCATTCTTCAATAAAGGTGTCGCTCATGGCCTTTAACACTCTAAGCTTTTCCTGGAGCTCTTTTTTTCTCGAACCTGTTGCGGTTGCGAACTGTGCTGAAATTTCGTCAAGCATTTCATTCATCGAGGCAAATAAATGTTTGAACATGTACGCATCCCACCTTCAGCTGAGCATATCCTCATTTTTTGCCCCGACAGCCCTTTTCATTCGTTACAGTACGGTGGAATGAATTTCTTCTTTAATGACGCTGATAACCTTATTATTTTCACCCATAATGGCTACTTGGGGCTTATGATTGCGCGCTTCTTCATCTGTAAGCATGACATAGGAAAGAATAATGACCGTGTCGCCCACTTGAACCAATCTTGCAGCCGCTCCATTCAAACAGATCACGCCGGAGCCTCTGGGACCGGGAATAATGTAAGTTTCCAGACGCGCTCCATTGTTGTTGTTAACAATTTGCACCTTTTCGTTCGGCAGCATGTCGAGCATATCGAGTAAATCTTCATCGATCGTGATGCTTCCTACATAATTGAGATTGGCTTCCGTAACCGTCGCACGGTGGATTTTGGATTTGAGCATTGTTCTGAACATGGATGTGACCTCCTAAGAGTTTCGCCCAGGCTAAACTTTCTTCGTAAGCATAGATTACCAGCGAATGATGGTATTATCAATGAGGCGGGTTTTACCAAATTTTACGGCAAGCGCTATAATAAATGCCGGAACCGAACGCAAATCGGTAACAGGCTCCAGCGTCGGGTACGCTAATATGTCGGCATAATCAATTTCTGCCAGAGGAGACTGAGCAATATGTCGTTTGACGGCATCCTGTAACTCACTTGCCTTAAGCGGACCTTGATGCCCTTTCACAAATTCCTCCGCCATCTTCAAAGCGGAAGACAACACTAGAGCTTGCTCCCGTTCTTCCGGCTGCAAATATACATTTCTCGAGCTTAAAGCAAGACCGTCTTCCTCTCTGACGATTTTGCATGGCACGATCTCCACCGGAATATTCAAATCATTAACCATCTGCTGGATAACCGCAATTTGCTGAGCATCCTTCATTCCGAAGAAGGCATAGTCCGGTTGAACGATGTTAAATAATTTGGTAACCACTGTTGCTACACCGTCAAAATGTCCCGGCCGCGAGGCTCCGCATAGACGTTCTGACACTCCGCTCACAGAAACGATGGTTTTAGTCGGCTGCGGGTACATCTCTTCAACTGAAGGGAAAAATACGATATCGGTACCGGTCGCCTTGGCCACCGCCAAATCCCGCTCTTCATCCCGCGGATATCGGGCCAAATCTTCATTCGGGCCAAATTGAAGCGGGTTGACAAAAATACTGAGTACCACCAGGTCGCATTGTTTACGAGCGGCTTCCAGCAGGCTTGCATGACCCTGATGTAAGTATCCCATGGTTGGGACGAATCCGACAATGAGTTCACGACGGGATGCTCTTGCATCACGCACCGCTTGCCTCAGCTCTTTGATATGATGAATGATTTGCATAAGTAGACCTCCGTCTTATTTCTTGGCCCCATATAAAAATTCCGCAACTTCATCTTCCATTTGGAAGGAGTGCTCGGCAAGCGGGAATTGCCGCTGCTTAACCTCATCTACATACTGCTTGATTCCATCCCTTATGATGCTGCCGACATTCGCGAATTCTTTGACAAACCGTTTAGGAACGATATCGGATCCATAACCCAGAGCATCATGAAATACCAATACCTGTCCATCGCAATGCGGGCCTGCACCGATCCCGATCGTTGGGATGGATATTTCGTTGCTTATATGCTCAGCCAGCTGTTCGGTGACAAGCTCCAGGACAACAGCAAAAGCGCCTGCCTGCTCCAATGCTTTTGCCTCCTCCAGCAGCTTCTGAGCCTGGGCTGAATTTTTCCCTTGAATCTTATATCCTCCAATTTGATGAATGGATTGCGGCGTCAGTCCAATATGGCCCATGACAGGAATTCCTGACCGGGTGAGAACGGATACCGCCTCGGCAATTTCGACTCCGCCTTCCATCTTAACTGCTTTTGCTGCCCCTTCCTGCATAATCCGGGCTGCATTGCGAATCGTATTATCTATGCTTCCGTGATAAGTCATAAAAGGCAAATCCGTAACGACAAAGGCGGATTGTGCCGCCCTCGCGACCGCTCTGGAGTGATAAATCATATCTTCAATAGTTACAGGAATCGTCGAATCGTAGCCGAGCACGACATTCCCTAGAGAATCCCCCACCAGAATGACATCAACCCCGGCTTCCTCCGCTAATTTTGCAGAAGGATAATCGTAAGCCGTGATCATTGAAATCGGTACGCGATCCTCTTTCATTTTTTTCAATTTTGCTGTAGTAACCGGTCTCCGCTTTTCCATGTTATCCACACCTTCCCTCAGCTTTTTGGTCATGTTCCCTTAGTATGAACAAAAAAACCTTTTAGTCTACGGGAGCTAAAAGGTTCACATGGCAAAAAAAATCATATGATCCTTCTGTCTCGGTCCGTAAGGCTCAGAGCAGAATCCGACATATTTCAGGATACAGCTATGAAATTGTTTGATGCCATCGTTCATAACAAGTGCAATTCACAAAGGATATCGCCTTGTAGAGAACATTATACCAGACATTTCATATTTCGAATACACTTATTTGTCACAAAGAATCGTGGGCCGCCGGCGCCAATTCAATATCTCCGGAATACCACAGAGTCATGCTGCCGTCAGGCAGACGAACGGATAAAGCGCCGGAATCATCGATTCCAACCGCATAGCCCGTGGCTTGTCCTCTTGGGGTATGACAAGTGATCGTGAGATGCAAGGATACGCTTAGCGCCTCCCATAGCAGCTTGATGGGGCCAAAGCCTTGTTCATGATACAGATCATAGACCAGCTCCAGCTCCTTTAGAAATTGGCACAAAATCTCGGTCCGGTCCCATTTCTTGCCTGACTCTATTGCAAGCGAAGTAGCTTTTGCCCGAAGTTCGTCATCCGGATAATCTTCTTGTGCGAGATTCACGCCAATCCCTATACCGGCAACCACATAGTGCAGATTCTCATCCTCGGCACTAGACTCCAGCAAAATACCGCTTATCTTCTTCCCTTCAATTAAGAGGTCATTTGGCCATTTGATCCCGATAGGCAGCCCTGTTGACTGTCTTAATGAACGGCATAGAGCTACAGCAATAAGAAGAGTGAGCTGAGGGGTAAAATGCAGCGGGATGCGCGGCTTAAGCACCAGGCTCATCCATAGACCTTTCCCTTTGGGGGAATGCCATTTCCGGCCTAGCCTTCCCCGTCCCGCTGTTTGCAGCTCGGCAATAACGAGAGTACCTTCCTCTGCCCCTTGGGCGATTCGCTCGCGTGCCACAATCTGAGTGGAATCTACTTCGTCATAGTAAAACATCGTTCTTCCCAATACTTTGGTTTCCAATCGGTTCTGAATCGCTTGCACATCCAGCTTTTCCGGCTTGGAGGTAAGCCGGTACCCTTTTCGGGAGACAGCCTCGAACTCATATCCTTCCTGTCGCAGTCTCTCGATATGCTTCCATATGGCGGTTCGGCTGCAGTTGAGCTTCGTGCTCAGCTCCTCACCCGAGAGAAACTGCTGAGGCTGGTCCTCAAATATTCGGATTAGTTGTTCATGGATTGACATCTTTATCACATTCCTGAAGAATAATGTTCTTTATAAATCCGCTCCGCTCTATCCAGCAGAACGTCCTTTTCATTAGCCAGGGAACCTAACGCCGCTTCCCTCAAGAGCTGCTGAAGCACGTTAGCAACCCACGGTCCCGCCGGTACAGCCATGCGGCTGATAACTTCTCCCCCGCTGATATGCAGACCGGACAGCTTGTCTACCGGGATTTCTTCCAGCCAATGCAGACCTTGCTGACCCAGAATACGGCCCGCAGAACCTTTCAATCCTTTGCTCTCCGAAGCCGCCGGATCAACCGTTAAAATGTGCGCCAAGGTTATCATAGCGTCCTTGCCGTATTGAATTATCGCCAGCTTCCACTGCCGTTCCAGCTCCTCAATGGAGCCAGAGCCAAGCCCAGCCGCCATGAACTCCGCGGCGGCTAACGGCAGCTTGACAGCATCAACTTGCTGCTTGGAAAATGTCAGCTGACGAAGTTCTTCTTCAGCTGATTGCGGTTCAGCATCCAATAGAAGGTAAAGATAAACCCAGCACTCTATTGGAGCGTTCAGCTGGGAGACGTTGTTCAGCTTCGTCACCTTATGGATCCCGGCCAGCAGCAGTGGAATCTTCGTGTACTGCAATAGTTGACTGGAAGCCAAAAGCTCTAATGCAAGGCTGGGCGAAGCGCCCGACATCATGCGCTCCAGCTCCATTCTGACGCGCTCCATTGCAATATGCTTTAGCAAAGGAGCATTGTCCCGTAAAGCGGCCCAAGTTCGCTCTTCTATGCTTAATTGATATTCCGCCGCAAAACGAACGCAGCGCAGCATCCGAAGTGCATCCTCCTGGAACCGTTCGCCCGCTTCGCCTACGCACCGAAGTATACCATTGCTAAGATCCTCCATACCGTGGAAGGGATCCAGCAGCCTTCCCTCGTGGTCTATGGCCATTGCATTCATAGTAAAATCTCTTCTCTGCAGGTCCTCAACCAGGCTATCTATGTACTGAACCTCCGTAGGTCTCCTGTAATTCTCATAGGCGTCTTCTTTGCGGAAGGTCGTTACTTCATAAGGCTGCCCGTCGATAACTACCGTAACCGTCCCGTGCTGAAGTCCGGTAGGGATCGTTCTTGCAAACAGCCGTTCCACGCGTTCGGGTAACGCTGATGTAGCAATATCATAATCCTTAACCCGTCTGTTCAGCTGCTTGTCACGTACGCAGCCCCCAACCAGATAAGCCTCGTGTCCGTTACCCAGAAGCGTTTCAATAATCGTAAAAGCTCCTTGCTCTAGCGAATCCTTCATGCCGCTCCTCCGTATTAACAATTCAGTGGATTTTTCTTCAACTCATCCGGCAGCGGACGCTCGAGGACACGATAATAGATTTCTTCATATTGACGAGTAATAATATCATTACAGAAGGTATAGCGCGCTCTGTGCAGGCAAGCTTCCTTCATTCGCTCATACATGGCTTGATCCGTCAGCAGGCTCCTTGTATATTGAGCCATTTGTTCGACATCACCGATATTCGCCAAGAAACCGGTTTCCCCATGAGTGATCAGCTCCGGAATGCCTCCGGCATTGGAAGCTATAGTAGGAACTCCGCATGCCATCGCTTCCAGAGCCACGAGGCCGAAGCTTTCCTTCTCCGAAGGCAGCAGCATGACATCGCTGAGAGACAGCAACTGGGCTACGTCATCTTGCTTTCCACAGAACGAAACCCGGTCCAATAATCCGCGTTCCTTGACTTGGCACAGCACCTTGGATAGCTCCGGTCCCTCGCCGACAAACAAAAGCCTGGACGGTACGTCTTTGCTGACGCGGTCGAAAATGTCCACAACATCGGTAACCCGCTTGACAGGCCGGAAATTAGAAATATGAATTAATATTTTTTCATCAGGATGGGCAAATTCCTTGCGCAGAGCTGCAACATCCCGAGGATAATATACTCTTTTATCAACAAAATTATAGGCCAGATCAATCGGCTTCTCAATCGATAACAGCTTTCGGGTTTCTTGTATCAAATCCTGCGATACGGCCGTAACCGCATCACTTCGATTGATCGCATATCGGATCAGATCACTTAATGATTCGTCCTGGGCTAATACGGTAATATCCGTTCCATGCAGCGTCGTCACAACCTTAATCCGGTCATTGACCATCTGCTTGGCGAGTAGAGCGCATACCGCGTGAGGAATCGCATAATGAACATGAAGCAGATCCAATTCCTGGTGCTGGATCACCTGAGCCAGCTTGCTGGCAAGAGACAGATCATACGGAGGATATTTAAATACATAATAATCGTTAACTTCCACTTCATGATAAAATATATTTTTATCGAACTTTCCTAGACGGAAAGGCATGCTATGCGTAATAAAATGAACCTCATGACCTTTTTCGGCAAGCAGCTTGCCGAGCTCAGTCGCAACAACACCTGAACCGCCCAGCGTAGGATAACAGGTGATGCCAATTTTTAACCGTTCCTTCACACGGCTTCCTCCCTTGCCTTTTCGTATTAAAATAGGTCAACCATATAAGGTAACTTAGTGATAAAGCCTTCTGCATAAGGGATCATTTTCTTTTGACCTAACATTCGGTCCTTGGCTTCCACTCTCTCCAGATAGCCCTGATTTAGCGGAGTTTGCACAAAATCATTGTTCGCGCCTACCGCTTCGAATTGAGTCCGGTAAGCCATTAGCGCTTCCATCTTCTTCTCATGGCAATCCGAAATATCGACCAAAAGATCGGACTCGGCGACATCGTTGATAAAATAAAAATACAATTGGTCTACTGTATGCGACGGCAGATCCGGTTCATACCTGCGAAGCTTGGCATTAAATACCGCTTCTTGTACCAGCTTGCTGCAGGCTATATGGTCCGGGTGCCGATCCTCCCAGTACGGGGCAAATACGATTTTGGGCTTGTACTTGCGAATTTCTCTCGTAATCGCGGCTATCGGCTCAGGTCCGATCCATAACCCGCGGTCTGGCAATCCCAGATTGCTCCGCACAGATAGCTTCAAGATCTCGGAAGCCTTGGCCGCTTCCTGCTGCCGAATCTCTACGGTACCATTCGAAGACATCTCGGCATAAGTCAAATCGCATATTCCTACACGATAGCCTGCCGCCGTGTGCTTATAAATCGTTCCGCCCATTCCGATCTCCGCATCGTCGGGATGCGCGCCAAAGATAAGAATATCCAGTGTCTCGGTCATTCGTCGATACCCGGCTTATATTTATGTACCAGCTCTCTCCAGGCAAAATCGCCGCGATCAAGCGCCTTTACCAAAATTTCCGCAGTCGCAATATTGGTTGCTACCGGGATTCCTTGTACGTCGCATAGACGAAGCAATGCAATAATATCGGGCTCGTGAGGCTGTGCCATTAACGGATCCCGCAAGAAAATGATCAGATCCATCTCATTGGTTGCGACCATGGCTCCAATCTGCTGGTCTCCCCCAAGGGGACCCGACATGAAACGATGCACCTGCAATTGCGTATTTTCCATAATACGTGTACCTGTAGTCCCAGTAGCGAATAATTCATGATGTGAGAATACAGTCTCGTACGCTGTTACGAAGTTTACCATCTCTTCTTTTTTTCTATCGTGTGCGATCAACGCAATTTTTAAAGACATTGTCTACCTGCTCCTTCGCATTACTTACAAAACAAGGACATAGAACCCCTAATCGCGGATTCCAAAGTCCTTTGTCCGTTAAAGTTTAATCTATAAAATGTTCAAAGCCGTACACCATACCTGTAAATTCCATAACCTTCTTAACGGCTACATTGACGCCAGGCATGTAACCGGCACGATCGTAAGAATCATGACGAATTTTCAATGTTTGTCCGAAGGCTCCGAATATAACCTCCTGCTGAGCGAATACACCTGGCAGGCGCACGCTATGTATTCTGAACCCATTGTATAATCCGCCGCGCGAACCTTCAATAGTTTCTTCCTCATTCGGATTGCCTTGGCGCAGCTCTTGGCGATTTTGCGAAATAAGCTCTGCCGTTTTGACAGCCGTGCCCGATGGAGCATCCAGCTTTTGGTCGCCATGATACTCAATTATTTCCAAGTGAGGCATATATTTTGCAGCTTGAGCAGCAAATTTCATCATCAATATAGCGCCGATGGAGAAATTCGGAGCAATAATGCCGCCGATGCCCTGCTGCTTGCATTGCTCGTCCAAGTTTTCAATATCCTGCGGAGTGAAACCGGTGGTTCCCATGACAGGACGGACCTTGTGGCGGATAGCCAATGCTGTATGCTGAAATGCCGACTGCGGCGTTGTGAAATCAACCAGCACATCCGGCTTGCCCTCAACTAAAGCCATCTCCAGGTCATTGCTCATCAGAATGCCGCAAGGGTCCAGGCCTACAAGACGACCCGCATCCAGCTTGGGATCGGAGGTACGGCTGACTGCCGCTACCAATTCCAGCTCCGGATCCTGCAATACCATCTTCACTACCTCGCGGCCCATTCTTCCACTAGCACCCGCTACCGCCACTCGAATTCGACTCATATCTTTCTCTTTCCTTTCATTCACCCATAATAAGTTGCCGCTATGATTTCATATATTGCTTCAATTGTTGTCTGTACTGCTCCAGCAGTTCAATTCCCATTTCATGCTGCGGATCCAGCTTCAATAGCTCTCTTATGGCCTGAATGGCCAAGCTGTACTCCTTCACATGCGAATAGGCAATCCCCAGTATCAAATACGCTTCCGAGGACAAGGAATCCAAAGCCACAGCCTGCTTTAACAAAGCGATGGCTATCCAGGCTTTATCTTCGGAATCATCTATATATAGCTCCGCTTTCTGAACGATCTCCTTGGCCTTTAAATGCTGAAGGTGGTAATGATAGTGCTCCTCCTCAGGGTCCAATCGGATTGCCTGTTCGGCATGCTCGATCGCTTTACTTAACTTGTTGCTTCTGGCATAAGTAATAGACAATCTATAATGATAAGAGGCGTTGTCAGGCTCCAATGCTATCGCCTGATCAAACCATTCCATTGCCAGTTCAAAGTCATGGTTTAGAATGGCTTCGTACGCTTTCTTGATCAGCTCTTTTCCGTTCAACTGCCCCACCCTCCTTTATGAAAAAGGTGATGGTACAGCATATGACCCTTACTCGTTATCGGTGTTTATTTTCGTCCATCGGTTCGCATCTCGGGTCTGAAATTTATGCATGATCTTATCATGTGCCTCTGTCAGATCAATGCCAAGAGAATTCGCGAAGCAGATGGTTATAAACAAAATATCTCCAAGCTCCAATTCAATGGAATTATCCTCTTCTGACGCCTTTTTGGGCTTTTCACCGAATTGGTGATTCACCTCACGGGCCAGCTCGCCTACTTCTTCCGTCATACGTGCAAGCATGGAGAGAGGGCTGAAATATCCTTCTTTAAATTGCGATATGTAGCGGTCCACTTCTTGCTGCAGCTCTTTCAACGAACGTTCTGCCATTTTGTCATCCTCACCAGCCTTGTCCATAACTATATCCATACCATACTACATATTGATTCCAATTACCATGTTATCGCAAACATCTAGGGATGACAAATTTTTTTTTGCCAAAAGATAAGGTATACTAGATAAAATCTTGCAGCAGAAGAAGGCACTTATCGATCATTTTATGCCAGGGAGGCTATGTTTTTATGGTATCCGAAAACCTGATTCAGAGGGCAAAGAGCTTCTTGCCTATCATGCTGGGTACAGCCATTTATGCGTTCGGCTTGCATTATTTTGTCATTTCCAACGAATTGATGGAAGGTGGAATCACAGGCATTGCGCTGCTGCTAAACTATATTTTTCACTTCCCGCCTTCTCTTACAACGCTGGTCATTAACATCCCCTTATTTTATGTTGGACTTAAGGTGCTCGGCAAGCAGACCATGATCAATACGATCGTCGGAACGGTCTCTCTTTCCTTTTTTCTATGGATAATGGAACAGCTGATTCACAGCGGGTGGCTCGTTCCTTTTCGCTCTGAGCACGATTACTTTCTGGCTACAGCTTACGCAGGGGTAACCTTGGGAGTTGGATTAGGCTTGGTGTTTCGGAACGGGGGTACAACAGGAGGGTCGGATATTATAGCGACCATCGGTAAAAGGTACTTGGGCTGGAGCATGGGCCAAGTGGTGCTTGCCTTTGATTGTCTTGTCATCGGCTCGTCCTTCTTCTTCATTCCGAAGGAAAAAATATTGTACACCTTCGTGGTCGTTTTTATTACATCCAAAGTTATCGACATCATTATCGAGGGAGCTTACGCGGCAAGAGCATTTACTATCATAACCGATCAAGCGGAGGAAATTGCCGCCAAAATAACAGAAACCATGGATCGTGGAGCGACCTTGATTCCAGCAGTAGGAGCTTTCTCCAAAACACATAAGCATATGGTTTACTGCGTGGTGTACCGTCAAGAAATGAAAAAGCTTAAAGACCTCGCCCGTTCCATCGATCCTCGCGCTTTTATCATCATTAACGAGGTACACGACGTAGTCGGTGAAGGCTTTAAGCCGGAGTAACGTTTATCTCTCTTCCTTTCTTCTGACAAGAACCATACCGTTGTCTTTTTTAGACAACCGCCAGCCTGCAAAGCCGAGGGCAGCCATAATGACGGAAGCCATGACAAAAGTCCATAATATCGGATTTTTATCGTCCACTATCGGTAGGAACGCGGTTGTATCCTTCTTCAAAAACAGCTTGTCTATGATTTGATGAATGGCCGGCAGCAAATTCACTATCGGTTGGTACGGGGATTGCTCCGTCTTAATCTGTCCTGCAACAAACGTTACCAGGGAATCCAGCTTCTCTACATCAGTCGGATCCCGGCTAATGAGAAGGCTTGGATGAATGATGGAAATATGCCGTTCAAAGCTTCCGACGTCTTTCTTGAAGTCGGCCAGCTTCTCGCTTTTTGCTGCCTGCTCGATTCCATTCAGATCTTCCTTCAGCAGCTTGTAATACTGAAGCCACATCGGCTGCTCAGGATGTGACAGAGCATCCGCAGCCAATCGGATTTGTGCAGCTGCGACGACCCCTTCATCAGAAGAATAGCGGGTAGAATTCAATAATCGTTTCCCTTGAGCGACAGCTTCGGTTAAGGCATTCAGCCCTTCTAGCGTCGTTAAACCTTCATAGCGAATGGTTGTCACCAAGTCGCTAACTTGCTGAATAACCGTACGGCCTCCCGTTATATCCCCCTGCATAACCTTTTTGTACATTTCATCTGCTGTTTGATTAAGCAGATCAACCCTCTCCAGCTGTTCTGTGGAAGGCTTAGGTTCGATAGACTCCTGCTTTGGCTTGTCCGTTTGCAGACATCCTGCCAGCAGCTGAATACATAAGAGCATAACCAGCATGAGGCCAATGCCTTTCCATGCACGATTAAACAACATTGGACATCCCTCCTACCATCATCCTATGGAGGGATGTCCACATTTAGACCTCTCGTTTAGCTAAAACTTGTCTTATCTTATAGATGATGAACGCAACAATGATACTAACGAAGCTTAATTCAATTGTAAATGAAGCAACGGCAGGTAGATCGTCCATCAAGGTTTCAGGCAGCCAAGGAAATACACCTTCAACATAGTCCATATAATCATTACACAGTGCCCATATGCCCACAAGCAGGATCGGCCAAACACGATACGTGTACAATCTCAAGTATAACAACGCCTCGGCAGCCATTCCAAGATGGGATATTGTCAGCATCCAATCCTGCCAGCTGACTTCACTTCCTTGGTACACTCCTGCCCATATCATAGTGACAGCCCATGTTCCATATTTAAAGGAAGTAATGACTGCAAACGCTTCAACAAAGCTTCGGATTGCACTTTGCTTAGGTTCAGCTATCCTTCCCTTATAGGAATCCACAAGAAGATAGACGAGAGTTCCCGTAAAGAACAAGCTTGCAGTCGGGCTATCCGGGACAAAAGGAAGGTAGGCTGCAGACATATTCTCTATTGTATATTCCATTTGTTTCCAGTACCATTCATAGCCATAAATCGTACCCAGAAAGTTGATCCAGAACAACGACCAAAGCATAAATCGGCTCCCCAGGAAAGCCTTGGAAAAATAGGTTCGAAGCGACATGCTAAGCATTGGGTTACCTCCCGCACATATGCATTGCTTGTATTCAAAATTGAGGTCATTTAATTAGAGAAGTTGAACCTACTAATGCCGTAAAAAGACCTGACCGCAAGCAACGGTCAGGTCTCTAAACTATTCTTTCTTCTGCTTAGCCAACCATTCAGCCACCTTGTTGATGTCTGCGTCAGTCAAGCCTTTTTTGATATTTTCATCATATTGTGCGGACATGTTGCCTTGCCCTTTTTTAATGATGTTCATGATCTCTTCTTGGCTGTGCTTATCTCCGACACCGCGCAATGCAGGGATTCCGGAAGAAGGCATCCCTTTCAATTCGCCGCCATGACAAGCTACGCAAGTCGCTTTCTTGTACAGCTCAGCGCCAGGATCATCAGGAGCAACGATAGCAGCCGCTGCCGCAGGCTTCTTAGCTCCGCCTCCGCCGCTTTCCCCTTTGCCGGCATGCAGTTCTTCTTCACGCTTAATGTGCTCAGGAACCATATTCTTTTCCTTCATTTCATGCTCATAGTGCGTCCAAGAAACAACCGTCAAATAAGTACAAGCGATAAGAGTTAAGAACATCAACGTTGAAGCGATCGGACGTTTGTAGAAGCGTCTTTCTTTTCCTGTATCCAGGAAAGGAGCAACCATCAAACCGCCGAACATGATGGCTGGAACGATCAACGTACCGAATACGACGAATTGATCCGAAGTATACGGGTATTTCAACAGTTGGTACATAAACAGGAAGTACCAGTCAGGCATCGGAATAAATTGCGTATTGGTCGGATCCGCAGGATATCCGAGCGGAGCCGGATCAGACACAACTAACACCAAGATCCCAACAAGTACAACGACCCCAACCATCCATTCTTTTAACAAGAAGTTCGGGATGAACACCTCGGATTTCCCAGGGAAGGCCGAGTAATCCGGTTGACTCATTGAGGAAGATTTAGCGCGAACGCGCGAATCTCCTACATAAACGATTTTTTCGTCAGACTTATGGCCGTGTGCCAATTTCGCCCCTCCTTACTTACTTCTTTTTGTGTCAGAAAGCTGGGTCGGCTCTGGCTGAGCGTCAGACAGCTCTCTGCACGCAAGAACAATCACCGTGACAGCACAAGCGACCGACCATAGAGGACGATCTTATGTACTGCGATATCTCATTAAAGCGGACCGGAAATCCCTTGCTTACGAATCATAAAGAAGTGTCCCGCCAGCAATGCCAACAGCACGCCTGGCAAGAAGAACACGTGCAATGCAAAGAATCTAGTCAAGGTCTGAGCTCCGACAATCTCTCCACCTTGCAGGAAGGTTTTGATGTAATCGCCGATATAAGGTGCAGAAGCGGCAATTTTGATACCTACTTGTGTTGCGAAGTATGCTTTGTTATCCCAAGGCAGGAGGTATCCTGTGAAACCAAGACCCAACATGACGAAGAAGATAAGCACACCGACAACCCAGTTCATTTCGCGTGGCGCTTTATAGGAGCCTGTGAAGAACACGCGAAGCGTATGTAAGAACATCATTACGATAACCAAACTCGCTCCCCAGTGGTGCATACCGCGTACAATAACGCCGAATGCTACTTTATGCTGGAGATAGTCAACACTCGCGTAAGCGTTGATAATATCCGGTACGTAATACATCGTCAAGAACATCCCGGACAAAATTTGAATAACCGTAATAAAAAACGTCAATCCACCGAAGCAATAAACAAATGCGGAAAAATGGTGTGCCGGGTTAACGTGTTCAGGAACCTCGTGATCGGCCACATCTCTCCACATCGGCGTGATATCAAGACGTTCATCAATCCAGTTATACATAGCTTTAAACATCCGATGTTACGCCTCCTTATTTCACCCTTTTGTTAGGACCAAGTTGTCCTAAATAAACAAAGCCGTTCTCAACCTTCAGATCGTATTGGTCCAAAGGCAATGGCGCAACAGCGAGGTTTTTACCGTCTACTGTATAGTGTGCGCCGTGGCATGGACAAAAGTACTGGTCCTTAAACTCCGGATTTGCATTCCAGTTAACCGTACATCCAAGATGCTTACAGGTTGGATTCAATGCGAAGATATTGCCATCTTTATCCTTCGCAATCCAAGCTTCCAGCTCAACGTCGCTCTCATACCAGCCGTCAATCTGATGCACTTTAAATTTGAAGGATTTAGGTTCGCTTGCAATCTTTGATTCTTCAACTACTTTAACCCAAGCAGCTTGTGTTTTCGGTTGAAGTACCGGATCGACAGCAAATCGTAGCATAGGAACAATCATTCCGGCGCCCATGAAAGCTGAAGCACCACCAAGGGTATAGGACAGGAACTGTCTGCGGGACATCTCGCGACGTTTCACTGGTCTCTCTCCCTGATGCTGCGCATCATGGCTATTGTGCTCACTCATTCTCGTTCTACCCCCTTTTGCAACATATATCACGTCGTTCGACATAACTTTACACCACATACTAGGACATTACTAATAATAGCTTACGACTCTAGGTGCGTCAAGAATGTCAACTTCCATTTCGAGCCATCAATTCTTGTCCCAGTAGTAACATTTAACGAAATTGTCACATCTGTTCACAAAGAAATTTTTCTTTGTCCCGTTACTTAGAATTAGCAAAAATGTAACCAATCATACACTACGTGCAACCCTTACTTCTGCGCCCATAAACTTTGCAGCTGCAAGGCAATGTTCTGCTTCACTTCCGCCGAAGATTCACCCAACTGCTCCGGAGTAAGTATAAATGCCAAATCGAATGCTTCCCCGCTCTCGGGCAGTTGAATCCCGTTCGAGGCCGATACGAGAATCAAGTAAGGAAAGCTTTGTTTTAACCTTTCACAGACGTTTATAAGAAGCCGTTTACCTTCTTCTCCTTCTATATAATGAAAAGCGGGATAGGTCAACACGCGCCCCTTGTACGGAATCTCAAAGCAATCCAGCGCATCCCTCAGCTTTTCCAGCGCCTGGGTCGCCTCCCAAGGCTGCTCACTGCCTGTCAGGCCGGTTACCGGAAGCAGACACGTATCCACATAGGGGCGCAGTTCTTCCCAAGATGCACTTTCCACATCGCTAAACTTCATTCCATTCGCCTCCGCGTTCAATTAGTTCCAACTCACCATAACACAAAAAAAAGACATATGAATCATCTTCACATGCCTTTCAAAAAAATGTCATAATTCAGGCCAAGGTGCTTCGTTTTATTGACCATGTGCATTGAGCGATTTCAGTTCTGTAGTGAGGGCTAGAAACGAAACTTCGTCTCCCTTTGCCAAAGCTATATCAATCTCTCTGTACAAATACTGCTCCTTGTATTTGCGTATGGCTTCATCAAGAACCATCTCCGCAAACAAGCCCAGCATCATATCATTGGAAACATTCATTTTGCCCATAGAACCTACCTCCAAACCGGTCCGCATTTCAACTATTTTTACGCTTTTGGCCTCACATGTTGTCTTTTTTTCGATGCTTTTCTTCACACAGCTGCCCACCGGCCGCTTGATTCGCCGCAGACATCATAGCCGCAGCTCTAGTACCAATTTTCCGTGAGCCTGATGAAAGGGTAAGAGGAGAATGCCGCTTCTCCTGCCTTAACGAAACTGCCCCTACTAAAGCATATTCATGAGCGCCGCCTCCGTTAAGTACAATAGCCCCCATCCTGATGAATGTGTCTTTACCTATTCGGGTTTGCCGAGAACAATTGAGGCGCCTTACCCTGATTGATCCTTTGATCCTAATGAACCCGCAGCCTGTTGGCGAAAATTAGTCTAATGACTAGCTCAGGCTCTCGCGACTATCGAACGGAAGGGCGACTTTATCCTCTTCATTCACATAAATCCCTTGAACAACGCTGCTTCCTAGCTTGGACATTTGAATCACGGTCCCGTCTTCCTCCGTCTCGCCGATACGAAGCAGCCCCAGGTGCATCATCATTTGTAATATTCTCTGTTCCAGTATGGAATCGGGAGTATCGTAATAGAAAGGACGAACTAACGGCAGCAGGACTGTTTTTACGGAAGCTAGAGTTACCCAGCTCGGCGCAAGCTTTTCGATCCAGTACACAAGGGATTGCAGGTTAGGAATCGCATTCTTGTATAACCGCAGCCAAAACTTGTATACCTGCAGGATATCTTCCTTTTGCCCGTGAGCTACTCGACTCGCCCCTTTTTCACTTAAGGCCAGTACCTGGTTGTGCTCTGTTATCAGTTCAGCATAATAGCAGTAATCATAGATGAGGGAGAACCGATTCGGGTAATCCTTGAAAAATCGTCCGTAACCGAAGCGCCAAGCTGTTTTGCCAACCGGCTCCTCCTTTACTGAAAAACGGTCGAGAATCTGCTGAAGCTGCCTCTTGTACAGCGTGGTATCCGATGTCAAAATCGCTTCATTCTGCTGCACGTAATGGAGAAAATGATAGATGTCGTCGATCAGCAGCTTCTGCTCGTCCCGGTATACGATGGGTTCATTGGATTTCACGAGCTGCTGGCGAAACTGCTTGGCCAAGGCTTCGCTAAATCTTCGTTTAAGATCGGCAGGCACCTGGAACAAATAGCGGGTGTTTTGAGAATATCCGTTGAAAAGCCATCCCCGCTGCTTAAATCGGGAGATCATGTCCCTGGGGTTCCACATCTCATCTTCATCCTTCGAGAACCGGCTTTGCTGCACTCGCGCAATAAGCTCTTCCAGACTAAAGGATCCCCGCTGATCAAAGATTAGAGAATTTAAGAATCGAACGTCCTCGATGGACAGATCTATAACCTGACGCTCAAATATCTCCCTTCGATTGACCGTCGACAAGATGGACTGGATCAGCTCATTTTTGGAGTGGCCGTTGCAATCGCAGTTGTACGTATTAGCGATCCGGCTCAACTCGTGAATATCCGCATAACTCAACATATCTGCTAAATTCATGGCACCACACCTCCAAAATAGGCTTAGTACCATTATGGGAAGATGTTCCGTTTTTAAAACGCATATTCTGAGAAAAATTCATCTCTATTGAAAAACAAAAAAACGCCCCCTTAGCTAGGAGCGTTATCAGAGCCTCGTTCTAAAATTTCGTCATGGATTCAAATGGTTTGTACAGTTCAATAATGTGCAGGTCCAATTCTTCGGAAGGCCTTCCACAATCGTAAGCGAGGTGTTGCTCAAATGCTCTTCGATCGGTTGGCCCAGCATCATCTCAACAACAGGGGCTATATAGCCTCCGTGACTGACGATCAGAATTCGTTTACCAGCATGGTTCGCCAGCAGCTCTTCCATAAAAGAGTGCCACCGGGCTAACAACGCCTCATCCGGTTCCATCCCCAGATCAGCCTGCCTCCATCCTTCACCCCAACGTGAAATCCGTTCCTCCAGAGTTGTCCCTTCAACCAGTCCAAAGGATCGCTCACGCAGACGAATATCACTCATTAGGATCGGGGTACCCGTAGTACGCGCTATCGTCTCCGCTGTTTGCTGAGCCCGAACCAAGTCGCTCGTTACAATACCGTCCCAAGCCTCTCCCCTAAGTCTCTCCGCCAGAAGCTTTGCCTGATGAATCCCCACCTCAGCCAGAGCCGTATCCATTTGGCCTTGCATTCTCCCTGCCAAATTCCATTCCGTAGTCCCGTGCCGAATAAATCCTAATGTAATCAAATTATCCTCTCACTTTCCGTTTTTTCTCTGAAGATGACAAACGCCCCGGCATCGGGGCGAAGCTCATTCGAACCTATGATTTCGTTCTGGAAAACCAATTCATGATAAGCAGCGTGCAGGTAAGACCTAACAGCGAAACGAAAATTAAGTAGTCCTTGAACGTATGGATCGGGCCTACCTGATACATGAACGGTTCGCTAAACCCTTTTAAGCTAGCCACCGCGGAAGGCATCGTATGTACGTTCATCGAATCCGATTGACTTCCTGCGACGACGACGGGATCCCCGATTCGCCCGAATACGGCAGAGCCTGACGTGGAAGCAGTCATTTCCGGTGCGGCTTGATGCGTGATGGAGTATACGAATGAAAAAATAAACAAGGCAAGGCAGAACGCGACGACCGCCGTAATATTCCTGCGCAGCTTAAACGAGATGGCATACATCCGATCCTTAACCGGCACCCTCCAGGATTCATCCTCATAGATGCGGTTCATGACATTGCGGGAAATCGGCGTAGAAATCTCAGCCAGCTCTTCAGCGCCTGCCGCGGATTTAATCAGCTCCGTGCTCTCGCGCCATATCTCAAATTCCATCGCGCAGTAGCTGCACGTTTTAATATGCTCATCCACACATTGTCTTTTTAAGTCATGCTCAGGCAAATCCCAGTAGGTACCCAGCAGCTCTTGAATATCTTCACACTTCATCATCGTTTCATCCCTTCGTACTCCTCAAAGATCGGATCGAGAAAGTATGGCTCCAATTGGAGCTTTACACTGGCTCTGGCTCTGAACAGCAAGGATTTGACCGAACTCACCGTCTGCCCGAGGATATTGGCAATCTCCTGGTAATCCAATTGGTCGTATTCGCGCAGGATAAGCGCGGACCGCTGCTTCTCAGGCAAATTGTTGATAGCCTCACGTACCATCGTCACTTTCTCATTCCGAAGAACCGTCAATTCCGGCATCACATCCGACCCGGCATGAGGCTCATGTCCGCTTTCTTCCAAAGATACCTTGATACTTTTATTTTTACGCAGCTCGCTCAGCACCGTATTCCTTGCTATCGTATACAGCCATGTAGAGAAGGTCGCCTCCACCTCACGAAAGGAGTGCAGGCTTCGGTACGCTTTATAGAAGGTCTCATTGCATAAATCCTCCGCGAACGATTCCATCTGGGCGCTCTTCAACATGTGATAGATAAAGGCAAGAATTTTCCGTTCGTAGCGACGCATTAGCTCATCATATAATTGGACGTTGCCGTCCTTGATCTCTCTGATCAACTGGGAATCGGTCATTTAGTACGACCCTCCTTGTGATTCCTGGTTACTCCCAGTGATACTACTTGTTTTTACTGTAGGGGGAGTAAAAAAGTTGCGGTATTTTAAAAAAATTTTAGGAATACTTTTAGCCTTATTATTTTATTCGGTAAACTTGGTCAAAAATCCTGCTTAATCGACAGCTTTCATACAACTTTCAGAATAACTTCCAAAAAAAGGTGTATGTACCCACTACCTATTCTATTACTTATACTAGAAAAAATGGTTATAAACACAAAAAAAAGAACCACCTGCATGAGGTGGCTGCACATAGTGCCATTATTCGGATAGGAGTGGAGAGAAACCATACTGTACTTTTATTATATGTATACGTTTTCAAAATGTCAATACTTTTTTGAAAACGTTTTATTTTATTTTTAGAAAAAAAGAGAACTACACGTGAACCGCGTAGTTCTCTTCTTTCAATAACTCGATAGCCTTATCCATGTGGTATTCCTCACGGAAAGACAACCGAAGGACCCCCGGGATGTCCTCTCTGCTTTCAATGATTTGAATATTGCTGAGGTTGATCCGGTGATTCCCAAGCAGTGTAGTAATTTGACCGATGATACCCGGATGATCCGGTACGTCAACATAAACTTCATACACGGAGGTCAGCACGCCCTTGCGTCTCTCCGGCAATGCGGAGCGAAACTTATTGGCACGGCGGAACTGTTCCTCTATCCCCTCACGGTCGTTTTGCCTCAGCTGCTCTATAAACCGTGCAATCTCCGAGTTCCAATCCTCCAGCAGCCGCAGGATCACTTCTCTGTTGTCGCTTAAGATGTCGCGCCAGACAATCGGGTCACTAGACGCTATGCGGGTAATGTCCCTGAAACCTCCAGCGGCCAAATTTTGATAGTACTCGTTCGACTCGTTGTAGCCGGCGATCTGATTCACCAGCGCAACCGCGATGATATGCGGCAAGTGGCTGATAGCCCCGACCACTTCATCATGCAGCTTGGGATTCAGCTTGACCAGGTGCGCGCGAGTCCATTGAAGCAGCTCCGCCAGACGGTTGTACACTTCGTCCGGAATGGTTTCATCCGGAGTCAGTACATAGAAGGCATTCTCGTACAAATGCGACGTCGCCGCTTCCGCACCAGACTTCTCCTTCCCTGCCATCGGATGTCCTCCAATGAAGTAAGCATCCTTCAGCTTCAACGTAGAGGCGAAGGACGAGATGGACGCCTTGGTGCTTCCTGCATCCGTAATAATGCAGCCCGGTTTTAAAGGAAGCTTGGCGATCTTGGCCAAGTATTCTTCCAAATTACCGACAGGCACACAGATAAAGATGAAATCGGCGTCCTTTACGGCCTCTTCCATGGAAGTAGTCGCATGGTCAACCACTTGGCGTTTTAAATAACGTTCCACCGATGCTTGGTTCGGAGAATGACCCACCACCGTAATTCCAGGCTTGCCTTTAAAACAAAGCGCTAAGGACCCTCCAATGAGTCCCACGCCAAAAATAGCGATTTTCGTCATGAATAGCTTCCTTCTTTGAATTTGCTAACAGACACTAAAGCAGTGCAGTGTGAAGATATTAAGCGATAACAGCCACTTCTTCAAGTGTCTCTTGCAGTGCGCGGATAAACTTCTCGTTTTGCTCTTGGCTGCCCACCGTAACGCGGAGCATGGTCGGCATACCCCAACCCGGATCGTGGCGCACGATTACACCCTTGCGGAGCATGGCCTCGAACACTTGGCCTCCCGGACGCTCTACATCAACCATAATAAAGTTGCCGTGTGCAGGATAGTAATTCAGCTTCATTTGATCAAATTGAGCCGATAAGTACTTAATGCCAGCCGCATTGGCTTGACGGCAATCCTCTATAAACTGCTCATCTGCAAGAGCGGCTAAAGCAGCTTTTTGCGCAAAGCTTGTTGTATTGAACGGCTCGCGAACTTGATTGATCGATTTAATCACATCTGGATGACCGATACCGTAACCGATGCGAAGAGAAGCCAATCCGTAAATTTTAGAGAAGGTGCGAAGACTGATGACATTTTTGTATTGCTTGATAAGACCGATGCTGTCAGGGTATTCACCGCTCACGTTGTATTCCGCATAAGCTTCGTCCAGCACGATCAGCACATGAGGCGGAACGGCATTAATAAAGTCAACCACCTCTTGATGGGAATGCATCGTTCCTGTAGGATTGTTAGGGTTGCACAGCCAAATAATTTTGGTACGTTCATTGACTTTGGCCAGCATGCCCTTCAGGTCCTGAAACCCGTCGATGCAAGGCACTTCTATGCAAACAGCTCCCTCAATCTCGGCATTGTGCTTGTATTGCGGGAAGGTAGGCGTAGCCATGATGGTTTCATCACCCGGTACGAAAAAGGCGCGGGCCAGCATCAAAATGATTTCGTCAGATCCCGCTCCGAAAATAACCTGGTTCGTTTCTACTCCGAAATGGTCTGCTACCGCCTTCGTCAGATCAACGGCTCCGCCGTCCGGATAAATGCTCGTTTGATCGAGCAGCGAGAGGATCGCCTCTTTTACTTTAGGAGAAGACCCGAACGGATTTTCGTTAGAAGCCAGCTTGATGACTTCCGTCAAGCCCAGTTCACGCTTTACTTCTTCCATAGGCTTGCCCGGTTTGTAGACCGGCAGATGGACAATGTTTTTCTTAGGTTGCACTTTAGGGTCACCTCATTCAAAGTAATAATCCAATTATGGCAAGTGCGTGCTCCGATTGAACACGCTCGCTATTTGTTGCTTCCTATCAATTTTCTCACAACTATGAAAAAAAGAAAAGTTTTATATTAAGTCGCATCCACCAAAAAAATACCCTCGCCGATCCTAATGATCGCGAGGGTCCTGCTTTATCCAATTAACTGGGTTACGAAGTGATGAATTTGCATAAGTGCCTGCGGCCGCGTCTCCTCCTGCTCAAATAAAGGAAGTGCCTCCTCTACCTGGCGGACCAGCGCGCTACCGACAACGATGCCGTCACAAATCCCGGCGAATCTTGCAAACTGCTCATGCGTCGAAACGCCAAAACCGATAGCGATAGGCAGCGAGGTCGACTCCTTCACCGTCTTCAGGAAATCGTCAATTCCGCTGTGAAACTCGGTTCTTGTACCGGTAACTCCTAAGGAAGAAACACAGTAAACAAAGCCGGAGGCACGGGAGACGATTCGCTTGATACGGTCGTTGGATGTAGGTGCGACGAGTGGAATCAAATGAATACCGTGCTCGTCCGCCAGCTTACGTACCTCTGCGTCCTCTTCCATCGGCAGGTCGGGAATAATCATTCCGCTAATATCGCTCTCCTGCAATAGGGTGAAAATTTTGTTCAAGCCGAATTGCAACACGGGATTATAGTAAGTGAACAAGATGAACGGCAGCTCGCAGCCTTCGCTCCGTGCCTGTCTTGCCACTTGAATAACATCTTTAATGGAAACCTGATGCTTCTTCAGAGCCCGCATCGAAGAACGCTGAATGACTGGACCGTCCGCCAGCGGATCCGAATAAGGAACTCCCAGCTCCACCATGCTTGCGCCGGACTTCTCCAGTTGCTTAATAATGTCAACCGAAGTCTTCAGGTCCGGATCGCCAATCGATAAAAAAGGAATAAAGGCCGGCTGCTTCCGTTCTTTCAGTTCCGCAAATGTACGATCAATGCGATTCATGAACAGCACCTCCCAAATAGCCCATAATCGCTTCTACGTCCTTATCTCCGCGGCCGGACAAGCTGACGACGATGACTTCGTCTTTGCCCATCGTTGGAGCCACCTTCATCGCTTGAGCGATGGCATGAGCGCTTTCCAAGGCCGGAATAATGCCTTCCGTACGGCTCAACAGCTGCAAAGCGTCCAACGCTTCCTTGTCCGTGATCGGATAGTACTCCGCACGTTTGGAATCTTTAAGATAAGCATGCTCAGGACCGATACCAGGATAGTCCAGACCGGCGGAGATCGAATGCGCCTCCTGTACTTGTCCGTATTCATCCTGCAGCAAGTAGCTCATCGAGCCTTGGAACACCCCATGGCTGCCCAGAGTCATGGTTGCAGCATGCTCCTTCGTGTCGATCCCGCGGCCGGCCGCTTCGGCGCCAATCAAGCGTACGCCTTCATCCTGCACGAACGGATAGAAGATCCCGATGGCGTTGCTTCCGCCTCCTACTGCGGCAATGACCGCATTGGGCAGCTTGCCTTCCAACTCAAGAATTTGCTTGCGGGCTTCATCTCCGATAATGCGTTGGAAATCGCGAACCATCATCGGATACGGATGCGGTCCCGTTGCAGACCCAAGGATATAGAAGGTATCGTCAACATGGCTAACCCAGTAGCGAAGCGTTTCGTTGCATGCGTCCTTCAGCGTGCGGGTACCGGATGTTACCGGTACGACTTCCGTACCCAGCAGGTTCATCCGGAACACATTAAGCTGCTGACGCTTCATATCCTCTTCACCCATGAATACCTTACACTCGTAGCCCAGCAGAGCGGCAACCGTTGCTGTAGCAACGCCGTGCTGACCCGCTCCGGTCTCGGCGATCAGCTTCTTCTTGCCCATCCATTTGGCCAAGAGTCCTTGACCCAATGAATTGTTAATTTTATGGGCTCCGGTATGATTCAAATCCTCGCGCTTCAGGTATACTTTGGCTCCGCCCAAGTGAGCGGATAAGCGCTCGGCGTAGTAAAGGGAGGTTGGCCGGCCCGAATACCGGTGCAGCAAATAGGTCAATTCCTGCTGAAATTTCTCTTCCTTCACATACTTCTTATAAGCTTCTTCCAATTCAATCAATGCGTTCATTAACGTTTCGGGAACGTAGCGTCCCCCAAACTTCCCAAATCGCCCATGCTCATCTGGTACGTTATACACGATGCTTCACCCTTTCGACAAAGCTGGTTATTTTTGCAATATCCTTTACGCCTTCCGTCTCTACACCGCTGGATACGTCTACTCCGTCAGGCGTATAAGCGTCCAGCAGCTCTCCTACGTTATCCGCATGCAGCCCGCCGGCCACAAGCAAGGGGACTCCCGCCGACCGGCTCCATTCCTGGTAGGGCGGGATGGTCTCCCAAGCAAATGTTTTGCCTGATCCGCCGCCATACACAGGATCAAACGTATCCAGCAAGATGGCATCCACAACATCCTTGAACGGATCAAGCTGCGCCGCAATGACATCCTTAGAGCTCTGAGGACTCTCATGCTCATCCCCTTGCCGGACATTCGTTACGGATACAACTTTCCACAGGCGGATTCCAGGGAATGCATTCTTAATCCAACGGCATTCCTCCGGGGTTTCATGCCCGTGAAGCTGTAATATATCGAGCGGAGCCTCCTTCAGAACGTCAGCCAGCTCCTCCATTGACGGGTTAACTAGCACGCCCACAGTCAGAGGAGCCGCTTTTCCGGAAGCCTTCCAATCCGTTATGACACGAATCAATTCTCCTGCCTGCTGTGGAGTTACCTGACGCTTGCTCTTGGCAAAAAGAAAGCCGATGTGATCTATCGGCAAATGCAGGATGGATTGAACGGTTTGTACATCCTTCAACCCGCATATTTTTACGCTTGTCATGACTGTTTTACCCCTTTACGGCAGCGTTTCCCATCAAGTCATGCACAGCCTGCTCAACGATTGGCTGACGCATGAAATGTTCTCCTACCAGCACCGCTTTCGCGCCGATCGATTGCAAATATTCAATTTCTGACGGTTGCGAGATGCCGCTCTCACTTACAATCGTTACATCCTTTGGAATAAAAGAGATCAGCTCCTCCGTCGTCTTCAGATCCGTTACGAAGGTCTTCAGATTGCGGTTATTAATTCCGATCAATGTTGCGTCCAAGGTCAGCACACGGTCCAGCTCTTCCTTATCATGAACCTCGACCAGCACATCCAAACCGAGGTCTTTGGCCGTTTCTGAAAACTGCTTAAGCTGTTCAGTTGTTAAAATGGCCGCTATTAACAGGATAGCATCGGCTCCGATGCAGCGGGCTTCGTAGATTTGATGGAGGTCAATGGTAAAGTCCTTTCTTAACAAAGGAAGCTTCACGGATTGTCTTACCCTGCTCAAATACTCATTGGAGCCCTGAAAATAGTCTACATCGGTTAATACCGATAAGCAATCGGCCCCTGCTCTCTCATATGCCTGAGCCAGCTGTACGGGCTCAAAATCACTGCGGATCAACCCTTTGGATGGCGATGCCTTCTTCACCTCAGCAATGAGCCCCATAGGACGTTTGCGGCCTTGAGCCAGTGCTTGCTCAAAGCCCAGGCAAGGGGGCAGCGCGGCAATGCGCTGCTCCATTTGGGCTATCGTTACAGTTTGCTTCAATGCTTCAACTTCCTGTACTTTGGTTGCTACGATTTTATCAAGAAACATGTCTGATTTCTCCCGTAAATTGGACTAGTTCCTGCAATTTATTCAAAGCCTGACGCGAATCGATCACATGAGCCGCATACTTCACGCCCTCTTGCAGCGTAGAGCATTTGCCTGTCACGTAGAAGCATGCCCCTGCATTGGCAAGCACGATATCGCGGCAAGCGCCTGTTGCGCCATGGAACACACTGCGAATGATTTCTGCATTGGTCGCCGCATCTCCGCCGACCACCTCTTTGATGCTGTAGCTTTTAAGTCCGAGCAAATCCGGCGTTACCTCGTAAGTAAATATATCCTCGTCCTTCAGCTCCGTCACCTGCGTTGCATCGGAAATGCTGATTTCGTCCAAGCCGTCGAGACTGGCTACGACCAGCGAACGCTTCACACCCAAGGCTCTCATGACATGAGCCATCGTTTCCGTTTTGCCGCGGTCGAATATACCCAGCACTTGACGATCGGCGCCCGCAGGGTTCGTCAGCGGCCCGAGAAGGTTGAATACTGTGCGGAAGCCCAGCTCCCTGCGCGGAAGCGCCGCATGCTTCATCGATTGATGGTACTTCTGCGCAAACATGAAGCAGATCCCTACTTCTTCCAGACATTTCGCGGCATACTCCTGGTCCAGATCAATATTGACGCCCAGTGCCTCCAGCACATCCGCGCTGCCGCTCTTGCTCGACATCGCCCGGTTGCCGTGCTTGGCAACCCGAATTCCGCCTGCAGCCGCAACAATAGCCGCTGTGGTCGATATATTGAACGTATCGGCTCCATCTCCGCCCGTACCGCAAGTATCCAGTAATTGAGTACGTTCCGTCCGTACATGGTTCGCTTTCAATCTCATCGCTTCGGCAAACCCGGTAATCTCCTCGATTGTTTCCCCCTTCATTCTAAGCGAAGTGAGAAAACCTCCGATCTGCGCCGGTGTCGCCAGGCCATCCATAATATCGGACATTACGTCTCTGGCCTCTGAACGCGTCAAATGCTGAGCATTAATGATTTGTTGTATCGCTTGTTGAACCGTAACCTTTTTTTCCATGTGAACTGCCTCCCCATAATTTCATTAGCAGCCGACAATGACCCCGAAGCCCTCCGGCTGGCAGAGTAATAGATTAATAGTAGTCGTGGTTAATGACTGCATGAGCATACGATTTCTGCGAAAAAACAGCCTCTGCCGTGCGAATGGATTTCAGCATCCCCTTCGCTTTGTTGACAGTCTCCTGATATTCGCTTTCCGCCACGGAATCCCATACGATACCCGCTCCTGCTTGAACGTAGGCTTTTCCATTTTTGAAAATAATCGTACGGATCGTTATGCATGTGTCCATATTGCCGGAAAAGCCCAAATAACCAATAGCTCCGGCATAGGCGCCTCTCGCCTCATTTTCCACTTCCGCAATGATCTCCATTGCTCTCAGCTTGGGTGCTCCGGATACGGTTCCTGCCGGTAAGCAGGAAATAAAGGCATCGAAGAAATCTTTATCCTTCGCGATTTTACCGGATACGTTCGATACAATGTGCATCACATGAGAATAGCGTTCCACCTGCATGAGAGTATCACAGTGTACGCTCCCGAACTCGGATACGCGTCCGATGTCGTTACGCCCCAGGTCCACGAGCATCAAATGCTCGGCGCGTTCCTTCTCATCGGCCAGCAGCTCGATTTCGTAGGCTTGGTCCTGCTCAGGTGTCGCACCGCGCGGACGTGTTCCAGCGATTGGCCGTGTCTCGACCTTCTCGTCCTCCACGCGAACCAGCAGCTCAGGGGAAGTACCTACGATGACTTCATCGTCCATCTTCAGACAGTACATATAAGGCGACGGGTTCATCGTTCTCAAGATCCGGTACACGTGAAGCGGAGATACATCGGTCTCGATCTCAAACCGCTGGGACAGCACCACTTGAAAAATGTCTCCCGCACGAATGTACTCCTTGGCTTTCTCCACGTTTGCAATAAACTGCTCTTTCGTTACGTTCGACTTCAGCTCGCCAAGCTCCACTTCTTCGGGAATTTGCTGCTGAGCCATGGAGAATACAGGCAGCGGACGCTTCAAGCGCTCCATCGTTTCATCAATTTTGGCACAAGTGGCCTCATAAGCAGCTGCAATCTCCGCATCCGAACCATGCTGGGGAACATGAACGTTCGCGATGACCTTGATCTGCTGTTTGAAATGATCGAATACGATAACTTGATCGCAAAACATGAACTGGATATCGTTCATTTGCAGATCATCTACCCGGTGCGCAGGCAGCTTTTCATAATATTGCAGCAAATCATAACCGAAAAATCCAACCGCTCCGCCGGTAAAGCGGGGCAAATCAGGAAGCGACGGGCTGGAATAAGCCCGCAGATAGCCTTTCAATACTTCGATCGGCTTTTCCAGTGAATGCTTCGTTTCGTTCTTGCTCTCGATCTGGGTTACACCATTTTTGGCAGTAATCATAAGGAAGGGATCCGTGCCGATAAAGGAATATCGGGCCCATTTCACTCCGCCCTCCACGCTTTCCAGCAGAAATGCGCGTTTCTCCTGATAAAAGTGCTGGAATACGCGAATCGGCGTCTCGGTGTCCGCCATAAGCGTCCGTACGACCGGAATCAAATTATACTGGCGGGATAATCGAATAACTTCCTTAAGCTCTGGTGAATACATCCTACTCTCTCCTCTTCTCATCTCAAATCAACAACATGTCAGATATAAACAAAAAAACCTCTACGTCAAAGTAGAGGTTGGTTTCGCAGATGATCATAACCGTAGTCCTGTGCCAATAAAAGGCAACATAAAATAAAGTGCAATATCAAACGCACGGGACTATTGCAATACGCTCGGCTCTTACTCAACTCTGCTCAAACTATACTGAACTCTACTCTGCTCTTAACTGTTCTAAATCACTACTGTAACTATACTATGGCTTTTATGCTTTTGTCAATTTCGATAAATCAGGACGAAGGCGCATAGCCTCTTTCAAGTAGACATGCACAATCTCATCCTGTCTTTTCTCCGTATTGGCCATCACCATCAAACGGATGCACTTTGGCAAACTGCCTTCAACCGGCACCTCGAGCGAGCACATCAACGGTACAAGTTCCCAGCCCGGAAGCTGACGAATGGCTACAGCCGGGAATGTTGTGGTGAGATCATTGGTCACCGTGATAAACACACACGCGATTTCCTCAGGGAGTATTCCGTTTTCTGCAATAATCTGCTGCAGCAGTTCTCTTGTTGCCGTCAATACTTCATTCTTCTCGTCATGTTCAACTGTTGTCGCACCGCGAATTCCCCGAACTAGCATGAATTTATGCCTCCTGTTTCAATTGCTCCACGACTTCTCTTACGTCAGCCGCAGATACCGATTTGTTGATTTCAACCTTGCCGATCTCCGTAGGAATGATAAATACCATCGTTCCTTCTTGAAATTTTTTGTCATGCATCATGGCGCGCATGATTTCATCCGTGTCCAAATGGGCCGGCAGCCGGGTCGGAAGACCGAACTTTTGTAAAATACGCTTGGTCACTGTATAGATATGCTCCGGATTACCGAGCTTAACAGCCAGCTTGGCAGCTCCAACCATTCCGATCGAAATGGCTTCCCCGTGATGCAGCTCATTGTAGCTCGCAACGGCTTCTAATGCATGGCCGATCGTATGCCCAAGATTCAGAATAGCCCGAAGACCGTTCTCCGTCTCATCCTGGGACACGACATAGGCTTTCACCTTGCAGCCCTCGTACAAGCCGTACTGCAAAGCCTCTTGGTCCAGGGAAACCAGCTTCTCAGCGTTTTCTTCCAGCCATGCTGTGAACCCGGCATCCCAGATAAGGCCATGCTTGATCATTTCCGACAAGCCTTCTCTGACGTCGCGATCCGGCAGGGTCTTGAGGGTGGCCGTATCATAGATAACCATCTCTGGTTGATGAAACGCGCCGATAATGTTCTTCGCCAACGGATGATTAACGGCCACCTTGCCGCCGACGCTGCTGTCATGTGCCAGAATTGTTGTCGGAATCTGAATAAAGCGAACTCCGCGCATATAGCTGGCGGCTACGAAGCCGGCCAAATCACCAACAACGCCGCCTCCCAGGGCGATCACGGAAGACTTGCGGTCCAGTCCCGCCTCCAAGGCCGTTGCTACGACTTCCTCCAGGACGCTTAATGACTTGGACTTCTCTCCGGCAGCTACAACGTGAGTGGCTACCTTATATCCCGCCTCCTGGATCTTCTTCACGACAGGCTCCAGATGAAACTTGGCTACATTCGAATCCGTCACGAGCAGCAGAGGGGAAGCATTACTGAGTTTATGCTTGATGAATAACTCACCGACTTGATCCAATATACCTTCCCCGATATAAATCGGATACGAACGTTCCCCTAAATCTACCGTAAGCTCTCTCACCGGTTTCACGCTCCGCTTCTAATAGCTTTTTACTTGCTCCATGAAGCTATTGTAGTTATTACGGATCTCTTCAAGCGAGTCTCCGCCGAATTTATCCAGGAACGCATTGGCAACTTCCCATGCGATAATGTTCTCCATAATGACGCCGGCTGCTGCGACTGCGCATGTATCGGAACGCTCCACCTGTGCGGTAAACGCTTCTTTCGTATCGATATCCACACTCTGCAGAGCTTTGTATAACGTCGAAATCGGCTTCATCACGCCGCGAACCACGATAGGCTCACCGGTTGTCATGCCGCCCTCAAAGCCGCCTGCCCGGTTGGATGCGCGATAAAATCCTCTCTCTTCATTGTACATAATCTCATCATGTACTTTGGAGCCTCTCAGCTTCGCCGCTTCAAACCCGATACCGATCTCGCAGCCCTTGAACGCCTGAATCGACAATACCGCCTGCGCGATACGTCCATCCAGCTTGCGGTCCCACTGTACGTGGCTTCCCAAGCCAACGGGAACCCCCTCAATGATACACTCCACGATACCGCCCAGCGTATCGCCATCCTCTTTGGCCGCGTCGATCGCGGCGATCATTTGCGCTTCCGCATCCTTGTCCACTACGCGCAAAGGAGATTCTTCCGTAATACGAATCAGCTCATCGATCGGAAGCTCCTGGCGCTTCACTTCAATTTCACCGATACGGATGACCTGGCTTGCTACCTTAATGCCGAATGCGGACAAAAGCTGACGTGCAACGGCACCGGTGGCAACGCGCATGGTCGTTTCTCTGGCGCTCGACCGCTCCAGGATATTGCGCAGATCCTTCTGATTATATTTCAATCCGCCGTTCAAATCCGCATGACCGGGACGAGGCCGGTTTACACGGCGCTTCGTTTCATCATTGCCTTCAATAGGCTCGATATTCATGACCGAGGTCCAGTGCTTCCAGTCCTTATTTTCAACCACTAAAGCGATAGGCGCACCTGTGGTTTTGCCATGTCTTACGCCACCGACGATGTTAGCGGTGTCCTGTTCAATTTGCATGCGGCGTCCGCGGCCGTAGCCTTTTTGACGCCGGGCCAGCTGAAAGTTCACCTCTTCGAAGTCTATGGTCACGTTGCTCGGAAAGCCTTCAATAATCGCAGTCAGCTGCGGGCCGTGGGTTTCCCCTGCCGTTAAATATCTCACACTCGTTTTCCCCTTTCATCCTGTAACCCAAAAAAGCACGGCACCGTTCGGCACGCTTTAGCGCTTTTATGTACTCCATCATGTGCTAATTATAGTATAGGTGTCACGGTTTGACAAGAAAACGGCGTCAAATCGCCATATATCGTCCTTTACTGTGACAGCTGAGCAAATTGGGCATAAAATCAAAAAAAGAAGCGCTGCACAGCTTACAAGCCGCGCTAGCGCCTCTTCCCCCCATAATTATCGGATTACGTAACAACCTAACCGTTAACAGGCTGCCTTTTCAATGGTCTCGGCATTTCGTTCAGTTCAGGATCATCTACCATTCCCATCACCTGCAATGAATCGATTCCCAATATTTGAGCGCATTCCTGCATCGTAATAAAACCTCTCCGGTATGCCATGATCACTTTTCTTTTATCCATCGGGCCCTCCTGCAAGTAGTTGTCCATGTTTTTCAGTATTGGAAGGGATGGAAGAAGATATACATCCGAAGTTAGGTTTATCCCTTTTTCCGGTAAAAAAACGTTTCGGCGGATTCCAGCTCGTATTGGCCCGGAGAAAAAATTTGCTCGGTGCTGCCTACGAACAATATGCCGCCCGGCTTCAGGGCATTCGCGAATTTATGATACAATAAGTGCTTCGCTTCCTCAGTAAAATAAATCATCACGTTGCGGCAAATAATCAAATCAAACTGCGTATCGAACGTATCGGTCAGCAGGTTTTGCTTTTGAAAGCGCACCTCGCGCTTCAATTCCTCGGTAATGGAGAACGTTAAGTTCTCTTGTTTATAATACTTGTTCAAATAATGGCTCGGAACGTCCCGAACCGAACGGTCGGAGTATATGGCGCTATTCGCCTTGGCCAGCGCTCCCTCATCGAGATCGGTAGCCAGCAGATGGGCATCCTTCAACGCATTGAGCTCGGCCAGAATCATAGCCAGCGTATACGGCTCCTCACCGGTTGAACAGGCGGCGCTCCAGCATTTGAGCTTCCGGCTTTTGCGAAGCATATCGGGCAGGAACGTCTTCTCCAATACCTCCCACCGGTTCGGATTGCGCCAAAATTCGGAAACGTTGATCGTCATCCGGTCCAGGAACTCATAGAACAGCTCTTTATCCTTTGTCATTGCCTCAAAGAAAGCAACGAAGGTGTTGTGCCCCTTCTTCATTCTTAGGGTCGTTAAGCGCCGTTTCATCTGGGCTTCCTTATACTGCGACAAATCAATGGACGTGTAATCTTTGACCTTTTTTATAAATAAAAGAAAATCTTGATCCTCCATGCGGCTATCCCCATCCTAGATCCACTGTTGTATCACTTTGGTGTAATTCACCAATTCGTGCTCCCCGAAGAAATTAGCAATTTCTCTTTCCGCGTTTTCCGGCGAGTCGGACCCGTGAATCAGATTGTAATTCGTATGTACTGCGTAATCGCTCCGGATTGTTCCGGGGGCTGCATCCAGCGAGCTGGTCTTGCCGATCATGGCTCTTGAGAGCGCAACCACTTGATCGCCTTCCCAAACCATGGCAAAGACAGGTCCGGAGGTTATAAAGGTGACTAGTCTGTCGTAAAAATCTTTCCCCTTATGCTCTGCGTAATGGAGCTCTGCCAGCTCAGCCGATACCTGCATCAGCTTCGCTCCAACCAGTTGAAACCCTTTTTGCTCAAATCGTTTGACAATTTCTCCAATGAGACCGCGTTGAATGCCGTCAGGCTTTACCATTAAAAAGGTGCGTTCCATGATCAAATTCCTCCTTTACACCCAATATATCACATATTTCGTCATCTGATAAATGTTCTTAATAGGAGCGGTTCCCTATAAAATGGGCAACTCCGATCAAATCCTTCTTGGCCTGAATGTCAGGCAGGTCCTTCAGCTGCATTATCGCTTTATCAATATATCGATTAGCCATCTGTTCGGCTTGCTTAATGCCTCTGCTATTACGGATCATGTGGATAAAATACTGTATGTCCGTCTGACCATCGGCCTCCTGTATTCGTTTCAGCTCGCTGAGCAGAGGCGCACGCAGCTCCGGCTCCCGCAAGGCGAAAATAACGGGAAGCGTAATATTCCCCTGGCGAATGTCGCTGCCCGGCGGCTTGCCCAGCTCCTTCTCCGTCCCGATCAAATCAAGCAAATCATCTCTTATCTGAAAGGTCATCCCCACATTATAGCCGAAAGAGTATAAGCGGTTGGACAGCTTCTCATCTGCCCCCGCCGCGATAGCTCCAAGCTGGCAGCTGATGGCTATGAGCAAGGCGGTTTTCCTCCGGATGCGCAGCAAGTACTCGCGTACGGTTTGATCCGGATTGAAGAAGAAGCGGATTTGCTCCATCTCCCCTATGCTCATTTCCACTATTGCTTTGGATAAAATTTGATGGATTTTGGGGTTCTCCAGCTTCGTAGCTACGGCCAATGCTTTGGCAAATATGTAATCCCCGGTATACATCGCGACGCGATTGTCCCATTTGGACCGGACCGTCAGCTGTCCCCTCCGGGTCAACGCATCGTCAATCACATCATCGTGCACTAGCGACGCCATATGTATTAATTCCAGCGGAACGGCAACATGCTTGATGCGTTCCATATCGTAGGTTCCGAATTTGGCTCCGAGCAGAACAAAAATAGGCCGTATTCGTTTACCGCCAGCCTTTAATAGATGTACCGATGCTTCCCTGAGCAAGGCATGATCGGTATCGATACTTCGTTCAAGCTCTTTTTCTATGTACGAAATATCCTTTTTCATTTTTGTGTATAAATCTATCAGCTTCATTCCGTCACCTGTGTCAATAAATTATCGTTCCACAACTGGATTTGCACTTGCTTATTCAGAAAGCCCAGCTCCCAAGCATAGCGATAGTACAATTGCAGCCCTGCCTGCTGCTCTGGTCCGAACTCATACGTTAAGGTGGAAAAGTACTGGCGCCAATAGGAATCAGTACCGCCGATCAGCTCCCGCGCTTCCTGAACCAACGCAGTCAAATCATGCAACGATTTTCTCTTGCTTTCCATAAACGCCCGATAAATGCGGCTAACCAGCTCCGGCTTCTCTTGTACGACCTGCTTTCGAATGGCACAGACAGCGAAAGACATCCATTGTCCCGTCCATTTCGTCCACTCCTGCGCCAGGTCGGTAACCATATAGCCGTGATCTTCCCAGCTTTCCCGAATTGCATGATCCCCAATCAATAATGCTGCATCCGCAGATTTCATCATTTCCCCAAGCACAGGGGCCGCATAATGATAGTCAGGCTCCACTTGATAAAAACGCTGCAAAATGATTTTCAACAAATTGACGGAAGAAGCCGAAGTCGTAGGTAAAGCGACAGGACTCCCGCCGAGCTCGCTCAGCGGTTTTCGATGAAACAGCAGAATGGATTTTACATCCCCGTAAGCACTGACCGACATATCCGGCAGCAGCATATATTCTTCAAAATGCTCGCCGTAGGCAAACGAGGAAATGGGACCGATATCGATCTCCCCCGCCGCCATGGCCGCATTTAATTGTGTCGGTACCTGCGTTATGAGCTCAACCTCCTGCTGAAGCTGCTCATACGGGAAATAATAAAACAAAGGCCATACATTAGTAAAGTCAATCCGGCCGATGCGGATCGGTTTGTTCACGCTTCTCATCCGTCATCCCCCATCTTCTGTACAATTCATGATCAATATCCATATTGTCAAGAACTTTCCCCACCAAAAAGTCTACCATATCATTAAGCGTTTGGGGACCCTGATAAAACGCAGGCATGGCAGGAATGATTCGAACTCCCATCCGGGACAGCTTCAGCATATTTTCCAGATGAATCGTATGAAGCGGGGTTTCTCTCGGAACGATGATGAGCGTTCTGCCTTCCTTCAGCATGACATCCGCGGTACGCTCCAGCAAATTATCGGAAGCCCCGTGAGCGATTCCCGATAATGTACCCATCGAGCAGGGAATAATCACCATGCCGCTTGTTCTGAAAGAACCGCTCGCCGTGCTTGCCCCGATATCCTGGATCGGATTATAGGTATACTTACCGGCCATTCCTCCGAAGTGGGACTCCAGCGTTTCCTTACGCTTCGTAACATCCCACCCCAACTCTTCCTTTAATACACGCCAGCCGGCATCGGTAATCAGAAGGTGCAAATCATACCCCCGATCCAGTAAAAACTTGCAAAGCCTAACCCCGTAGGCGGCTCCGCTGGCCCCTGTGATGCCAATGACCCATGGCTTGCTCATCGGCGAAGCACCACCAAATCAATGAGGGTAAACACGAACAAGGAGACGCTCAGTACGCTGTTTAAGGTGAAGAACGCCGTGTTCAACCGGCTCAAATTTTTAGGAGTAACGATCTTGTGCTCATAGAACAATAGCCCGTTGGCGATGATAAGACCGGTCAAGTACACCCAGCTAAGGTCCGTCATCAGGAACAGGATCAGCAGGCCTACAGCGGTAACGACATGGAACCAGCGAGCGATCTTCAAGGCATTGGCGACTCCAAACCGGCTTGGAATGGAATGAAGCCCTTCTTCTTTATCAAATTCAGCATCCTGGCAAGCATAAATAATGTCAAAGCCTGCCACCCAAAAGGCGATAGAGACGTAAAAGATTAACGCGGACAACGTAACTCCGTTCGTTACAGCCACCCATCCACCAAGAGGAGCTAATGCAATAGTGAAGCCCAGAATGATATGACACGCCCAGGTAAACCGTTTGGTATAAGAGTAAAAGACCAGGAAAAAGACCGCAATCGGCAGCAGCTTCATCGATAACGAGCTCAAGTTCGCCGTAGCCCAAAACAATAATGTGAATGAAATCACAATAAAGACAATAGCTTCTTTGGAAGAAATGAGTCCAGCCGGAATCGCTCTTGCAGCAGTTCTAGGATTGCGTCCGTCGAACACCTTGTCGATAACCCGATTAAGCCCCATTGCCGCGCTTCTCGCTCCAATCATCGCCAGGATAATCCAACCGATTTGCCCCCAGCCGGGCAGCTTTTGAAAAATGACAACCGATCCGACCAGCGCTCCCATAAAAGCAAACGGAAGAGCAAACAAGGTATGCTCGATTTTGATCATTTCCATAAAAATTTTCGTTTTTTTCCACAACATAGTTTGTACCACTCCCATTTCTTATTCCGCTTCGTTCTTCTTGATGCCGATATGAAGTGCTGCAATGCCTCCGGTCAGCGGATAAGCTTGTACATGGGTCAACCCTGTTTTTCTGAAAATATCAGCCAGCTGTTTATGATCAGGAAAATGAATCAATGATTCCGGCAGCCATTTGTACTGCTCATATCGCTTAGCTATCAACTTCCCGAGCATTGGTAAAATGTTTTGAAAATAAAAATAATAAAGACCTTTAAATGGCTGCCATGTCGGCTTGGAAAGCTCCAGTGATACAACCATTCCCCCTGGCTTGACCACTCTTTGCATTTCCTCAATGACCTTCACCAGATCGGGTACGTTCCTTAGGGCGAAGCCGATGGTAGCGTAATCGAAGGAATTATCCTCGAATGGCAGCTCCATTGCATTCCCTCGAACCAAGGTGATCTGTTTATCCAACCCGGCCTCGCGAACCTTCTTCCCGCCAAAATCAAGCATGTTCTGACTAAAATCCAGACCGACCATTTTGCCCGTTCCGCTGGCCTCAGCCAGGCTGATGGTCCAGTCGCAAGTGCCGCAGCATAGATCAATCGCCGTGCTCCCGGGCCTTACGTTCATTTTCTTCATGGTAAACTTTCGCCAGGCCTTATGCCTTCGGAAGCTTAGAATGTCATTCATCAAATCATACTTGTGAGCAATGCTTTCAAATACGGAATGAACAAATTCCTCTTTGGATTTTGCTTTGGACTGCACAATATTCACCTCATATTTCTTCCAGCGCTTTGGGTGTCGAGAGGTAACGCATAAACGGCTCGCCAATAGAGAGAAGCTCCTTGCCCAATTCCTTCGATTCCAGCGTCTGCAGCTTGTCTTGCAGCTGTTTCATGCATACATTCAGCATTTGATAAAGCTGTGGAGTAATTTTATATTTGAGCCAAATGGACCGGAGCTTGGAGAGGTCCGGCTCATCGGCTTGCATATGCCTGCATTCTTCCTTCGTGGCCTGCTGAAGAATATGCCAATACCCCCAGCTGTCCCTGTACTGCTGTGCCGTCTCCGACCGGGATATCTCCTGCAAAATGACTTCACACTGCGTAAACAGATTCAAGATTTCAGGCCATGCGCTATGAAGCGAATCCTCCATAAAACCGGCAAATGCCATGTAAAGCCGGGTGCGGACTTCCACCACCTGGTTTATGTAATCGTCAGCCGTCATTTTCAGCTGCTTCATCAATTGATACAAATTCAACTTCAGGCGGTTCACTTCGCAGATCGCATTCGATAAAACGCCGACCAGGTCGACCTGCTCCGCATGGGAGAGCAAATAATAAAAACGGCTGCTGAAGTAGTCGCCGGCCAGCACTTTCAGCTGCCTTGACCTTGCCGCTTTCATCTCCTTGTCGTTATTCGTAATACTCACTAAATCATGGGTGTCCATCCCGATCTGAACCAGAGACGTGACCAAGCTGAAAAGCTCGCTATAGCCCGACAAAGTACTGTGCCTGCTTAAAAACGCATACAACAACCGCGTACGAAATTCTGGAAAATGCGGCAAGTCCGTGTGGGCCTGGATCATGTCGTACTCCATATATTTTCGGGCCATTTCCGGGATCCGATAAGAATTCATAGTTAGCCTCCGAACCATTGCAAAGAATCGCAATAAAACAATCTAAATTATTATAGCACAATACGCATATTCGCGCACAATACCCTGTCTTAACTTTTTACTTGAAAACGATCCTGCCACTTCGCCGTGTAGGTCACTCGAAAATGGGATTGCAGATACTGCTCCATTTCTTCCGTACTTTGCGTGCTAATGGGCAGCTCGCTCGGCAGCCATTTCTCTCTTCTCGCTTCCTCAGCGATTAACAGGGAGGTGCTCTGCTTCCCCTCGGCAGATCCGTCCAATACCCGGATCAATACCTGATTCAGATTGGTAGAGCTGCGAAAGAGATGCCGCGGCAGCTCATACAGGTCTTGAACGATCTCCTTCTTATCTGTTGCCGGAGAAGCGAACAGATCTATCGAGATAATCGCATGGGTCATCTCGACCTTGCGGATACGAAGATGCAGCTGCGCTTTGCTTAGTACATCGACGACATTCGATTCCGATACGGGCTGGGCCTTCACCGTATGAAACATAGGCAGACTCCACTTGCTTTCGAGCTGTGGAAGAACGGATAGGCCGGCTGCAAGGCCCATGGATAGTACAATGGTGATCAGAAGACGGGTGAACCATTTCATCGGACAATATCCTCCTTCGCACTTCTTGCGATTGCTTGGCCGAGATCCCTCTTCTTCATTGTACAACGAAAAAAAGCAGGCTATGCCTGCGAAAACTGAAAAATTATTCCTCCGTGTCCATAACACCGTGTTTCGTCATGACAACCGCTTTCCCGCGGATCTTCACCGCCGAGGTATGCGCGGTAAACTGGGCAATCATCACTTCACCCTTGTCCAGCTTTTCCGTGTGATGAAACTTGGTATCTTGTCCCCGAGTCAATCCGATGACCTGAACCCCGTTTTCTTTCGCTTTTATAATAAAATAATCCGCTTGGTTTGGATTCTCTTCCATCACGATCTTCCTTCCTGTCCTAACTATCTTATTAGTATGATGCAAAAAAATGTGAGCGATGTCAACTGGCAAGTACCGAAGCCGATAAAATAACCCCATAAAAGCACAGCCTTGGCTTCGAAACGGATTCAGTCCTTTTGCGGGAAGACTCGAAAATTTAAATAATATAAAAAAGCCGCCTAATCAGGCAGCCATAGTCTCTTTGTTATACGATTTGTCTTGTTTGCCGCTATAGAAGCTCTTTATGCTGGCTGGCATCCACTTGGTTCCCAATCGAATCACAAGATCAGCCAGCTTCACAATGCCGTAGGCAAAGGCCATACCCGCGATAACATCCAGCACCCAATGAATCTGCAGATACATCGTGGAGAAAATAATCGATGCACAATAAGCGACCATCATATATTTGAAAATACGGTCCTTCTCCCGAAGGGCTAGCAGCAGCATCGCGAAGGAGATCGACGTATGCATGCTTGGGAAGCAGTTCATTACATTAACGAGAAGATCGTTCTCGGTCGCAAACGTCCTGCCCAGCAAATCGGGCTGTCCTTTTACCCACCATACTTCACGAAGCAAGATCAGGTTATAGAACGGCAAAATTAAAGGGAACTGCATTAAATGCCCCGACAGCGCATAAGAGAGCATCTTCTTAATGCTTTTTGTCCAAAAGCTGCGCACGATACAAATCCATAAGGAGAGCACAAAACCGTAGTTATACACCCATACCATCAGGTGATCCAGCTTAACTCGATGAAACGCCCTTGCCCATGCCCCGTCATTGAACGGAATGCTGTTCATCATTTGATCCCAGTTCCAAGGATGGCGGTTGTTCTCGAACATCCAGTTCGCAATTTTCCACCAGATACCGTTACCGGATCCGTAAAAATAATAAAAGATGCCTAGCAGCGGCAAGCCAAATACAAAAAAACGTTTCCAATCGACATCGATTTGGTCTTTACGGACACCGAGCAAGCAGATTAGCAACAGGACCCAGCATGCGGTACTCCAGCCACCCTCAACCCCGATGCGCCATACCAAAAAAATGGAGACAATGATTCCATACATGGTCCAGTCATTGGCAGCAAGCCAACTTTGTGCTCTTTCTTTCAATTCCAGCAATCCCCCTCGTGCAAATTAACGCTGCTGAATCAACTTCACCCAGTATACCAAATTCGGTATCGTCTTGCTTCATGAAATTTTAAACATCGCTTTCAATATTGCGCTGAAGCATCTCATGGCATACAAAAGAAAAAGACACCGATTTGACGATGTCTCTTCCATGGTCGGAGTAACACGATTCGAACGTGCGACCTCACCCACCCCAAGGGTGCGCGCTACCAGGCTGCGCCATACCCCGATTATCGTTGAAACAGTTATATTATATGATGGGAAACCATTCCTTGTAAAGGTTTGATGTAAAAAAACATCTGAATCTTTTGGATTCAGATGTTTTGTATTGGCACTGCATTATGTACAGAAACAGCCATTCTTATTGAATAACGTCTTTCAACGCTTTGCCAGGTTTGAAAGCCGGGATTTTGCTGGATGGAATTTCGATCTCTTCGCCAGTTTGCGGGTTACGTCCTTTACGAGCGGAACGTTCACGAACTTCGAAGTTTCCGAATCCTACCAGCTGTACTTTATCCCCATTTTGAAGAGCCTCGGAAATAGCTTCAAAAACAGCCTCAACCGCTTTTGTCGCATCTTTCTTGGAAAGCTCGCTGGTTTCAGCAACCTTATTAATCAAATCGGATTTATTCATGCCATTCACCTCCCCCCAAATAAGTATCCAAAACGAACTTCACAAGAAGAACTAATACCGCAAGTGAAAGACGGCAGCTAGGTGCTATGGCCGTTACTCTCGAATTTACGCCATTAGCCGTTTGTCTTATTACTTCCTTTGTTAACTGAAAAGTCAGAAATTATACATAAAACAAGCGAAATCCTTGTAAATCAAGACTATAGTAATACACCCATGACACTTTTTCAAGTGAAAACAAAAAAATGCACCCTGTGGAGTGCATTTTAACAACATTTCTGTAATCTATGTCACAAAATAATGGCAATAAGTCCGCCGGAGCCCTCGTTAATGATGCGGCCCAGTGTTTCCTGCAGCTTATAGCGGGCATTGTCCGGCATCATAGACAGCTTCCCTTGGATGCCTTCACGAACGATGGAATGCAGCGACCTGCCGAATATATCGGACTCCCACATTTTGAGCGGGTTGTCCTCGAAGTCCTGCATCAGGTAGCGGACAAGCTCCTCACTCTGCTTCTCTGTACCGATGATCGGAGAGAACTCCGATTCCACATCGACACGAATCATATGAATCGATGGCGCTGTTGCTTTGAGCCGCACACCGAAGCGCGTGCCTTGACGGATCAGCTCAGGCTCTTCCAGGGCCATATCGGCAAGGGTAGGCGGAGCGATACCGTAGCCGGTCGTCTTCACCATCTCCAACGCTTCGGCAAAGTGGTCATATTCCCGCTTGGCATGGCTGAAATCCTGCATGAGCTGGAGCAGGTGGTCTTTCCCCCGGATCTCGACGCCGACAACCTCCATCAAGATGCGGTCATACAGCTCATCTGGAGCATACAAATCAATCTCGGCCACACCTTGACCCATATTCATGCCGGCAAGGGCTGCTTTATCAATAAATTCATACTCTTCGAAGTGGCTGACAACCCTATCGACATCACGAAGTCTGCGAATATCCTGAACAGTCTCCCTGACGGAATTTTCAAAATGGGAGCGCAGCCAGTGATTTTCCTCCAGCACCATGACCCAGCTAGGCAGATTGACGTTAACTTCGTGTACAGGGAATTCGTACAGCACTTCGCGGAGAACGGAAATCATGTCGTCTTCGCTCATATTGGCTACACTCATGGCAACGACCGGGATGTCGTGCTGTGCTTGCAGCTCGTTTCTTAATTGCTGGGCCGCATCGCCGTTTGGTTTCGTGGAGTTCACGATAACAATGAACGGTTTGCCGACCTCCTTCAATTCAGAAATAATTCTAGCTTCCGCGTCTACATACGATGCACGGGGAATTTCGGCAATGGAGCCGTCCGTTGTGATGACGACCCCCAAGGTCGCATGCTCCTGAATGACCTTGCGTGTGCCGATCTCTGCCGCTTCCTGGAAAGGAATCGCTTCATCGAACCATGGCGTATTGATCATTCTCGGCCCGTTCTCATCCTCGTAGCCTTTAGCGCCTTCTACCACATAACCTACACAATCCACAAGACGAACATTGACATTCAGCCCTTCAGCAACGTGCAGCTGCACCGCATTATTCGGTACGAATTTCGGCTCCGTCGTCATAATGGTTCGGCCCGCAGCGCTTTGCGGAAGCTCATCCGTCGCCCGAATACGGTCTGCTTCATTCTGAATGTTAGGCAGAACGATCGATTCCATAAAGCGCTTGATAAACGTTGATTTCCCCGTACGGACCGCTCCAACGACCCCCAGGTAAATATCCCCGCCAGTACGCTCTGCAATGTCCTTAAAGATATCCACTTTTTCCAATGAGAATCCCTCCTACAGGTTGTTTAAGACGAAACTCGTACACATGCTTTTGGACTATTAAAAATATATGTACTAGCTAACAAAATATGATGAATCAGAATCATATTTTATTTTTGATCACTCCTTGCTGACCAACGGCATTCGTACCGCAGCTTAATCTCTATGAGAATATATGAACCGGAGGTTCCGGTTATTCTTTGGCATAACAAAAAAACCTCTATTTCCCTTTAAGAAGGTTAATAGAGGTTGGGAAGCTATTATTCAAGAACGGGCGTCGGTCTGCCCTCCATCCAACGAAATGGACCGGTTCGGGCCGGCACGTAATACGATTCCTTCACAAGCAGCTCGCGCAAATCCTGATTCACGTTCAAGCTGTTCTGCAGCGATTTCTTGTCGATCAGGCGCATCATTTCCTCCGAGTAGTCAATGCTGACCCTTCCTGCATCATCGATCATGAAAGGCAGCATCACCTGACGGGTATACATACTGGTTGCCTGCATGGGCTTTTTGTTCATCTTGTCAAAGTCAATCCGGTAGAAGGAAGGAGCAACCGGTTCCCCTTTCGGCAGCTGGCCGTTGTTTTTGGATTTATAGTCGTCGACAAGCTTCTGGACTTCTACAGTCTGCTGAAATGAGGTTAAATCCATCATTTTCACCGTAGGCTTCGTCTCGACATCTACTAGAACATAGATTGCCGTACCGCCGTTTTCAAACGCATTTGCCGGAATATTGCTGATCAAGCCTCTTTCTTTCAGCTTCTTGAAATCAACAGGATATTTCTCATACAACGGCGTCATCTGATCGCTATTTTTGATAGGAAGCACACCGGTTTTCGTATGAAATTGATCCACCGCATTCTGTACAACCACCACGAATTCTCCCGAAGCTATCTGGTTCTCCTTGCGCATCTCCTTCGGATACATGCAGCCCGACAGAACCGTACAAAGCATCACTACACACAGAATGATGCTTGACTTTCGTAAACGAATATTCATGATTTATTCTTCCTCCTGCTGCCGCTCCAACTGTTTTCGTATAGCTGCCTTCAGCGGGTCTTCCGGGAGTGTAACGGTAACATCCCCTGTAACCTTAGCTTGACATGCTAACCGATAGCCTTGCTCATGCAAGCCGCCCAGCTTCAAGCTCTCATTCTGATTTAACGGAGCCAGCCCTGTGCCGCTGCCCTGAACAAGGACCTTACACATTAGACAGGCGGCTTTCCCTCCGCAGCGAGTACGTATGTGAACTCTGGCTCTGCGTGAGGCATCCAGCAGCGTCGTTCCCGCTCGCACGTCGATCGACTTGCCGTCCGGTAAAAACGTCACACGAGCTGTCATCGTTTGTACTCCTTTTTCTTTTTCTTGTCAGCTTATCGTTGAAGCAGCCGATTCATTTGATGGACGATCTCTTCGTCGATATGATTTTGTTGGATAAGCTCTTCGGCAATGGATGAAGAGCTTCCGATCCGCGTAGAGATGACCTTGGCGATCGGTTCGAACCGATCCGGCCGGTTTCTCAGCAGGTTAAAGATAAGCTCGTGCTCCAGCGGCATCAGCTTGACCGGGTCGAGCCCTTCATGGGTATTTAAAGTATACTTCATGGCATAACGGTCGAGCCAAGCGGCATTCACCTTGTAGAAGCTGTTCCGCATCGTCACTTCGAAGCCCCCGACCAATTCGACCTTGATCCCATGAATGCTGTAATGGCTTAATAAGGAGTAGTAGACGGAAGAACGGTCCTCTACTTGCTCGTCGATGGAATATTCCGATAAAAGTCTGTGAATGCTTCTAGCACCTTCTACATCGGCGTATACGTCCAAATCCTTCGGCGCTTCAGCTATCGGTACTCCTTGCATAAGCAATCCGCAGCTTCCTCCGACTAACCAAGGCTGCTCTATGTCATGAAGCTGCATCTGAAGTGTTCTGAGCGCATTCCCCAGCTTGTCTATATAATCCACGGAAATTCCCCTTCTCGTTGGCGGTTATGCCCGATTAGAAATAAGGCTTGTAAACGACGGTAACAGGCCCGTCCTGCTTGACCATAGCCTGACAGCCTAACCGGTAGCCCGCATCGATCTCTTCCGGCTCCAGACGATCCAGCTCCGCATCGTTCGGCTCGTTCAGATACTCTCTTCCTTCCTTAACCAGGCAGCGGCATCGGGCACAAGTGCCTCTTGTGCAGGAGAAGGACCAGTCCACCTCATGCTTCATGGCCAAATCCAGTATAGTAAGGCCGCTATCATGCTCGACCTGCTTTTGCACTTTTCTGCCTACCAAAGTAATCATCGTTCGAAACCCCCGTTATTCAGCTTGATTTTCGTTCTAGAAAGTCTACATCATGGAGACAAAAACATACAGCAAGATGGGAATAAACATCAGGAACGCAATAACCGAAAGGACTCCGCGCAGGATCCCTCTGGTCTTCGTTCTAGCGAAGGTGATCAATAAGGAGGCAAGAACCATCAGCCCAATGGCAATAAAGGATGCCCACATTTTATCCATGGATGACATACAATACAACGACCCCTAACCATCAATAATCATTATCCATTATGTACCTGCAAAATATTCTTTGCTATTATAACATAAAAAAAGCACAAGCGCGCCGGACGGCCGCTCATGCCACGAAACTGTTATTTTTTCGATATTAATTTCATAAGCTGCTCTATCGTATTGCCGTTCTTGCTTCCCTGCACCGATTGAATGATCTCGTTAATCGTAGATTCAGAAACCGGTACATTCACCAGACTGGATACCTGCTTGATCAGCTGTCTCAATTGAGCTTCACTTTGCATTGTGGATGGTTTTACACCGCTAGCCAGCTTATATATATCTTTTTCGCTTATATTTTTGCCGGTTTTCTTCTTTACAGTGTTCAACACATCTTTAGGCGTTGTTTTATCGGCCACTTCCTGTCCCTCCTTAACCTCATAACTCCCTAAGGATCGGAGCATGATCTAAGGTATTGTATGAAGGAGGGACACTAACCGTGTAGGCAGGAATCTAGCCGAACCATTTTGTTTGCACGGGCTTGGCTACCTCCTCCAGCTCGTGTGTTCTGCCTCTGCCCATAAGATCTTCAACGGCGGCCTCCGGGGATTTCCCTTCAAACAGAACGGAATACAGCTCATCCGCGATCGGCATCGTCACCTGGTAATCACGTGAAAGCTTGTATGCCGCCTGCGTCGTCTTGACCCCTTCGACCACCATTCCCATTTGACGAAGTACATCATCAAGCGGGTTGCCTTGGGCAAGCAAATAGCCCGCACGCCAATTGCGGCTGTGCTTACTGGTGCAGGTAACGACCAAGTCGCCTACGCCGGCCAGCCCGGCAAAGGTTAGCGGATTGCCGCCCATAGCCGTTCCTAGACGCGATATTTCAGCCAGTCCCCGCGTAAGGAGTGCAGCCTTGGCGTTGTCTCCATAACCCAGCCCATCGGTAAGTCCCGCTCCCAATGCAATAATGTTCTTAAGCGCCCCTGCTACTTCAACACCGATTACATCAGGATTGGTATAAACGCGAAAGCTGTTATTGATTAACAAATCTTGTGCGGCCTCCGCAGCTTGAGCATCCTCCGACGCAACCACGACTGTGGTCGGGCTTTGCTTGATAACCTCTTCCGCATGGCTCGGACCGGATAAAACAACGATCTTTGACGCGTCATAATGAGGCAGCTCATCGGCCAATACAGTAGACATTCGTTTGAGCGTTGAGGCCTCAAAGCCTTTCGTCGCATGAATCAAGGTCGTTTCTTTTTTTAAAAACGGGCGCATCTGCGACGCTACCTCCCGCATCGCGGCCGAAGGAGCAACCACAACAACAGCGTCGGCTTCACTTACGGCTTGTTCCATTGAAGCTGTCGCACGTATGCGGGGTGACAATTGGGCATCATTCAAAAACCGTCGATTCCGGTGCTCCGTATTAATTTCCGTTACCTGCTGTTCGTTGCGGGTCCACAGCATGACATCCATTTCGTTCTCCGCCAAAACCGAAGCAATCGCTGTCCCCCAGCTTCCTGCAACCAGTACGGATACTTTTTTGGCCATGAGCCCACACCTCCGGATTTATTTTTTGGAGCCGAGTTTGTTCTCCTGTCCTTTGATCAATTTCACAATATTGGTACGGTGACGCACCCAAGCGAACACGAATACGAATAAGCTTAACCAGAAGATTTCAATCGGTTCCCGCATAAACCAGATAAATAAAGGTAAGAGAGCGGTAAACAACAGAGAACCGAGTGAAACATAACGGGTTAAAGCAATCGCCAATATACATACGATTCCGGCATATACAACGGCCAGGGGAGCCAGTGTTATCATAACGCCAATGGTTGTGGCGATCCCTTTCCCGCCGCGAAAGCCAAAGTAGATCGGCCAATTATGCCCCGAAATGGCGGCCAGCCCGCACAGCACTTCAATCAGCACGTCTCCTTGTCCCAGCCATCGTCCTACAAGAACGGCGGCAACCCCCTTTAACGCATCCAGAATGAGTACCGTTATAGCGGGCCCCACGCCGAGTACCCTGAGCGTATTGGTAGCCCCGGCGTTGCCGCTTCCGTGATTTCGAATGTCAATTCCTTTCAGTATCTTCCCCGCCAGAAAACTAAAGCTGATCGACCCTAACAAATATGCGATTATAATGGATATTACGGATAGCACTGCTTATCTCTCCCTATTCTTCATCCGATTTTTTACGAGTAAACAACCTGAGAGGCGTTCCTTCAAATCCGAAAGCAGCACGAATCTTATTTTCCAAATATCGCTCATAGGAGAAATGCATCAATTCCGGATCATTGACAAAGAAGATGATGGTCGGAGGTTTAACCGTAACCTGGGTCGCATAATTAATACGCAATCTTCTGCCTTTATCTGTCGGAGGAGGGTTAATAGCCACCGCGTCGGAAATGACGTCATTAAGAACATGGGTTTGTATGCGCATCGCATGCTGCTCCGCCACTTGGTTTACAATCGGCAGCAGCTTGTGAACCCTCTGCTTCGTCTTTGCGGAGAGGAAAATAATCGGCGCATAGGTCATGAACAGGAAATGATCGCGAATCTTTTGGGTGAACTGCTGCATCGTTTTATCGTCTTTTTCCACGACATCCCATTTGTTGACGACAAAAATACACGCTTTACCGGCTTCATGAGCATAACCGGCCACATGCTTATCCTGCTCAATAATGCCTTCTTCCCCATTGATAAGCACCAGCACGACATCCGCGCGTTCAATCGCTTTCAATGCACGCATGACGCTGTACTTCTCCGTATTCTCGTACACCTTGCCGCGCTTTCTCATACCCGCCGTATCGATGATTACGTATTTTTGTCCGTCTCTTTCAAACGGCGTATCGATGGCGTCTCTCGTCGTTCCGGCCACGTTACTTACAATGACCCGTTCTTCTCCCAGAATAGTATTGGTCAGCGAAGACTTACCGACATTCGGTCTGCCGATCAGCGCAACACGAATCACTTCCTCGCCATATTCATCGTCCGTTCTCTCCGGAAAATGCTGCACGACTTCATCCAGCAAATCCCCGATTCCCGTGCCATGAGAGCCTGAAATGCCGAACGGCGTGCCGAATCCGAGACTATAGAACTCATAGATATCGTCCTGCCGCTTCATATTGTCAACTTTATTAACGGCCAGAACAACGGGCTTTTTCGAACGGAACAGCATTTCCGCTACCTCGGAGTCGTTGGGCGTCACGCCTGCCTTGGCATCCACCATAAAAATGATTACATCGGCCTCTTCAACCGCAAGCTCCGCTTGTGCGCGAACTGATTTTAATATTTCATCTTCTCCGTCGATTTCAATCCCGCCGGTATCTATCACACTGAACTGATGGTCCAGCCATTCGCCGACTCCATATAATCGATCCCGGGTTACCCCCGGCATATCTTCAACAATTGCCAATCTGTCCCCGATAATACGGTTAAATATAGTCGATTTCCCGACATTGGGACGGCCTACGATGGCCACTACGGGTCTTGCCACTCCACTTCATTCCTTTCCTCGCTGCACGCCAAAACGGCAACATGAAAAATTTCACAATCTACATCATAGCATTTGCCTTCCTACAAAGCAATGAAATCCGTACGTTTCCATTATCCGGAAGAGCTTTTATGATCAACCAGAATCATCGTACCGTTCTCTAAATCATGAGCCATCGCATCCAAAATTTTTTCCAGCTTGAAAGCAACCTTTTGCTGCTCGTCCGCATCCTTGGTTATAAAAATCGGCGCTCCTCCGGCCACCTGCTCCCTATCCGACGTCACTATCGCCACGATTTTTGCCATTTAGGCGCCTTCCTTTCCGGTTGAACTTACATCCGCCTCTGACGGCATCCGTATGGCGCTTTCCAGCACCGGAGACTGCAGAATGACCTTTCTTGCCTGGTCTATGTTATGAACCTGCGGAAGCAGGAAGATGCCCAGCCGGCCATCGTTCATATCCAGCTTTGCGAGCGGCAGCAGAGAGGGCTCTCCGTCATCCCGGTAAACGCCCATGATGGTGGAAATGTCATGCAGCAGCGCTTGCCGCTGTCCAAGATTCGCCAAAGTCACACGGCAGTTTTGATTTTTGGGCACGAGAATAAGCCCGATCCCTTTTTCGCAAATTTTATGCCGGGTATCGTCCAAGCCGATATTCATCATATAAATATCGTTTACGAACAGATTCGGCCCGTCCATCCGCACTTCTGCCTTCTGAACTTCGGCAATGTGGGAAATACTTTTCCCGCTTTTAAAATGGTTCGTGATGAGAATTGCTATGATTCCGGCAACGATCCCCCAATACCATGCGAAAATAATACTGAACATGGCTCCTACAAAAGAGGTGAAGATCACCATATAGTTGCGCCCCTCAAAGACCATGGCAATTCCTTCGATATAAGCAGCCCCGCGGGGGACGAGCTCCATACTATCGATTTTGGATAACGTTTGCCGCTCCATATTCCGGACATCCCTGAATTGTTGGGCCGCAACCGTAAGGAACGTGATCGCAGTATAGTTTTTATCCAGTAAGGAAGGGACAGCAACCGCTCCTAGTCCTGCTGCAATAACCCCCAATGCGATATGGATTATTTTTCCATGCGGATAGGTCGGGTATTGACGATAATCTGTCTGCAGCATGGTAATGCGGGCTCCCAATCCGAAGAGCACCCCTATGATAATGCCTACCGTATATTTTTGTTCGGCAATCCAAGCGAGCATTTGGCTTCCCCCTCTCTAATCACTATCGCCGCTGTATCTGCGCCTTATACCATCTGATATCCAAAAAAAGCTTTTTTTGCATGTCAGAGCAACCGCCATCAGTGTCAACGAGATAGTCCTCGTTATAGAAAGCGTCAGCCACCAGCGATCCTGGAAGGACTGGAACCCGAGCTGAAAGCCCGAGTAATTGCGATGGAGATAACCATGATACCATTCAGCCAGGATAAGTCCTATGGACAATGACGCAACTTGTGCAGCCGGATGCCGGGTCAATAGACTGAGCAGAACACCGATGGCAAGCGCCATAGAGATCTCAGTGCTGCCCAGAATCAGCCTCGGCACCAAATGGATGGTCTCCAGCATAAAGAAGCTGATGGAGCCTAACAAAGCGCCGACCGAAAGAAGGTGTACCCGATAGACGTTCCCATGGACTCTCCACAGCACACAGAGGATACAGATTAGAAGAACTCCCAGGCAGAGGCATACACGCCCTCCCGCTATAGGTAAGGAAAAGTTCATACTGATAAGCCACGAAATAAAAAAAAGAAGTATGACCTTTGAAGTTATACCTCTCATAATAATGTCTTTCCAGCCACTCGCGAACAGGATTAACGAAACGACCATAAGCAGCAAAGATAAGTATCCTGGATTCATCGCACCCACCTTAGAACGTATCGTAGTGATGCTGTCTTCGTTAGCTCTGCCTGCGCAAGCGATGACGGTTGTCTATGCTCCTCACAGTCCAAGAGCGCGAAAGCCTGTTTCTAACAAAGCAGCCTTCCAATTCCGTTCTTAGTATGGCTTGGTTATGTAATTTTTATAAAACCGTTCCGGTTTGCAAACGATTGAATATCTATTCCTCTCGCATAGCACCAATGAGCCGTTTCGCCGGAAATGACCACGGGAACCTTGTGCAAATCTTGAACCGTCGGTGCTCCCAGCGCAGTCATGACGAGCTTCATCTCGTTATGCATCTCCCGGATATGCTCAACCAGGGCCGCTGTCCCTTCCTGACGAAGCGTCCTCAGGAAGGCGCCTGCCACGCCTACGGCTGACGCTCCCAGAATCAGCGCCTTACAAGCCTCCAGGCTGTTTCTGATTCCCCCGGATCCGATAAGAAACACGTTAGCATGCCGGGAAGAAGCATAGTCCGCTTCCAGCAATGCGGTCGCGGTCGTACAGCCCCATTCGTTCAGCCAGTCCATCGGCAGCGATCTGCGCATATTCTCAATAGCGGCAAAATTGGTTCCGCCGTATCCGCCTACATCAATGACCGAGATACCAATGCCGAGCAAGGCATCGACGCTTTCTCTCGCCATGCCGAAGCCTACCTCTTTCACGATGACAGGAACCCCAACCTGCTCGACAATAGCGGAAATGCGCTCCAGCATGCCCTGAAAATCCCGGTCTCCCTCCGGCATAATCAGCTCCTGCATTACATTCAAATGAATTTGCAGCGCGTCGGCCCGAACCATCTCGACAGCCCGCAGAGCTTGCTCGAGCGTTGCCTCACTTCCTAAGTTTCCGAATATGATGCCATCCGGATTCATTTCCCTCACAATACGGTAGCTTGATACTACCTCCGGGTTCTTCAGTGCGGACATCTGCGAGCCTACGGCCATCGCTAATCCGGTTTCTCTGGCCGCGATCGCCAGCTCTCTATTAATCTCTTCTGTCTCATGAGCTCCGCCAGTCATCGCATTAATAATAATCGGCGAGCTCAAATTGAGTTCGCCGATGCTTGTTTGCAATGAGATAAGCGAAGTGGATGTTTCCGGTAAACAATTGTGGATCAGCTTAATATCGGCAAATCCTTGATTACCGCTTTGCCCAAGCTGCAGAGCATGATGCACATGCTCCATCTTTCTTGGTATCCGCACTTGGCCTGCCCCCCTATAACTCACAAGAGTGAACAAGCATGAAGCTTGTTCACTCTCAATGTGGCTCTTATTCAAATCGACTTATTTGAATTTGCTTAATTTATCGCCGAAACGTTCTCCCAAAGTCAAGTTAAGACCTTGGTTTTGGTATTCTTCCGCAATCACGGTTTCTTTTTGATTTCTAGCAGGTCTGTCTGCTTTAGGAGCAGGAGCTTCAGGAGCTTCTTCTGTTTCCTTGATGCTCAAGCTGATACGCTTCTCCTCCACATTCAAATCCAGAACCTTTGCTTTCACTTCTTGGCCTTCCTTCAATACTTCGAAAGGAGTAGCAATATGGCGATGTGCGATTTGGGAAATATGAACCAAACCTTCAACACCTGGAGCTACTTCTACGAAAGCCCCGAAAGGAGCAAGACGTTTTACCGTACCCGTCACGATATCGCCGATTTGGAATTCTTCGGCGACTTTTTGCCATGGTCCCGGTTGAGTTGCTTTAATGCTTAAGCTGATGCGCTCGTTCTCAGGATCGAGCTTCAGGATTTGCACCTGAACTTGATCGCCTTCCTTAACCACTTCGGAAGGAGTCTCTACATGATGCCAAGCCATTTCGGAAATGTGAACCAGACCGTCAATGCCGCCGATATCAACGAAAGCACCGAATGGAGTCAAGCGTTGAACGGTACCAGTAAGCTGTTGTCCAACGGAAAGATTGGAGATCAATTCTTTCTTCTTCGCTTCGAACTCTTCGTCTAGAACATCCTTTTGGGAAAGAATGACTTTATTTTTCTCGCGGTCCATTTCTTTCACGCGCAATCTTAATGTGCGACCTTTGTAATCACTGAAATCTTCAACGAAGTTACGCTCTACCATCGAAGCAGGCACAAACCCTCTCAGGCCTACGTCAACCACAAGACCGCCTTTAACAACTTCGGCTACTTTTGCCTCAAGAATCGTTTTGTTTTCCATGTCGGCTTGAAGCTGATCCCATGCTTTTTCGCTGTCTACTGCGCGTTTGGAGAGCACCAGCTTCTCCTTGTTGTCATCGATGGTCAATACTTTCAATTCTACCTCTTGACCTACTTGAACGCCTTCGGCTGCGCTTCCTAATGTAACGGAAGAAAGCTCGCGAACAGGAATAACGCCGTCATATTTATAGCCTACGTCAACGATAGCCTGATCGTCATCTACTTTAATAATGCTGCCTTTAACGGTATCTCCCTTTTTCAGTACAGATACATTGCCCATGGATTCCTCTTGGGATACTTCTTGCTGTGCTTGTTCCTCTTGTACGTTTTCCACTTTTGTCTCTTCTGACATGGTCCAATACCCTCCTTGATTAGCAACCTAACTCAATGAATAGTAGTTACAATTGCTGCTGTCTAATATAATTTACCGGCGCAAAAAGAATACGCGGTTAATTGTTTTTTTAAGTATTCCACATTTTATCATTTCGATTCGTATTGTTTAACCATCGATCGAATTGTGGCCATAATTTTATCGGTTGCCTGCTCCAATCCTTCGGAGCCTGCTTCCGCAAACTCGCTAATATCAACCGGCGGGCCGTATACCAGCGTCATTCTTTTAAATAATTGATAATTGCCTACTATCGCTGCCGGTACCACAGTTGCTCCTGACTTCAAAGCCAAGCTGGCAGCCCCTTTTTTACCCATGCCCCCGGCATTGTGACGCGAGCCCTCCGGGAAAATACCAATAATGTTATTCTCCTTAAGCAGCTGCAGCGAGAGTCGAATGGACTCCTTGCTTACGCCTCCGCGCTTAACGGGAAACGCACAAATTCGGGGTAGTACCCAGCCAAGCACCGGTACTTCGAACAGTTCTGCCTTGGCCATATAGTGCACTCGCCTTTTAATTATAGGACTTCCTAATAACGGCGGGTCAAAATTGCTGATATGATTCGCGCACAAGATGACAGGACCATCGGTTGGGATATGATGCAGTCCTACAACCTTCAAGCGGAACAAGGTCCTGAACAAAAAATGGAATAGGGCACGAAGCGTAGAGTAAAGCATGTTACTTCCCCCCGCCGACTTTGGATCTGCAAAGCTCCAAAATACGTTCGACCACTTCAGTAATCGTCATTTCTGTCGTATCCAGCAATATGGCATCCGCTGCTTGGACTAAAGGCGAGGTCTCTCTCTGCTCGTCCATCTTATCGCGGGAAGCTATCTCTTGTTCCAGCTGTTCCAATGTGACCTCCGGACGGCTATCTTGAATTTCCTTGAACCGTCTTTCCGCCCGAATCCTAACGCTGGCAGTCAAAAATATTTTCAATTCCGCATCGGGCAATACATGACTTCCGATATCTCTACCATCCATCACGACACCTTTATCCGCTGCAAGCTGCTTCTGCTTCTCCGTCAATATGCGCCGCACTTCCGCAATCTGCGATGTACGGGAAACGTTGCCGGTTACAGCAGCCGAACGAATCTCGGCGGTCACATCCTGCCCGTCCACAAACACTTGCTGCCCTTCTTCACCTGGAACGAGACGAATTTGAAGCCGTTGCGCAACGGAGATCACTTCCTCTTCCTGCTCGGGTCGAAGATTCGCTTGCAAAATGCTCCATGTGACGGCTCTATACATGGCCCCGGTATCGACATAAACGAAGCCGAGCTCATTAGCGACTAATCGGGCGATCGTACTTTTCCCCGCTCCCGCCGGGCCATCTATAGCAATGTTGATTTTTTCCAAAACGCGGGCCTCCCAGCAATAAAAATGAACAATGATGCAATGAATAATAAAACAGGCCCAGCCTGTGATCGAAGAAAATTATACCATAGGTACAAGAGGGATTGCAAAACTCTTCGCGAGCTTTCGCCTTTTAACGACGGTACCTTACCGCGAATGATCATAGGGAATTCCTTCAAGCTGTTCCACTATTACCAAATAATAGCGAAGCCCGGGGATTTGCAGCAGCAATTGTACTGCAATCAGCAAAGAAAGCAGGACGTACAAAGCCCTTTTCATCCATTTTTCTACAAAGGCGGAGAATAATACAAACTGCTCCTCATACTCGGGTTCCTTCCTTAAGCGGTCCAATGCCATCACCACTCCATAATCATCCATTTTGTGGTAGTGTACCCAATCCTTTTCGTTTCATGCTTACCTTTTGCGGAATTCGAGCTGTCTTTCGAAGCAGTAACGAATAATTTTTTGTCTGTCGTGGTCGGTAATTTCCGAATATCTCAGCATGACCTGCTGTTTCCCCGTTTCCAAAGGCTTGACCCGCACCAGCTCTCCCTTGAAAGGAATATGCTCGAGTTGATTGTTCTTGAATTGCAGCAATAGCCAGCACCGGACCGTTTGCTGCGTGGCAAGCGGAATATAGCCGTCGCACAGAAAGGAGATTCCCCCTCCGCCGACGTCGTCTGTAACCGCTACAAATTTTAGCTGATCCGAATACGCTACCGCGATCTCAAGCTCTGCCGGCACTCTCAGGAAATTGCGCCGCTGCACCTTGGTAATCGATTCGGGATCCGGCTTTTTAATATGAACGGTTCTGATCACGTCATCCGAGAAGCCGAGGACGGTCGATGTAAAATAATTTTTCACTCCTCCATCGGTAATAAAATAGACCGACAGTTCATCCCCGATATAGAGTCTTTTTAAACGGCCCGTCCGTTCATTCATCGGAATCTCCATGCTGATCTGCTTGTCCGTCATATCGGCAATTCTCGATTTAAACTCCTGTTTGGCCTCATCTTCGTCGATCGAATTGATTTGTATATGTAAAATTTCATTTACTTTCGGCAGCAAACAAGCGCACCTCCCCTAGATGTTAGCGAAAAAGCAGTACCAAAGTACTACTTATACCCATTCATTATATCATGAAGGCAACATATGGGAAGCAAAAAAATGGTCCTCAAAGTGGTGCTTCAGCTTCGGAGCCGATTCATGTACTTTACGGAGATCTCTAAGTTTTGCAAACTCCGGAATCGAGTAGGAGGGGGCGGCTAGCCCCCGTCCTCTCACACCACCGTACATGCGGGTCCGCATACGGCGGTTCCAAAAGGTTAACAAAGTTCCAGATAACGAGAAAGCAAACTTTTCAGCCCTTTCGCTTCCCAGTAGGAAGTTGGAAGGGCGTTATTTATGTTCCGAGACATTTCCCATGCGCCACGACGTGAATTGGCCATGACGAAACAGGCCCATTCCGGTACTCCAAGTGCCCGGAGTTCACGGATCCGAGTTCGAACTCGCTTCCATTGCTTCCAGAGACACATGCGGAGCCTACGGCGAATCCACTGGTCGAAGCTCTCGCAGTGGTTCTTCGCTGATGCCAGTCGAAAATAACCAATCCATCCCATAAGGTAGCGGTTAAGTCCAGAGATGCGCTCTTCCATCGACATCGTGCGACTCCGGTTCGTCAGTTCCCGGATCTTTTCCTTAAACCGCGATATTGTCTTTGGGGCTAGCCGAACCGTAGCTTGCTTGTTCGACAGGAAACTAAAACCCAAGAACTTGCGTTTCCACGGCCTGTCCACCGCACTCTTGTCGCGGTTCACTTTCAGTTTCAGCTTTCCTTCTACAAAGTGAATCACCGATTCCATGACGCGCTCCCCAGCGCGTTTGCTTGCCACGAAGATGTTGCAGTCATCTGCATACCGAACAAACCGTAATCCTCTCCGGGTTAGCTCTTTGTCCAAGTCATCCAATAGGATGTTCGCCAAGAGCGGACTCAAAGGACCTCCTTGAGGGGTCCCTTCCTCCGTCTTTTGGCAAACCCCTTCCACCATAACCCCAGCGTTAAGGTAGGAACGAATCAGCTTGAGGACTCGCTTGTCCGTCACTTTTCGTGCCACCCTTGCCATAAGCATGTCGTGGTTTACCCGGTCAAAAAACTTCTCGAGGTCCAGGTCCACGACCCATCTAAGGCCGCTACGGATATGGGCTTGTGCTTGTTTAACCGCGTCGTGCGCCCGTTTTCCTTGGCGAAAACCGTAGCTGTACCAGGAGAAATGGGCGTCGAAGATCGGGTTCATCACTTGCAGAAGTGCCTGCTGGAGAAGCCGGTCCATCACGGTCGGGATGCCGAGCAGCCGTACGCCGCCTCCGGGTTTGGGGATTTCCACCCGTTTGACTGGCGCAGGTCTGTACGTTCCCGCGAGGAGTTCGGCTTTTGCCGTGTCCCAGTGTGTTTTCAGGTAAGCTTGTAGCTCCGCTACCGTTACTCCGTCCACACCGGGTGCTCCCCCGTTCTGAACCACTCGTTTGTAGGCAAGACGAAGGTTTTCTCCCTCGAGCATCTTCTCCAGCAAGTCGTTCTGGTCTTTGCGAGAGGAAGGGGCGACTTGTGCCGACGAAGAACTCGGCGCTCCGGCATACCCTGACGGCTTCACCGCTGCTTTTTGCCGCGAGCTCTCTTGCGAGATATTCTGCTGTCGTTGCTCTTCATGCGAACGCATCGGTTTCCTCTCTCCTTTCGGTTCGGCCCTTCCGGTTTCCGGCGTCCCGTACTCCCGTACTATGGCCTCTGCTGACTCCTGCGGATTCAGCGCAGCTTCTCAGCTGCGGTTACGAAGGTACTTCGCATTTCCCGCAGGTCTCCCCAGATAAGAACGCCATCTGTCTGCCCGCGACCACCCAAGTTTACAGCGTCAGTCCTTGGCGGCTTCGGATTTCGTCTTGTCAAGGAGACTCATCCGACTAACACTGCCTCGAATTGGGTTCGTGTACCTTGGTCCGTGCATTTGCCTCCGGCTTCCTTCAGATTCGACCTCGCGGTCGACACCCTTGCCCTTGGCTACGGTAGGCGCTCGCCAGCCCCCGTTCGGGACTTCCACCCTATAGATGACGCCCATGCTGGGCGTACATGAAAAAAAGAAGAAGCTCGGCGCTTCTTCCTCTTATGATTAAGATTGTGTTACCTGCTGCTCGTCCTTCCCAAGACGGTCAATTTTCTCTTCGGTTCCGGTCTCGCCATTGATATAGATCCGGTACACGCCGCCGTTAATTCGGCCTGTATATTCGTAGCACAATACTTCTTCCTGAGCATCGTTGCGAATCAGAGCCTTCGCTTCATTATCGACCTTCAAATTCGGGTTCAGCGATTTGCGCGCTTCTTCCGCCGTCAGCTTAGGCGCCTTATGCTCCCGGTCTTTATGATCGAATACGTAATCGGTTGCCTGCAAGCCCAGGATTTCCCCGTTATCCAAAGCCACTTTGACCGATACTTTGTCCAGGTAGTTGATCACATCGTTTTTACGACTTGCAAAAGTAATATTGGCGTTATTATTGTATTCGTCATAAGAAACAGCCGTCATATTCTTGTAATCGTGCGAATCCAAAAACTCGGCGGCCGTGTCGCGGGCCTTGCGTACGTCCAGTTTTTTCTCGGTGACGTCACGAGGCGCTGCAAACCACAGCAGCTGTCCGCCTTTTGTACTATAGTCCATATGGACCCCATCCGACGATTGATTGCGTGGAGCCGTTACGCTAAAGGAATGGAACTCCGTCCCCGCGCCATTCTCGACAACCTGCAGCACGGATGGATCCTGGAGATTCAGGAATTGGGCTGCCTTCTGTCTGATCTCTTCAGCGGTAGCATCATTGCCGGACAGCATCTTCATATCCCGCTTTTGGTAAATATTCATTACCGACGGGCTCCATTTGACGTCAGAGTATTCCGATACTTTTTTGTCCATGGTCTGGAAACCGTCAATGATCGCATTATCGAGCGGCTCCTTCTCCGTCGCCAAGGCGGTTTCGACATCCATCCAGCGGAGGTTGTTAGTCAATACCTTGGACTGCATATCCCGAAGGTTCGTGGATATTTCAGAGGAATGCTGATACAAAGCGTTCAAGGTGCCCAGCTCTTCCTGGGACAGCGGCTGCTTGTTCAGGTCCCTTAACGCGGCCCTATAAGAGAAGTTAGCCATATTGGCCAAAAACTCCTCCGTTTTATTGAACGGCAGCAGAGTCAGCGGAAGCTGATTGATCTCGCTTTGGGCCTGGCTGGTGATGCGCCAGACATTGATTAATCCTTTCTTATAGCTGTCCTGGGATGCCGTATTCACCGCTAATGTATTCCCCAGCTCGCTATGCAGCTTGTTGACATGAAAGGATAAGTCGTGAAATGCTCTTTGGTATTGGTTCTCGGCTTTAATTAGGATCGAGTTTTTTTCCTGATGCTCCAAGTACCCCCATACGCCGGCGCCAATCAAGGCAACAAGTAGAATCGGAAACATAACAATACTTAATCTGCTGTACATGTAAGTGGAATCTCCCTTCTTCAGCCAAACTTGGCTTTAGTTTTCGCCCAAGGAAGAAGTCTTATGCACAAAAAAAGAAGCTCGGAAAGTGCTGCGACACACAGCTTCCAAAGCTTCCTTCATCAAAAATCATGAGTCTCAATATCAAAATCGTTAGCGTTGTTGCAAATGCACTGTTTGAACCCGGTATCGATCTTGCCCTTATCCTTTTTACCCCGCAGAATAAATCTTTCTCCGCAGTTTTTGCAGCGTATGGTTACCTTGACTCGTTCATTTACAGACATGCATGCCCTCCGGTTCTATAAAAGTCGATACGTCAAGTATAGACAAACAGGTTAAATTTTAACCTTATCATCCGCTTGAACGACCCGGAGGGGAGAGGTTGCGTTAGCTCTCTCCACTTTGCGCAAGCTTCGAATCCATAGAAAGACCATCAGCGGGATCATAAACCAGATCCAGTAGGTTTTGGTCGTCGCAAGCACATAATCGAACACGCCGTGCCAAAAAATCGGAAACGCCAGAGAAAACGCCAAATGCCTTGCAGACCGATGGGGTACAAACTTCGCTTTCCCCAAATGATAGCCCATAATGACGCCGAACATCGCATGCCCCGATACCGGAAGCAGCGCCCGGAACAGAAGGCTGGATATGGACGAGGAATTCAGGAGCGCGTAAAATACATTCTCCAGCGTTGCAAAACCAAGCGATGCGGCAACCGCGTAGACAATGCCGTCATAAGGCTCATCAAAAGATGTGTGCTTATAAATAATGAAATAGACAAGGAACCATTTCAGAAACTCTTCAATTCCAGCAGAAATGATAAAGCTGAACACGAACGGATTTTCACCGAGCGCATGAACAAATGCACGCTGCAGTACCATGACCGGGAACACGAGGAGCACACCGAACAAAAATACTTTCATCACCAGATGAATCGGCTCCGTATCGTAGCGATCCTTCAAATAAAAATATGCAAGTAGAGCGACACCGGGCGCTATCGCCGCCGCTAAGACTGAGAAGACGCTCATGTGTCCCCCTCCATTTCCTATCCAGAATCAGATCCACCCTCTGAACCGGGCGGCCTCTGCCATCTTGCGTACGCCAACCATATAGGCGGCCAAGCGCATATCAACATTTCTTGTAATATGAATATTATAGACATTTTCAAAGCCTTTTTCCATCACTTCTTGCAGTCTGGCATGCACTTCCGCCTCTGTCCAGTAATATCCTTGGTTGTTCTGCACCCATTCAAAATAAGACACGACCACCCCGCCCGCACTTGCCAGCACGTCCGGTACGATCAGGATGCCTCTGTCCGTTAGTATCTTGGTCGCTTCCAGAGTCGTCGGTCCATTCGCTGCCTCCACAACGATGGAAGCCCGGATGCGGTCTGCATTCTCCGCTGTAATCTGATTCTCGATCGCCGCCGGTACAAGAATATCACATTCTTGCTCGAGCAGCTCTTTGTTCGTCAGCGTATTCTGGAACAATTTCGTTACCGTACCGAAGGAATCTCGGCGATCGAGCAAATAATCGATGTCAAGCCCGTCTTTATTGTACAGTCCCCCATATACATCGGAGATTCCCACAACCTTGGCTCCCGCATCATGCAAAAATTTCGCCAGAAAGCTGCCCGCATTGCCGAAGCCTTGAATAACAACCTTGGCGTCCTTCAGCAAGATTCCTTTCTTTTTCAACGCAAGATCGATCATAATAGTTACACCCTTGGCTGTAGCCGTTTCCCGGCCTTGAGAGCCGCCGAGTACAATCGGCTTGCCTGTAATAAAATTCGGCGCATCAAACTCGCGAATGCGGCTGTATTCGTCCATCATCCACGCCATGATCTGAGAGTTGGTCATCACATCGGGGGCAGGAATATCTTTGGTCGGCCCGACAATTTGGCTAATGGCCCGCACATATCCGCGGCTTAGCTTTTCAAGCTCACGCATCGACATGTTCCTTGGATCGCAAATAATGCCTCCCTTGCCGCCTCCATAAGGAAGATCGACAATACCACATTTTAAGCTCATCCAGATAGACAGTGCTTTTACTTCGTCCTCATTGACATCGGGATGGAAGCGAACGCCCCCCTTGGTAGGGCCAACAGCATCATTGTGCTGGGCTCGGTAGCCGGTGAAGATCCGGATAGAGTCATCATCCATACGAATCGGAATTTTTACAGTTAATACCCTCATAGGCTCCCGGAGCAGCTCCACCATACTTTGGGAATAGCCGAGCTTGGTCAAAGCCTTCTCAATAATGATTTGGGTGGAATGAAGCACATTCAAATTCTCTGTCATCTAGAATCATCCTTTTGAAGTTGATTGGTCTAGTCCTGAACGGTTCATTCCCCTATTGTTGCACTATCGAAACACCCTCATGCACTCCCCATTTCTCCCAAAAAAGGGGAAAGAAAACGCCAAAATAACAGCCCCCGGAGTAACAAATTCAAAAAAAAGCATCCCCCAAAAACATCAAGTTTTTGTTGGACGCTTTTATCATCTAGGTCAAGCCGACTGTGACAGCTTATTTAAAGTGGGAACACAGCACCTTCACAGCGTCAGACGCTATAACCGTCTTGCCATACTCCTCGAGAACCGCACGCGTTACGGTAGCCACATCCCCAAACTCGGACAGAACAGCAATCACAGCCTGGTATCCGCTCTCATCCAGTTCATCGGCATTTAATTGCAGAAACCACTTGTTCTTATACGAAAACAGGATTCCACCGTCAGTAACCAACGGATTCAGCACTTTCGCCATGCGCAGTAAGTCTTCAAAATCATGAAACATATAGGAGATTTGGTCCGTTTGCTCCAGCGTGACTTCAAGCTCATACATTTCTTCGACTTCCTCGTCGTAGGACTCAACGGAATGTTGGAAATCCACCTTCCCGCGCGTAACGATAACGACCATACCTTGCGCCGGGAGCTGGAGCACCTCAACGGCAAGCGGTCCGGAAGGCTCGAAGCCTAGCTCGGAATAAGCCTGATCCATCATATCGCTGAACAACTCGTGCACTTTAGGAATTTCTCTCCACATGTCATCCTTTTGAATGCCTCGCTCCGTCAAGTCGTCGAATGTGAGGAAAATCCGTATCTTGTCCTGACTTAAACGCTCCATTTTCATACAGGATTCCTCCTTGCCGACGCATATATTATAGCTTATGAAGTAAGGTTAAAAAGGTGAGTAAGCATTTATAGCTTGTATTCAATTATATGACTATTATATCACAACATAACAAGAAATGTACGAATGTCCTGAAAAAAAGAAAAGACACGAGCACAGGTTCTGCTCATGTCTGGTACTTCCGGTCCATCTACAGACTTCATTGAGTCTGATATACTTCCTTTTGTTGATTCTCTGTCAGAATTTCATCGACTGCGGCTTTGATCTCGGCATCCTTATTAATAAGGGCTTCCACTCTGGCGAGGCCTTCATGGGTGGAACCCGCTTCCTTCTTAGCATGTATGGATTCCGATCCGGAGGCAGGCTGGTTTTTAACGTCCGAGTGATTTGAAGCGCCTGCTTTGTCCGCAAAGCCGCCGAGCGATTGGTTTTTGCTGCTAATTGCTGAAAAGAGCATGGATTTGCTTTTATTATTGAAATAAACAACAGCGGCAGCTCCAACCAATCCCCCAAGCAAGAATGATCCGAACTTCATGGCTATCCCTCCATCCGTTTGATTACATACGTATTGTCCGCTATGAAGAAGCGAAGCATGCATGATAAAATTAGGAAACCAACACAGAACAGGAGAAGTCAGACATGAACAAAAAGCTGCTTACAGGGCTTGCAGCCCTTCTTATTTTGACAGCAACAGCCTGCCAAAATACCGCAAAGCCTTCCGGTACTATCACAGGTGCGCAACCCGGCCCTTCCGGAGGGACAGAGCATTCCAAAACTACCCCAGCTCAAATAACCAAGCCGACGGATACCGCTCCCTCGCAGCCGCCTACAGTGCAATCTGCCGAAACTTTGCCATCGCCGAAGCCATCAGCTGCGCCGCCCGAAGTACCGAAGACAGCCTACCGGTTAAATCCGAAAAGCTATGATATCCAGCCCATCGATCCCTCAGTAACCGAGAAAAAAATGGTGCTGCTTACGTTCGACGACGGACCCAAGGATAAAGAAATGCTCGAATCGATGCTGAATACATTGGACAAGCATCATGCCAAGGCGATTTTTTTCGTCAACGGCTACCGCGTGAAGCAAAAGCCGGAGCTCCTCAAGCTGATTCATGAAAGGGGGCAAACGATTGGTAATCACTCCTGGGATCACATTGACTTGAAAAAAGAAAACGAAGAGAAGGTCAATCAGCAAATCGGAGACGTTCAGGCTATCGTAAAAGAAGCCATTGGGGAAGCGCCTCGCTTCTTCCGTCCTCCATTCGGTTCCGGCGGTGATATCGTCAAGGCCAAGGTAAAGGAGGAGCAAATGCTCTTTATGACCTGGTCCAACGGATCGAAGGACTGGGAGATGAGCACCAAAAACAACAATCCCGATCAAGTGGTCGCCAATGTGCTGGAGCAGCTTCGGCCCGGAAGCAACATCTTGATGCATGAGCTTCCTTGGACCGATAAGGCGCTGGATAAGCTCCTCACCGAGCTGGAGCAGAAGCAGTACGGCTTTATCGATCCGGCGACGATAGAAATCACGCCTTAACCCCGCTCTTCAGATCCGCGGGCAAAAAAAGATCCGTTCCCCAGGACGGATTCAAGATATCTTCTATGGTTTGTTAGCTGTGTTTCTTCAGATAATCCCAGCCCCAGATCAGAAGTCCGATGACTAGCAAGATAAATAACCACAGCAAGGTCCGGTAAAAGACAGGGAGCCATCTTTCCTTTTCCGTTGGATGTATGGTGCTGCGCGGAGGAAGAAAGTGTTCCTCCTCCCATTCCTCTTCCGGGCCTTGTTTGTTTTGTGCGCTCATATCTTGTTGACTCAAATGCATTTAATCCTCTCTCCTGTAACGTATAATACAACCCATTATAAAATCGATGACGAAATGGGCTATGATAGGCGTCCATAAGGAACCCGTCTGAATATAAATCCAGCCCAGGCCATAGCTGATGCTGAATACCAGACCCGTCATAAGCCAATGCTGCAAATACCGGATATGAATGGCCGCGAATAATATACTTGTCCAATAAGGCCCCCAAGAAGCCTGAATGGCGCCTCTGAATAAAAGCTCCTCACATAGGGCAACGAAAAGGGACATAACGGTAATATGCCATAAAGGGCGGTTTTTGAACAGCAGCTCGTTGATTCCGCCGTCGTCCGTCACTTCGGGAGGCACCCATCTCGAAATAAGCAAATCGACAATCAGCACGGCTAAGGCGAAGACAACTCCCCAAACAGGAATCCAGATTCCATGCTTCCAAGAAAACATTTGAGACAAGGAAGGCTTCTGAAAAAACATAATAATGGCTCCAAGCAGCAGCACCAGCACTTGCGTCATGTATAAATTCATGATGAGAAACCGTTCGTCGATTTCATCGGCCTGGACGTGCCTGAACTTAAATTGCTTAAAATTAAATTTTTTCATGCAAATTATTCCTTTTTTCGACAGGATCACCTATACTATCAATAAAAAAACATCAAGGAGCTTGAACATGGAGAAAAGGTTGACCCGTACAGATTACTTATTTGTCCTCATCTTCATTTTTATGCTCGTACTCGCTCTCGGCACTTTTTTCCTCGGAGTCAAATTGGGTCAGGAACGTTCCGCCGCAAAGTACGAAGGTCAGATCTCCCGGCAGCAGGATGCTGCCAAAGCGTATTCCGCTTATCATCAACAGTATCTGGTGTCTTTCTATCATACCATTTATCAACCGTACAGGGAATTTCAAACGAGCTGGTTTGATAAATTAGACGTGCTTGAAGTCAACCGGAGCGCGGATGCCTCCTTATTGCTCAAGGATTTGTCCAAGCTGGCTAAAGACAAGTACGATGAAATCATCGACAAATCCATGCCGGAATCCTCGCCTCTTCTGCAGGAGGGACAGCAAAACTATGCCAAGAGCCTGAAGCTGTTTAGCGAAGCTTTGAGCAGCCTTCAATCCAGAGCCAATTCCATGCCGGCTGCGGAGCTGCTGAAGGATATGGACAGCAATGCATACTTGATCGAAGCGAAAAACTTTGCTTTGGCAGCGCAAAAGAACTATTACGATTCCATCGTCAAATGGCAGCAATCTGCATCCGCTTCCATTCAAACCGCCGATGCCGGAAAGCCGTTAACCATACAGGAGTGGAACTCACTCCCTCTTAATGTCAAGAATGTTTACATATCCGGTGTTCTAGTAAATACCAAGCTGTATAAGCCGTTTACACCGCAGGATCTATGCATCCGAATCGACGAGATGATCGCAACGGGGCAAGCCTCGAAATACAATCTGACTCAAATTCAACCGGTTATTGAAGTACTTCTGGCAACGGACGCCGTTCGTTCCGGAGATTTTATCCGCAACAAAAGCAGATGGTATCCGAACGAAACCCTGCCGCAAATCCCCTTCTTTACCGGACAAAATTGAGGTAACCCTACAAGGCGGTGCTGCGGCTTCGAAAGCACATTGAAGTGCTTTACGGGAAGCCAGAAATTAAAAAGCCGTTTCATTGCAGACCCGCGGGTTTGCATTTGAAACGGCTTTTTTTGTCAAATCATTAATCGTATTGGAAGCCTCGAAGCATAGCTACGGCTGCCATGCCTCCTTCCACATTCACGACATTGTCATACCCTTGCTGCTTCAAGTAATAGCACACGTTGGCGCTCCTCACACCGTGAGCACACACGATATAGAGCTTACGATCCGTGGGAAGCTCCGATAAACGGGCAGGTATAGTGTTCATAGGAATCAGCTTCGCCTCGTCCAGATGGTAATATTCCCATTCCATAGGATCTCTTACATCAATGATAATGGAATCTCCCATCTCCTCTTGGTTCAACTTCTCCACGAATGCTTTCGGATCTATCATTTCAAAAGGTTCCATTAAGCCCATCTCCTTCTCTTGATTGCCTCGTAAAGAACAATAACGAAAAATTCACAATTGATCAAGTAAAAACCATTGCAATCCGTACGAAATTGCCATAAAATATGGTTTGTAGCTAGTGAAAGGCGAACAATTATCGCCATTCAAGCACAAAGCGTACGTAGATCTCGTCCCCTAGCAAGGCTTGTCAAATTAGGTCGGACAACCTATTCGACACCTATTGACACGAATTACAGGGTCATGGTACGCTAATGAAAATTCATTTTAACAATCGACTTTGACGGAGACAGTATAATCCGGTAATGCGCAGAGAGCCGATGGTTGGTGCGAGTCGGACATTATCCTTTATACGGAGCACTCCAGAGTTGCTGTATTGAAATGCTACCGCTTCGTGTGAACGGGCAAAGTAGGTGCAGCCGGGTAGGAACCGTTACCTTTCTGAGTCTTATGACTCGCGAGGCTGCTCGTGTGAACGCGCAGCGAATTAGGGTGGTACCACGAAAGTAACTCTTCGTCCCTTATATACGGGCAATCGTATGGGGATGAGGAGTTTTTTTATGCTCATTTACAAGGTGATATGGCTCGAGGTGCAGCCCACCCTCCCTATCGTCCGTCATTTGAGCTGTTAGACATTATACTATATTTGGAGGTCTGAACAATGTTTAAAGTGTTAGTAATGGATGGCATTAGCGACATGGGAATTCAAATGCTGTATGACGCAGAGGATGTTACCGTTGAGAAGAAAAACGGTTTGTCCGAAGACGAGCTGATCGCCATTATCGCCGATTATGACGCTTTGATGGTACGCAGCCAGACAAAAGTAACCGAGAAAATCATGAATGCCGCTGCTAAATTAAAAGTTGTAGGCCGCGCAGGCGTTGGCGTTGACAATATCGATTTGGAAGCTGCAACCAAACGCGGTATCGTGGTTATCAATGCTCCGGACGGAAATACCATCGCCACTTGTGAATTGACCTTCGCCATGATGATGTCGGTCGCGCGTTCCATTCCTCAAGCTTACAAAAAAACAGTCGGCGGCGAATGGGACCGCAAAACCTTCGTCGGCGTAGAGCTGCGCAACAAAACCTTGGGTATCCTGGGTATGGGACGCATCGGCAGCGAGGTTGCGAAGCGCGCTAAAGTATTCGGCATGAATGTTATCGGATATGACCCGTTCCTGACAGAAGAACGCGCTGAGAAAATCGGTGTCAAATTAGGTACGGTTAACGAGATCGCCGCACAAGCCGACTTCATTACCGTTCATACGCCATTGACTAACGAAACCCGCCATATGATCTCCCGCCCGCAGTTCGAGCTGATGAAAAAAGGCGTACGCATCATTAACTGCGCGCGCGGCGGCATTATTGATGAAATGGCTTTGGTTGAAGCTATCGAATCGGGTATTGTAGCAGGTGCTGCATTTGACGTATTCGAACAAGAGCCGCCAAAACCGGATCATCCATTCCTGAACAACCCTAAAATTATCGTGACTCCTCACTTGGGAGCTTCCACTGTAGAAGCACAAGAGAACGTAGCGATTGACGTTTCCGAGGAAGTCCTTCATATTCTGCGCGACCAGCCGTTTAAAAATGCCGTTAACATGCCTCCTGTTCCTCCGACTGTGTTGAATAAGCTTCAGCCTTACTTCAACCTCGGTGAACAGCTCGGACAATTCGCAGGACAATTGACCGAAGGCGCCGTCAACGAAATCGTAGTGAACTATTCCGGCGATTTGAGCGATGTGGATCCTACTCCGCTTACCCGCTACATCGTCAAAGGCATTTTGGCTAATCAGCTGGAAGGCGTAAATATCGTAAATGCGATGCATTTGGCAAAAACTCGTGACGTCAACATCGTGACTCAAAAATCGACGGCATCCAAAACGTTCACGAACCTGGTATCCGTTACTTTAAAAACGAAAAATGAAGAGCGCACATTGGCTGGAACCCTGCTTGCAGGCTACGGCGAACGCATCGTGCAAATCGATCAATATCCTGTTGATATTGCCCCTCACGGTCATCTGCTGTTGATCTCCCATAACGATAAACCGGGCATCATCGGTAAAGTGGGAACCTTGCTTGGCAATAACGACGTGAACATCGCCTCGATGCAAGTGGGACGTAAAGTATTCGGCGGCTCCGCGATCATGGTTCTGACTACGGACAAAGCAGCTCCTGCAGACGTACTGGAACAGCTTGCACAGCTTCCGGAAATCGAGAAAGTAGCCGACCTTACTCTGCAATAATTTCACTTTGTTTCACGGACAACAAGATTTACTTCCTGCATTCAACAAAAAGAAAGAGCTTCCGATAATTTCTGTCGGAAGCTCTCTTTCTTCTTGTCGATATGTGATGCAGATCCGTGTAGAATCGTCCGATATCCTGCTTACCTACCTAGGATCGCATGGAAGAATAACCGAAAAGGTCGTCCCTTGCCCTACCGTACTCTTTACTTGCACGGTACCCTTATGGGCTTCCACAATGCTCTTCACAATGGAAAGGCCAAGTCCGGTGCCTCCGCTCGTTCCCCGCGTACGGGCTTTATCCGCTTTATAAAACCGCTCAAATATATAAGGCAAGTCTCCAGCAGGTATTCCTTGTCCCTGGTCCGTAATCTCGAGCAAGATGGCATCCTTGCCCTCATAAGTATGCTTTGCGGCACGCAATTGGATTTGTGCTTGCGGAGGAGTATGGCGTATCGCATTATCGAGTAGATTGGTCATGACCTGCTCCAATCGATCTTCATCCGCATGGGCCAGCAGCAATTCCTCCTCGGGAAGATCCACCGTCATCGTGATGCCCCGCTCCTTGGACAGTACGGCGAATTTCCTGTGCATCCGCCTCATGAAATGAAGGATATCCACTTCACGGAAATTCATCTCCATATTGCCGGTTTCCATCTTGGCCAGATCCAGAAGATCGCGTACCAGCCTACCCATGCGAAGGGACTCGTCATGGATGACTTGGGCCAATTCTTTCCGTTCCTCCGGTGATGAAGCGATATCATCCACAAGGGCTTCGCTGTATCCTTGAAGCATAGATAACGGCGTCCGAAGCTCGTGGGAAACATTGGCTACGAAATCCTTCCTCAGCTTATCCAGCCCGAACTCTTCCGTTACGTCCCTCATGACGGCAACGACTCCGCGGACGACATCGCGCGAATATAACGGAGCCATTACAACCGACCAGACTTCATTACGAACATGAAGCTTGGATGTGATCTCGGCAGCTCCGTTGATCACTTCTTCGAATAACGGTCGAACGGGCGGCGGAATCATATCGATATGCAAGCTTTGATCCCCTTCAGAATCCTTCTCCTGACCGAAGTCGGTCCATTGAAGCTGCCCCCAATCACGAACGATTTTATAGCCTTGGGGATTCGTAAGGATCACTTGACCGTCTGCATCAAAAGTAATGACGGCGTCCGCCATGCTTCGCAGCACGCTGGACAGATGCTCCTTCTCATGATTCAGCGCCTTGATCGTATCTGACAGCTCTTCCCCCATCCGGTTGAACGTTTTGGACAGTTCGCCGATCTCGTCATCCGAAGAAATCGGTACCCGAGTACCATATTCTCCATGTGAGATTAAATCCGCGGCTTTTTTCAGCTGCTGCAGCGGCTGCGTAATTTTGGTCAACAGGAAGAAGGCGAAGAACGTTGTCATAAGGAACCCTGCGAGCGATACGTATGCGAATAAACGCATGACATAGGCTTGAGTCTCCTCTACCGACTGGGTCGATTGATACAGCACTGCCGCACCGATAATGGTTTGCTGGGACGCATCCTTCAAGGGGACGGCAACAGCGGAATACAAATTATTGGCTCGCTGTTTGCCCCCCGCCTTTCCGACAACCTTATTATCGATGATCTGACCTGCAAATACCTTCTGCATGTCCTGCTTGCTGAAGAAATCATCATAATGCAGATCCCCCAGACTGCCAGGCTCAAAATAACCGGATTGGTTAAACTGTTTGTCTAGAATAAACACGGTCGCTTCCTGAGCGCTCAGCAAATCGTTGACCATCGTAATATAGTGATTGTCCTCGCTATGAAGGGAAATGCCCTCTGCAACCTTGGAGCCCAATTTATGCAGGCTTTCAATCTGATCCTGCGACTTGGGGAATGAGGTCTGTATATATTGAAACAGGAACAGGCCTAAGACCATCAAGATGACAGCAACCAGCCCGATAATAGTCAGCCAGAGCTTTCCGACAATACTTTTTAAAATAAACACCTTATTTAGGCACCTCAAGCTTATAGCCGACGCCCCAAACCGTCGTGATCATGGCAGCAGCATCCGGCGAAACTTTATTCAGCTTCTCCCGCAGTCTTTTGACATGGGTGTCCACGGTTCTAAGATCACCGAAAAATTCGTAGTTCCATACGTCCTTCAACAGCTCTTCTCTTGAAAATACTTTGTCCGGCGAGACCGCCAGGTAATGCAATAGCTCGTACTCCTTAGGTGTCAACGCCACCTCTTGTCCTCCGGCCGTAACACGGTGTGCATCATGCTCAATGACCAGATTCGGGAACACGATGTTGTTGCTCGTGTTAACATCTTTGGACAAGTACGCTGTAACCGAGGAACGGCGCAATATCGCTTTGACCCGATAGATCACTTCACGAGGGCTGAATGGCTTCACGACATAATCGTCCGCTCCCATTTCGAAGCCCTGCACACGATTGGTCTCCTCACCCTTGGCTGTCAGCATGATGACCGGAGTGGATTTCACCTGACGCAATCTCGAGCATACCTCGTTGCCATCTATACCTGGAAGCATAATATCGAGCAATATTAAATCATAGTCGTTCTCAACCGCCTTCTTCAAGGCCGTTTCTCCATCCTCCGCTTCCTCGATAGAAAAGTTCTCCTTCTCCAAGTACATCCGCAGCAACCGGCGAATGCGCTCTTCATCATCGACAACCAATATGTTCATCTTTCTTTCTGTCATGAACCTTCATCCTTTCCTGTTCCATTATCCCTGCATTATACACCCGCGTAAGAGTGCAATCCCGCAATGACTAGGTTAACACCGATCAACGTAAACATAACGACGATAAATCCGATAACAGCCAGCCAAGCGGATCTTTTACCCTGCCAGCCTCTGGACAGACGAAAATGCAGGTATGCCGCATAGTAGAGCCATGTAATAAGTGCCCACACCTCTTTGGGGTCCCAGCCCCAGAACCGCCCCCAGGCCTCCGCGGCCCATATCATGGCAAAAATAAGTGCGCCTAAGGTGAAGATAGGATAGCCGATCGCAATGGCGCGATAGCTGATTTCATCAATATCTTCAGGGTCAATTTCCTTCATCAACGGACTGATTGCCGCCGACAAAGGCTTTCTTGCGATCAAACGGAGCACCGCATAAAGAATGAGGCCGCCGATGAATGACCAGATCACGGTATTCAGCTTTCTCGCCGCTCCGCTGCCCTTAAACCATCCCGGGGCTTCAAATAAAGGCTCGGTCAGTCCAATAAACGGTTTCATCTCGAGCACTTGAGAATCCTTAGGCATAACAATCGGAGGCAATACGTACTCCGTCGTTTGCTGTACGGCTCCTTCCGCTGCCGGCATCGCAAATTTAGCGCTGTAGCCTGCGGCATTGAAGCTAAAGATCATAACTACGAACGCTACGATGGTTACCAGGAAGAACATCGTTATCTCGACGCCGAATCTCTCCTTTTTACCGGCTTGATCGCTGCTGTTGAAATTGATGGTTCGAAGCAAGTACATCAACCCGGCGGCGAAGCCTACCGCAAAGAACGCCTCACCGGCAGCTGCCGTGGTCACGTGAATTTTCAACCAGTAGCTCTGCAAGGCCGGGATCAGCGGTTGCACCTCTTTTGGAAATACCGATGCATACCCAATGATAATGATGCCTACCGGCAATGCAAATACCCCAAGCACCTGCGAACGATAAATGAAGTACACGATAATAAACGCCAGCATGATCATCATCGCAAGGAAGGTCATAAATTCAAACATATTGCTTGTCGGTATATGACCTGCTTCCGCCCAACGCTTGAAGAAGAAGCCCAGATGACAGAGGAATCCTATAATGGATAAGATAATCCCTGCATTCCCCCACTTCTGGCTTTTGGCCTCCGCATCCTGCCGGTTTAGCTTCTTGCCCGTAATGCCAATTACAAATACTAAAAATGCTGCGCTGTACACAATGAAAGCAAGCAATAACAAAGAACTGCTGTCCACTACTTCAACACCCCTGCCTCTAATGTCTTGGGATCTACCTGAATCCCGGTTTTATGAAGAATGTGCGCCACTTCTTTTCGAATGCCGAACCAGTTTTTGTTGGTGTGCGCACCTAACGACAGCTGCCCGTCGTCAATTCTTACCCAGACACGGCGGTGGTGCCAATAAAAGCCCATTACCAGGCCGATCATGGATATGGCTGCGCCTACCCATATGAAAGGAAGCGCTCGGTCCACGCGGATATTCAAGTAGCTTGTATAGGAAGAGAATTGTACATCTGACATCGAATTGACGGAGAGGTCCAGCTTCTTGGCAATCTCCCCGTTAATCTGATCTTGTGCAAATGCTTCTTTATCCACTTGTCTCGGGAAATAGATAAACGGCTGGCCCTCCGGAGATAGTCCAGGCCCGGTTATGTAAAAGATAAACGCGGGAGCCTTTGCTACATTGGACTTCGTCATTGGAGTCCCTTTGTCGTCCAGGCCGAATTCAGGGAAATAGCCCTTCAGCTTGAACTGGTACGGACCGACTTTGTATTCGTCTTCCGGCCGGGTCATCGATAATTCCATGCTGCCGTATACTTCTCCTGTCTGTTTATCTTTCAGTGAAGGCTTCACGGAAATTAAGAGCGGATCTTCCTTGTAGTCGTACTGGTAAGCCAGCAGGCCTTTATAATTAAGCGGCTTGTTGACGATGATATCCTGACGATGAACTTCCTCTAGGGTTGGTTCCTTGAGCGGGTCATCACAGTTAGCCGTACATTTGTAGAGAACGGCCTTGGTCTCGTAGATTTTGGCGACGGCTTGCTGCTTGGCCCGGAAATCGGCGGACATCTCGTCTTCCGAGTAATAGTCTACGGTAAATTTCTCGTTTTTCAGATAGTAGGAAGTAGAAGGGATTTTTACAGGAGTTCCTTCCGGAAAAGCAACGTACTGGTCCATATTCCATCCTGGAAGACTGCGCATAAGGACGGCCATTAAAAAAATGATCAGCCCGATATGATTAATGTATGGTCCCCATCGGCTGAATCGGTTCTTCTCCGCAAGGAGCGCTGTACCGTCCGTATGAACTCGGTAGCGCTTCTTCTTGAGAAGCTGGGCCGTTTGTTCAATCCACGCCCTTGACTGTTGTTCTATATCGGCTTTCTCCGTGCTTTGCGTAATAGGACCGCTGTAAGATACTTTTTGCCGCAAAATAAAGTTGATATGTTTGCGAATTTGCTGCTTGCTGAGCGCCCGGTACAGCGGTAGGACACGGTCCAGACTGCAGACCACAAGCGAAGTGCCTAGCATAAAAAGCAGTGTAATAAACCACCATGATTCGTATGTACGTGATAAGCCAAGCTTGTAATAGATATCCCCAATAATTCCGTACGTTTCCTTGTAGTAGGTCGACGGGTCGAAATTAATGAAGTTGCTTTCTTGCGTAAAGATGGTACCCAGGGCGGCCCCCAACAGTGTGATAATGATAATATAGATAGCGATTTTCACGGAAGAGAAAAAATTCCACACTTTGTCAAGCAAACCCGGATTGGCCTTCTGCGAACGCCTTGCGACACCGTCATAACGCATTTCAAGCGGTTCTGTACCATCATCGTCAAACAGCGGCTTGCCGCAAGACTCGCACAGCACGGTTCCGACCAAATTTTGATGACCGCATTCGCATTTTGTATTCTGAATCATGATGTTCCTCCTGAGAGCTTCATGGAAAGCTTGCTTCTTGTGCCAAAGCCGATGATTCGTTGGAACATCCGCCTTGCCAGACTAACTGGATTCATTGAGAATCGATATCCGTCTTCGTTACTGCGCTCATACAGCATTACGTAAAGGGAGTATCGGAAGGATAGCACGCCTTTACGTAATGAAATCACTACTATGAGCATCACCGCTGGATGATTATTTACCGGCAGCTGCTATGGAAGCGAAAGTCTGCTCAATATAAGCTTCGTCCATTTCGCCGATTTTAATCTTCGCAATCTTGCCGTCCGGAGAAATAAAAAAGGTAGTAGGGTACTGCATAACGCCGTACCGCTTACGAGTCTCTTCGTTGTCGTCCAGCAGAATGGGGAAATTAATTTTGTACTGATCAATAAAGCTTTGAACCGTAACCTTGCTCTCCCCCAGATTTAATCCGAGTATTGCCGTCGTATCCTTGTTCATCTTATCGTAATGATGCTGAATGGCCGGCATTTCGTTCTTACAAGGCGGGCAGAACGTACCCCAGAAATTAACCATAACGGACTTTCCCTTATAATCGGACAGCTTATGCTGCTTGCCGTCCAGGCCTACAAGCGTAAAGTCGGGTGCTTTGGAGCCTTCGACCGGCTTTTTATCCGTAGCATACAAATTGTTGAACATCGTAAGCGCACCGATAACAATCACCGCGGCAAATATCACCATCTGAACCCAACGTTTATGTTTTCCCATTATTTTACACCCCAAACCATCTCGGTCGATTCTATCCCCATTATATCGAAATTTGGCGTCAGCGATTATTTGCCTTTTTGAATTTTATGTGTCTTGAGAGCGCTATCGATCAGTTCTTTCACTTCCTGCGGTTTTAAAAGCCGGAATTTGCCTCTGGGTACCCCGAGCAAAGGTATAGGACCGAATTGAACACGCTTCAGCTTAATAACCGGAAACTGGATCGCATCAAACATACGCCGAACCTGACGATTTCTTCCTTCGTAAATGGTCATGGAGATTATAGTTTCATTTTTTTCCGGATTGACATCGTAATATTCAACCTCCGCAGGAGCTGTCATGCCGTCCTCAAGCTGAATCCCTTCGCGGAGCTTGTCCAGAAGTGAACCGTGCGGCACCCCTTTGACGGTTGCATGATATGTACGTGGAACATGATGCTTAGGATGCGTTAGCAGATTGGCGAAATCGCCGTCGTTCGTCAACAGAAGCAAGCCTTCGGTGTCGTAGTCCAGCCGGCCTACGGGGTAGATTCGTTCCTTAATTTCTTTCATGAAATCCGTAACGATTTTGCGGCCGCCGGGGTCGGAAGCGCTAGTAATGACGCCCTTCGGCTTGTTGAACAGGACGTAAACCTTCTTTTGCTGTCGAATAGCCCGTCCATCTACGTGAATCACATCCTTTTGGGGATCAACCTTTACCCCTAAAGTTGTGATTACCTTATCGTTCACCTGCACGCGGCCTGCAGTGATCAATTCCTCACATTTTCTCCGGGAGGCCACTCCCGCTTCTGCCAATACTTTTTGTAATCGTTCCATTGGACTGTATTCACCTCAACCTAATGATACCTATCATCAGGTGAAATCACAAGTTGAGACCATGGGAAAAAAGCTCCCGGACACGAAATACTGTGCGGAAATATGTCATCCGGTTGAAAACGCCATGCTTCCGCAAGCCGGATGATCAGTTTATTCAAAATAAACAGCTGCTCTTTCTCCTTAACCGTATAGCTGTAACGGGGCTCAGAGAAATCGCCTTCCACACAAATGTGAATATACAGGGGGTCGGTTTGCTCGGAAGCCGGGATAATGGTGCCATCCCGGGAGATGAAGAAATCATAGCCTTTACCGTTAATGGAGGGACATACCGAATGGTGGATAATAATGCCGTAATACTGCACTCAGCTCACCTCTTATCTGTTAGCTGGTACAGTATATGTGCGGAGAATTTTGGGGGTTCTAGGCGAAGACTAAATAACAGATGGCGATAGAGGCTATAAACCCTACGGCATCGGATATTAAGCCGACCTTAAGAGCATAGCTCGCCTTGCGGATACCGATGGCACCGAAGTATACCGTAATGACGTACAGCGTCGTGTCAGTGCTCCCTTGGATTGTAGAGGCAATGCGGCCGATCATGGAATCAGGCCCAAACTGTTGAACAAGATCTGTCGTAAAAGCAAGCGAGCCGGCGCCCGTGAGCGGACGAAGGATCGCAAGTGGCAGCACTTCGCTCGGGATGCCGATCATCGCACAGAATGGCTTCACCCATCCTATCAGCAGCTCCATAGCCCCGGATGCCCGGAAGACGCTGATAGCAACCATCATGCCGACCAGATGCGGAATGATCCGGATCGCCGTATCAAAGCCTTCCTTGGCCCCGTCTACGAACGATTCATAGACGGGCACTTTACGGTAGGCGGCGAATAACGGAATAAAGACAATGATGACCGGGATGGCCCAAGCCGAAATGATATTGACGAAGGAGTACAAACGCGATCATCCTTTCCCTGGAGGAGTAGCTGGCGGATTGGCGGGAGGCTTCCGAAACAGGGGTGCGCTTCGGCTCCGGTACCACTTATCGACTATAATTGCTGCCAAGGTCGATATGAAGGTTGCCACCAGCGTCGTTCCGACGATATCGGTAGGGTTCGCCGATTGAAAATTCATTCGTATGGCAATCAGTGTCGTAGGAATGAGAGTAATACTGGCCGTATTAAGCGCTAACAGTGTACACATGGCCGGGCTCGCCTTATCCTTGTCCGGATTGAGCGATTGCAGCTCCTGCATGGCCTTGATCCCCATCGGGGTGGCAGCGTTGCCCAGCCCCAAAATGTTGGCGCTCATATTGGACATGATGTATCCGATAGCGGGATGGTCTTTGGGGATGCTTGGGAATAAGAAACGCACGAAAGGCCGGAGCAGGACAGCCAGCTTCTGCAGCAGTCCCGCATCCTCCGCAATTCGCATCATGCCGAGCCAGAACACCATCACGCTGATCAAGCCGAAGCAAACGGTTACTCCGCTCTTGGCACCCTCAAACGCCGCCTGCGTGACAACTTCAATATTTCCCTTGACGGCAGCCACTACAAAACCGGCGACAATGAAAAACAACCATATAAGATTCACCATAGAAGAGGTGTCTCCCTTCCTAATTGTTATGCCGCTTGTCCCGTGAATAAGACGCGGACCAGGAACTGTACAATATAGAGCCATTTATCCGCGTATGTCGCTGTTCCCTGATCGGAGGCCTGAAAGAAAAATGCAGACTGCTCCGGCTGATTTAACCTTGGACTATCCTTATCGTATAGCGGAATGCTGCCAATAGGCTTGCCGTTCAAGCTGTAGGTGAGTGACCCTCTTTCACCCAGACGATAATTCGTTGAAGCAGGGTCAACTAATTGGATCTTGGTTGAGAATTGGCCCTTTTCGCTTTCCAGCACCGGATAAGCAAAGCTTTTGCCGGCAACCAGGTCGGTGCCTTGCACCGCATCGCCTTTGCCGATAAACTGCTGCAGAGGGTAATTCTTGAACCCGTAATCCAAAAGCTTGGCGTGATCAGCCCAATCATTGCCGTCATTCAGCGTGACGACAGCCAGCTGTTGTCCGTTGCGGGTGGCCGATGAGACGAGGCAGCGTTTCGCGGTCTTGGTATAGCCGGTCTTGACTCCGTCCGCGCCTTCGTACAAGCTCAGCATCTTGTTCTTGTTAAGCCAAGTATAATCCCAGGCTTCGTTAGGATTGGGCACCTTCTTCACCTTTGTTTTTACGATTTCCTGGAAAACCGGATTTTGAAGCGCGTGGGCCGCAAGCTTGGCCATATCATTCGCTGTTGAATAATGTCCTTCCGCATCAAGTCCGCTAGGATTCTTGAAGCTGGAGCGGGTCATACCGAGCAGCTTGGCTTCCTCATTCATCATGTAGCCGAATCCTTCCACAGTTCCTCCTACATGCTCCGCGATCGCGGTAGCCGCATCATTGCCGGAACGAAGCATCATCCCGTACAGCAAATGATTCAGGCTCATTTCCTCGCCGACCTTCAAGTAGATGGAGGAACCTTCTTTGCCGGCTGCATTTCTGCTTACTTTCACCATATCTGACAGCTTGCTGTTCTCTATCGCAACAATCGCCGTCATGATCTTCGTCAAGCTGGCAATCCGCATCTGCTTGTCTCCCTGCTGACTATACAAAATACGGCCCGAGGTTACATCTATCAGTGCTGCCGCCTCCGCATGCGTGGATACAGGGGGAGCGGCTTGTACAGCTGCCGGCCAGCCTGCCGAAATTATCAGGTAGATCCCCATTATCAACAATGAACCCAGTCTTTTCATGTGGTCCGATCCTCCTAATTTTATTGCAGCCTCCGGCATTCCGTTTCCGGACGGCTTAATTCCTGTTAAGGAAGCGTGACTCGATTCGTTTACGGAACATCTTGTACAAGTATATGCTTATCCACCATGGTTATGAGTTGCCATGCAAATAAAATAGCCCTGCGGAAACGAGGTATCGTTCCTGCAGAGCTATTTTTAGTGTTATATCAAGGATCGCATCGGAGCGATGCAATCCGGTTCATCATAGCGTACGTTGCCCACCTTGGGGTCGACTTCATAGGAAGTCATAAGGCTGGCGGGATAAGAAGCCAGCACCGGCTCGAGTCTTGAGAGCTCCGTTACAGTACGGTCCAGCCATAGCGATTCCGATTCTTTGGTTAAGATAACCGGCATCCGATCATGTACAGCGGCCACAAGATCGTTGGGTTCCGTAGTAAGAATAGTACAGGTATGCAGCTTCTCTCCATTAGCTTGAACCCAGGTATCATATAAACCCGCCATGCCGAAAAGACCGCCGTCTTTCATCGTAAACCGGATAGGCTGCTTGCTTTTCCCCGCCTTCTTCCACTCATAGAATCCGTCGGACGGAATCATGCATCGTTTACGGCTTAACAGACGTTGAAAGGACGGCTTCTCCGTCACCGTCTCCGCTCGTAAATTGATAGGGGTGACACCAGCCTTCTCATCCTTCGACCAGCTCGGCACAAGCCCCCAGCGAAGCTCGCCCAACCGGCGATCTCCTTGGCTCTCTCCGCCTATGATAGCGGGAATCCATTGACCCGGAGCTATATTATACCGGGGAGCATATCGGGCTGCCACGTTCTCGCCTAATAAGAAATGGAGCATCAGCTCCTCCAGTGTAACGGTGATCGTATACCTCCCGCACATTATCTGCCACCCCCATCATCCACACTGCTTACGAACACAGTCAGCTTTTCAGATAGATCCACTTCGTACGGCTGTGTTTTCTGCCCTTCAGCATCCTCAAAGATACGGATGACAGGACGCTGAGGTACCGCAGGGTTAATATTGACAACGACTCCCTTCTCGCCTGTACTTAGTACAACGGATAGTCCGAGCGGGTAGATCGCGACATTGTCCCGGAATAAAGCTACCTTCTTATGCTCATATAATGTCCCTACGCCTGCGAACAGTGTCTCCATCGCTTGATGCGGCAGCATGGCTGTCCTGTACGGGCGATGCATCGTCATCGCGTCATAGCTGTCTACAATGGCGATCCATTTGGCGTATTCATGGATTTCCTTGTCTTTAATTCCTCGCGGATAGCCGCTGCCATCCAGACGCTCGTGATGCTGGAAGGCGCAATGGGCAGCCAACAGCGGTATGTTAGGCTCGTCCTTCAATAATTTGAAGCCTAATTCCGCATGAGCCTGAACCTCTGTGCGCTCGGCATCAGTCAGAGGTCCCGGTTTTTTCAGCAAGTCCTGATTAATCTTGATTATTCCGATATCATGTAATAGCGCTCCCAGACCAAGTGTCAAAATTTCATCCCGGCTGTATCCGTTAGCCATGCCCAGCATGGTAGCATAAATGCAAACATTAAGAGAATGCTGGTATAAATATGTATTCGTGACATTCATATTCATTAACATGATAAGGGCGTCTTCTCTGGAATCCAGATCTTCGATGATCATCTTCATCACATTGCCGAAGGCTTTTCCCATAAAATGATTTTTTGAAAATTTCGGTCTGCTGTTGCCTTCGATCATGCTCCTAAATTGTGTTCGTATTTCGCTAAGGGCTTTAACCCTCGTTTCATCGGAGATTGGATCTTCTATAACGATATCGCTTGTCGCTTCATCTTCAATGTATAAAAAATCGATGCCAAGCTGCTCGAGCCGGTTGAGAACGGTTTGTGAAAGCTCAACATGCTCTTTAAGCAGGATGACACCTTCCTCATTATAAATGCATTTCCCTAGCTTCATACCAGGAATACAGGATCGAGTAGGAAGTAAACGCACAAAAAAACCTCTTTCGTTATTGACTCATAACCTAACTATAAAAGAAAGCTTTTTAAAGAGCAACCATAAACAAAAAGCAAAGCTGCCCAAACAAATTTGAGCAGCCGGCAAAAGTTGGAACCATACTAATCACTTATAAAATTGCCGCTAAACAATAAAATTTTGGTTCTCGATATTATTCGTCACATGGGTGCCGCTCTCCGGCATGCCGGTTTTGTTACCTTTCATCATGCTTTGGATACGGTCCACCACCGTCGGTGCGGAATCAATGAGGCGCTCCAGCAAGTGCGTTTGGTTATCTAAAGGAACGATTTTTACGCCATGCTTGCCAACCACCAGGAACGCTATTGGGGTAATCGACACACCGCCGCCGCTGCCGCCGCCGAAAGGAAGGGCTACTTGCGCGTTCATTGCATCGTTGCGATGGCCACCCGCATTGTTCTCTTCGGCGGATGAAAATTCACTGCCCCCTGCCGCAAAACCGAAGCCCACCTTGGAAATCGGCATAATGACGCTGCCGTCAGGGGTTTCTACAGGATCGCCGACAATGGTATTCACGTCGACCATTTCCTTAATGTTTTCCATTGCAACCTTCATTAAGCCTTCGATCGGATGTGTTGTCATTTAGTCTCCTCCTCTTCGTGTGACACAATACTTAAGGGAATCCTGTCGCATCTTTATCATCTCCAGAAGAAGAGGTACCTATGTAATGGTAAATTTATTTAACAAGCATCAAGAAGTCGTTTCGCTTTATGACGCTTTGAACAGGACCTTACGCCACATACGTAAACCGCCTTTAATCTTCATGATGCGCAGCAGCAGTCGAAGACTGGCATACATGATTTCGTATACGCGAATTTTGAGCAAAACCTGAACTTCCGAGGAAAAAGTAGTTATATTGTATTGAGGGACCACTTGAATAACCGGTTTCGTCTCCAGCTGAATATACCGGAATATGTAACCTAAAAGGGAAGCCTTGAGTCCCCACACCATTCCTGTCGTCATAGCCGTTTCTGCCGCATCTCCAATGCCCACGTTCGTTTTCCAAAATAACTCGGTACAGCGTACATGCCGCAGTGTCTCTCGGAACCATCTGTTAAATTGGAAACAGTGGGCCAGCAGCACCTGATAATTCGCGAACGCCTCTTGAATGGTCCGTTTGGTGATATGGCTCTTGTTATCGTTCGTCAGCTCATTATTGGTTTTATTTACTTGTTCCGCCTTAAAATGGACTCCCTCTTGAACATTCAAAAATTTGATAACAGGAATAGCGAATCTACGTTTCACCAAACCGTACAGTGTATGCAAATCCAGCACGATTTCATCGTCCTGCCGCTGTCTCACCACCGTGAATCTGCACTGCATACTGCTGCAAGCAAAAAGAAGGATAAGGACAAACACTATTCCTACAATCCAAGGCCAAATCATGTTCTACCTCCCGCATGCATCGCCCTGCCAAAATCCATAATCCTTCGCAAGCAAGGATAGGTGTATTTTCGCAAAGCGCAAATAACTCCTTATGCTCAAGAAGCACAGCTTCTGTTCATTCAGGAGTTAGTATAGCCCTGTGATGGTAAAACATGCGCAGCTATATACAGGCTTTATTATTCGGATTGGGATACATCCTCGAAGGTCATTTGCTTTTCATCCAGCTTGTCGAAAAGCAATCTTGTCTCTTCTTCCAAATTATCATCATTTTGAAATAATGAAGTTTCCGGCAGCTCATCAATCGAACTGAGAGCAAAGTAATCCAGGAACGCTTTGGTTGTACCGTATAAAATAGGACGGCCCGGCGCATCTGCGCGGTCAACCTCTTGAATCAAATCCTTAGCCACCAATGTCTGGAGGGCACGATCCGCCTTGACGCCGCGGATTTCCTCAATCTCCACTCTTGTGATCGGCTGCTTATAAGCAACGATGGCCAGGGTCTCCAAAGCCGCTTGAGATAAGGAGGAACGGGACGGAGAATACGCCAAACGCTCTAAATAAGGAGCATGGTCCGGAAGCGTCGTCAGCTGGTAAGCTCCTGCCAACTCAACAATTTGCAAGCCGCGGCCGCTTCTCTTGAAGTCCGCTTGAAGATCCAGCACAAGTTCTTTGATGAAATCAGCGTTTTGCTCTAATACTTCAGCCAGCTGCTTGGCATCCAGACCCTCGTCCCCCGCCACAAACAGCAAGCCTTCAATAACTGATTTCATCTGTTGAAAATCCATGTGCTATTCCTTCCTCTCTTGCCTGAATCACAATATCCTCAAATAATTTATGCTGATAGCAGATGACAACCTTCACCTTCATCAGCTCCAGCAGCGCCAAAAAGGTCGTTACGATCCCTTCCCTGGTCATCATGTTGTTGTCCACCAACCTGGAAAACAACACCTTGCCCCCGGCCTTCTCCAGATACTCCACTACTTCTCTCATCCGGTCCTTAACAGAAATCTCATCCTTGCGGATTTTGGCAACCATATTGCGGCTGGACATCCGGTTCATCGCCCTTTGGAACGCACGTACCAAATCTGCTATGTGCAGGCCTTTGACCGGATTTTCAACGATGGCGGGAACATAAGGCGTCAAGTCCTCGGGTTCCCTGGTATAAATCAAGCTCCGCTCCAGCTCCTTGTCCCTCAAATGATCGGCAATCGCCTTGTATTTGCGATATTCAATCAGCTTGGCAACGAGCTCGGCACGCGGGTCATAATCCTCGTCCATCATATAGTCATCATATTCCATCTCAATAACGGGAGGCTTAGGCAGGAGCATCTGACTCTTAATGGACAAGAGCGTCGCGGCCATCACCAGAAACTCGCTGGTGACTTCCAGCTCCAGCTCCTGCATAGCATCCAAGTATTCCATGTATTGATCCGTAATCTCTTTGATCGGGATGTTGTAGATATCTATTTCTGATTTATCTATTAAATGCAACAATAAATCGAGGGGGCCTTCAAACGTATCCAGCTTGTATGTAACCTTTTCCAAGTAGAATTTCCCCCTAAGATTTTTCTTTAGAAAAATCAGCTTCGTAAGCATACGCTAAGATTTTTCGTCAGAAAAATCGACTTCGCTAGTATCTCGGGCGATAAATTTCGCGCAAATATGACATCGTCTGCAAATCGCCCTAATACATCATTGTAGTTCAGGAAAGCTGTTTGGTCAAATTCGCCATCTCAATAGCGGTGGTAGCCGCTTCCCATCCCTTATTGCCGGCTTTGGTTCCCGCACGCTCCACAGCCTGCTCAATGGAATCCGTAGTCAATACGCCAAAGATGGTCGGAACACCTGTTTTAAGGCTGATCGCCGCAACTCCTTTAGCGACTTCATTGCACACATAGTCAAAGTGAGGAGTGGAGCCGCGGATTACTGCTCCCAGGGTAATTACGGCGTCATATTTGCCGCTTTCGGCCATTTTTTGAGCGATCAACGCGATTTCGAAGGCCCCCGGTACCCACGCAATTTCAACTTCTTCATCCGCTGCACCGTGACGCTTCAAGGCATCCAGCGCACCGCCAAGCAGCTTGCTTGTAATAAATTCATTAAACCGTCCAACAACAATACCGTATTTTAATCCTTTAGAAATTAAATGTCCTTCGTATATTTTCGCCATGTTTTTACAACATCCTTCCGCTGTAGTCGTTATTTTATAAAAAAATGTGTAGGTTTCGACAAAGGTCAGAACCGCAGCATGTGACCTAGCTTCTCCTGCTTCGTGTGCAAATAGTTCGTATTGGACTCATTTTCTTTCATTTGGATCGGGACGCGTTCCACAACCGTTAAGCCGTATCCTTCAAGACCTTTGATCTTGCGTGGATTGTTCGTCAGCAGCCGTATTTGTGAGATGCCCAAATCCTTCAATATTTGAGCGCCGATTCCATAGTCCCTCAGATCCGCCGGAAAGCCCAGCTGCAAATTCGCATCGACCGTGTCCAGACCCTGTTCCTGAAGGACGTACGCTTTAAGCTTATTGATCAGACCGATGCCGCGGCCTTCCTGCCTCATATACAGCAGCACGCCCGACCCCGCTTCGTCAATTTGCTTCAGCGCCGCATCCAGCTGTGGACCGCAGTCGCACCGATGCGAATGGAATACGTCTCCGGTCAAGCATTCCGAGTGAACGCGGACCAGCGTAGGCACGGAGCTGTCAATCTCGCCTTTGACCAAGGCTACATGCTCTTTTTGGTCCACAGCATTGGAGTACGCTATAGCCGTGAACAAGCCGTAATCTGTCGGAAGCTTGGCCGCCACCTCCCGTTTGACCAGCTTCTCCTTGTGGTTGCGGTATTGAATCAAATCCTGAATGGTGATGATTTTCATATCATGCTTGCGGCTGAATTCCATCAGCTCGGGAACGCGGGCCATTTCCCCATCCTCTTTAATGATTTCGCAAATGACAGCGGCAGGGTAGGAACCGCACAGACGAGCCAGATCAACGGCTGCCTCCGTATGTCCCGCCCGGCGAAGCACTCCGCCCTTTTTGGCAATAAGAGGGAATATATGCCCCGGACGACGGAAGCTCTGAGGGTTCGTGTCAGGATCGATCAGCGACTTCACCGTCATAGAGCGCTCCGATGCGGAAATGCCTGTCGTCGTATCGACGTGGTCTACCGAAACCGTAAAGGCCGTGCCATGGTATTCCGTATTTCTCGTTACCATCGGGGGCAGCTCCAGCTCCCGGGCCCGTTCCTCGGTAATAGGGGCGCATACGAGACCTCGGCCTTCCTTGATCATGAAATTGATGATCTCCGGGGTCGCTTTTTCGGCCAGAGCGATAAAATCTCCCTCGTTCTCTCTATCTTCATCATCGACAACGATAATGATTTTTCCAAGCATCAAATCCGATATGGCTTCTTCAATCGTATGGAATTGAAACGATGTATCCATGCTCACTCCCGCCTTTCTTGATCGTTTAGATAAAACCGTTCTCCGCCAGAAACGCTTCCGTCAGCGTTCCCTTTTTGCGAGCCGTTTCACCGCTCCCCGGCATCCGGTGATTCATCAGCTTTTCCATATATTTGCCCAGAACATCCGCTTCAAGATTCACTTCATCTCCAGCTTTCTTATGCTGAAGAATCGTCTGAGCCAGCGTGTGAGGGATAATGGACACCGTAAAGCTCTGCTCCGTTACCTGCACTAGTGTCAGGCTGATGCCATCAATCGTAATGGAGCCGTGCGGAATCATATACTTCAATATGGAAAGCTCCGAAGGCTCGATCTGAAACACAACGGCGTTCTCTTCCTGATATCTGTTCGTTATGAGACCCGTTGAATCCACATGGCCCTGAACGATATGGCCGCCAAAGCGCCCTCCCGCAAGCATCGCCCTTTCCAGATTGACAGGATCCCCGACATGCAGCTTGTGGAGCGACGTACGCCGGAAGGTCTCAGGCATGACATCCACCGTAATCGACGATTCGTCATACTGAACGACCGTTAAACAAACGCCGTTCACAGCAATGCTGTCGCCCAAATGCACATCCTCCAGGATTTTCCTGGCACCTATGGTCAGAATCATTGCTTGTCCTTGCCTGGTTATTCTTCTCATGGAGCCTATTTCTTCAATGATGCCCGTAAACATCCGCCACATTCACCTCTCATCCGTATTTCGGATAGCCGGATATACATACATCCTCGCCAAACTGTTGAACCTGAATACGTTCCAGCTGAATTGCGTTCTCCATCTTCTCGAAGCCGGCAAAGTCAAAATTGGACGGCGCGTCGGCACCTCCGCCTATAATTTTGGGGGCATAGAACAGCAGCACCTTATCAATCAAGTGCTCCTCCAGCATGGAGCCGTTCAGCTGTCCCCCGCCTTCGAGCAGGATCGATGCAATTTCTCTCTCGCCCAACAGCTCCATCGCTTTTGGCAAATCAACCTTAGGGCCTTCTCCGCATTCAAGAACCGTCACCCCGGCCGCTTCCAGTGCCCTTCGCTTGGCTGTATCGGCATCTCTCGTTGTCAAGACCAGCGTCTCGGCAGACCGATCCTTGACGACATGGGCATCCAGGGAAATCTTGAGCTTCGAATCGACGATTATACGAGTGGGGTTCAGCGCAGGAACATCCAGTCGGGTCGTCAGCAAAGGATCATCGTTCAACACCGTTCCAACACCCACCATGATGGCTTGATTGCGATGTCTCAGCGTATGGACGAACGACCTCGATTCGGGGCTCGTTATCCACTTGCTGTCCCCTGTCCGTGATGCAATCTTGCCGTCCAGCGTGCTTGCCGTCTTCAACGTAACGAACGGCATCTTCGTCACGATATACTTGTTGAACGCTTCGTTTAACGACAGGGCGCGTTCTTGCAGCAAGCCTACCGTAACATCAATCCCGTGCCGTCTCAGCCGTTCTACGCCGCTTCCTGCGACAAGCGGGTTCGGATCGGTGCATCCAACGACGACACGCTTCACCTTCTCCTTGATGAGCCGATCGCTGCAGGGAGGAGTCTTGCCGTAATGGCTGCATGGTTCAAGCGTCACATAGGCCGTTGCCCCCTCCGCCTCAGAGCCGGCCATTTGCAGAGCATGAATTTCGGCATGGGGAGTTCCGTGCTTTAGGTGCGATCCCATTCCGATGATGCGTCCGTCCTTAACCAGTACGCAGCCTACTGCGGGATTGATTCCCGTTTGGCCTGAAGCCCCTTCGGCAAGCTGGATAGCCAGCTTCATGTAGAACTCGTCGTTGATCAGCTCCACCGCTGCATCTCCTTTCATTGTCTCTGGCATGCTATTTCCTTTGCGGACATACAGAAAAGGCCCTCTTTCCTCCACGAGAAAAGGGGCCTGACTTTGATAGGCATACGTAAAAAACGCACAACTAAAGCTATCTGCGACACAGCTAAATAAAGTTAACGAACCGACAGATTTTTCTTAAATCTGCCATGCGGAAAGAAGCATTTCCTAAGTTGTGAAAATGACTTTCCCCTGTTTCATTAACTGCCGCGACGATAGTTCGCCGTTTGCATTTTTCCTTCTCCCATCCAGACTATACTGTCGGTCTCGGAGTTGCACCGAGTCAGCCGAGCGGCGGCATGAAGCCACTGCGCGGGTCACGGACTAAGTATTGCAGTCAGCTGCAATACATCACCGCCGGTGGGGAATTGCACCCCGCCCCGAAGGAAATTCTTATGAATCTTCAAGCGCCGATGATAACCGACGTTTGTCAGAAATCATAACACCCTGAAACAAAAATTGCAAGACATTACTCGATGAGAGCATGGGTATTCCCATCGGAATTAGGGATTAAACGGCTTATAGGATGAGTTAAAGTGATCCATATCGATGTTTTCCCAGATATTTTTGACTGCAACCTGATCCGGTTTGCTGAATACCAGGAAGGCCGTTGGCAAATATCTCATTCCGTAGCTGCTGGAAGGCTTATTGACGACCTGATTGTCTTTAACGAGCACAGAGGATGAGCCTCCGTCGAGGTTAGCCGCCGTTACCGCTCCTCTGTCGAGCAAAATGTTCTGGACGTCATATAGCGTTGCGCCGATGGAGTAGCCCGGCTGGCGACCGTCAATAACGACGAACATAATGGTTCCGTCCTGCTTCTGGGCCATACAGCTTCTTGGGGCGATTCCCCAGCCGTCTGCCTGATTCTTAATCAGCCCTTTTCCGTTGACGATAAATTTGGGCTGGAAGGTCACCGCATCCCTTACCCCCATGCTGAGCAGCTCGGATGGTTTATAGCGTCCTGCCACCATGAGACCGTTCTTGTCAATCCCTACGACATTGACAGGGTCCTCCATGCCCACATCGCTGTACAGGAGCTTCCCTCCGGACATAACAATTCCCGCAGGCTTGAAGCCGTTGCCGTCCCAGTTCGGGTCGTCAAAGGCCCCGCCGTTCACGCCGGCTATCGCCTTCGTCCGCTGAACCATGTTCAATATTTGCTCGCCTTGTCCTACTATGCTTGTCGTGACTACGCGGATCATCTTGGGGTCATGAACATATAAAATATGCCCTTTATAATTTTTCCCCTCTATATCTTCTACTTCCACATTCTTGTTCGCTTTATTCTCCAGATCAATATTGTGCTGGTCCTTGATCTGTGCCATCTCGTCGAATTTCTTCTCGTAGTCCGCAACCCTCCGGTTCAGCTCGTCTTCGCCGATCAAATACTTGGCCCAATGCCTATGCTGCGTCGTTATCAGCGTATCGGCCATCATGTAGCGGAGCGTAGAGCCGGAAGCCGTCCCGTAGAACCATATCAGCGCCGCAAGAGCTAAGAATATCAACACCATCAGCGTATAAGCGATTTTGCGGTTCCTTCGCTTCTTGCGGGCATTCTTCCCTGTCGAAGTGCGGGTTTGTTGCAGGGATAAGCCTTGATTGCTATCCACGTGATAACCTACTTTCATTCTAGTAATCTGAGTTGTCTATTAAACAATACCATGAAAAAAAGCTGAAAATGAACTGGGAATGAAAAGAAATTGGGCTGGAGTGCACGAAAAATGTACGAAAAAAGACCGAAAGCCCTGTAAAAGAGAGCTTTCGGCCTTCATTTCCTGTCAAGGGATTATACTTCGACTACCTTTACGGATTCCATACGGTCTCTTCCCTGGAATTCGTCAACATGCTCCATACCGGAAACCACTTTTCCGAATACGGTATGCTGTCCGTCCAGATGCGGCTGCGGCTGGTAGCAAATATAGAACTGGCTGCCGCCGGTATTGCGTCCGGCATGCGCCATAGCGAGCGTACCGCGTTCATGCTTGTTAGGGTTGATTTCGCAGTTGATTTTGTACCCAGGGCCGCCTGTGCCGGTGCCATGAGGGCATCCGCCTTGCGCTACGAAGCCAGGAATAACGCGGTGGAACACCAAACCGTTGTAAAATCCTTCGTTCGCCAATTTTTCAAAGTTAGCGACCGTATTAGGCGCATCTTTGTCAAACAAATCGATAACGATTTGGTTACCGTTTGCCATAGTAATATGAGCTTGTTTTGCCATTCTATGTACACTCCTTTATTCTTCAATGTGTCCTATTGTACTATAACCAAGCCTCGTTCACAAATCACTTTTTGTTCAAATGCCAAAGAAACCCGCAAAGCGGGGGACTGGCATCAGAGCAGATTCAGGAACTTTGCGTGTGGCCCCGAAAGAATGCCAAAAAAAACGGCTCTCCGTAACTTTCGAGAGCCAGCCGGCTTGAAAACTATACCATTTTGGTCACTTGCTTCATACGCTCAGGAATCATATCGTTGCCAACGATGTTGTCGTAGGATTCGCGTTGAACTACGACGTCCGCTTGGCCGTCTTTCACAAACACGACAGCGGGTCTGCGAATACGGTTATAATTGCTGGCCATGGCATAATTGTATGCCCCTGTGCAGGATACGGCCAGAACATCTCCGCTGTTCACCTTAGGCAATTGAATATCCCAGATGAGCATATCGCCGCTTTCGCAGCATTTACCGGCGATAGATACCAGCTCATCCTCCGGCTCGGTTGCCCGGTTCGCCAGCATCGCCTCGTAACGCGATTCATACAACGCTTGGCGAGGATTATCCGTCATGCCGCCGTCCACAGCAACATACTTGCGGACTCCAGGGATATCTTTATAAGTACCCACCGTATAAAGTGTCGTTCCCGCTTCGCCGACAATGCTGCGGCCCGGCTCGACCCAAATTTCCGGCGTCGGATAATTGTATTTGCTGAAGTTGGTTTTGATCGAGCTTGTAATGGCTTCAACGTATTTGCTGACCGGCAAAGGAGTGTCCCCTTCAACATAACGGATGCCGAAGCCTCCGCCCAAGTTGACAACGCTGAACACAACGTCCAGCTCATCCCTTACCTTGGCGGCAAAAGCGATCACCTTGTCCACGGCCAGCTGGAAGCCTTCGACCTCGAAGATTTGCGAGCCGATGTGGGAATGAACACCTAACAGCTCGATATTCGGAAGCTGAACCGCTTCTTGAACCGCGCGGTACGCCGAGCCGTTATCCAAATCCAGGCCGAACTTGGAATCGATTTGTCCCGTCGAAATGTACTCGTGGGTATGTGCTTCAACACCCGGAGTAAGACGGAACAGGATGTTTACCTTTTGACGCTTCTCACCCGCAATGGCATTGAGCAAATGTAGTTCGACCATATTGTCAACGACAAAGCAGCCGATCTTGGCATCAATCGCCATTTCGATTTCATGCGGAGATTTATTGTTGCCGTGGAAATGAATGCGTTCGGCCGGGAAGCCGGCCTGCAGCGCTGTATACAGCTCACCGTCGGATACGACGTCCAGCGACATTCCTTCCTCTTCCGCAATGCGGCACATCGCCATCACGCAGAACGCCTTGCTCGCGTAAGCCACCTGAAATTTCAGGCCGGACGCGCGGAATGCTTCGACATACTCGCGGCATCTTTGGCGAATCAGCGCTTCGTCCATCACATACAGCGGTGTTCCGAATTTTGCTACGAGATCGGTTGTATCGCAACCGCCGATCTGGAGGTGACCTTTATCATTAATTTTACTGGTTCCATGTAAGTACATTATCGGTTTCCCTCTTCCCCCTGAACATTACTTCTAACTTACCATAATCGAATGCAGGCTGACAATAAGAGAAACTTGTAATTGTCTTTTTGTGCGGTTCGAAGTCGATAACACCGTTAAGATTTCGGCTGCCGGGTATTATCTGTCGTCTGGGTTAAGCTCATCCGGTTCTTCCGCGCCATGAACGGACGACGGACAATAATCTCGTTCAGCGCTTTGAAATTGAACGGTATGAACGGCCACATGTACGGAGCGTTGTAGGATCTCCGCGTCGTCAAGTAGACCAGCATTGCCGTAAACCCGATGACGACACCGGGCACTTTAAATACGGCTGCCAATACGAGCAGCCCCAATCGGCTTAAACGGTTCGCAAGGCTTAACTCATAGCTCGGCGTCGCAAAGGTTCCTACCGCCGCTATGGCCAGGTACAAGATGACCTCGTTCACGAACAGCCCGCTTTTCACCGCTACATCGCCTACCAGTATGGCGGCAACAAGCCCCATCGCCGTAGCCAGCGGGGACGGCGTATGTACGGCCGCCATTCGCATCAGATCAATGCCTAGCTCGGCTATGAGAAACTGGGCCAATAACGGCAGTCTGGCCGTTTTTTGCGGACCGAGAAACTCCAGGCCTGCCGGCTTCAGCTCCGGTGAAGTAACAAGCAGGAACCAGAGCGGCAGCAGGAAGATCGATGCAGCGATCCCGATAAATCGGACCCAGCGCAGATAGGTCCCTACGGTCGGCGTCTGTCTGTATTCTTCCGCATGCTGAACATGGTGGAAGAAGGTGGTTGGCAAAATAATGACGCTCGGGGACGTGTCTACAAACACAGCGACATGACCCTCCAGCAGATGAACAGACACAATATCAGGTCTTTCGGAGTAGCGGACCATCGGATAAGGATTCCAGCTCTTGCCTACAATCGCTTCCTCAAGCTGCTTTTCGGCAAGGGGAAGTCCGTCAACCTCCACCTTTTGAATTTTATCACGGATGGATTCGACCAGCGCGGGATCACAGATGTCATCAATATAAGCGAGGCAAATATCCGTGTGCGTTCTTCTCCCTGCGCGCAGCATCTCCAGCTTCAGCTTAGGGTCCCGGATGCGGCGGCGCACCAGGGTAACGTTCGTCAGCAGCGTCTCGACAAAGCCGTCTCTGGCTCCGCGCACGACCCTCTCCAAGTCCGGCTCCTCCGTAGTCCGGACAGGGAATGATTTCGCATCCACTATAATCGCTGTGTTCGACCCCTCGAAGAAAAAGCCGCTCGCTCCCATGGATACGTTATCGATCACTTCGCTCAGCTTGTCCGTTTCCTTAACCTGGATGTGGGGAATGATGGCATCCATGAACAGCTGTACGGCATCCTGCCCTTTACCGCCGGTGACCTGATGTGAGACGGGGGACTTCGTGATGTCGCCTTCCAAAGTGCGGCTGTGAATTTCCGCAGCCGACATCCGGTCCAATATCATGGTCAGAACCGTATCCTTTGCAAATCCGTTGTAGTAGAATATCCCGGTTTTATGCCCTCCGAATACCATTTCCCGGAAGACGATATCAAAGCTTTGATTCAGGCCGACCTCTTTTTCCAGCAGCTTCTTCAGCCGTCCAAAATCGCTTGGGATATGGTCCTCCTTGGATGAGCCGCCGGCTTTTGATGGACCTCGATGCTCCGTCTCCGTCTTCTCCGCTTCGTCTTCCATCGCCTCGTGATGGAACTCCGGCGGCAGCCAGTCGTGAGATGAAATAATGTTGCCTTCATGGTCAATTTCAAGCTTCGCCTCTTCACCGGCTTCTTCGCGGCCGGATAATTGTTTAGGCTTAATCGGTATTTTTTTCATATCCTTCAGCTCCCTTTCTCTTATCCCAAAAAATTAAGCCAATCCAGCAAGGAACCCAGTACTTTCCCGAAAATCATAGCCATAAGAAGCCATATCATATACGAGCTCATTCCAATGCGTTTTGCCAAAATAGGAATCACGTTGACTACTTCCGTAAGCGCGCCTGCCAGCATGCCTACAAAGCCGCCGGCGAATAATCCGAACAGCCCTGCAGCCATCGGAAGAAAGGAATAGGACCAGTTAAAGAAATCGGATAACGTGAAAAAGAGGGAGCCCGTAATTACGGAGGCCTCATACCATCGGATAAGATGATACGTCCTTGTGATTTGCGCCAGTCGTGGAATTACGTCGAGCACGACGAGAAAAGCCACCATCCCGCTGCCTACCGCGATACCACCCGCCAACCCGATGAACATCTGAAGCGGTGTCGTCCACCACCCGTTCATTTCCGCTCCCTCGCTTCATGGATTTTGGCGTATTCCTCCGCCACGACGTACGTGTTCACATTTTCCTCATACAGGAACATTTCGACTTCCAGAGGACTCGGCTCCTCGTTGAATTTCTTTTTAAAAAGGTGATTAAAAAAGACGATCATTCCGATTCCGATCCCGATGGAATAAGGTATTTGCAATATCAGCGGATGCTGCTCCCATTTGCCCGTCAGCAGCTGATAGATTCGCCGGTGAACCTCGGCCATGCTGACATCGGCGTGAAAGTTCATGATGGCAAGCCCGGACCCCACAAATAAAAGAAGCCAGACCACAATAATCTGGACTATGTTCGGCGGCTTGCGGGATTCATGAATATCGATCAAGCAATGGGGTTCTCCAAAATGCTCAATTTGAAAAAATGGATACAGCTTCCTCACCTTCTCCACGATCAGCATCATATCGATTAATATTTTGTTGCCCTCGTTCTCCTTAGGCTGATGAATCAGCAGATGATTCAAAGGCTCTTCATAATCGCTATCGACCAACAATTGTGCTATCCTGCCAAGGTAGATCTCCTCACCCCGGCGCACGCAAACCCGTTTGCGCAATCGGATATATAAGGTTGGATTGGAGGCAGCACTCATTCCATTCACTCCCTTGTGCATTTATCCCATAGTATGAATAACAATCATCTCTCATAGTCATTTGCCGGCTTGCCAATAATTCACTTCCCCTTCTGCATAAACTTTTGTCATTTATGAAAAAGTAACAATATGACATAACTCTTAATCCCAAGAAAGGGTGCGTAGAAATGGGTAAAATCGCTTTAACGCTCGTAATTATCGGTGCCTTAAACTGGCTGCTTGTCGGTCTGTTCCAATGGGATCTGGTTTCCGCTATCTTCGGGGGAGATATTCATCGCACGTCCTCCGGCATCAGCCGCATTGTATATACGCTGGTAGGCTTATCCGGATTATATTGCCTGAAATATTTATTCCTGGATGAATCCAGAGCGTCGTAGAGGGTCATACATTTTGGGGTTCCCCCAAGTACCTTTAGTTCGAAGTCCGGCCTATTGTGCGGAGCATGTTTAAAATAAATCACCGTTGCAGCCGGAGACCTGTGTTCAAGTAACGCGAGCGCTCCGGTTTTTTCTATTGGATGGATCTCGATCCCGGCACGTAAAAAAGACCAAACAGCCTATTGGGCTATTTGGTCTTTAATGGACTGCAATATTTTTTTCTCAAGCCTTGAAACCTGTACCTGCGAAATTCCGAGCCGGCTTGCGACCTCGGACTGCGTCTGATCCCTGAAATACCGCAGGTAGACGATAAGCCGTTCCCGCTCCGATAAACTGCCTATCGCTTCGTTCAATGCCAGCTTCTCAAACCATTTGTCTTGACCATCATCCGCAATTTGATCCATTAACGTAATCGGATCTCCATCATTTTCGAACACGGTCTCGTGAATGGAAGACAACGGTTTATTCGCTTCTTGCGCGAAGACGACATCCTCAGGAGAAATCTGCAGCTCACTCGCTACCTCGGTAATGGTAGGCAAACGCCCATTTCGTTTGGACAGCTCATCCTTGGTTTTTCTTATTTTATTCGCCAGCTCCTTCAAGGACCGGCTAACCTTCAGCGTGCCGTCATCACGGAGAAAACGCTGAATTTCGCCGATGATCATAGGAACCGCATAGGTTGAGAACTTTACATCATAGGATAAATCGAACTTGTCTACCGATTTTAACAATCCGATACAGCCAATTTGAAACAGATCCTCGGCTTCATATCCTCGGTTCAAAAAGCGCTGCACAACGGACCAAACCAGACGGATATTGCAGTTTACCAGCGTTTCTCTGGCAAGCGCATCTCCGGATTGACTCAAAGCAATTAACCTTTTGACTTCGGCATCATCCAAATAGCTGTGGGAGGCATGTTTCAAATCGACATCCATAAGATCAGACCCCTAATTGAACAAAGCTTTTTTTGATAAAATTCGCTTTTTCATTTTAATTTTTGTTCCGATCCCGACTTCGGTAGTCACTTCGATCTCATCCATGAAATTTTCCATAATCGTAAAGCCCATTCCCGAGCGTTCCAGCTCAGGTTTGGAGGTAAACAACGGCTGTTTGGCCAATTCCAAATCCTCGATTCCTGCCCCTTGATCCTCAATGGTCAAGTAGACGGTGTCATCCTCCATCTCGGCATGAATCGTGACGATCCCGTCCGGCCGATTGTTGTAGCCATGAATAATGGCATTCGTTACCGCTTCGGAAACGACAGTCTTCAGATCCGTCAGCTCATCCAATGTCGGGTCAAGCTGCGAAACGAAGGAAGCGACGGTAACGCGGGCGAAAGATTCATTCTCAGAGCGGCTAGCAAACTGCAGTGTCATAAAATTTCGTTCACTCATGATACGACCTCCAAACTGGTAAGAGCTTGTCTTTCGTTATCCTGAATAGACAAAATTTTAAATAAACCGGACATTTCAAACAAACGGTATACGGACGGATTGACGTCACAAACTACCATTTTGCCGCCCTTTGCCGTAACTTGCTTGTAGCGGCCAAGAATGACCCCGAGCCCCGAGCTGTCCATGAAGGATAAGTCCTTCAAGCTCAGTACGATATGGCTCGTATTGCCCTTCAGCAGAGCTTCCTCCATACGCGTTTTTACGGAATCCGCGGTATGATGGTCCAACTCTCCCTTAAGCCTGACGATCAGCGTTTTGCGGTTATGCTCCAGTTCAATATGCAGACTCAAGCTGCTCACTCCTTCCCTTTCATGCACACTCATTTCTACATCGATTTTGTCTTTTCCTGCCCTCCGACAAAACTAGAAGAAATGCGCTAGAAATAGAAGAAATGTGACATATTGCGCTGGAGCCGCACATCTGCCTCTGCAGGCAGCTCCTTAATCAATAAAGAACAAACGTTTGGCGGTACGCTTGGTCAGCACCCATAAGCCCGCTTTCTTAACGTCAACCGGCGAAGTAAGCTCGAATTCCGACAGCACCTGATCGCCTTTATACACAACAAGCTTACCGACCTGCTGACCCATGCTGATTGGTGCCTTCAAGTCCTGATTCAGCTGCACCTCGTGGCGGATGCCTTCGGCAGCATCGCCTTTTTTAAGCAGCAGGCTGTAGCGCTGCGTTGCGGTCAACGGAATAACCGGCTGCTCGCCTTTGCTTACCTTAATTTGCCCCAGGGTGTCTCCTTTGTTGACAATCGGCAGGTTTGTGTATTGAGCGAAGGCATAATCGAACAGGCTGGATACTTCCGCATTTCGCGTCTTCGTATTCGGCTCGCCCATCACAACGCTGATGACTCGCAAATTATCTCTTTTGGCCGTAGCCGATAAGCAAAATTTCGCTTCGCCCGTGAAACCCGTTTTCAGACCGTCGGCACCGCTGTAGAACCGGACCAGCTTGTTCGTGTTGACCAGCCAGAAGGGCTTAGGCGTATCCTTGCGCAAGTAGTCTTGATATGCTCCAGTAAACTGTGTAATCTCTTCATGCTTCAATAGTTCTCGCGACATGATGGCGATATCTTGTGCAGAGGAATAATGATTATCCGCCGGGAGGCCGTTACAGTTAACAAAATGAGTGTTCTTCATTCCCAACTGCTGGGCCCGCTCGTTCATCATTTGAACGAAGGCCTGCTCGGAGCCTGCTATCCTCTCCGCCATAGCGACGGAAGCATCGTTACCTGAGGCCATGGCAATCCCCTTCAGCATGTCTTGAACGGTCATTTCTTCTCCCGGTTCAAGAAATATTTGCGAGCCTCCCATAGAAGCCGCATATTCGCTGGTGCGAACCTTGTCATCCATCTTGAGCTTTCCATGATCAATCGCTTCCATGATGAGCAGCATCGTCATAATTTTCGTAATACTGGCCGGGGGCAATTTCGCTTCCTTGTTTTTCTCGAAAATGACCGTTCCCGTATCCGCATCGACGGTAATTGCCGACATCGCATTCGGTGCCAAATCAACAGCTTGGGACGGAGCCTTCTTCTCCTCCGCAAACGCCGCAGGCCATGCAAATGACGCCAGCAGCGAGATAGAAACGAACAGTTTGAGTACCTTGTTGAGCATACCTTTCTACCCCTCCAAAAATGTTATATTACTGCTTATCAGTGTTGACTACTTTACCTTGAAATATTCCAATCCGTGGAAAAAGAAAAAGCCGGGATGAATTTCATCCCGACCTGGAATAGAAAAGAGAGCCGATCTCTCGACTCCCTTAAGCTGTTCTACCTTATTGTACGATAAGCTTGGTTTTCATGTCAGCATGTCCAGGACCGCAAGGAAGCACGCAGTGTACTTCGTAAGTGCCTGGTTTGTCAAACGTAACATCAGCGGATTTCGTGTTATTGTCCAGCTTCACGTTCAATCCTACGATTTCCAACGCATGAAGACCTTCTTTGTTCATCAGAGAAACGGTCACCTTTTCGCCAGCTTTGACTGTATATTCAGGCTTATCGAACTGATAGTTCGAAGCCACGAATTTCAACTGGGGTCCGGCTTTCGCTTCCGCTGCCATTTCCGCTTGACGCTCCGAAATGTTTTGGAACAGCACTCCTGCACCCAGAAGGCAGGCTACAATAAATAAAGTAAACATGATCCACTTTTGCATTTGGAAATATCCCCCTTACAGTTTTACCAACAGACGTATAGCCTTATTGTACATAATGAAACGTGCTTTACCTATTCCTTTTCGAGGGAATCCGGTGAAAAATTTGTGACAATTTATCACATTTCCGTTTCACCAGATATTCTAACACAAGTTTATGCAAAAACAAAAAGCCCCTCCAAATGCCGTTGGAGCAAGGCTTTCCTCTATCTTATTTGCTTCTTGCCCGAACCCTGTCTCTGCTGTAAAAGCCGATGCCTGGATCTATTTTCTTCGCCTCCTGGGCGTGGAGCTCCCGGATGTCGCGAGTCAATCTGCTGCTGCATGGCAAGCATAAGTGATGCTGGCGGATCGGAGCTCCGCAGCTGTTGCAGGAATAGGTCAGATTAGGAAAATCGGCAACCGATAGCCGATGGTCTTTCATCCACTGCGTGATACGCTGCTGGCTGACACCTGTAGCTTGTCTTAATTGTTCAGTCGTAGCTCTACGGTTATATAGCATAAAACGGTAACAGGCTTCGAACTCATCGTCAATAGACTTGATGCAGTCCATACACATGTTGCGCAGGTTTCTTTGGAACACTCTCCCGCATCCCGGACAATTGGCCACCGCCAAAATACTCATCGCCGCCACTTCCTAACCTTGTATGTAAGTACTTTGTGCCTAGATTATAGCACGAAAGAACTATTTCTCATAGGTCTAAATCCGTGAAAACCGAATTTGGCCCTGTGATACAACCATGTATATGCTCATGAGAGGCATGTCATACTAAAAAAGCTTGTCCATTACAGGAGACAGGCTTGGGAGGTGACGAGGATGTCCGATAAGCAGCAAGGTCATGCAAACCAAAACACAACGACCCGAACCAGCGATAAAGGCTCGAAAAAATCGAACAAACGTTAACACTGAGCAACAATACGTCAAAAAAGACTGCCGCCGACGTTTCGCTTTGTTCAAGCAAACCGTCGACCGGCAGTCTTATTCGTGATGGTCTGAAGATTCTACAGCAGACTGATGCTCGGGTATCCAGACATGGAATGTGCTTCCCCGTCCTTCTTCACTCTCGACCTGGATCGTCCCTCCATGCATATCAACAATCGTCTTGGTGATGGATAATCCAAGCCCTGCTCCCCCATATTTGCGTGCCCGGGACGTATCGACGCGGTAGAAGCGATCGAACAAATGAGGAAGATGTTCCTCCGGAATGCCTGAGCCGTTATCTCCTATAGAGAGCCGCACCCCTTGACCCGCACGGGCCAGGCTGATGGTTATATGACCCGTATCGGCATTTGTGTGCTGAACGGCATTATGAAACAAGTTCAAGATGATCTGCTTCATTTTGTCCTGATCAAACATGCATGACGTTTCAGGCTCTACATGCAATGTGACCTCTCTATCCCCCGCAAGCAGACGAAGCTGGGGCTCCATGCTCAGAACCACCTCGTCCAGTTGCCCCTCCTCCATCTCCGATGTCGGTGTGCGATCCAGCCGCGCCAGCAGCAGCAGATCCTGCACCAGCTTGTTGATACGCTCCGATTCGGAATACATGCTCTTCAACGCCTTATGCAGCTGCTCAGGCTGATGGATGGCCCCGCGAAGCAGGATTTCGAGAAATCCGTGGATGGACGTTAACGGTGTACGGAGCTCATGCGACGCATCCGCAATAAACCTCCGCATCCGTTCCTTGGCCTCCTTCTCCGCCTCAAACGAAGCCTCCAGCCGTTCAAGCATCCGGTTAAAGGAAATGGACAGCCGGTCGATTTCCAGCTGGTTTTGCCGACTCGGAAGCCGTTCGTCCAGATTGCCTGCATCGATCTTTTCCACTGTACCTACCATTTTGGATAGCGGAACCAATGTCCGCTTGAGCACCGGCAGGAAGGTGAGCAAGCCGAACACGAGGGCCAGGAAGGATAGGCCTATAAAGGTCACCAGCTGCAGCAGCAGCACATCCTTCAGCGGAGCCGTTCCCGTATTGACTTGAGCGAGACCGATAAGCTTGCCCCGGTTGACAATCGGCTGCAGAACGACAAGCTGCTCGACTCCGTTCTCGTCGTTGACGATCTTATAGTTAATCCAATGCTTGGAACCCATAGCTTCCTGATATTCCTGCTGGGAAAGCTTCACCGTCGCCCCCGTTTCGGGTGGGTCAACGATCAGCTTATAATTGCCTTCCGTATCGATAAAAGCAACCGAGGAATCCGGAGAAAAGAACAGCAGGCGCATCGGCGGATCCTTTCTTGGCCCCTGCATCTCTTTGTTCATATTCGACCAAGCTTCCCGCGGGATCGTCATTATCTGGCTTTGAATGCTCTCCGCCTTATTTTTATACACGAATTGCTGCATAAACAAATATTGGAAAATTCCGATAAGCAGCAGCAGCCCTGCCAATATCAACAAGGAGCGGGAAAGAAGCTGATATCGCAAAGAACGGGGCGCGAATAATCGGGCCAGCCGTCTTAGAACGTTACGTTTCATGACAGATCCACCCGATATCCGGCACCCCGCAGCGTACGAATCAACCGATGCTCCTTATCGTTCAATTTGTCTCTCAAGGAACGGATATACACTTCCACAATATTTTCTTCCCCGCCGAAATCATAGCCCCATACCTTGTCCAATATTTTACTTTTGCTGAGCACCAGCCCGTGATTAATGACAAGAAAGGAAAGAAGCTCATACTCGGTCGGCGATAGCTCCAGTACCCGATTCTCATAGCTGATCTCCTTGCGACGGTCGTCGATGCGGAACGGACCGATCGCGACCTCCCCGAGCAAATTCGGAAAATGATTGCGAATCCTGGCATGAATGCGCGCCAGCAGCTCCTCGAAGCTGAAGGGCTTCGACATGTAATCGTCCGCACCAAGCGTGAGCCCCTTGACCCGGTCTTCTACCTCCTCCTTCGCCGTCAGCATGATCACCGCAATATTCTCGGTTTTCTTCAGCATCCGGCATACCTCGAAGCCGTCCATGCCGGGCATCATGACATCGAGGATGGCGATATGCGGTTGAAATTGCCTTGCTGCGGTGATCGCCGCAAAGCCGTCCTGAGCGGTTTCAACCTCGAAGCCTTCATTCGTAAGTCCCAGCTCCAAAAATTGAAGTATATTAGGCTCGTCATCAACGAGCAATATTTTGATTCCTTTTAGCTGATTCATTCTCTGATCCCTCCGGATTCCATTGTACACCATTTTATCCTTTGTGCACTCCTATTATCCGGCTTCGATCTGAAAACGATCTGAACGCAAGCTGAACGTCCGCTGAAAATCAAGAATGATTTCATTATAAGCGCTTCCTGGAGCCCGCACCACTCAGCAAATATTCAGCGGACTCTCACGTTCAATTAAGGTTGCAGGTACATAATGATCCCAAGCTAAGCTCATCACTTGATAACAGCCATAAAGGAACGGGAGTGAACATGGACAAATGAAGCAGCCTCGGACTCGATTTCAACATATCGATGCGGTCCTTCTTCTCATAGCCGCATTACCCGCTTTCCTGAATATTTTCAATACTTGGAAAGAAAAGTATGTTAACGCCTATTACACCTCAGCCGTGCAGAGCATGCTGCAAAGCTTTCACAATTTCTTTTACGCCTCATTTGACCCGGCGGGCTATGTAACGGTAGATAAACCTCCGGTTACGTTCTGGATTCAGACGTTAAGCGCAGCTCTATTCGGTCTGCACGGCTGGAGCGTTATTCTTCCTCAGGCTTTGGCAGGCGTAGGCTCGGTACTCCTCGTGTACTGCCTGGTAAAGCCCAGCTTCGGAAGGGGTGCCGCACGCATAAGCGCTCTGGTTATGGCCTGCACCCCTGTTGCAACGGCGGTCGCCAGAACCAATAACGTCGACAGCCTGCTCGTCTTTACACTGCTTGTCGCTGCCTGGATGCTGTTCCGTGCCGTCAGAAGACAGCAGGCCTGGTGGCTCTTGGCCGCATTTGCCGTGATCGGTATCGGCTTTAACATGAAAATGATGCAAGCCTATATGGTGGTTCCAGCCTTCGGCCTGTTTTATTTGCTTGCCTTCAAAGTGAAGTGGAAAAAGAAGGCAGCCCTATTGGCGGGAGCAGCGGCTGCCCTGCTTCTCGTGTCCTTGTCATGGCCTGTAATCGTCGACTCGATTCCTAAGGAAGACCGGCCTTACATCGGCAGCAGCCAAACCAATTCCGTGCTGGAGCTTGCTTTTGGCTATAACGGGATTCAAAGGCTGACCGGAAAAAATCGGGGCAGCACCGGGCCCAGCAATGCCGCTCAAGATCGAAGCCTGCTTGAACAGCCTGAGCAGCAATCCGGCAGCCGGTTTGCCAATCCTTCGGTTCCAGGACAAACGGAAGCTGAAGGTTCAGCTGCTATAACACCGAACCAGCCGGAGGCCGGCTCCAATGTATCGCAGTCACCGAATCGGATGGACGACTCCAACAGTGCTACTAACCAGAATCAACCTGGTGGCATGATGCGGGATGGAAACGGGAATCGCGGTCAGATGCCGAGTTCGGGTGACGGCGGCGGCAGGCTACGATCTGGAGGATCTATGGGGGATGGAGGTCCTATGGGAGGCGGCGGACCTGGCGGCGGAGGCATGTTTGGAACCGGCAGCCCGGGTCCGCTTCGCCTATTCCAGTCCGGACTGTCCGGGCAAATCAGCTGGCTTATTCCTTTAGCCGCCATAGGCTGCGTAGGGCTGCTCGGAAGCATCCGAAGAAAAAGCGGTTTGACACCTCGGCATAAAGAAACGATCTTTTGGCTGGCGTGGCTTATTCCAGGAATGATTTTTTTCAGTATCGCCGGATTTTTCCATCAATATTATCTCATTATGCTGGCTCCTCCGATTGCGGCTCTAACGGGAGCCGGATGGATTGCCTTATGGAACCTGTATAAAGCCAAATCGGGCTGGACTTCATGGCTTCTTCCCGCTTCCGTGCTGGCCACTACAGCCCTGGAGGTCGTTATACTGTACGAGAATATCCGCTCCATCCATGCAGCGTGGTTATATGGGGTCGGGACAGCGGGCTTGGCTGCAACCCTGGTCCTCGTGCTGATAAGACAGCAGCGCAAGTCTTACTCTTATTACGCTGCGCTGGCCAGTCTGCTCATCCTGCTTGCCGCACCCTTGTACTGGACGGCGACACCGATTCTATACGGACAAAACAGCAAGCTTCCGGAAGCAGGACCGCAAGCATCGGGAGTCGGCCGTGGAGGAATGCCGATGGGAGGAGACGATCAGATCAATGCTGGTCTATTGTCCTACGTGACCCGTCATAATACCGGAGAGACCTTCCTGTTCGGCACAACTAACGCAACTACAGCAGCGCCTTATATTATCGAATCCGGTAAAGCAGTCATGGCTATGGGCGGCTATAGCGGCTCTGACCCCATCATGACGGTAGACCGATTGAAGCAAATGGTTGCCGACAAGCAAATCAAATACTTTTTACTGCCGTCTGGAGGCGGATTTGGAGGAGGCCCGGGCGGCCAAGGAGGCAGCTCGGAGGTGCTCCAATGGATTAAGGACAATAGTCAGGTGGTACCTTCATCCGAATGGCAAACAGGCGCCTCATCTGACACAGATACTCAATCCTTCAGCAGAAGCAGCAGCTTAACCTTGTATGAAATCAACGTAAACGGATGATAAGGAGGAAGAATGGTATGGATAGCCCCATTCGATATACCATCATTATCCCTGTATATAACGAAGAAGCCGTCATCCACGAGACCTACCGGCGGCTCAAAACGGTCATGAACCGGACCAAAGAAACCTACGAGCTTCTGTTCGTCAATGACGGAAGCCGTGATCAGACGGCCTCCATCCTGCTGGATTACAGCCGGTTCGACCCTTCGGTCAAGCTGATCGATTTTTCCAGAAATTTCGGACATCAAATTGCCATTACAGCAGGAATGGACTACGCCTCCGGGGATGCCGTCGTCATCATTGATGCGGACTTGCAGGATCCTCCGGAGCTGATACCGCAAATGATTTCCAAATGGAAGGAAGGCTACGATGTCGTCTATGCTAAACGTACGAGACGTAAAGGTGAAACGGTGTTTAAGAGACAGACGGCACGCCTGTTCTACAGACTGCTTAGTGCAGCAACGGACATCTCCATCCCCATTGATACCGGCGACTTCCGGCTGATGGACCGCCGAGTCTGTGAAGAGATGAAGCGAATTCCCGAGGGCAACCGGTTCGTACGGGGGCTGGTCAGCTGGGTCGGCTTTCACCAGACCGCCATAGAATATGAACGCGATGAACGGCTTGCCGGAGAATCCCACTACCCGCTGAAAAAAATGCTCAAGCTAAGTCTGGACGGCATGACGTCATTTTCCCATAAGCCTTTAAAATTAGCCGGTTATCTGGGATTTCTCTTCTCCTTCTCCGGCTTCATCTATATGCTGTACGTGCTGTATGCCAAGCTGTTTACCGACGCGACCCTCCCCGGCTGGACATCCATTACGATTATTCAGCTCTTGTTTAACGGGTTTATTCTCATCATGCTGGGAATCGTCGGCGAATATATCGGCCGGATCTACGACGAAACCAAAGGCCGTCCCTTGTATATTATTCGCGAAAGCTATGGCCTGGCCAAAAAGGACCGCCATCGCAGCCAACGAACCGGTGCCGGCTATGAGTAAGCCGATTCAGCGCCTGGTCAAATTCAGCATCGTCGGCTTGATGAATTCCGGCATTGATTTGTCCGTCTTTGCTGTGCTCAGCTGCTTCGGCGCTCATTATTTGATCGCCCAGTGCGTCTCGTTCCTATGCGGTGTGCTGAACAGCTACACCTTCAACCGTTCCTGGACCTTCCAGCGGAAAGGCAAGGCGGATAAAGGAGAATTCACCAAATTTCTATTGCTTAATATCGTCGTCCTGCTCTTTACTTCCTGGGTGCTGTCACTTCTGTACACGGAGGCAGGCCTGTCGCTTCCGGTAAGCAAGCTCATCTCCGCTTTTGCCGGTGCTTTCATCAATTTTGCCGGCAGCCGTCTATGGGTATTTCGATTTACCAGAGAAAACAAGGAGGAAATGTTATGAAAATCAGAAAAGCCGTTATTCCTGCCGCCGGTCTCGGCACCCGGTTTCTCCCGGCAACGAAAGCACAGCCCAAAGAAATGCTTCCGATTGTGGATAAGCCTGCGATTCAATATATCGTGGAGGAAGCGGTCCAATCCGGCATTGAAAGCATCATTATCGTGACGGGGCGCAATAAAAAGTCAATCGAGGACCACTTCGACAAATCCTTCGAATTGGAGCAAACGCTGCAGCAAAAAGGGAAGCTGGACTTGCTTAACGAGGTGCAGCGCATTTCGGAGATGGCGAGTATTCACTATATCCGGCAAAAAGAGCCGCTGGGATTAGGACACGCTATTCTTTGCGCGCAGCAATTTATTGGCGATGAACCGTTCGCTGTACTGTTAGGGGACGATATTATGGTGTCCGATACACCTGCCCTGCAGCAGATGATTCATGTATACGAGGCATTCGATGCACAGGTCGTCGGCGTGCAGCAGGTGGATCGGTCCGAGGTCAATAAATACGGCATTATCGCGCCTGCCAAGCAGCATCGGCAGGTGTATGAAGTAGGCGATCTGGTAGAAAAGCCAGATCCCGGCTCAGCCCCTTCCCATATTGCCATTATGGGGAGATATATATTAAAGCCGTCCATCTTCTCCTATCTTGAAAGCATCGAACGAGGCGCAGGAAATGAATATCAGCTGACGGATGCGCTTCGCGTGGCTTGCAAGCAAGAGCAGCTGCTAGCCTTGGATGTGGCGGCGAACCGTTATGATATCGGCGACAAATTGGGCTATATGAAAGCGATCGCGGAAATCGGCTTGCAGCGCAAGGAGCTGCGGCCGCAGCTGCTTTCCTATCTTCAGCAATTGGTGCAAAGGGAGACGAATAAGGAAGGGTTACAGCTTCGGTACACTCAGGGTTCTATCGAGGTTTTTTAGAGGAAAAAGCGATGTCCGGCTATCATCAGCCTTGCAGGTGCTGCAAGGACATGCCTTCATCTCATACTCGATGAGGTTGAAGGCATTCCTTCGGGCACCGGCACAGCGTACAAGCTGAAATGCTGGTTGAGCCTAGTCCAGCTTGCCTACGATACCCAGAATCAATTGCAGGAACTTCGGCTTCACGCGTTCCGTTGTTTCCATCACTTCTTCATGGGATAACGGTTGATCAAGAATTCCGGCCGCCATATTGCTTATGCAGGAGAAGCCCAGCACTTCAATGCCAGCATGGCGGGCAACGATGACCTCCGCTACGGTAGACATCCCTACAGCATCGGCGCCCAGTGTGCGCATCATGCGGATTTCCGCCGGAGTCTCATAGGATGGGCCCAGCAAGCCGATATAGACGCCTTCCTGAAGCTTAACGCCTTGCTCGGCGGCCACCTCTTTGGCTATTTGGCGCAATTGACGGTTATAAGCTTCCGACATATCCTGGAATCTTACCCCCAACTCGTTATGGTTAGGTCCGATAAGCGGATTGCGGAAGGTGAAATTGATGTGGTCCTTGATAAGCATCAAATCGCCGACTTCATAGGACGTATTGATCCCGCCCGCCGCGTTGGTAACAACCAGGGTCTTCACACCCAGTTCCTTCATGACGCGTACCGGGAAGGATACGACCTCCACTCCATATCCTTCGTACATATGGAACCGGCCCTTCATCAATAGCACATGCTTGCCTTGGATCGTGCCCAGCAGCAATTCGCCTGCATGTCCTTCTACAGTGGACACTGGAAAATGCGGAATATCGCTGTAAGAAATCACTGTAGCGTTCTCAACCAGATCGGCAATCACGCCAAGCCCGGAGCCGAGAATGAGTCCGATGCTCGGTGCTGTCGCATATTGGCTTCGTATGTATGCAGCTGCCTCTTGAATTTTCACAAGTATCGATTGATCTTCCATCGTTTGACCCTCTTCCTGAGATTATTAGGATAATTGCTGTAAAAAGCTGTTCCCGTTGCCTGTCGATTTCATACCGAAATTATCGGCAATCGTGGCCCCGACGTCGGCGAAGGTGGTTCTCACACCTAAGGAGCCTTGGTTGTTCAAGCTCGGACTATAGACCAGCAAAGGCACGTATTCCCGTGTATGGTCCGTTCCGTGATGAATCGGGTCGTTACCGTGATCTGCCGTCAAAATTAGCAGGTCGTCCGGACCGATGCACTCCTGCAGCTTCGGGAGCCATGCATCGAATTCCTCCAATGCCCGGGCGTAGCCCTGCGGGTCGCGGCGATGACCATACAAGGAATCGAAATCAACGAGGTTCGTAAACAAGAGCCCGTTGAAAGGCTTCTTCATGTATTCAATGGTCGCCTGAATGCCGTCCAGATTGCTTTTGGTAGAACGCGCTTCGGTAACGCCTTCGCCGGAATAAATGTCGTTGATTTTCCCTACGGCAATACAATCTAGTCCTGCGTCCTTCAAATAGTTCATAACCGTTGGCTCGGGAGGCTTCACCGCGTAATCGTGACGGTTCGGCGTTCGCTTGAATGCGCCGGGTTGTCCGACATAAGGTCTCGCGATTACCCGTCCTACCGCATACGGGTCTTCAAGCGTCAGCTTGCGGGCAATCTCGCATGCCCGGTACAGCTCCTCCAACGGAATAATGTCTTCATGTGCGGCCAATTGAAACACGCTGTCCGCTGAGGTATAAACAATCCACGAGCCTGTCTTCATCTGTTCTTCGCCAAGCTCGTCCAAGATTTCCGTACCCGAAGCCGGCTTGTTGCCCAGCACCTTGCGTCCGGTCTCCTGCTCGAACCGTTCGATTAATTCTTTCGGAAAACCGTCCGGGAACACGTTAAACGGGATGCTTACCTTGAGTCCCATAATTTCCCAGTGGCCCGTCATCGTATCTTTGCCTACAGAGACCTCGGCCATCTTGCCGTAGGAAGCGAGCGGCTTCTCTACCGGCGAAATGCCTTTAAGCGGGGCAATGTTGCCAAGCCCGTACTGCTCGAGATGCGGCAGAGCAAACGAAGGGTTCTTCTCCGCAATATGTCCCAACGTATGGGAACCGGTATCGCCGAAGGAAGGCGCGTCAGGCAGCTCGCCAATGCCTACACTATCAAGAACAATCAAACATATACGTTGAAATTTCAAGCGGTACACCTCCTGTTCATCCTCAAGTCTGATGCTATTATCGCAAATCCTTCATTCGTTTGCAAAAAAAGCCTGCTTGTACCTTAAGCAAGCTTTCATGCATCATGGCCGGTCTGCCAGCGCCTTTTTCGCCCTCGGATGAGCGTTGTCATACACGTCCTTCATTTTGCCGCGGGCTACCTGGGTATAGATTTGCGTCGTCGAAATATCGGCATGTCCGAGCATTTCCTGCACCGACCGCAGATCCGCCCCGTTCTCAAGCAAATGAGCGGCAAAGGAGTGGCGCAGTGTATGCGGCGTGATCTCCTTCATGATCTGCGTCTCTGCTGCATACCTCTTGATGATTTTCCAGAACCCTTGTCTCGTCATTCTTGTGCCGAGATGATTCAAGAACAAAGCCTGCTCGGATTGAGACTGCTTCAGCATTTTTGGCCGGGCCGCCGTGATGTAGTGCCCGACATATTCCGAAGCAATAGCCCCGAGAGGGATAATGCGTTCCTTGGACGCTTTTCCGATGCAACGAAGAAATCCCATCTCCAGATTCACGTTCTCTACGTCAATCGAGATCAATTCCGATACGCGAATCCCCGTAGCATACAATATTTCCAGCATCGCCTTGTCCCTCAATCCATTAGGCACTTCCGTTTGAGGGGCATCCAGCAGCGACTCCACTTCCTCGATGGTCAATACGCTGGGAACCCGCTTTTCCAGCTTAGGCATTTCCATAAGCATGGTCGGATCATGGTCCATTCGATGCTCCCTGACCAGATATTGATAGAAGGCCCGAATAGACACCAGGCTCCGGGATTGTGTAGCGGCAGCTCGTCCCATTCGCTTCAGGTGCATCATATAACTCGATATATGTATTTTTTTGGTATCCTTTAATGCAGCAATATCCTGATTCTCCAAGAAATCAAGATACTGGATAATATCTCTTTCATATGAGTCCAGCGTGTTCTTCGCCAATTGCCGCTCGACGGACAAATAGTGAATAAACGAGTCCAGTTCCTTTTTCATGCTGATTTCCCTTTCTATGTCAGTCCCCGCGATGGACGCTTGTCGTCCAATCCGTTACTAAATTCAACATGAAAAAGGATAATCCTGCTTTTTGCTCAAATCGTTATTCTCCAATCCAGTAAAAGAGCTTCAACCGTTCGCTCATCGGCCCCTGCTCTGTCATCATGACATGATTCTGGAATACTTTGACCGCTCTCCCTGTCGGCTCCTTATATCGCTGGGTCGGCTCGATCCATTGGGTAATCGCCAGCAGCATATGATACATCGCATAAGAGAACAAAGCGAAGACTAACAGGAATTTTAGACGCCCTACCCATTTGCGTAAAGAAAAGATCATAGCCTGTACCTCCCCTCTTAGGATAGACTATGATCCCTTTCGCCTTTTTATGTTCGGTTGCTTAAGAACGCGGAAGCAGCGAATCCAGGTCGACATATGGTTTTCCCACCGCCGCGGCAACGGCCGGATGCGTAATTTGTCCCTGATACGTATTCACTCCGAGCTTAAGCTCTTGATGGTCCTTGATGATTTGGGAAAGCTCCTTGCCGGCGAGCTCGGCCGCATAGGATAGGGTCACATTCGTAAGAGCCAACGTGGAGGTGCGGGGAACCGCCCCCGGCATATTCGCTACCGCATAATGAATAACGCCATGCTTCACGTAAACCGGATCGCTATGGGTCGTTACACGATCAACCGTAGCTATGGTGCCGCCTTGATCGACCGCAACATCGACAATGACGGAGCCGAGCTTCATTTGCTTGACCATTTCCTCCGTAACAAGCTTCGGCGCCTTGGCTCCCGGGATCAGTACAGCACCGATCAGAAGGTCCGCCTTTTGAACCGCACTGGCAATATGATGGGGATTGGACATTAAGGTTCGTATTCTCCCGTGAAACACATCGTCCAGATAACGGAGACGCTCGGCGTTTCGGTCTATGATCACTACGTTAGCTCCCAGACCCAGTGCCATTTTGGCTGCATTCGTCCCGACAATACCGCCTCCCAGGATTACCACATCCGCAGGCGGTACTCCAGGAACGCCACCGAGCAGAATTCCCCTTCCGCCATAAAACTTTTCCAAAAATTGCGCGCCGACCTGAACGGACATTCTCCCTGCAACCTCGCTCATTGGAGTAAGAAGGGGCAGGCTCCCATTAGATAGCTGGATGGTCTCATAGGCGATGCCGGTTACTTGCTTGTCAAGCAGCGCTTCAGTCAAATCAGGCGCGGCAGCCAGATGGAGGTAGGTGAACAAAGTCAAGCCTTCCCGAAAATATCCGTATTCCTCCGGCAGCGGCTCCTTGACCTTCATAATCATATCGGCCTGCGACCATACGTCAGCCGCTTGCTCCAGCAGGATGGCCCCTTCCTTGACGTAATCCTGATCCGCAAAGCCGCTGCCTGCACCCGCTCCGCTTTCTATCACTATTTTATGGCCCAATTGGCTAAGCAAGCCCACGCCTCCCGGAGTTATAGCGACACGGTTCTCATTGTTTTTGATTTCTTTAGGAACCCCAATCGTACATGCACGACTCATACCGTCGACCTCTCCTTCCATATGCTGTGACAGGATGCCCTTAATTTCCCCGTTATTGCTCTACCTTAACCGTTTCTCCTTCTCTGTCGCGTCAGAAACCTACACTGACCTATCCTAATGACCCATTTTTCAACTTTGGAACTTATCGCATTCTCATGATATACTTTATTCAGCAAATGATATTGGGGAAGGGGAACCCGAATGAAAAAATTAGGAGCTGAGATTCGAAGCTGGGCAGGCTCCATTGGAGCGGCAATTGGCTGCGCCCTATTGATCGGCATCTTTATTATTCAGCCGACCAAGGTTATGGGACACTCCATGGATCCGACGCTTCATGATCAGCAGCGCATTTTTATCTCGAAACTATCGCATACGTTCCATCTTGAACCCCAGTATGGCGACATTGTCATTCTGGACAGCCGAGTGGACCGCGAAAGAACCTTTGCAGACGATTTGGCAGAGCATCCGCTGATTTCCTTGTTTACCCACGGTGCAGATAACCAGATTATTTATGTAAAACGAGTCATCGGCAAGCCGGGAGATGTTCTGGAATTCAAGAACCATCAGGTATACCGAAACGGGGAGCCTCTGAATGAGCCTTATCTCAATGAAACGATGAACTACTCCAGCAGCGAGAAGCTGACCGTTCCGCCGGATCATATCTTTGTCATGGGAGACAACCGGAACAATAGTAAGGACAGCAGAAATATCGGCTTTATTCCATTGGATCACGTATTAGGCAAAAAGATATAACCGTCCCACGGGGTTGTCTCAAAGTCATGATAGATGACGAAGGGACGCCCCTTTTCTCATTCCATGAATACATAGATCTCCTTGGAGATCATTCCAGTCCCTGAATTGAAGTAAGTTGAGACGGTCTTAACAAAGTAAAAAACCTCCCGCTTGGAAATCCAAGCAGAAGGCTTCGTCATTTTAATTTTTAGTTTTGTCCGTCTTATCAATACATCGATGGCAAATCCCCTGAAAATCAAGACGGTGGTCCAACACCTGAAAACGGTATTCCTTCTCAAGCCGTTCCTCCAGCGGACCCAGCCAATCCTCCATAATCTCATCGACGGCGCCGCATTGCACGCAGATTAAATGATGATGATGATGATGAGTGCTGTCATTGCGCAGATCGTAACGGGCAACGCCGTCCCCGAAATTCATCTTCTCCACGACATGAAGCTCGGTGAGCAGCTCCAGCGTCCGATAAACCGTCGCCAGACCGATTTCCGGAGCTTTGTCCTTCACAAGCATAAATACATCTTCCGCGCTTAAATGGTCTTCTTCGTTTTCAAGCAGCACACGGACTGTAGCTTCCCGTTGAGGAGTTAGTTTGTAGCCCTGTGACTGCAGCTGTTGTTTAATTTTATCAATGCGAGATTCCATGCTACTCCCCCTACGGGTTTTGCGAAAGCAAAACCTGCTGCGTAAGTCTGCGCCCAGAATGGTGCGGCAAGAGCTTCAGCTTCTGCTGGGCTTCATTCTTTCATTATAGGTTGAGGGTGCCCGGAAAGTCAAACATTTAAAACGACATCGTCATAAGCATCGGCGTAACCCACTTCATCATGACAGGCGATACGTAGGCCTCAAACAGTGCTACACCGGCCAGCAGCACGCCCGATAGCAAGATCGTTGCCGAATATCGCATGAACGGTTCATAGAATGCGCCTCTCCGCGTCATAAACCGGTGTTTGACCATATGAATGGAAAAGGCCATGGCTGTCACGCTGCATATGATGATCGCCGGGATGACGATCAAGTTCTGCGGAGCGACTGATACCAGGGCAAACAGCAATCCCTTCCAGGACAGCTGACCGACCAGATAACCAACCGTGAAGCCTACCAGTACCCCTTTTAAAAAATCGAGCACCCATATAAGCGGAAGTCCGATAACGGACATCCCCAAGATCCAGATAATGAGAATCCACTTGATATGCAGACTGAAGGACTGCTGGAACGACTGCTGGACATCGCCAAACTCTCCCTGGTCCACCGTAGAGAAAAAGTGGCTCAAATACCGCATAATCTCTTGCTTTTGCTCCAGAGAAAGCGCATTGACCATGACCGCGCCGAACACTACACCTATGATAAATATAATTAAGACAAAAACATACAGCGGCAAATGTTCCTTCATATAGAGCTGTAGCGAACGATTCCGGTTCATGCTGCATAATCCCCCCTTGCACGATTAGTACAAGCATATGATCGGAGAACGGCAGATATGACCATAAATCAACGAATCGATGTACAGGCAACGACATGTAGAGCTTAGAAGTACGGCCGGCATTAAGCTACTTTCCGGTTACTTTGCCGTACTTTCCTCCCCCGCCTACCTGCAGCTTCAGCTTATCCTGACGGGCTTGGACAATATAGTGGGCGATCTCCTCGCCCGCGGCGCGCTCCAGCTCTTCCGGCGATACACGGTGCAGAAGATTCATCTCCGTGCCGAACTCCGCTAGAAGGGCGTTGAGCTTCTTGGGCCCCAAGCCGGGGATATATTCTAACGGAACCTGGTAAAAATACGGAGGCCTCGAGTCCGGTACGTAGGGCTTCCCTTCTTCCCGGTCCGCAAGCTCCAGGATGCGGTCCATTACGCCACGGACGATTTTGGGGCTGCCGCAGTACCTGCATCGTTCTACGCTTATTTCCCCTTCGTCCGCAATAGTCCCGCAGCTGGCGCAATAAGTCCGGTGATATTTGCCGAGCCGCGGATTCAACCCGTAATTGGCAGCGACACCCCGGCCGTTCAATCCCGCCAACGCCTGGCGCAGCTCCTCAAAGCTCGGCTCCGCCAACAAAAGCTTATTATATTCCCGCCCTATCTTGGCCAGGGAATGGGCATCCGAATTCGTCAGGAACGTATAGCGGTCCAGCTCCGAAATGTATCCCGCCATCTCGGAATCAGCGCTAAGACCAAGCTCAATCGCCGCAATACCGTCCAAATCAAGCAAATGCTCCATACGAGTTGAGCAGCTGCCGTAGACACTCTTATGAGGCGTGAAAATATGCGCGGGGACCAAGAGGCCTCCCCTTCCCAGCACTTCCTGCTGTAATTCCCTGGCGGTAACATAGATCCGCTGAGAGCTTAGGCCTACGTTCTTCATATACCTGGAAAGCCAGCTTGTAAATTCTCTCATTACGGCAACCGTAGGCATGTAAGCCAGCAGGTGGGCCGTACCGAGTCCGGGATCGCGAACCTCAATTTCACTGCCAAGAATAATGGTCGTCTGCTGGTAGCGGATTCCGCCGCCCGGCAGCTCCTCCATTTCTCCTTTATCCAGGTAGTTCAGCATATCCTTCTGAACCGAGGGAGACTGGCAGTCAATAATGCCGACAATATCGATTCCTTTACGTTCGGAAGCTTCGTGGGCAATATTGTAAAAGGTCAAATTGTTCGCAGCACTGATTTTTACGGCCTGTCCCTCTTCTGTCCGTCCAATGTGTATATGCAGGTCAGCGTAAAAAGGTCGTACTTGCATCAAAAAGACCCCGTCAGCTTAAATGATTGCCATGCATAGACTGCCGTGATCGTCTTGGCATCGCTGATCCGCTGATCGTGGATATATTGCTTCGCCTGCTCCAAGGTAATGCTGTCGCATTCCAGAAATTCATCCTCGTCTAGGTGAACCTCTCCCCGGGTCAAATTTTCGGCGACATAGAGATGGAGGATTTCATCGGCGAAGCCGGGTGAAGTGTAAAAGGAACAAATATGCCGGATCGTCCCCGCTTTATATCCGGTCTCCTCCTCCAGCTCTCTCCGGGCGGCCTCTAGCGGCTCCTCTCCGGGATCCAGCTTGCCTGCAGGGATCTCTACCTGACTTTTCTCCAGCGGCTTGCGGTATTGCTCCACAACGAGCATACGATCATCCTTCAGTGCCAGAACGGCTACCGCTCCCGGATGCTTGACAATCTCCCTCTTGGCTAACTCCCCATTGGGAAGCCTTACCGTATCCACCTGCAAGGATATTACCTTCCCCTGGAAAATCGGCTCGGTGGACACGGTGACTTCTTCAAACTTTTTATCTTGAAACGGTTCGCTCATCCGCAAATCCCTCCACATTCCATTCAATTTCTTGCCGTCCTAGCTACAGGACCGATATCTATTATATCATACCGTGCAAATTCATAGTTTCGGTTTAGCATAACTTGTCCTCCCGGCGCATAGGGTGTAACAGTTGGAACATTACCCGGAAAAGAGGGACTTCTCTATGAAAACTTATTTATCCGAGCAGCAAATTCGTTTGGTAGGCCGCGTGTGGGAGATTCGCCGTTATTTAAAGCAAGCGCAGGCTAGAATGACAACAGACGTCAGCTTGCTTGCTTTTTTATCCGAACAGACAGGGTATAAACATGAGGCGAAAAGCGGCCTTATGTTGGATAGCGGATTAACTCAACCTACGGACGGGACGAATAATGCCACGCTAAATCGGCAGCTGCCCCTACCGCAGACCAAAACGCAGGATCCTCGGATAATCCCCTTCCCATCGAGGCAATAGGCAAACTGTATGCTTCAAGGGCGTTCTGCCACTGCTTCTCAGGCACAGGAATATGCCAGCTCACGGCATGCTTCAAAGCCAGCTCCGAAAGCATTACTTGCTGCCGAATGTGCCCTGAACATTCATCATCCAATATCGGTAACGGAACGAAAGAACGAATCTGGGTAAGCTCTCCCAAAATGGTCAGAGTATGATGACTGATGCCGCGGTGGCGCTCACGCTTGTCAGCAAAGCTGATCCGCGGTACAGCTATGGGCATTCCATGAAGAGCACCGGCTGCGTTCAGCAGCTCCGCCGCCTCCGTCCCGCTGAACCCGAGCAATGTGCTCGTCCCTACGCTTCCAGGACCGGGAACGGCGATAGCCAGATCGGCATGAAGTACATGCCTGGCAGCCAGCAGCGCTGTATACTTATTGACAGCCTCCAGGTCCCCGCCATAGGCTTGCCCGAAGGTAATGCAGCCTGCCAGCCATTGAAGCTGTCTCAGCTGTCTGACATGCTTGCTGAACGCTATAGGCAGCGAAGCGCTATCGGACATTACGTAAGCAATGCGCACCCTTCGCCCCTCTTCGTTCATCCTCTGTTTCAGTCTGCACATTATGGCGGGAAGCATACTATGAAGCTCTCCAACAAGGACCGGCATCCCTTCCAGAGACAGCTTGCGGGTAAACAGGTCGTGATGCGGGCTTGACGGTTCCTCCACGGCAAGAACGGATCTTTGCAATGAAGTATATCGCAGCTTCATGATATGTCCTTTTGCCAAACTGTCATCTGGGAATGAGCTACAATCGGATTTCCTACCCGGTTCCGAATACTCCTCTTCAACCGTGGAAGCATTCTCCTGAGTGTACTGCTTATCTAGAATTGCATGAACGAAATGCACCCCTCCCGTACCAAGACCTAACGATACCGCCGTTGTATTAAGCAGGACTTGATCGCCCGTCTTCACCCTTTCGCCAAGTTCATCTGTGTTATAAACCGCCGTACCTTCGGTTCCATTGTTGAATTGAACCGTAATTTCACCAAGCTTGCCGCTTGATTCTTCCGTATTACGTATATCCGCTACCCTCGCTGTTTGCCACTCGATCAAATAAATCCATCTCCCCTGAGAATTCCATGTAGTAGTAAATGTATGTGACCACATCCTTTCTCATGTTCAGCTTTTATACGCACATTTCTTAAGTAATCCTACAAAGTGGGGCAATTGTGTTGAAAAAACCAATAGAGCTTGAACTATCGCCAATTTACTCAGGTAGGGTATCACTCTCCAGTAGACATTTACACCAATTTATGAAAAAAAGACCGCCAATCAGAGATTGACCGTCTTTTCCTAAACGCTTTATTTCGATTCGGCAGCTTCTTTAATAATTTGCACTACCGCCTCGGTAACTTTGACCATGTCACGAATCGCAATATGCTCTTCGGTTGTATGGATGTTTTGGTAACCGACCGCAAGGTTGACCGTCGGTATACCGAAGCCGTTGAATACGTTGGCATCGCTGCCTCCACCGGAATGGAACGTGCTCGGCGTGCAGCCGATTTTCCTCAGGGCTTCCATGGCCAGCTTAACTACGGGAGCGTCCTCATCGAACATAAATGCCGGGTAGATCACATCGCTTTTAAAATCAACCTTGGCATTCATCTCTGCAGCAACGTCCTCGCAGGCTTTACGCATTGCTTCGACCTGACGGTCCAGCTTCTCCTGTACGATACTGCGGGCTTCGCCTTCGAGATCAACGCGGTCTACCACAATATTGGTTGCACCGTTAACCCCGCCTGCAAATCGGCCGATGTTCGCCGTCGTCTCCTTGTCGATCCGTCCGAGCGGCATTCTCGCTACAGCTTTACTTGCGACGGTAATGGCGCTGACGCCTGCCTCCGGATTCACGCCGGCATGCGCCGAGCGACCGGAGAACGAAATATAAATCTTGGCTTGGGTAGGCGCGGCTACCGCAATAGCTCCGACTTCTCCGTTCGAGTCAAGCGCATATCCGTAATCAGCTTGAAGCCATTTAGGGTCCATACATCTGGAGCCCTTCAGCCCGGATTCCTCTCCTGCCGTAATCACGAACTGGATTTGACCGTGCTTGATGTTCTGCTCCTTCAGCACTCTAATCGCTTCCAGCATAGCTGCCAATCCCGCCTTATCATCACTGCCGAGAATGGTAGTGCCGTCGCTGCGGATGATGCCGTCCTCTCCAATTTGAGGCTTAATTCCTTTGCCCGGAGTTACCGTGTCCATATGGGAGGTAAATAATAGGCGCGGCAAGGGAGCATCGGAAGTAGGTGCAAGCGTGAAAAACAAATTATTCGCCCCGTGTCCGCTGCGGATAGAGGAGTCATCCTCTTCTACCTTCAAACCCAATGCGCTGAATTTCTTTTTGAGCACCTCACTGATCTCCTGCTCGAACAGGGTCTCGCTGTCCACCTTAACCAGCTCGATAAATTCGTCAACCAATCGCTTTTCCTGAATCATCTCTTTCCTCCTATGTACACTTTAAGTTAAAATATGATTATCTCGATTGCATGAGAAGGAGTTGAATAAGAAGATGCGCAACAAGATGATGTTTAAAGTTATTATTTACGTTATGCTGATTTGCATGGTTTTATCAACCGTGCTATTTACAGTCAATATGTTCCTTTAGTATTAACGAAGCCGCTTCGATTTTTCTGGCAGCAAGCTTAGTACAGCTTTGTCTCCTGATTGTACGACTCCATGTTTTCCTTAACACGCTGCAGGAAGCGTCCGCATATGACGCCGTCCAAAATACGGTGATCGAGGGACAAGCACAGGTTGGCCATGGAGCGTACTGCAATCATATCCTGGATAACGACAGGCTTTTTTACGATCGATTCGAACGTAATAATGGCCGCTTGCGGATAATTGATGATCGGCTGCGTCAATATCGAACCGAACGACCCCGTATTGTTCACCGTGAAGGTGCCTCCCTGCATGTCGTCCAGCGACAGCTTGCCGGCTCTTGTTTTGCGGGACAGCTCCTCGATTTCCCTCGCCAGCCCGGCGATATTTTTTTGATCGGCGCGCTTAATAACAGGCGTTAATACCGAATCCTCCGTACCTACCGCAAGCGATATATTGATGTCCCGCTTCACGATGATCTTGTCGACCGCCCATACCGAGTTCATGATCGGATAATCCTTGATCGCACTGACGACAGCTTTCATCATAAAGGAAAGATACGTTAGATTCACGCCTTCCTGACGCTTGAATTCATCCTTCAGCTTGTTGCGAAGAAGCACCATATTCGTGACGTCAACCTCGATCATCATCCAGCCATGAGGAATTTCCGTCACACTCTGACGCATATTGCGCGCGATAGCGCTGCGAATCGGCGTCACGTCGACCAAATACTCGCCTCTTCCTTCCAGAGGCTGTCCTTCCACCTCGATACGAGGAAGCGGGGGATTCTCGGACAAGTGGATGCCGGTAGAACGAAGAGGTCCTTTAGGCGGACTCGAGAGGAACACATCCTCGGCCGTGCGGGCCTCCGACCGCTGTTCCGGCTTTGCGGCTGCGGCCTGCGGCTGCGAAGCCGGATTCGCATTGGCCGTGCGCTTCATGCCAGAAGCCACGTAAGCTTCGATATCCTTGCGGGTGATACGACCGCCCAGTCCTGTGCCCTGCACATCCTCCAAGCGAATGCCATGCTCGCCGGCAAGCCTCAGTACGGCTGGGGAATACCGGTTACGCATTCCTTCCTCTCCCCCTGCTGAAGCAGCCGGTTGACCTGCTGTGCCTGCAGCGGACGAATCCTGCTGTGGCACCGAGCCGCTTCCTTGAACCGCGGATGGTTCTTCAATAATGCAGATGGCTTCCCCTACAGCCGCGGTTTGCCCTTCGGCCACCAGCAGCTTGGTCAGACGTCCGCCGACAGGGGCCGGCATCTCCGTTGTGACTTTATCTGTAATAAGCTCGCACAAAACATCGTACTGCTCTATATAATCTCCCGGCTGTTTCAGCCATTTTCCGATCGTTGCCGAAACCAGACTCTCCGCAAGGTGCGGAACGGTTACTTCGGTTTCCTTACTGTTCAAGGTCATTAGTGGTCCCTCCTAAAAAGTTTTGCTCTGGGCAAAACTTACTTCGAAAGCATTTGCTGACTTTTGCCAAAGGCAAAAGTTACTTCGTAAGCATTGGTTAACTTAACAGACAAGCTGAGCCTGCACCATGCAAAACTCAGCTTGATTAAGACTCGGCCGTTGACTAAAATGCAGCCAGCTCAGAGATCGCTGCCTTAATCTTGTCTACGCTAATTAAGAAAAACTTCTCCATGCTCGGGTTCATCCCGACAGCCGGAACATCCGGCGCGCACAATCTCATAATAGGCGCATCCAGCTCAAACAGCAGCTCCTCGGCAATAATCGCAGACACTTCCGCTCCGACGCCGCCGGTTTTATTATCCTCGTGAATGACGAGGACTTTGCCGGTTTTGGCAGCCGCTTCCAGAATGGCCTCTTTGTCCAGAGGCTGAATCGTGCGCAGATCGAGAATATGCGTGCTGATTCCTTCCTTGGCCAGCTGCTCGGCCGCTTGAAGGGCGTATTGGACGGTAATGCCATAGGAAATAACCGTTACGTCGGTACCTTGGCGCTTCACATCCGCTTTGCCGATCTCAACGATATATTCGTCGTCTGGTACTTCGCCTGTAACGCCAAGATAGCATTTTTTGTGCTCGAAATACAAGACGGGGTCCTCATCCCGGATAGCCGCTTTCATTAAGCCCTTGGCATCGTAAGGATTGGAAGGCGCCACCATCTTCAGACCCGGCGTGCCGAAAAATACGGATTCCGGACATTGGGAATGGTACAAAGCGCCGCCGCTGGTAGCTCCGTAAGGCGCGCGTATGACGATCGGGCAGCTCCAATCGTTATTGGAACGATAGCGGATTTTGGCCGCTTCGCTAATAATCTGATTCGTTGCCGGAAAGATAAAATCGGCGAACTGGATTTCCGCAATCGGCTTCATGCCGTACATCGCTGCACCGATGGCCGAACCGACGATAACGGATTCCGCCAGTGGGGTATCGAGCACACGGTCCTCGCCGAATTGATCCCGGAGCCCCTTGGTGGCGTTCAGGACGCCGCCTTTACCGACGTCCTCGCCGAGCACAAACACATTGTCGTCCCGCTCCATCTCTTCCTTCATTGCGGAGCGGATCGCTTCCAAATAAGTGATAACGGCCATAACTATACCTCCCCTTCTTCCGCATACACGTGCTTCAGCGTATCTTCAGGCAGCGGGTATGGCGCTTGCTCGGCATATTGTGTCGCTTCGTTAATTTCCTTCTTTAGCTCCGCCAGCAGCTCTTCTTCCTGCTCATCGCTCCACAAGCCGCAGTCCGTTAAATATTGTCTATATCTAGGTATGCCGTCTTTGGCGCGGTTTTCCTCTACCTCTTCCTTTGTCCGATACAGCATGTCGTCGTCCGAAGTGGAATGAGGCGATAATCGGTACATGACCGATTCGATTAACGTAGGACCTTCTCCGCGAATTCCACGCTCACGGGCTTCTTTCACGACCCGGTATACCTCGAGAGCATCGTTGCCATCCACCTTGATTCCCGGAAATCCGTATCCGATAGCCCGCTCGGCGATACTGCCCGAAACCTGTTTATGTAAAGGAACGGAAATAGCGTACTGGTTATTTTGACACAGGAAAATGACGGGCAGCTTGTGAACTCCAGCAAAGTTGCAGCCCTCATGGAAATCCCCCTGGTTGCTGGAGCCTTCCCCGAAGGTAACATAAGTTACGAAATCCTGCTTTTTCATTTTGCCTGCAAGGGCAATCCCTACCGCATGAGGAACCTGGGTTGTCACCGGACTGGAGCCCGTAACGATATTCAGCTTTTTATGGCCAAAATGTCCCGGCATCTGGCGACCGCCGCTGTTCGGATCTTCCGCCTTGGCAAAAACAGACAGCATCAATTCCGTCATCGACATTCCAACGGTCAGTACAAATGCATAATCACGATAATAAGGTAAAAAGTAGTCCTTTCCTTTCTCTAAGGCAAACGCAGTCGCCACCTGCGACACCTCTTGCCCGATACCGGATACATGAAAGCCGATTTTTCCGGCTCTTTGCAAAAGATAGGCTCGCTCGTCAAACTTTCGGGCCTTCTGCATATATTTATACATTTCAACTGCCTGCTCGTCAGACAATCCAAGCTTACGGTGTCTCATAAGTTGGCCGATGGACATGGGTGGTACCCCCTTCATTCAACTTTTATTACTAGGTACTAATACTAGCCCCTATAAGTATATTATAATCGGTTTCCCTTATGAATACAATTTCTGTTTCATTAGATACCGAAAGCCCCTCCGTCGACCGCAAGCATAGCTTCTCCCAGAGCCTCTGATAGAGTCGGATGCGGATGAATCGTCTGGCCGACCTCCCATGGAGTCGCATCGAGCAGCTGAGCCAGCGCCGCCTCCGAAATATAATCGGTAACATGAGCCCCGATCATATGAACGCCCAAGATATCATTCGTCTTTTTATCCGCAATGACCTTTACAAATCCGTCGGATTCCCCGTACAGCACTGCCTTGCCGACGGCAGAGAACGGGAAGCGGCCGATCTTCACTTCATGCCCACGTTCAACCGCTTGCTGCTCTGTCCAGCCGATCGATGCGACTTCCGGTCTTGTATATACGCAGCGAGGGACTTGATGTACTCCGAACGTATGCGCAGGTTGTCCGAGGCTGTGCTCTACGGCAATAATCCCCTCGTGACCCGCTACATGGGCAAGCTGAAGACCGCCGATCACATCACCGATCGCATAAATATGTGATTCTCCCGTTTGCATATGCTCGTTGACTTCTATGAAGCCGTTCGTAATCTTCACATCCGTATTGTGCAGCCCGATATCTTCAACATTGGCTTGGCGCCCGACACACACCATTACCTTATCCGCTTGAAGCTGTTCAGTCTGTCCTTTGCGTTCGATCTGAAGCTGTACGGAACCGGGCTTCTTCTCGACGGTTTCGGCCAAGACTTTAGCCCCCGTCACAACTTGAACTCCTCTTTTCTTAAGCAGACGCTCAAGCTCCCGGGAGATATCGCTATCTTCTGTTGGCAGCAGCCGCTCCGCATATTCTACAACGGTCACCTGCACGCCGAAATCAATCAGCATGGAAGCCCATTCCACACCGATGACGCCTCCGCCTACGATAACAATCGATTGAGGAAGCTCTTCCAATTGAAGCGCCTGATCGCTGTTCAGAATGAATTGTCCGTCAATTTCCAGGCCCGGCAGGCTCCGAGGTCTCGATCCGGTCGCAATAATCAGCTTCTCGGGGACCAGCGTCAAAATATCGCCGTCAGCCTGTTCTACCGAAACGGAGCCGGAGCGGGGTGAAAAAATGGTCGGGGACAACAGTCTCCCGTTACCATAGAAAACTTGTATGTTATGCTTCTTCATCAGAAATTGAATGCCTTTATGCATCTGCTCGACGACGCTTTGCTTACGGGCTTGTACCCGCGCGAAATTCAGCCGGACAGAATCCGCCTCTATGCCAAAACGCTCGCTCTCCCGCATCGTTGCATATACCTCGGCGCTGCGCAACAGCGCTTTACTAGGAATACAACCGCGATGAAGACATGTGCCTCCCAGCTTATCGCGTTCTACGATTGCTACCGTTTTTCCCAACTGGGCGGCACGAATGGCGGCAATATACCCTCCCGTACCTCCTCCAAGAACAACGATGTCAAAAGCTTGCGTCATATGTAGTACCTCCTGAAATCTATGATTCTTTTATTGTAACCCTAATTCGTGTGAGAAATATAGTACAATTTAAGAAAGATGCATGAAAAGTTAACGATTCTATGGTACTTTAATAGTTGGGATTTTCATAGCGATGTTGGTTGGACTATACATAAAAGGAGCACATCATGAAAGCGACGTTCTATCGGTTTATTGCCGTTCTGCTGCTGGTCATTCCGGGTATTATGGCAACCTACGGATTTTTGGCAATGAAGGATGCTTTCTTCAACCAGTTTGGAGCGGCCGAGCTGAACCCCCACTTTCAATGGGGTAAATTTATATTAGGTTTCATCTTATTTCTCGCAGGAGTGGCCTATATCGGCGGCTGGATTTTTTTCAGAGACCGCAAGCGCAATTATGTCGCCCCACGGTTTAAGAGGAAGCGGAAAAAACAATAGGAGCCATCCCTTGGAGACGGGAGAGGCTCCTCAGTTTTTTTCGGGGCCAGACTCTCGCCCAAGCGAGTCCAGCCAGGACAGCCAACGATGGTTATCGATCAACCTCGATAAGGAATGCCGCCATGTGATAGCATGCAGCAGGATGAACCCCGCCAGCAGCAGAAGCTGGAGCTTCCAGCCGGTTGCTTGCACAATCCAGCAGCCAAGCACAAAGCCAAGCAGATTAGCGCCCGTATCGCCCAGCATGATCTGCCCCTTGAGGTCAGCACCGAGAAGAAGCGCCATAGACACAAGCACAGGCAGAGACATGACCAGAAAGTCCTGCCGATGCCCCTGATCATTGAGCATCATAACCGCTGTCGCGAGAAGGTATAAAGCCCCGAAGCCTTTGAATGCTCTACCTGGCCTCGTATCCAACAGATTGATGCCGTTCGCGGCGAGCACTATGCATAACCATTGCAAGGCGACCCACCCCCATGGCGCGCTTAAATCAGTGTCTCCCCGCAGCACAAAGAGCATCGCGGCTACTGCTATCCCTCCGGCCTTCACTGTACCTGTACTGACCACCCTATGTTCCTTCCAGAGCCCCCAATGCCCTGTAAACCCTTTGGGCGTCTTATGCCCGACGGTATCATCAAGGAAACCGAGAAAGGCGACTGTCACCGCGCCTAAGGTATAGACGTTAGGTAAGGCTAAGTTTATACCCTGGCTTCCGGCCGTTGGCTTGCCATACGCAATCCCTTGAATGACCAGGGAATGAATGACAAGCATCATAACGATAAATAGGCCCCCGGCCGTAGGGATTCGATCTCCGTTATAGTTAGAGTCCGTTAGCCGATGGTTCTCCATAAACCTTATCCAGCCCGGCATTAAGGCTCGTCCTAAAAAGTAGAGCAGCAGCGAATAGAGGACCCACGCCATTAGCATATAGGCTGTCTCCAACGATGCCACAGTGTACCGCTGACGGCATACAGCTGCTTGCCCCGATGCAGCCACCCTCCGAGATTTCTCCCGGACACCCGATGAGCAAAAGGAACAGCCATCTCTTCCACCCTATACCCCAGCTTGACGGCGTCAATCGTTAGGCCTACCTCAACGCCAAAGCCTCCTGAGAGCCTGCCGATTCGCTCCAAAACTTGACGATGAATGGCTCGTTGGCCGGACAAGGGCGCGGAAGGCTGAAACCCCGATAACAGGTATACCCCTTGTTTAGCGAGCCTCTTCACAATCCCGAAGCCGCTTTTTTGAGTAACGGCAGGCAGCCGGGCGATGACCATATCCGATTGTCCTAGGGTCAAGGGCTCAATCAATAACGGAAACCATTCTGCTGATGATCCCAAATCCGCGTCCAGAAAAACCAGCAACTCTCCCTTGGACATCTTGCAGCCGGTTTGAAGGGCCGTCCCTTTTCCATAGGGCCGCGGATGCTGTACAATCAAATCCGCCCAAGGCGCCGCAAGCTCAAATGTACTGTCGCGGCTTCCATCATCGATGACTATAAGCTCTACGCGATGTCCCTGATGCATAACTTGCTTGCATGCTTTTCGGATCGAGCTTAATGTTTCCTGTATGTACAGTTCCTCGTTAAGCGCAGGAACGACAACAGATATGGCAGGCTTCATAAGGGCAACCCCTTTCATTTAACCCATGATAATAGTCGGCTTATTGCGCGATAAGCGGCATGCTTACACAGCTTGACAAGGGATTGCGCATTCCGCTCATGACCGTACAGCAGCGCAATGCCTTTGGCGTCGGTCAGCTTGCTCCCTATTTTCATCCGGACAAGCACCGTGCTGCCCATCCCCTTTCTGCCTTTTTCCAAAAAGTCAAACATATGACTGTGAGCGCCGACGGTCACAATCCGCTCGCACTGGTGATCGTAGGCAAGCAGCAAAGCAATATCTTCACTAGTCCCGCCGGCAGGCAGCCGGATCGCGTTCAGTCCCAGCTTCTCCAGCCTGGCAAGACCCGGTGCGAAGCCGTTGGAATACGCATGAACCAGCAGCTCTGCTCCACATTGTAACGCTTTGTCCGTCGCGCTATCCATATCGCCAATAATGAGATCCGGCTTATAGCCCTGCTCCAGCAAAGCGTCCGCCCCTCCGTCTACCCCTATTAATACCGGTCTGTAGCTCCGGATATATTCCTTTAGAGCAGCCAGATCCTGTCTGAACCCGTGACCGCGCACGACGACAAGAGCATGACGTCCTTCCATCTTGACCTGCAGCTCCGGACAATATACAGGCTTTAGCACAAGCTCTTTTTCTTTGGTCGCATACTCCAATGTATTATTAATAAAATCCGCCAGACGCTCATGATAGCTTTCCTGCGCATGACGATAACATTCCAGCCAATTGTCTTTTGTGAACGAGCGGCACGGTACCCTTTGCCCGCCAAACATTGCGCTATCCCCCGAGATAGCGATCTGCTCATGATCCTTGATCACCGAAAACCACACCGGCTCCATCTCAAAAATCGGAATCCCGTGCTCCAGCAGCATCAGCGGACCCGTGACAGGAATAGTGCCTGTCATCGTCTGCCCGGTATTAATGACCGCCCGAGCTCCTGCCTCAATCAAGCCTTCCGCTGACAAGTCATCCAGATCATCGTGGCAAATAACAGCGATACGATCGGGCTCTAGGGTGGAAATCAGCTGTTTGGTGCTTCGATGCACCCGGACTATCCCTGTCATTATGGGATTATCGAAGATATGTTCTGCTTTGCTTAGTACCATTACTTCGCACATCGCTTTCCTGATGCTCGGGCCATTGCGCCTGTTACGCCTTAATTTTCTACTCTCGTTTATTTTTCGTTGGCAAAGCCATTCTCATACATTGATTTCGGATAAAACCTAAATAACCCCACCAGGTGGGGCTAACTCCTTTTAGGTCAAAAAAAAGCCCGGGGACTATAAGTCCCGGACTTCACACTCGTCTCCATTTCCTTGGATCTATGTAAAATGATGGTATGCTCTGTACGGTAACGGCATATGCTTTTTCATGTGTGGAAAAACAACGGCAGATATCACCTTTTATCCGTAATAGGGTAGCGCTTCAAACCATTCCGCGTATTCCGAGGAGCTCAGCTGTTCTCGCACATACTCCAGCAGCGACGCTAGCTCGTCCTCCTTAAAGCTGTATCTGCAATCCATCGTATTAAACAGAAGCCTCACTTCCTTCAAGGCTCCGCTAGGTTCGCCGGTCATTTGAATTACATAGAGCTCCTCCGGCTCATCCTGAAATTTGCATCCAATTTCCATAAACAGCCGTTCCTTCATCTCATCCAGTTCCACATTACAGTAATCAAATTCCATCTTATCCCTCCAAAAAAAGTGCCCTTTCTCCATTTTAGCAACAGTATTCTACATTTTGTGCAAAATTTCAATGATATAATGAACTTTATCTTAGCGCAAGGAGTAGGATCCATGCAAAGAATATGTCAAAAAATTGTTCGTGTTCAGAATGGTCTGATTACGGAAATTTATGATGGCTTGCGATATCGCAGCTTTCAAGACAATGACCTTGCAATGAAGGAATTGCTGATGGATGATGTAGGCCTGGATTTTGAATCCGTTATCAACACCTACGAACAAGTCATTCATGATTTGGCCCAAGCTTTCCCCCATCTTCGCGAGTTTATCAGCGATAAGCTGCCGGAGGGATGGTTCCAATGGTACCAGCAAAGCTATGAGGAAGAATCGTCCTTGACGCCTGCAGAAGCTCCTGCCGCCGCTGTGCGCGTCGGCGATCCCAATTCCACTTGCATCCCCTAGGTGCTCAAGCATAATCCTGCGCGGATAATCCATACTAAGCAGGACTAATCCGCTAGGAGGCATCCATCATGATTGATAATCTCGAAAGTAATTACGATTGCACAAAGGCAGGATCCGATCTTCAAGAGCTTCAACAGCAATTAAGCTCCTTGCAAAGCAGCGCTGACGGAAGCAAGGAACAGCAAGAGCAGATTCATCGTTTGGAGAACCAAATTCATTTCATCAAGAATAAATGCGATATACGCCCCTGATCTTTAGCAGCACGTCGGCACAGCGCTCAGCGTTGTGCTTTTTTAGTGTGTTTACGGTTGATTATAATTATAGTTTCCCAAGACGATTTCGTCTAATAATGCTATAATGGGCTTCATTCTTTCAAGGAGGCGTTATTATGAAGTGCACGAATAGAGCCAGGGTACAATACGAAGGGGGTTCGCATCACTGACCCTATAAACTGCGTCCCCCTCTAAGTTAGGGGAATATTTCAGGTGGACCAAAATAAGCAAGCTCATCGTATTGAAAACTCGGAATCTTTTCAACCATTGCTGCCTAATGCCAAGCTGGCTATTGGTTGGTTAAGCTTTCTCGCTTTTTTCAGCGTATTGAACGAATCGGTATTTAATATTGCCTTGCCGGATATTGCATCGTATTTTGGTATTCAGGCGGCATCCGCCAATTGGGTTAATACGGCCTTCATGCTTTCCTTTAGTATCGGCACGGCTGTATATGGAAAAATATCAGACTCCTTCGGGATCAAAAAGCTTCTGGCGATTGGACTTTTGATCTATTTCGGAGGATCGCTGTTCGGTTTTCTGGCTTATCATTATTTTCCTGCTATGATAGCGGCGCGGTTTATCCAAGGCATTGGAGCTTCCGCCGTTCCCGCTCTCATTATGGTCATTATTACTCGTTATATCCACTCCGATCATCGCGGCAAAGCATTCGGAATGATCGGTTCCCTGGTCGCTTTGGGTGAGAGCATCGGACCTGTTGCGGGCGGTCTGGTTACGGAATACGTTCATTGGTCCTTTCTGTACACCATCCCGATGATGACCATTCTTGTACTGCCTTTCCTTTATAAAAGAATGCCTTCTGACGCGCCCGTAACCAAAAATAAAATCGATAGGTTCGGAATAGCCCTGCTAGCCATGGGAACGGCAGGCTTCTCCCTCTGGATGACTCATTTTCACTGGAGCTTTCTTGTCCTGGGCATTCTGATGCTTGGTGGGTTCGTCTCTCATATCAACCGCACCAAACAGCCATTTATCGAGCCTGCTTTGCTGCGAAAACGCATCTTTATGGCCAGTATGCTATCGGGAGGCATTTTGCTTGGATCGGCGGCCGGTTTTCTTGCTATGGTTCCTTATATGATGAAGGACGTTCATCAGTTAGCGGCGGGAGCAATTGGCAGTGGAATTATATTTCCGGGCACCGTAGGGGTCATTTTGTTCGGTATGATGGGAGGCGTGCTGGTCGATCGTTGGGGAAATCGTGTTACTCTATCCGCCGGACTGTGCATGATGGTGCTTAGCTTTCTTATTCTGTCCATTTGGCTAGATCAGTCTCCTTGGTTAACGACAGCGATGCTGATTACAACGCTAGGCGGACTCTCCTTTATCAAGACGGTCGTTTCCAACACGGCCGCCGCTTCACTTGAGCCTGAACAAGCAGGAGCCGGGATGGGGATTTTGAATTTCGTTTGCTTCCTGTTTGAAGGCTTCGGCATGGCGCTGGTCGGGGGGATGCTGAGCCAAACATGGCTGGCCTCCCCGCTATGGAACAAGCTTCAGGAATCAAGCGCTTATTTATACAGTCATATATTAGGTATCCTCATCCTCTTTGTTTTGATTGGCGGAACGATTTATCTGAAAAGTTATCGCAGAAGCCGGTAGAATGCTTAAGACCCAGAGACATTTTCTCGGGGTCTTTTTTATCTCCCCTGCTAATTGTAAAATCAAAAATAAAAACGCCGAATCCCGAAAGATTCGACGTTTGTTATTACGCGTAATAGATCCCTCCGTTTCCCTTTACTCGCATATAACCGATAACTACGCATGAGACGGAGGTGACTTTTCCAATTTTTATCGCAACATGCTGCTGTGGACACGAGGCCTCTTTACTTTATCCGATAAATTAGCGGAACCTGACCTCACTCATCGTCCTCAAACGAAGAACCGGCATCCTTTCACGAAACTTTATGCTCAATTCTCAGCTTATCCGCCACCATTGCTATAAACTCACTGTTCGTAGGCTTTGCTTTCGATATATTGATCGTATATCCGAACAAGTGGCTGATGCTGTCGATGTTGGTGAAGCCTTATGTATCGTGGGGTTTGGGTAAGTATACGGCTTATTTTGAGTGTTAAAAAAATATCGTAGTGATTAGACCGAATTCCAAATGTTTATTGGCTTCTAAAACAAAAATTATTGGGCAAAAATGCCCTAATAAAACATTACCAAATTTAACCACACCTGTCAAACCGACTAATATCCCTAAATGCAAATTACTCCTCAAGTGAAACCAGAAATCCCAATTATTGATTCTAGAATAGTCATCTGGAATAAACTCCTTGAAATCTAACCTCCAAAAGCCCCGTCTTTTCATTGCTATCCTTTACTTGTTCTTCAATTTATGATCGAAATTTGATTTTCAAGTATTACCTGCGCCCAAGTTTCAGTCATTTCATCAATGGAAGTTACAATAAAGATATCGACAGTATTGGAAATCACAAACAGTAGAGTCAATTATGTGTTATATTTGTATATATATGTTGCTGTTGAAATCTATGATTTCAATAAATTAAAAAGGGAGATCATCATCGTCAATATCAATAGGTGCAATATCTCTCACAAAAGGATTATTAGTTATCGTAGAAGCATTCGTAAGCTCATTAGTTGTACTTATAATGTTCTGAGTGCTGTCAGATGTAACACCCGTTAATAAATCATCAAGTGTAGAGCCTAACGCATACGTTACTGGAATATTTGCAGCTTCAATTCCACTGTTGATATGCTCTTGGTTTTGATTTATCCTTTTCCGCACATAATTATGCTTGTTAATACTTCTTTCATCCAAATCCTCTAATAACTTCTCATGGGAGTTGACCTCCAATGAGGACAGGGCAATAGTGATTGTTCGAAGCATTGAGTTAGTCTTACCTACGTATTTATAAATCTGATTTCTATTTGACTTTTCATGACTTATTAAACCCACCATAGCACTTATTATAAGTTCTGGTGCATGCCCCCGAGCAACATTTTTCTTCACTTCTAAAAAACCATAACTATTCTCCGGCACCTCCAAGATCAAGCATTTAACAATATTGGTTGCTGATGGATGCCTATATATTCTGATTAATAAATCGGCGATTGATTCGTTTAACTCAGTGAAGTCAATTATTATTTTCGTTATCCAAAACAATTGATATTCAGTGATGAATGATTTGTTTAGAAATTCCTCAATTTCACTGATAATAGCATCAGAAATCATCATGTAATTTCTCTTAATATTGTAATATAAATTTTTTGTCAACTGAGGTGAACTATTCAAAACAAGCCTTGTTAGTTCAATTGTTTCTGATTCAGAAGTCATTAATAAAGATAAAATTAGTTCAATGTCTTCATCCTCAATATTTTTTTCATTGTGTAATAAACCTTTTAGAAAGCTGACCTCTTCATCGGTTAATTCATCATCTTCATCAAACTCGTCATCTTCATCATCGTCATCATCAAATTCATCAGTGTATGAATTAATTATTAGCCTACGCTTTTTTAATAAAGAAATTTTGATTGATTCAATATCATTTTCTTCTTCGATCTCTGTTGCTATGATTAGAGTCTTCTCTTCGTTCAAACATAGACCCTTTTCACCTAATAATTTTTGTGCGCTAAATATATCGTTGGATATAGTCTCCTCATCATCTGAAAAGAAATAAATGTCATCCATAAATCGTATAATGTAATCACTTTTTAAATCTCTGGAATCCTCAATAAAACTCAGAAAGTTGCTTCCTATAACTTTCATGGGGAATAATCCTTGCGGCATACAACTCGTACTTCGCCCTTCATTGATTTCTCTCAAAAACTTACCTATCTTCTCCGATTCCTGCTGATTAATAATCCTAGCGATGTAACTTACAACGTCATGATGATAAATATTATTAAAGAAGTTTGAAATGTCTATTTTGCCCATATATTCATACTGAGTTTTTAATGAGTGTAATTTTTTAATAAACTTCTTATACTCTTCTGTTTGGGAATTATAATTATCTCCACTAAAAGTGTAACCAAAACACTCACGATTAGAGTAACTTTTCTTTTGAAAATACGCCCTGTTTCGATAAACAAAGTCATATATGAAAATGAGAGATACAGGGTCTAATTGGAATGTTTGTCTATAGTGCTTCTTATCTTTCAAAGCATATACCCAAGGTTGAATCATGAAATAAGATTGAGCGTTCTCATTAATTACTTGTTTTTGTTTTTTACTAATTACTTGCGTTACCTTCTCATATTCATCTTCGCTCAAAATCGTTTGCAGCCAATTCTGGGAAAAAATCCCTTCATTAATATAATCCAAAATAGAATCTAACTGATATTTTGCAATAATAAGAACAGAACGTAGGGGAAAAAGAGTTTTTTGAAAATCTTTTAATATAAAATCATATACATTATTAATACTACTTCCTCCTTACAGGTTGTAAATCCGGATAATTCAAATTTTCATTTTATTATCCATTAAAAATGTTCAAAATCATCTTTCCATACTTTTCCATTTTCACTTTACCAAACCCCTTAACCTCTAACAACTCTTCTTCTGTTCGTGGATACTTAGCAATCATATCCTCCATTTCAGAGTTGTTGAAGATGTAGTAAGCCTTGACATTCTCTGCTCTTGAAGTTTGGAGTCTATAAGCTGTCAGTTCTTCACGTAGCTGTTCTTCATCTTTCCTTAAATACTCTTCACTTGAAATCTGATACTTAGCTTCAAAATCCATATCTATAGGAGTATTCAACCTGACAAGTAAATTGGCGATTTCTAACATATCTTTCTCGGCAAGATCGTACTGATTGGCTTTATCATTCTGATACTTTTCTAAGGTAACCTTGATCTGGTCATACTTTATAAACGTATTCTCAATTTCTGCTGGACATTTGTACTTCTTGATTATCGTTTTTGGATTTGCCATTACTACAAGTGACAGGATAGGCATGTTATTGATCTTCAACTCTTTTGAAAACACATGCTTTAGTATATCTACATGCCTTTTATTTTGCGTAATAGGGCTATATATGCCTTCCTTATACTCCTTACCGTATCTGTTCTTCATAGTCCTGACAAAGTTACCATCTTGATCAATTGAGATATTGCCGCTTAATTTCTTCGTCTCTAAAATACAAGTAAACTTATTAGAAATGATAACAAAATCAAGCTGTGCAACATAATCCTCATACTCAATCCTTATATCATGTAGACACAAAATTGGCAGGAACGAATTTTTCAATTCAAAATAGACGTTGTTCTCACCATCAAGTCCATATTTTAGAAATTTAATATCTCTCTCGATGGTTTCTTTCTTTTCCCCATCTACAAGCCTATCTAAGAGGTCATTTAAAGCAGACATTTGATGGTTCTCTTTTGAGAAATCCTTAACGAAAATCGGGTTTTGGATTGTCCTTTTTTGACCAAACAGTTTGTTGAATATAGACATATGTAATTCCCCTTGAAGATTAATTATTTTTAAGATACTAATTAGAGTATCAGCTTACTTTGTAGTCAAATTATACCATAAATCACTTAATTGGGGTCTTTATCTTTTTTCAATAAGCCCCTAGTACTATACTTTCGTTTTTAAATAGAATAAAGCATCCTAACCTAACAGGATGCTTTGATAAATGTTATTATTTTGTCCTAATTTGCTTCAAATACCTTGTTGTTTTTATATTAAAAATAATTGTCAATATTACTCAAGCCAAAAAATTCTTTTTTTAACTTATCAATTATTTCTTCTTGACTTAAATTATCCTGAATGATTTCTTTCTCCAGATTTTCTAACCAAGCGATCTTCATGCGTTTCATAAAGATTGTCAGCAAAAACTGAAAGAGCAATACTACTTAGAACAATTGCCAAACCATCTAGCACAAGTTTTAATTTTTCGTATTGGAAAGTAAAACTCATAGCAACATAGACAAAAAAAGCGATTTTAATAGTCAAGTGTAAAAATGGATTCAAAATCACTAAATTTATTTTGGCTACTCGACTTTTTGAAGCGGTTAACGAAAGTTCATAATATTCTTTAGTTCTACCACTCCAAACCACAATCCCACTTGCTAACATTCCTAATAAGTTATTCAAATATCGTAGAATGTAGAAAACGAAGTATAATGTTACTAAGAAGTTTCCCTTTTGAATAAAATAAAACATAATTATTACATTTGCTACCAAAGCAGCACCAAGCATTAAGAGTTCAGTCCAATAAAGAGGTTTTGTCCCCTTAATATCAATTTCAGTAACTGGAAAGCGATATTTTAGAATCTTTTCTTTTCTATAGTATTGGTTGAAAATATCAAATAATGAAATAGTGAGATTGGTAAAAAAAACGTATCCAAAAAGTGTCAAAAAGATACTTTGCTGTATCTTAGGGATTTCAGGAAGTATCCAGTAACCTAGTCCAGCCAAAGCCGCAAACAACGTCCAATTACTTAAACCACTTGAAGTAATCTTCTGTCTTTCCCTATCTTGCAATCGATTCAGATAGTCTAACCAATCCTTTTGTGTAAGTTTGGTATCCAAAAGCTTCCCCCATTCATACCTAATTTAGCTATGGATAGTTAATTAAAAAGTTTAAATTTTATTTGGGCAGCATTTAGTTCCTTCATAAGGTCATATTCAATTTCTTCAACGTTAGAGTTAAATCGTAGATAAACAATACCATCTATATCCGAAGGTCTTTCAACATTTGCCTTAACTATGCAACATACATTTTGTCTTCCCAACTTACCGTAAAAGAAACCTAGTTCAAAAAGAACATTTTGTCTTGCTCTAAAACTATAATTGGGATTTTCTTCGTTTAAGGCACCAATATCATCTGGCGTGAGTAATACTAATGCATATTTAACATCAGAATACTTCTCAAACTTTTCAATTATTGTAGCCCCGCCATTTGCCATCCTGCTCAAAACGATTGGTTGTAACCCAATCCGTCTGACCAGATTTTCTGTTTCAATCATAGCTTGTCTATCTCGCCCATGAACTATGAATACTCTAGTTATTCCATCATCATCTGCATCTTCATTAACTGATACATTAAAATCTGGCATCATACTCTCGAGTATTTTTATATGATTGATTAAAGCTTTGTAACCTCTTTGATTGATTGTCTTCTCTGTGCTAGAAAAATGAAACGATTCAAAAACAAATTCAAGCAAGCCTAATTTTTTTGAACAAATATTTAAATCTGAAACGTATTTTTTAAATATCTCAGCTTTCATCCATTCATTTTCAGGATAGCTGCGAATTTCAGTTATTATTTTTTTTAGTTGAAAAATTGTATTTTTTGAGCTGTTTTCCATGCATCTCACTCCACAATTAGTAATCTGGATATTGAATATAATATTTTCGACATATTCCAATATTATCCTTCAAGAATCGAATCAAAAAAAATGTAATTCACTCAGAATAGCTTTTTTTCAAATAACATTCTCTCATTTCTCCCCCATAGTGTTATTGGAATTAATTAACTTAAAACACTAATGCTATTTTCCTGCATCCTATTAGAAATAATCCAAGAATTATCGTACAACAAGACTCCTAAGATAGCTTTTTGGAACCATTAGATGAGGAGTTTAATGTGGACTAATAGCAGAAGGATTACTTAATGGAATTAAGTATCTACTGGAATACAAAAGAGGTGTGGATATGTTTCTTGAACTCTCATACCCCAACCATCTTGCAACTTTTCCAAATTTAGAAGGAATGTCAATAGATCAACAGTATTACTGACATTGTGATTATAGAGTAATAACGGCACCGCTACTTTGGTGATCGGATGATTCAAGATTTCCTTCCTACTTTCTGGACATATCTTGATAACTTTAAGATACGCTGAGCCTTACAAGAAAAGTTACGAAAGGCAATCAGCTCGATAAGAAAATATTATGATGAGGAACAATTATTATTATTTTTCCTTTCCTTAGGTCTATTTTACTTGATTTGATATTCAGAAAATTCACATAGTTAGTTTATACTACTTGAAGGAATTAAGCCCTTATTAATCGAAATTGAATTGTAATAAAAAATGTCACAAAACACTATGGGTTTCGCTTGCTTTACATAAGTACTTTTTTTTAAAACTTGGGATCAAAACAAAACAATTAGGAGGACAAGATGAATTATTCAGACAACTTAATTCTTTATGAAGATGCTCTTGATATGAGGAAGAATGCAATAAACTATGTTAATAACCTCACTAGTTCTTTTAAAAGGATAATCTCTGTACCAATTTTATTACATAGAAATGATGAAAGCATTATAAATGATATAAATCGCGTTCCGCTGTTGAATTTTTATTTCGCTGACCTAAATATTTCCAGCAACATTGTTTTAAGTATACTTGGGTCGCAATTTGCAAAAAAAATTGGAACAGATTATTTCGAAGGACAACAAGGGCATGCAGTTATATTATTTGACTTAGACATAGTTCAAATGGACTACCTATACCATTTGAAGAAAAATTCCGAATTAACGTACCATTTATTTATGAAAAAATCAAATTTTTACGATACAAACCTCTTGGTCAATTTAAAAGATTATTTTTCTGTAATGAACTTTGAAATTCATAATAAATAAAAACGCTCACTATGAGCGTTTTTTTAAGATAATTCGCGTATGATATCATCAAAAATATCTTCAATTATATCTCTTACCTCTTTAAATTCTGCCCTTCTTTTTTCAATTTCTCTTTCATAATCCTTTTGTGCTAAAGATAAAAACTTAAAGTTACATCTCCAGTTCAATACAATTGTATAAAAATCTTGTACACGCACTGACAAAATAGGTGAAAAATCTTTCAATTCCTTAATAGAATCTTTTAAATTATTCATTAATAAATCTAGTTTCGCTTCCTTGCCATTAATAAGCCATTCAGCTTCTTTGTCATCAATTCCATACATTATATGCCTAACATCGTTAGCTTCTCTTGACATTTCAACTAACAAGAATATTATCCCGTTTATTCGATCTATAGTGACTTTTTTCCAGTCCTTCAATTTGATTATGAGCATTCTCGAATCTGGATAGATATTAAAGGTAGAATTTTTATTATTATTAAAGGAGTCCCTGATGCTGGTCATTGTTATGGTTCTCCTAGTTTATTTCAATATTAAACATACTATTATAGTTATTATTAAATGAATTGATAAAATTCACTTTTTTATAAGAATCTTCACTCTTCTCTAGTATCAAAGAAATTATTTCTTTCAATTCAGGGTCTTTTTCAACCCCTGTTCCTTGCAACTTTTCAATAATCATTTTTATGTACTGAGTTTCTGTAGGATCAGACTCTATACAATCTAATAAGGGTGTAGCTTTTTTAGCAATTAAATATGAACCGACCTTTTCTTTAAGAAATCCCCAATATTTTTTCATAGCCTCCACCGTAAGGCTTGCAACTATTCCATTAGCTACGTCATTAATATTAAATTCAACCATACCTTATTCACTCCCTCTAATAATTTAATTATTATGTTCTTTTATAAACATATAAATTCTTCTTGTTAGTTCCTTAGCTTCATCAGTTAAATCATCAAAGACTTGAATGTGTTTTATTGCAATTTGACAAAATTTCACTTTCCCATTTATAGTACCAGAACCCTGCCCATAATTGGCTTTTCTCCTTTTATTTACAATTATATTATCTATAAATTTTCCAAGATACTTATTTTTATAGTTTTCATAACTAAATTTTCTTTTAAATTGCAGTTCATTTGCTTCGGTCTTTTCATATTCTGCAATTACCTCCATTAATACTTCCTTAGACAATAAATTTTCGATCTCCTTGCATTCTAAGCAATAGTACCTTTCTTTCAATTTACTTCTTAGTTTTTCTTGACGTTCAAATTTATTATCACTGTCTTTATCAGTTACAAGGAAAAGTTTAGCACAAACTTTATCTACATTCATTGATCTGAAAATATCATCGTTATCATGTTCACTTTCTTCCTCATCATCTAAAAAAGACCAGTGAGTAATATTCCCTCCGCTATATTCCACAAAAGAAAAATGTAGGTCTTCTTTAAAGTTATTTGAATAAGTATGTCCCAATGATTTTTGATATAAATCTAAATAATGTCTTATATAATACCTATCAGTTATACCTTCTACCCATATGGTACAGTTAGATAAGAATACTGATGATTTTTTCACCCCTAACATCTCAAGTAAACTGTTATTTTCATTACTAACATTATCAATAACAAACTTCGGCACTTTTTCCCTATTATTATGATCTGTATTGTCTAACTGTTTGTTAAACGAATATATTGATATTTTGTTAATATCCAAAGATAAATCCAGAAAATGATTTGAATGGGTTGATATGAAATACTGGTTTTTATCGAATTCCATAAATGTTTCGAGTAACTTCCTTTGCAAACCCGGATGTAAGAACAATTCTGGCTCCTCTATAAAAACAAGCATATTTTTATCTCGATTAAGAAACAATGGGAAAGTTAAAATAATTAATGACTGGATACCATCTCCTAAATTATATATTGCTTCTTCTTTCTCTCTTCCAATCTTGACCTTCAATACGTCTGAATTTTTTGAAGGTATAAGGGCTATTTCTTCACCATGAAAAAATACTTCGCCTAAAAATTTTTGAAAATCTGCTACGATTTCTCTTTCTGTTAAATCCCCTAAAAGCAGATCTCTTATTTCATCATATAAGTTTAAACCTGTGAATACATTCTCTTTATCATTACCGTTATAGTAGTCGTTTACTGTTCGGTAAAAATAAACATCCTCACCTGCACTAAAAGGTCTTAGTCCCCTTAGGGTTGGAATATATACTTTGTCAAATCTAAATATATTCGGAATGCCTACAAACATTTTTTCTAAAAGTAGATGATATTTCTCACCTAACATATTAAATCCACTTCTTATACTCTCATGATGATTATCATAAAAAAACGTCGATCCATTATACGTTATGGGTAGTTTGTTGTTCAAATTCATAATAAAGTTTACCGATTCTTGGAAGTCGTCCAAATATTTGTGTTCCGAATTTAGCATCTTGATTTCCTGAATATTATTAACCTGTCGTAGTATATCTCCGTAATCTACAAGTCGAAAATTTTCAATAATACTTTTAATCTCTCGTTTATATTCCTTAATCAGAGAATTCAGTTCATTTAAATCTAGCTCATATGTTTCAAATTGATAACTATTCAATTTATATATATTCCTCATAAATCTACTTTTCCCTGAGTTATTGGACCCAACGAACAAATTGATTTTTGATAAGTTACGAATACTACTATTATGGTTTAAAATATATGATTCAAAAGCTTCGCCGGAAAGAAACAAATTCTTTAAATAATAACTCATTTCTCACACCCCTAATCGAGTTTTTACTTCCTTTTTCCCTTACGTAATTCATCAAATATGAAATAATCCATTAAACTAGTATTAGCGTTACCACCACTTACAGAAACTGTTTCGAAATTGTATGAGTAAAGTTTTCTAAGGTAATCTTAATCGCATCCTATCCAAACTTCGATATTTTTAAATAGCTATAGAACTTTCTAAAGCCGGTGGTAAGATCATACATTCCCTCCAAAGAAATGATACCCCTTTAAAAAAGCACCCAAAAACAAGGCTTACGCCTGTTTACGGATGCTTTCGGTTTAGTCATATTCTTTTTAACAAATGCTACCATTGCTTTTATCACGTGTCAAGCTTTCTCAGATATAATTTGGGCTAAATTAATCATGCTTACTTATTCAAGCCCACCACATTTCAATAATCATACATAATATAAATTATGTTTTATTATTGTTTCCTCTATGCTAAAATATTAGTAATAAACCATACATAACTTATCTTGTGGAATAGAATCTAGAACTAAACATAATTTATAAGGAGATCAAAACAATGATACTACTTCAAAAGTTCTCTGAACAGCTTAAGAAAGAAGGAAAGTCACATAATACGATCTATAGTTACCATTTAGCAGTCAAAGATTTCTTTAGCTGGTTCAAAGGCACGTTTGATAAAGAGCCAACCGTTCTTTACGCTCAAAACGTTAAGGATTACGTTCAGTTCCTACAAACAGTAAAAAATCAAGGAGCAACAACAATTAATGCCAAAATAGCCGCACTTCTAAAATACAATTCATTTCTTATATCAATCGGTATTCAGACAGACTTGGTGATATTCAAAAACCAGCGGCGAAAGATACAGCAAAAATTCGCTTCTCCTGCTCAATTTACCACTAAAGACGTAAACAAGTTCATTCAAGCTGTTGTTGAAAAAGGTAATGCAAGGGACTATGCACTTGTTACTTTGTTAACATATACCGGCTGCCGTATTAGTGAAGCTCTTAACATTCAAATCAATAAGGACTTACATCTTTCTTCTAATGAACTGGTCATTCGTGCAGGAAAAGGGGATAAGGAAAGAACAGTATTGCTGAATACAAAAGTAGTCAATGCAATAAAAGCCTACCTAAAAATCAGAAACGAACACAAACATGCTGATAGTCCGTATTTGTTTGTATCGAATAAAGCGGAACGTATGAGCCGCATAACCGCAAACGAAATATTTACACAATATAGTGAGAAAGCAGAGCTTGATCGTAAATTAACGCCACATGACCTTAGGCATCACTTTTGTTCGAATGCCCTCGAGAATGGCTTTAATGTACATGAAGTAGCAAACATAGCTGGGCATTCTAACATCCACACCACCCTTTTATATACCAATCCAACTCGACAAAAAATGCTCGACAAGCTGAACAGGTTATAGTCACGGTAAAATCACAAGGAGATACTAATTCTTGTTGTTTTGTTTTATTCAAAACCTGAATGACAATTCGACCACAAAATTAGTATGTTGTCACGGCAAATATTTCAGCGCTTCTATCCTCCCTCACTTTAGAGATAGCATATATATAACTATATAAAAATAAAAGAGTACCATCCGTGGGTACCCTTCTATCATGGCTGGCACTTTTCTATTTAACAGTGGACTCTTTAAATAAATAAAAATATCCTTCATTTTTCGCACTCACTGCAAATATGGGACGTTGTGTATTTCCAAGTTCTACTGACACTTCTTTTACTTCATCCTTAGAAAGTTTAACTTCTTTTAGTACCTGTCCCTTTTCATTTTGAATTTGTACAGTTATATCTGCACCTTTGGCACCAATAATTGCATTCATTTTTGTATATTGCTTACCGAAGTCTATCTTATCAATTTTAAATGAGCCGCCATGGGCATCGAACTTCTGTCTAAACGCGCCATTGAATTGTTTCCCTGCAACTACTAGTTGCTCTTTATCAATAATTTCTTCTGCATCTCCACCAAATGTTCGTTTATATTTTACATCTGAAGAAAACAAGTTCATCCCATCTACTTTTTCACCTAAAATTACAGTCTTAGTTTCATCATTGTAATCAACAGGTGTATTTAAGGCATTTGAAACAGCTCGTAACGGAACATAAGTAGACCCATTATATGTAATTGGCATTAATTCACTTCCATTTTCATCGGAAGGACGCCAATCCGCACCATTTACTTTAAATTTTATCTCTCCATTTAGGAAAGCTTTAATTTCTTCCAAGGATGATGCAGCTAAAGCGCCAGTTCCCATCCCCATTAATAAAGTAGTTCCAATTACCCCTGCCATAAGTTTTTTTCTCATAGTAGTATTTTCCTTTCTTTTATTAGGTATATATCACTAGATTCGATATTAAGGAAAAAAATCCTTCTTTTTACATGGTTATTTTTTACTATTTTGAAGGATAGCCCCTTATTATGTCGAATATATTACATTAAATTTAAACCAATGGAGGGGTATTTATGTTTACGGCAGGTCAAATTCTAATTTCGCCTTTTGACTTTGATAATGCCAAATTTTTTGGTATAGCTGTTTATGTGTACCAAAATAAAGAAAAAATTGAATATGGAAAAATAACTAAGCATACTGAGAATTGTGTTTACATCAATGATGGTTATTTCATAAAAGAGCTGTGTCAGTTTGTAGTTGCTAATTAATACTGCAAATGCTCAATCTTCTATTTGGTTTATGTTATATTAAAAAAGGCTATCCCCACACAAAAGGGATAGCCTTTCTCTGTTATAGTGTTACAGGTTATGAAGCAGGAATTTTCCTCTTATAATTATGGGATATTCTTTTAAGAATATTACATAAGTTATTTTGTTTATTAACTTTCTTTAAATATATCATTCTCCCAACCTTAACAATTATAAATGCTGGAATCCATATTAATACGATAGCAATTATGAGTAAAGAACCAATTAAAATCATAACATCACTGTAAACTTTTTGATCTGTAATATCTCTTAATATTCCGTTATACCGAAATCCAATGTACTCGTTCCAGATGGGTAGTACTATCAATATAAATATAGAAAAAGGTAATAATCTCTCCACTTTAGACTGTTCGGAAATTGTTTCAATTTGTTCAATTAAATCATCAATTTTCTCGTGAGAATCATAATTTAATTGTAAAAGTTCATATTTCAGTCTCTTTATCTGTTCAGCTTCTAGTTGTTTTCTGTAAGAATCAAATTTATTACCATAATTTGAATAAACGAATTTTTTCGATCGCCAATCTAAGTTAAACGCAGCAATAAAAAACAAACCAACAAGTGAGAAATATAACCAATTCCAAGATGAATTTTTTTCCAAAGATGCGCTGTTATAAAGTAACGATAGAACCCCAGCAAAATAAGCAAAAACACTTATACAAAACAAATAAAATGAAAATTTGATGTTTTTGTATAGTAAGCTATAGATTGATAAATCTTTACTATAGAATTTCATAATCAATGAGACTGTATCTTCTATCTCTGAATTATTATCAACTTGCCTTTTTTTCTGCTTGTTTTGACGCTTGTTTGACACACTGATTCTCCTTTGTTGCCTACTTAATGTTTGTAAAAACAAGCTTCTACTCAAACAATTTTGCTTCAACAAGATCGATGAAAGTATTATCTTTATAAAATTGCTGATCTTCAGTAAATATAATTTTCATCTTTGCAACACCAGTAACATCAATATCTATAGGTATAGCCTTATCTCCACCCATCATCTTTGGACTAGAATAAATTTCTTTACCATCAGCTAGAACCTTAATGGTACCAAAGTTCTTTGAGTTCTTTTTATAATCGTCAATTCCAATAAGTCCTGTTAATTTTCTATACTTACCATCAAGATTATAATCTACTGAACCCATTCCACCTGCTGACAAATAGAATGCACTTTCAAAACCAATGCCATGACTATACTTGGTACCCGCTATGGAAAATTCCCCAGAATAAGATAGAGCATTGCCCTTTACGTCTTGCCACTTATCAATGTGTAATGTTTTGGAACTATCTGTATCTTTACGGGCGTACTCTATATCAGATAAGTAAACCGAACGTCCTTCTTTTTTTCCAACCCATATAGTTCCTGTACCACCTTCATATTCAACATTCTTGCCAAGTGCTTCTCCAATAAATCTTAAAGGAACATATGTTGTTCCATCATAAATGAAACCTTGACCTTCAGAAGGTTTCTTTTCGATTCCGTCAATCTTATATTTTAGACTATTAAAGTAGACCTCAATTTGAGTACCACCAACCGCAGCATAAGTAATACCACTAAAACAAACTGCACCAATTAAGAAACCACTTGCCAACAATCTAATATTTTTCATTCTACTCATTTGAAATTACCTCCGTTTGTATTTTCAAAGGTAAACTTCTCCAAATAGTACAAAACTCCTTTTTTTAATTACATTTTTCTACAAAACATTGGTTATATAGAACCAGTTTCAATTTATGATCAGGATTTTTATACTTTCCAAGCCAAGATATGGACCAAAATCCCTATACAATGTTACAATAATTGGAAATTAAAGTATATGGAGGAACAAATTATTATGAGGAGAGAAGCATTTTTTAGTAACGATTGTAAGTATAGGTATTCTCTTTTAAGAGAGTGGGACACTTCTCTACCAAGAGTCCTTTACATAATGCTAAATCCAAGTGTTGCTGATGCCGAAATAGATGACCAAACAATAAAGCGCTGCACATACTTTGCAGAAAAATTTGGCTTTGGGTCCTTAGAGGTTGTTAATCTTTATGCACTAATATCGACTGATCCATTTGAAATAAAAACAGAATCTGAGCCTATAGGCAAAGATAACGATTATCACATACTTGTAGCTGCAAAAAGAGCAAGTAAAATCATTGTTGCGTGGGGAGAAAAAGGTTTCTATAACCAACGACATAATAAAGTTACAAGAATGCTACATGATAATGGTTACAGCCTTTATTGTTTAAAACTAACAAAAAATGGGCATTATCCGCGTCATCCATCGCGATTACCAAGCTGTTGCCAATTAGAGTTGTTTACGACTGAAGAATTTTTAAAAAAGTTATACAAATAGCAAGCTCATTACAAAGTTGAGAGGAGCTTTGAAACAGGGGGGCTGGTTTACAGTTGGGGAGCTGTAGAATAATTCATATCAGATGGGTACACTACCTTCCAGAAACTCATATTGATTTTTTTACCGAAACGAAAAGAAATCAATACTAGCTTTAAAAAATCTTATAAAAATGCTTAACCCTTACTTGCTCATCGTAAAAAAAGCGAATAACTCTCAAATCCGAAGTTATCCGCTAGTTAAGATTATTTCGAAACTTTCACTGTAGGCATTGTTTCAAATAAAGTAATTATTTCTGAAACTGAATACATCTGACGATACTTTACAATAAGAGCATAAAACTTCGATAATGAGATATTTTCCTTTTCCATGATTGTCTGTACCTTATTCAATTGAAATATACTGGTCTTTAGTGCAAACAATCTTGCGACAACAAGTTGCTTCTTAATTGTTCCTTGAGCGTTTACGTAAGCATCTTCAAACTCTTTACAATTTTGGAACGAACTTTTGTCTTGCATATAAGTAATAAATTTATGTACAAGCAAAATTTTGGTCATTCCTTCTCCTTTAAGTATGATGAAGTTATAAAAGTCTTGCAATGTTTCCTTGTCTGTAATGAATTGCAAGAGCTGACTTAATACTCGCCCCTTAAAACCCATTTCAATTAATTCTTGTGTAATGATAGCATCTTTCTTCCGCTCCATTTTTTTCTCCTCCTGTGGCAACATACATAATCAATCAAATTATTTAACCTGCAACTGACTCCTTAAAATGAACTCCTACCTACCAACAACCTTTTGATTTGTGTTATAAACACAAATTATCATTAATATAATGTGTTGTCAACTCATTAACTAATCAAAATTGTGTTGACTGCATTGTTTTTTGTGTTGTAAGGTGTGACTATATCATTAAAACTAGGAGGAAGGTCATGTTGCATAGCAGGATTAAAATGATTAGAGAATATGTGGGATTATCACAGAGGGAGTTTGGTGAGCAATTAGGAGTAAGTAGAGACGTAATTAGTAATTTAGAATATAACCGAGTCGAGCCTAAAGAATTGCTGCTAAAGCATATTTGTAAACTTTATTCTGTTAGTGAGACATGGTTGGAAACAGGCGAAGGAGAAATGTTCATAGATAACAAAAATCAAAATAAGAAGCTCGATGAAGCAGTTGATCTTTTCAAAAAATTACATCCGGATTTTCAGGACTATGCATTAGAGCAATTAAAAAAGTTAACAGAATTACAGTCCAAGGTCTTCTCGGATTCCGGTTTACAAGGTTTCAAGGTTCCTGATATAGGCTAAAGTTAAATAATACTACAAGTGCATTTAGCATCTAGCACTTGTAGTATCGTTATAAAATTATATTAATTGAACCATACTTACTGAATAAGGTCGATTCTGTAGCATTTATACGAACATTTTGATAAGTGATTTCGATTTCGATGTAGTTGTTACTTGTGCCAGCCTCTAGCTGTATGAATACTATCACTGGATAGCTCTGGTGTATGGTAGCTTGCTTGTGTTAGTTCAAATCAATTCTAGAACCAGCCAGCCTAATACTACCAGTTGCATTAAGGTTAATGTCACCATTCACTTCTGCAGTAAGTCCATCATTGTCTATTTTTACTATACTGCCATTAGTAAGTTCAAGTTTAATCTCGTCTCCCGCTGAACTTATCTCAATTCTTGTTCCTAGAGAATGTAAGAGTTGAATCGAGCCATTACTAGACATCGCCTTAACTTCGCTACCGCTAAGTTTTATCTCACCATTATTTGAGATAATATCTAATCCAAAGTCATGTAACACAACGTCCCTTATATCACCAGAATTACTCGCGTTATATTTTAAATGAAACTCAGTTGGGAGCTTGTAAATATAACCTCTAGCACTATCCCCAAAAGATGTACCAGTGTTCTCTATATAACCGTCTCCTGCACCCCATACACTATATGGATACGATGCAATGCCTGAATCCTGAAAGGCAAATTTCAACTTTTCTGTATCCTTTGTTTCATATTTATATGCAACCAAAGGAGTCACTTCTGTGGTCAGGTATTTCTTTTCAGCATCCTTCCAGTAAAGCGCATTTCCTTTTGAATCAACAGCAGGAGTTTTCCCAATGATTTGTCCAGTAATCCATCTAGCTTCATTTTTCATAATGTCAATGTAATCAACATACTCTCCTACATTTCCATCTTTGACTAATGTCTTTAAGTGGTTGACTGTTAGGTCTGCAATGTAACCTTCGTTTGCTGTGATAGTATTGGTAATAATATGTTCTGATGTAATAGTGCTTGCTCCAATGATATCGAATTTATTGAGATACAACTTACGTTCATTACCATCTATAAGCATATCGCCATTATTTGATATTATCCTTAACCGAATCGCTTCTAGGTCTTCCGCATAAAGCTTCCCGTCTAATCCAACATAAAATTTCTTTACCCATAAAGGGCTTGAAGCCGTCCCTTTATTAGCTTCAATGCTGATACCTTCTGTGGCGTTTAAGACTGTTCTATTCAGCATGTTGTCTCTTGTAACCACTATACCATTCTCAGCATCAATAACAGTATTGTTATAGTTGCGCCCCAACTGCAACGAACTCTTCTCTAGAAAGTCAGCAAGCTTCCCTCTTGCTCCTTCATAAGCTTTATAAAAGTCCTCCCACATGGTATGGAAAATATTCCTTGTTGAACCAAGATCAGTGACGATATTCGTTGTGGCATTCATATCTTCCAGAATAGGAATCATATAGTATGTCAGGTCATTGTACGTTTTCTCTAATGTATTCCTAGCCGCGACTAACTGATTCTTGGCATTATCGAGTCCGTAATAAGAATAATCCCTGTCATTGTATATGGTTGATGAGTATTTTTCCAACTGCTCTTTCAGCGCAGTATATTGTTTCGTAATACTCTTATATTGATTAGATAAAGTTATCTTTTCTGTTGCTACAATAACATCATCGAGAATAATGGAATCTAGTGCCGAGAAATCAAGATTCAATGCATTGGCATCAAGCAGCACATCACCGTTCTTAGTTTCAATCCTTAATCGCTTCGCTACCAAATCTTCCGCTATAAGTGTGCCATCGGTATACTCTGAGCTGCCAATCGAAGCATAAACTTTGTTTACCCACTTACTGTTTTCCCATTTCTGCAATGCCAAACCATTTGTCGCATTTAACACTGAGCGATATTTTCCATCATTTCTCAAAGCAATAAATCCATAGTTTCCGATCACTACGTTATTGTAAAACTGCCCCATATTTAGACCAGAATAGAATTGTGCATCCTCGATCTTATTCCGAAGATTCTTTTCTTCATCGTAGTAGGTTTTGAACTTCAAGATAAACTCTGCTCTGTCTGGAATCTCACTGGTCAGATCAGTCATTGGAGAATTGATGTTAATGTTAAGCGGTTCTCTCCCAACAATATCAATATACTGCTTCAAGTAATCCAACAAGGCATTATATGCGTTGGTCAACGGTGTCGTTGAGTAAAGATCAATTGTGCTTGGGGTCTTAGTGAAGAATTGAGCGTTGATATCGAAGATATCGTCTCGTTGCGAACGTTGATATTCGGCAGCTTGCTCAAGCATTCTATGGTAGCCGGCTTCGATCTTATACCCTTCAGTGATGATTTGCATTTTTTCCATGCTTGTAAGTTTGCTGTCCATTACAATGTTATCGAAGTCACCAATATTCAGATAGTTGTTCTCTGCATCTAAAATCAAATCTCCAACATTATTGACAACCTTAATATTTTGAGCAACAAGATCATGAGTATACAATGTGCCATCTTTCGGGTCAGCCCACATAACCTTTTCCCATCCATCAGGATGTTTAGTGGTATCAGTTGTCTTTCTGTCAATAACAAATCCTTCGATTTGATCAAGCTTTACCCTCGTTATATCGTTGAACGACCAAAGACCAAACTTCTCTGGATTTTCATCCACTAAGCCAAGCTTCATAACAAGTCTGCCATTCCTATCAAATATTTCACCTTTTGACCCTTGGAATTTCAAGATTCCATGCTCGTCTTCAAGTGCAAGATTAGTACCAGTGAATAGCTTGCCATATACCCTTTCCCCAACGATCAAATGCTTCTGGTAATAATCGGTCAGGACGTTTAGAGTAAGCATTTTCAATTTAGGCTCAACAATTTGGTACGTAAAGTAGCTGTCAATACCTGCTTTATTTATTCTGAATACGGAAAGGGTTCCACCAATGCCTTCATAAGCAATGCTGTCAAATACAGTTTTGTAAGTTTCTTTAACAGTACAACCGCTAAATAAATTTGACCAAGCAACCTCATGTGATTCCATAGTTTTCATTCCAGCGGTTAGAACGTAAATGCCGTCAACAGGAATATTACTGTGAATCACTGGGACGAAGTCATTGTACGATGAGAGTTGATGAATGATAGTCTGCTCTCCGTTATGTTCACATACTACGATTTCAATTACTTGTTTATTATAGGAATGATTGATAATTGCTCTTAGCTGCTCAATATCCCTAACCTCTATCTTCTGAAACTGCTCCATGATACTATAACAATAATTCAGATCACCGGAACAAAATATTACCTTATCATCAATCTGATGTAGCTTAACTGCTTTTGTATCAAGTCTATATAATTGACCGTCTAAAAATACTGATGTAGCTGAATCTGAGCCAATAAAAATATCATCCTTTGTCTGTATAATTGTAGCATTACTCATAGCTTAACATCTTTCCTTCAAAAACTGCTCAAGCCTATTCTTTAATTCCTCTGAAACTACATACAAATCATTATGCAGCCACCTGCTGAGATGTTCTCTAGAGACTGTAACTTCTTTAGCAATAAATGCTATTGGAGTTCCAAATCTCTCTTGTAATCCAAATAAAGCTTTCCGTAATTCCTTATCGTTCATTTTAAACATCACTCCTTAGTAATAATACAAACCTGTGATCTAATAAAGCATAAATAAAAAACCCACCGATATATCTCGGAGGGCTTCACTTCATATAGTGATTGGTACAACAGTAATTCCACTTTCTTGGCAAATATGTTACGCAAAATAATGTATTCAAGTACGATGTTACTTATGCTTACCACCAACAAGTGTACTAAAAGTGGTGCCAACCTACCACACATGCACCTGAGACAGCACAGAATGGATTGTAGAGCATCTGATTAATGAAAGTGACCCGTTATTCGGAAAGAGCATAAGTCGCTTAAAACAGCCATAGAATCAGTTAAAATGAATACACGGTACTTTAATAAGCAAGTACGTATATAAACCTAAAAGTATCATATTTTTCTGGTCTTTTCTAATTAGTGTTTTATTATATTTTATACTCTTTTATAAAATATATTATATATTATTAATTCTAATTAGATATGATCAGCAAAATTTGTTACTTTTGGGAAAATGCAAAAATATTATCATCTTTCTACTCCCATCTACTAAGTTTTTTCTGGTTTACTGTGTGTTTTATCGTAATATATCCATAACTATATTAAGTAAAATTCTTCGCTCAGAACTATCTGCCGAAATTATAGAACTGCCCTGCCTTTTAAAGCTTTATTAAGTGAGACTCCCCAACGGGGAGTTTTTTATTTTTGTTTAGTATATCACGTTTTCGTAACAGGAGGTGAAACTACATGAACGATTCGGATTTGCTGTTTGACTTTGGTTCGATTTAAGCAGAATTATGTAACCATCTTATATTCATTGCTACACAATGTGGCATAAGAATCTATCTTATCAAAAACTAAAAGGAGAAATGAGAATGACAACTGTAAACGTTATAGATGCACCATGTGGTTACGGTAAAACATCGTGGGCTATTCAATATATGAGCACTCAGGATACTGGGTTTCACCGATTTATCTATGTAACACCCTTTCTTGAGGAAGTGACTAGAGTTCAGGAATGCGTCTCACATCGTTTCTTTCATGAGCCAATATCCTCGAACGGCGTAACTAAACTAGATGACTTACATCGATTGCTAGGGCAAGGCAAGGATATTGCAACGACTCATGCACTTTTTCAGATGGCAAACGCTGAAACAAAGGAACTTATACGAAGCAATAACTACACCTTGGTTCTTGATGAAGTAATGAATGTTATCGAACAAGTTCCACTGAAGAAAAATGACTTGGACATACTAATCGAAGCTCGTCTAATTGAATTTGATGTTAATGACAAGGGATTAACATATATCAAATGGAATGAAGAGAAGGGCGATTATGATACCGAATATAATCACATTAAACAAATGGCACTGGCAAACAACCTTATGTACTGTGACAATTCGGCTCTAATTTGGAATATGCCATGTGATATTTTTTCGATGTTCAAGGATGTTTTCATTCTTACCTACCTATTCAAAGGTCAGTTCCAAAAATACTATTATGACTTGCATGGAATAAAGTATAGATACTTATCTGTTTCAAAAGACCAAGATGTATTTAACCTTGTTCCTTATCAGGATCGAGAAGTTCACGATAAGTATGGGCTTAATCAGCTAATTTCAATTTATGAGGGTCATCTAAATACTATCGGAGATAAACGAAATGCACTGTCTACAAGTTGGTTTGAAAATCACAAAAATAAAGATTGCATACCAATACTAAAGAATAATACTTACAACTTTTTCACCAACATCTGTAAGGCAAACAATAAAACAGCACTTTGGACTACTGTCATGGGTAACAAAGAACAAAATAGGAAGAAAGTTCAACCAAAAAGCTTTACCAAGTGTTTTATCCCTATGACTTCGAGAGCAACAAATCTTTACAAAGAAAGATACCATCTTGCATATATAATCAACAGGTTCATGAATCCTATCGAGAAGAAGTTTTTTGAGCAGTACAATGTGAAGGTAGATCAGGATGCATGGGCATTATCTGAACTTATTCAATGGGTATGGAGGAGTCGTATTCGAGAAGGTCAGTCGATAAATATTTATATTCCTAGCAAAAGAATGCGGGATTTGTTCCAACATTATTTGACTTCCTATGATTTCGAAGAACCTCCAGCAAATGCTATTATTGATGAGTCTCCAAATGACTGGCATATCTAGTTTCTAGGCAAAAGATTGCCTAAACACACACGAAAAGGTTAGTAAAAACAAGAAGTTTTTGGGGATTTCCTTAAAAAGAAAAAGAATAAAAAACTCTATCCCTTTTATTAATAAAAAGGTGTTGAGGAAAAAGATCCTTTCACCTCTCCACATATATTTGAATATACAAATATTTAAGCTAACTTCATCAAGTTATCCGCCAGACGAATCAATGAGCGATGCGAATTGATTCGTAGACAAGGACAAAAGCGAAGCGTTGTCCGCGTCAGTTAGGGGTATATACCTATGCTAGACTAGCCCTTACATCATCACAATTGAATCGAAATTTTTTCGAGAGACAAGAAGCACAGATATAACAAATGCCAGTAGTTATACATACAAGTGTATGTGTGAATAAAAACATGGTTACTAAAATACGAAAAATGTATAATATTATCAACTAAATTACAACAATATATAGTTCAAAATATGTGAACTGAATTTTTAGGAGGATATCCTATTGAAAATATTAGTTATTGGGAATGGATTTGACTTGGCTCATGGATTACCAACAAAATATAATCATTTCTTAGAATTTCTTACTTTAATCGAAAAAATGTCTACGTATCCTAATAAGCCATTAAATTTTTTAAATGTATTAAAAGAATCATCGGTTGACCATTATATCCAAAAGTACATTGAGGATTTACTTTCAAAAATAACTGATGAATATAAAATAAATAACTTTGATGGAAAATTTTTCGAATTCCAAGACCTCGATGTTTTGGTAAAAAAATCAAAGGACGAGTTACTTCAAGAATTAATTACACACCTTGAAAAAAATTTATGGTACGAGCACTTCATGAAGGCGAAATCTTACATTAATGAGGGATGGATAGATTTTGAATCAGAAATATCAAGAGTGATACAAGTTCTCGACCAGTGTAAAACCAAAGAATTATTTGACATTCGAGACGTAGTAGATGAAGATATTGGGAAAATTCTTTCGTCCGTTAGTATTCAAGAAGATTCAGGTAAGTTCAAGGTTGATGAAAAAAAACTTCAAAAACTTGAAGAAGATTTAAATAAGCTAATACGCAGTTTGGAAATATTTCTAGAGGAATGTGTTGGTAAAATTAACATTGAGCGCATACTTCCCGACATACATGGTATCAGGTTTAATAAAGTATTGAGTTTTAATTATACAAACACTTATAAGAAAATCTATGAACCTTTTCTGATGCAGCAAACTTATGCGCCTAGTCAGTTTGAATATGACTTTATTCATGGTAAAGCAAATATTGAAAACGATATTGATACGAATAACATGGTCTTAGGAATTGACGAGTATTTAGACTATACAGAAATGAGTAAAAATACAACTTTCATATCTTTCAAAAAATATTTCCAAAGAATACACAAGGAAACAGGTTGCGAATATAAAAATTGGCTAGGAGAGCGAAATCAAAGCAACGAACTTGTTATTTTTGGACATTCACTTGATATAACCGACAAGGATATCCTTCGGGAATTAATACTAACCGATAAAATGAAAACTACAATCTTTTACTACAACAAGAAAGTATATGCTTCTCAGATCGCAAATTTAGTAAAAGTTTTAGGCAAAGATGAATTGATTAAACGCGTCTACGGTAGCAAAAAGAGTATTATTTTTAAGCAGCAACAAGACCCAACTAAAATAACAGAACCATCCCAAATTTCCGAAGTAGTGGTTTCTGAAAAATAAAACTAGTGAAGTATTACGACTAACCGAACCCCATTCAGTTAGTTCACAACTCAATTGAATCTAAGTTTTATTCAGATTGAAGGAGTTGGGTTATGAGCGAAAATAAAGACGATGGAAACAAACCCAGAATCCTTTATAGGGAAATGCTTAGAGGAATTGCGGGAACTTCTTTTTAGGCAGAGATGGCTTATATGAACAGAAAGCGAAATATGAAGCAAGGAAGGTAAACCAGATTACAGCGAAGGTGAGATCAATCTATACAAATGTCCAATGTGCGGCTCTGATGATGTAGCAATGTTGATTAGACCTAGAACTATACAGGAAAAACGACATAATACAGAACATAAGAGTGCGCGGCGGTAAGTATTCAGGATTTGGCGAGACATATTACGATTCCAAGGTTAAAGATAAAGATGAGTTAGCTGATTGATGACAATTAAGCTGTCCCTTCAAGAAAATAAACCAGAAATGGCAGTTATCCACTTCTGGTTTATTTTCAATTCCGATTATCCTATCAACTTCTTCTTCTGTGCTTCAAACTCATCGCCGCTGATTATTCCCTCATCTTTTAGCTGGACAAGCTTTCTAAGTTCATCAGCAACAGACACATTTCCTTGTGAATTACTGCTACTTGTTGAAATCTCTTTTCGTTTATCTTCCTCATCGGCTTGTCTGATAAGGACTCCAATTAATTGATGGCAATGATACGCCGTATTGTAAGCATCTTTATATTCATGGCTGTCTTTCGCATATGAAGTAAAATCCGAATCTAGGAAAGCAATCTTATGAATCGGGTTTGCAGTATCATTGACAATTATGTTCAACTCAATCTTTTTCACTTTTTCTTGACTTGTAGTCGAACCAGAAAGTCCTCCGATTAATGCCCCGACACCACCAGCGAGCAAACCGCCTAACAATGCTCCTCCTAATTGGCTACCCCTGTTCGTTGACGTAACACTAATACCATCAGTCAGAATTTCTGATTTCAAAATATCCCTATATTTATACGTCTTATCCTTATGATAGAAGTTTGTATTGACAAAGGATATCTGCTTTGAATTTTCGTCAATTGATAGAGTAATGTCTCCGCTTGGTGATGAGTATTTTTGCGTTGACTTGTAGTTTGGCATACGGTTTAAGCGATCTTCTGCTTCTTTTTGTTTTTTCGATCGTTCTTCATTATCAATTTCTTTTTGTTTATTTTGACAATACCAAACACCGATACCAAATATCACAAGAAAAGACCATGCTATAAATGGATGATCGCCACCACCACCAGTTAATATAATTGCAATGAAGAAAATTATTGCTAGTAACGCTGAAACACCACTCAGAACTCCATACATTCTGCTAATTCCCCTTATTGTTCAAGTTTTTAATTCTATAATATGTCAGTTCAGCCGATGTTTTCAACATTTTGATCTATTTTGATGATCTGTAATAGCTTCCTTTGCTCCAGTACTCTCGAATATATGGTGCCAACTTATGTCATTTGAATTTTGAAACATTCGAATTGTAATACAAGAAAATCAGCTAAGACTTGTCCATGTCAGGCTCTTATCAGGGAAATAAAAGTGTAGTACTTTATTTGGCATTACTAACTTAATTATAGTTATTAATAAAAATATAGATATTTTCGTTTTTATGTGCTACCATATTCGTTATTAACATTTCTGTCGAAAGAGATGAGCAAATATGGACTTCCCTACATGTCAGATACCCGATAATAACTCATACGTTTGTGATAAGCAGAGTAGCTAAGCTACTCTGCTTTTTTATTTGGAAAATCTAGTGCTGTTCTTTTTTTGGCATTCATAAAGGAGGTGACTGGAATTGTAATTTTGCGACTCATGAGTAGTAAAAAGTTTAAATTATTTGAAAGGATTGATTACTTATGGCAGGCAATAAATCTACATTTAAAATATTTTCTAATGAAGACCAAATATTTATTGGAGAGATTTTATCTTCACCCGCCATTGGCAAAATGTTTTCCAAAAAAAGTGACTATTTATCGTGTATTAATGAATTTAAGAAATCAATTAAATATTTCGGATTAGCTAATCAAAACAAGAACACTACTGCTATCTTCGTTTTGAAAGGTCATGTCGAGGTTGAAATTATAGAAAAAGAAGATTGTGTCTTTATAAATGTTACTTTTATAAATAACAATACTATTTCTGGCTTCTTAGGCTTAACAGATACAAAGGGATTTGGCTTTGAAAAATTTAATGAATGCTACAAGCAAAAACCCCATGTCTTAGTTTCTCTGATATGTAATGAGTCTCAAGAAGAAACGCTGATTTTTGGGGTTAACAATGTTAAGTTAACAACTTTATAACTTACAAAACGAATTGGTTTAATTATCCCTGTAAACCAAATAAACTCTAAGCTGAACTTTGAGAAAGGTCTGGTTTAATGAACAATAATTATGAGAACCCTCCAGATAAGGTAAAGAAGAATAACTTCAATATTATTGATTTGGCAAGGCGGAAGAAGAAAAAGAACACCTTATCTCCAAATCCATTATTAATTAATAAACCTGTGAAATTCAGCGAAATAAGTGAGGAAGCACGTAGGGAGACTCAGCAGATGTTGCTTGATGAATGAGTCAGTAAAATACTCCAAGAACCAAAAATCAAATGAAGCGGGTTTCCAGGTGCTTTTTACTAACATAGTTATTCGTTCTAAAAGGAGAGTCTTAATAATGAATGAACATGATAAAAATAGAATTGAAAGTCCCGAATCGTTTGAAGAAAAAAGCCTTGAGGAAATGTTTGAATTAGCACTAGGCAAGGATGAACTAGAAAGACAAAAAACACTCCATCAAAAGAGAATGCTTAAACCAGATTACAGCAAATCCGATTTGAATATATCCGAATGTGTATTCTGCGGTTCTGAAGATGTTCCAAATGTACAAATAAATATCGAAATGCATCCGAATAATAACAATATTATAAGTTTTAATGTCAAAGTCAGAGCAGCTAAGTGTTTAAAATGTGGTGAAGAATATTATGATAGTGAAACAACTGAACTTCTGAGAAAAATCGAACAATTATTAAAGGATTGACTGTATTTCTGGGACGAACACCTCTGTAGAGTAAACGAGGGTATTCTAAATTCTTTTAGAAGTTCAGTCAAATGCATGATTACCTGTCTAAATAAAAGAATCATTTTATTTAATTATTGGGAGTGGATTATGGATAATAACAAAGATACTAGGAGTAAAAGAATATCTGAAAAATAATATTGCCCAAAATTTGGAAGCAAGCGAAAAAAAACGAAGAATTATTAAAGAAAAAATATCTTGCTAGAAAACAAGGATTAGGTAATAACAATGCCAAACTATCCAAAAGAACAACACTCAATGTTGTAGAAATTAAAAATTATATAAGTAAGAAATCAATTGTGAACAATTTTACGAACAAAGAACCAATTCCTTTCCATAAAATGAACGAACAAGATCAACGAGAGAGCATGGAATCTTTGTTAGACGATTAAGAGTAAAAAAATACAAAAACAAACCCAAGAAGAGCATAATCTTCTTGGGTTTGTTGATATCTGCAACGCTTTGAAGTACTAATTTTAAAAGGAGTGTGAAAAATAGACCATCACCTATTCGCAGCAAAGTTTAAAACCAGAGTAGAGAATGGTTTTTTTGATTTAGTCGTGTCTACACTAGATTCCCTTTCGTATCTCAGAAACCCTACATTCACCTTATGTGATTGAAAGGAGGAACATAAATAACAATGTTTAAAACGATTTACAAACTGGACATTATTTTGATTCTAAAATATTAGAAATATTTTGCAAAAGCTTTATTATCTCAGAAAAACCGATAATTACCAATCCGCCAATAATACTTCCAACCCACCATTGTATCGCAACCGCGAATTGAAAGCCACTTACTTCTTTCATTCTTCCAGATATAGAAGATAGCTCGTAAGTAACTTTATTCCCAAAATAAATGCCGCATATGATTCCAGCAATAATCTCTACAACACCAATGATAAGTAGCATTTTAGAGATAAGATTGGTTGTCTCAGCTTTGTGTAAGTCAGTGTAGAAAGCTTTTCTGTTTCTCTCTTGTTGTTCAGTTAGATTAAATTCTTGATCGTTGCTCATAGTATGTCCTGTCCCCTTATGTAATCTGATTTGTTGAATGATGTGGTAAGTTAAAACCATCCATTTCCAACTATTCATAAGATTACTCTAAAGGTATCAAATTGTAAAATAAATCTTACGGACGATACAAAACTTATATTTCATTTTTTCCAAAATTACTATACCCTCTCAAACGATCATTTTCGGCTTCTAAGACTTTTCACGCTCTGGTAAGGGTATATAAGCTTACAATGCTTTCAAGTTAACTTCTACGCGCCTTTGGGCTGCAACACTATTCATTAGACCTCCATATGGGCGAGAGGACTATGCTTTTGATATTTCTTCCCAATTTCCTCATCAGTGAAGTCAAGATAAGCCTTTTGAGTTACCTCAACAGATGAATGTCCAAGAATGCGGCATAGACTAAACCAATCACCGTTATTTAGAATGTAGTATTTCGCAAAATTATTCCTTAGTTGATGCGGGAAAATTTTAACTCCTACCTGTTCACCGGCTTGTCTTAATGCCCGTTCATAATTACGTATTTCTAATTGTGTCCCTCTTGTTGTCGGGAATAGAAACGGAGATTCCGAATATCGGTCTTTGTACTTCATCCATTGCTTTAAATCATTCGCTAACTTAAAAGAAAAATAAACATACCTCTCTTGTCTATTTTTGGGATTTGTAATCAATATACTTTTGTGCTGAAAATCAATATGTTCAGGAAATAATGCTAAACACTCGCCTATTCTCATTCCTGTATCGAGCAAAAGTCTTGTAATGACGTAATTTCGATAACCATGAAACGTTGAGGTATCGAATTGTTTAAAGACCCTCTTGATTTCATCAGGAGTTAGAGTCTTCTTCACCTTGCGTTCAGGCTTCGGGTTTTCAATGCTATCCATTGGATTTTTCGGGATTTCTCTTTCTGCATGGTACAGATAATTGAAAAATACTTTGATATTCCGAATGTAGTTGGCAATAGTAGTTGTTGATATATCTTTTTTAAAATCACTTCTGTTGTTAGGATAATTTATCTTCTTGCTCTCTTCCTTATTGACAACCGTGTATTTGCCGCGCTCACGCAAATACTTAATGTACTGCCGAATATGTCCCGTTTGTACTTTCTTCACTTCTTCGATGCTAAAGCTTTCCTTGAGGAACAAAGCAAATAATTTTAATGTCTGTTCATAGCTTGCCAAAGTCTTGCGAGATAAATTCTTGGAGGAACAAAAAAGCATAAAGTTGTCGATGTGAAATTCAAAGTCCGTCATAAAAAAATACCACTCCTTTATTGGCTTCTGGGAAGTCCAATAAACAAATGGTATTTGTTGGCTTTTCACTTCGATATTTATCGGCTCAAAATGGCTCATTTCCGATATTTATAGCCATTCTTGCAATAGCCCTTGACATGCTTAACCCCTTATTCATCATCCTTTCACGAAACTTTATGCTCAATTCTCAGCTTATCCGCCACCATTGCTATAAACTCACTGTTCGTAGGCTTTGCTTTCGATATATTGATCGTATATCCGAACAAGTGGCTGATGCTGTCGATGTTGCCGCGGGTCCAAGCAACTTCGATTGCATGGCGGATCGCCCGTTCGACGCGGCTAGGCGTCGTTTTGTATTTTTCGGCAATGGCCGGGTACAGCGTCTTGGTGATGGCTCCAAGAATTTCAATATTATTGTAGACCATGGTAATAGCCTCACGAAGATATTGATAACCCTTGATATGAGCAGGTACGCCAATTTCATGGATTATGGTGGTGATGTTAGCGTCAAGATTTTTGGTTTTTGGCAGCTGCACGACATTCGCCTTAACCGGCGTTGGATTGGTTACCGAGCTGGATTGATTATTGGAGACCAGCTGGCGGATCCGATTCGTCAGGATTTCCATGTCAAAAGGCTTCAATATGTAATAGGAAGCTCCGAGCTGCACCGCTTTTTGCGTAATATTTTCTTGTCCGAAAGCTGTCAGCATAATGATTTTGGGTTGAGGATGCAGATCCATTTCCCGCAGCTTTTCCAATACGCCAAGTCCGTCCAAATGCGGCATAATGATATCCAATATCAATACGTCCGGCAAACGATTACCTTGCTCAATTAAACGAAGAACATCGTTACCATTGTACGCAACTCCGGTTACTTGCATATCGTCTTGTTCATCGATAAATTCGGAAAGTAAATTTGTGAATTCGCGATTATCATCAGCTAACAATACTTCAATCATTTGCAACGTAACATCCTCCTTCAAATGGCAACAAATAAGATTAGCAATATTTACCTAAGTATACTTTCGACAAGAGCAATAAAATTCCTCCTGTCGAAAATTATTTTTCTAGATTTTTTTTAAGTTTTCATTTATAATAAAAAATTTACACCAAATAAGTACATTATTCGACAAAACTGTAAAGAAGTCAACAAAAAAGAAAAACTAAAGGCTTTTATCCTGCCTTTAGCTCTTCTTTGGTATTTCTAAGCATGATCCCGGCGTCCTGGAGCATCCATTCGATGTAGCAGCCATAGCCGCTTGTAGGATCATTGACGAATACGTGGGTTACCGCTCCGATGACTTTGCCGTTTTGTATGATGGGACTTCCGCTCATCCCTTGAACAATGCCTCCTGTTTTTTCCAACAGGCGCGGATCGGTAATTTTGATGACCATCCCTTTAGTAGCCGGGTAATCCTGCTTGGCGACATGAACAACCTCGATATCGAACTTCTCCACCTTTTGACCGTTAACGACCGTATAGATCTGGGCGGAGCCTTCCTTAACCTCCTCAGCGAAAGCTACGGGCAGTGCTTCCTTGGTGAGCCCGTGATCAGGCAGCTCCCCCATTTTGCCGAATATGCCGAACGGGGTATTTTTCTCAATGTTGCCTAAGACCTTGCTTTCTTTTGAAAATTGAGCCCGCTTCTCTCCCGGTTCGCCGTTCTGGCTTTTGGAGATGGAGGTAACATTGGAGTGCACAATTTCCCCGGATCCTACAGCAATAGGGGTCTGGGTATCCATATCGGTGATGACGTGACCCAGAGCTCCATATACCCCTTGATCCGGCGCATAGAAGGTCAACGTCCCTACGCCTGCCGCTGAGTCCCTAATGTACAGCCCCAATCGATAAGCCTTATCTACAATATCATAGGAAGGGTAAATTTGAATATCAATCAGTTCATTGTTACGTTTGACAGTTAAAGTTAAAGGCTTCTTACTGCTGCCTGCCTCGGCTGTCAATTCGGCAACCTTGGATATTTCCTTCAGAGGCTTTCCGTTAATTTTGACGATAAGATCCCCAAGCTGTATCTTGGCATCCTCACCCGGTGAAATCTTTTTGTCCTCAGCAACAGCTACAAGATGATGACCAACGACAAGGACGCCTGCTGATTTTAGCTTCACTCCGATGGTTTGGCCGCCGGGTATCACTTTTAAATCAGGTACTACACTAACCTTGACGGTTTTTAAAGGAATTTTACCGAAGAGCTTCAGCTTCATTTCCGCTTGGCCCGCCTTGTAAGATTCCAAAGAAATAGGGTGATGAAGATCCACTTGGAATGAGTGCTTGGCCGAACCGTTAACCTTCAAAATTTCCGGATCGTTCACTGTCACTTGCGCGCTGACCGGCATAGCTAACTGAAGATGAGCCTGCTGGCCTGTGAAGAGCCTAAGCTCCTCGGGGAATGATGCAAAGCTTTGGAAAGGCGTGGATAAACTCCCTAGACAAACGAAGAAGACGAGCATTAATCCAATCATTCTTTTTCTGTGTTTGGAACTCACGGTGTCACGCTCCCTTGCTTCCTTCGCTGCGGCCCTGTATATTGCCGCTTGTGTACAATTAAGTTAACCTCACGCCCACCCTTTTATAAGTGAAAATGATGCCACGCTTGATCCTTTACATCCTTGATTTCTTTTCGTTAGCCAAATCCAACATTTCTTGAGCATGCTCCAGCGTCTTGCCCGTTACTTCGACACCGCCCAGCATACGGGCCAATTCATGAATGCGGCCGTCTTGCTTCAGGTCATCTACATGAGTAAACGTGCGTTCGTTGTCCGAGTTTTTATGAATCCGGTAATGGGCATCCGCCATGCAAGCCACTTGAGGCAGATGGGTGATGGAGAATACTTGGCAGCCACGCGACAGCTTGGACATTTTCTCGGCAATTGCTTGTGCGGCACGCCCGCTGACCCCGGTATCGACTTCGTCAAACACCAATACAGGAATACGGTCCATTCGAGCGAAAATCGATTTCAAGGCAAGCATAACCCGGGATATTTCCCCGCCGGATGCAATTTTGCTCAAGCTTCGCAGCGGCTCTCCCGGATTCGCTGAGATCAGAAACTCAACCTCATCGGCACCATCGATGGTCAATGCCTCATCCCGGTAAAGAATTTGAACTTTAAATTGGGTTCTTTCCATATGTAAATCCCGCAGTTCAGCTACAATTTCTTGCGCCAGCCGCTCAGCGATGAGCTGCCTTTTCTCGGACAGCTGTCTTGCCAGCTCCTGAGCCTTGGATAAGGCCGCAACTTCTTCTTTTTGCAGCTCCTGCAGTTTTTCGTCCTTATTCTCGATCATATCCAGCTCTGCTGTGACCTTCTCCAAGTACTTCAATATTTCGTCTACATTTTCTCCGTACTTTCTTCTTAAGGTCGCAATCGTATCGAGTCTTTGTTCAATGTATTCCAGGCGGGCCGGATTGAACTCGATATCATCCCTGTAATCACGGATTTGGTATGCCGCATCCTCCAGCTGATAATAGGCGCTTTGTGCCTGCTCGACCAGCGGCTTCAGCTTATCCGGATCCAGTCCGGCTATATCCTCCAGCTTTTGAATGGCTTTATTAATCGCATCCAGGCCTTTATTCCCTGAATATAAAAGATCATAGGCATCAGCGGCGTGCTGGTATAATTTTTCCGCATTTGCTAGTTTGCGTTTTTCTTCAAATAATAATTCATCTTCGCCGCGTTTTAATTGGGCCGATGTAATTTCTTCAACCTGAAAGCGATATAAATCAAGCATTTGCAGCGATTGCTTGCTGGTTTCCTCTAACTCCTTAAGGCTTTTGCGTATATGAGAATACTTCTCAAAAGCTTGCTGGTACTGCTGCTTGATCGGCCCAATTTCATTGTCACCGAACATATCGAGCCAGCGGATATGCTCTTCCACATGAAACAAGGATTGATGCTCGTGCTGACCATGAATGTTAACAAGCCATTCTCCTACTTCCTTCAAACCGGATAAATTGACAAGCTGACCGTTAATCCGGCTTGTGCTTTTTCCCTGGGAAGTAATTTCCCGCCGTATGATCAAATGATTCTCCGAATCGGCTTCGATTCCAAGCTCGGACAGAGTGCCCCACACCGGATGTCCGCTTTCTATCTGAAACAATGCCTCGATAGTAGCCTTGTCACTGCCATAGCGAACCAGATCTGCAGAGCTTCTTCCTCCGGCGATTAAGGTTAAAGCATCGATAATGATCGATTTTCCGGCGCCGGTCTCCCCTGTAAGCACGTGAAACCCTTTTCGAAAATGCAAATGGACGGCTTCAATAACCGCTAAATTCCGTATCGACATCTCAAGAAGCATCGTTCTCTCTCTCCCGTTAACTCAGCATGGATAAAATCTGATTGACAACCATTCCACTCTGCTCTTTGGTTCGGCATATAATTAGAATGGTGTCGTCTCCGCAAATCGTTCCCATGATTTCGTTCCATTCCAGACTGTCTATTAGCGCACCGATGGCATTGGCTGTTCCAGGCAAGCTTTTCATTACGACCAAATTTTCTGTGTAATCGATATGTACGAAATGATCGTTGAGCGCTCTCTTGAGTCTGTGCATGGGATTGTAGCGTTGATCGGCAGGAACCGAATATTTATAACGGCCGTCATCGAGCGGCACTTTGATGAGATGCAGCTCCTTGATATCTCGCGATATCGTAGCTTGAGTCACGGGGAAACCTGCTGCCTTAAGCTGTTCCACCAGCTCGTCCTGCGTCTCGATTTCATTGTTCGTGATGATTTCCCGAATTTTGATATGCCTTTGGCCTTTCATTATTTACCTCCTAAGAGTTTTTACGAAGTAAAAACTCACTCCGTAAGCGTTGCTTAGTTTTTACGAAGTAAAAACTCACTCCGTAAGCGTTGCTTAGTTTTTACGAAGTAAAAACTCACTCCGTAAGCGTTGCTTAGTTTTTACGAAGTAAAAACTCACTTCGTAAGCGTTGCTTAGTTTTACGAAGTAAAACTCACTCCGTAAGCATTGCGATTTCCTGCAGGACATTATTCAATTATACCGTCTCTTCTTCATCCGAATCCATATTCATGTGAAAAACAATCCGTTTTACTCTATTCTGTTGTAACTCGAGGTAAAGAACTCCTGATGTTTGCGGATACAGAAGCTGATAGACGAGCAAGTGATCCCGAACCGAGCTTCCCGTCATTTCGATCGGCTTACGATCCTTAGCTACTTTAACCGCGTAATAAAGACCGTCACGTTCAGCAAAATAATCAATAAACAATCGGCTATGCAGCTGTTCATCATCGTTGACCGTGATCTGCATGGGGATACGCTGTTTGCCGCTAACCACCGTGTAGCCTGCGCTTTCAAGCAGCCGCGTTGCTTCGTCCTCAGGCACTTCCTGAGCCTCCGGAACAGGATACAGCCCTTGCTCCACTGTTTCCTTCATGCGCCCCCGAACATACATAAAAAGCCAGGTTCCCAATACCACTACAATGAGAAAGATGACTAAACCGTCCCCGTTCTGCATGGCATCCCTTCACCTCAAGCCTTAGTATTCGAGAAAACAGGAGCAATATCCTCCAAAAACGGAAAAAACTCATCAGTTTGATGAGTTTTGAAGCTTTTGCGCATCGCTGACCACTTGCTGAATTTGTTCCTCAATAGCTTCGGGATAAACCACGGCTTCATCGGTGTTACAGCGGAAATAGGCCAAAAATTCAACATTGCCTTCCCCGCCCTTAATCGGCGAAAATGTCAATCCTTTCAGCACAAAACCAGTATCCGCCGCAAAGCTTAATACGGTCTGCAGCACTTCCGTATGAACCGCAGGCTCACGAACAACCCCGGTCTTTGGAACCTTCTCCCGACCTGCTTCAAATTGCGGTTTAATCAAAGCAACCACTTCACCATTCTCTTGAAGCAATGTTTTGAGTGTGGGCAAAATCAGCTTCAAGGATATGAACGATACATCGATGGAAGCAAACGATGGGCTCGGACCCTGTAAATCCGCAGGCTGCATAAACCGGAAATTAGTACGCTCCATGACGTTTACACGGGAATCGCTGCGTAAAGACCAATCCAGCTGATTGTACCCTACGTCAATAGCATATACGTAGGATGCGCCGTTTTGCAGTGCACAGTCGGTAAACCCGCCTGTAGACGCCCCGATATCCAGCATCGTTACGCCGTTCAGGTCGATCTGGAATTGCTTTAACGCTTTTTCCAGCTTCAACCCGCCGCGGCTTACATAGGGGTGGATGGCGCCTTTCACAACAATTTTGGAGGAGCGGGCAATTTTCGTACCCGCTTTATCCAACGGCTCATCATCGACCAATACAAGGCCGGCCATGATTGACGCCTTAGCTTTTTCCCTCGATTCAAAAAAACCCTGCTCAACGAGCAATACATCCAAACGTTCTTTATCTGCTGCCATCTATTGCTGCTCCTACTTTCTCGTGCATGCCTTATGCACGCTGGCGTTTGCGAGGCATCAGCGCTTGCACATCGGATACGAGACGTTCAACGGTAAGACCGACCTCTCTGCGCTGCTCCCCAACAGAGCCGTGCTCTACAAAATAATCCGGTACTCCGATAATTTTAATCTGCAATCCATAAATGCTTTGGCTGGAATAAAACTCGAGCACGCCACTGCCGAAGCCGCCCATCTGAGCGCCTTCCTCCAACGTGATGATTGGAAGATGCTCCTTGGCAAGCTGAAGCAGCATCGCTTCGTCCATAGGCTTGATGAACCTTGCGTTCACTACGCGGAGCTGGATTCCTTCTTTGCTCAGCTGTTCTGCCGCTTCCATGGCGATAGGAATCATTGGACCGACAGCCAGCACCACAGCACTGTCCCCTGGTCTCAAGACTTCCCAGCTGCCGATTGGAATCGTATGAAGCGGTTCATCCATAGACACGCCAAGTCCGGCAATACGCGGGTAGCGGACTGCGATAGGACCTTCATTATATTCGACAGAAGTTTTGAGCATATGCCGCAGCTCATTCTCGTCCTTAGGCATCATCAAAACCATATTAGGAATGCTGCGTAAATAAGCGATATCGTACACGCCCTGATGCGTCTCTCCGTCAGGTCCGACGAAGCCGGCGCGGTCAATTGCGAAAATAACGTTCAGGTCGGCACGGCAAATATCATGCACTACCTGATCGTATGCACGTTGCAGGAAGGTAGAGTACACCGCAAATACAGGCTTGATTCCTTCGCTAGCGAGGCCCGCGCATAAAGTGGCGGCATGCTGTTCCGCAATACCCACATCGATCATACGACCGGGAAACTGCTTCGCAAAGCCGTTCAAACCGGAACCGCCTGGCATGGCTGGAGTCACGGCAACGATTCGATCGTCCTGCTTGGCAAGCTCAATCAAAGTATTGCCGAAAACCTCCGTATACATCGGCGGTCCGACGACTTTCAGCATTTGGCCGGATTCGATCTTGTACGGACTGGCTCCATGCCATGCATAGGAGTCCTTTTCCGCAGGCGTGTAGCCCTTGCCTTTAAGAGTCAGGACATGAACCATAACCGGCCCTTCCACCTTTTCAGCCTGCTTCAAGGTTTCCAGTAATACCGGAAGGTTGTTCCCGTCAACAGGTCCGAAATAAGTAAAGCCCAGCTCTTCAAACAATACGCCGCTAACAACCATATATTTCAGCGAATCCTTAAGCTTCTCCAGCGTTTTGGCCAGAGTTCCTCCGATTGCCGGTATTTTTTTGATCAAATACTCGACTTCTTCCTTCACCTTCACATAGTTGCGGTCCGACCGGATTTTACCCAAATAGTTATGAAGAGCCCCTACATTAGGAGCAATGGACATTTCATTATCGTTCAAAATGACCATCAAATTCTTTTTCTCATGACCGATATGGTTCATGGCTTCAAAGGCCATTCCGCCTGTCAGCGCTCCGTCGCCGATAATGGCGATGACCTTATTCTTCTCGCCTTTAAAATCCCGCGCCATGGCCATCCCCATAGCTGCCGATAAGGAAGTACTGCTGTGTCCGGCTTCCCAGACATCGTGTTCGCTCTCGGAGCGTTTTACAAATCCGCACATTCCTTTGTATTTACGCAAAGTATCAAACTTGTCCATACGTCCGGTAAACATTTTATGAACATAGGATTGATGTCCCACATCAAAAATAAATTTGTCATAGGGACTATTAAACAAGTAATGCAGCGCAATTGTAAGCTCAACGACTCCAAGGTTAGACGAGAGGTGTCCACCAGTGACTGAAAGCTTTTCAACAAGAAACTGTCTGGTTTCTGCAGCCAGTTGCTCCAGTTGCTCCATAGACAGCTTCTTCAAGTCTTCAGGCTGATTGATTTGTTCGAGCAGCACGCTTGTTCCCTCGCTTCCTTGATTGAATTTAAAATCTATATGCCGAACCGGGAAAAGTGAACCTGTCAACTGGTACGAAAATCTTGAAAATGGTTGAACCCATTATAACACACGGTCAATTTCCCCTCAAATGAAACCTCCATGAAAGGACACTGATTCCAGCGCATCACTGTACTTCTAATGATCTCTTTGGATCAAATAATCGGCAAGCTGAAGCAATCTGTCCACATAAGGGAAGTCTGCATCGATCAACGCCTGCTTGCCTTGTTCGGTTAACTGAACCACCTTTTCTTTGGATGCTTCAATACCGACGAAGTACGGATAGGTCACCTTTTGCTGTTTTTCATCGCTTTTGACAGGCTTGCCCAGTTTCTCTTCGTCACCGATCACATCAAGGATATCATCTTGAATTTGGAACGCGAGCCCGATATGCTGTCCGAACTTTTCAAGAGCCTGAAGCTGCTTTGGAGTCGCACCACCCAGGTGCCCTCCTGCCTTCAAGGAGAAGACGATAAGATCGCTGGTTTTGTGCAGATGGATATATTCCAGCTGCTCCAAGCCGGTAATACCCTGCTCGCCCAGCATGTCCGCCGCTTGTCCGCCAACCATCCCCGGCGCTCCCGCCAGCCTGGACAAATCTTCAACAATCTCAACGATCGTCTCGGCAGGTACGCCATAAGCGCGGTAAGCTTGCACAATCGAATAAAAGGCGTGGGTCAGCAGCCCGTCTCCGGCCAGAATAGCCATAGCCTCCCCGTACACTTTATGATTGGTCAGCTTGCCCCTGCGGTAATCATCGTTATCCATGGCAGGAAGATCGTCATGAATAAGCGAATACGTGTGAATCATCTCAACGGCAAGAGCTACCGGAATCGCTTCCTCGATGCTTCCCTTTAACGCTTCCACCGCTGTCAGCACCAGAATCGGACGCAGCCGCTTTCCCCCTGCCATCAGGGAATACATCATGGATTCGCGCAGGCTGTCAGGAATATTCCATATTTCCGGCAATGATTCGGCCAATTCCGCTTCAATCAATGCTGTCTTTTGCTCTAAATAGTGTTGTATGGAAGAGTCCGTGCTCATTTAAGTTCACCTTTCTCGTCAGCTGAAGGGTTGAACGGTTTTTTGACCAGTCCGCCTTCCTGATCCATCAAAATTTCTATTTTTCTTTCGACCTGCTCGAGCTTTTGTCCGCATAGCTGGGATAGCTTCATCCCTTCCTGAAACAGCTCAATCGCCTGCTCCAGCGGAACGTCTCCGCTTTCCAGCCTGGCTACAATCTCTTCAAGCTTGTCCATAGCTTCTTCAAAGCTAGGTGTCGTTTCCGGTTTTGTCATTTTGCTTCTCCTCCATTGACCACACATGACAATCCACTTGCCCGTCGACCAGCCGCAGCTTAAGTACATCCCCAAGTTGCACTTGTTGTATGGATTTTATTAATTGCTTCTCGCTCTCATCATATACTAGACTATATCCGCGCTGCATGACCTTCAGAGGACTTAGCGCATCCAAATGCCGCATTACGGATATGAGCTGCTGCTGTTTATGCTTCTTAGCCTGCTGCATAGCTTGGAGCAGCTGCTTGCCTGCACCGTCGAGGCGCTTTCTGGCATACACCGTTTGCTCCTTGGGGTTAAAGGCGGATAGACGCTTATCCAGTCTCATGTGCCGTTCCTGCAGCTTGGCGATTTTCCCACGCAATTGAAAGCCCAGCTGCTCTTTAGTACGATCCAATCGTTCCATCGGTTGCAGTAACAGCTGCCGTCTCGGATTGATAAGCACCGGCGAACGCCGAATCCGCTGCAGCCTCTCGCGGCTGCGTTTCAATTGATTGGACAAGCCGCCATATAACTGCTGATTCAAAAAGCTCAGCTGCTGCTTAAGCTCCATATGGTGAGGGACGGCCAATTCCGCAGCCGCTGTAGGCGTCGCTGCCCGAAGATCCGCTACGAAATCCGCAATCGTAAAATCGGTTTCATGGCCAACGGCAGAAATGATCGGAATAGCCGATGCGAATATCGCCCGCGCCACCTTCTCTTCATTGAAGGCCCATAGCTCTTCCAACGATCCTCCGCCTCGTCCGACTATCAGGACATCTACCTCATTCATTTCGTTCATTGCTTCAATCGCTTTGACGATGGAAGGTGCCGCTTGGGTTCCCTGTACGAGAACGGGATACAATAACACGGGCACGTTCGGATAACGCCGCTGCAGTGTGATGATGATATCTCTTACCGCCGCTCCCGTAGGCGAAGTGATGACTCCGATCGCCTTGGGATAGCGGGGGATGGCTTTCTTTTTGGAGACGGCAAACAGCCCTTCGTTCTCCAGCTTTTTTTTCAGCTGCTCAAAAGCCAAATATAAGCTTCCGATACCGTCAGGCTGCATTTGCGTCACATAAAATTGATATTGCCCGTCCCTTTCATACACCGAAATATTGCCGCAAGCAAGCACCTTGGTGCCTTCTCTCGGAATAAATCCGAGCCGCTGATTGTACGAGGCGAACATGATGCTTTTTAACCGGCTGTCCGAGTCCTTTAACGTAAAGTACATATGACCGCTGGAGTGATGGGTAAAATTCGAGATTTCCCCTCGCACCCATACATCCTGGATGACATGATCGCTCTCCAGCTTCATTTTTATGTAACGATTAAGCTCTTTAATAGAGAATATCGATTTTTGGCTCATCGCTTATCCGTTCACTTTGGATTGTGCAGCAGCACGCTTTGCCGCTTCCAATGTATTTCGAAGCAAAACCGTAATCGTCATCGGACCGACACAGCCAGGAACCGGTGTAATATAGCTTGCGGTATCAAGCACATCGTCAAAATCGACATCGCCTGCCAATTTGCCCGTATCCAACCGGTTAATACCGACATCGACTACGACAGCACCCGGTTTGACATGCTCTTTTTTGATCATTTTCGGTTTCCCTACGGCAGCTACCAAAATATCCGCTTGACGGGTAATCTCCGCCATATTAGGGGTTTTGGAATGCACAACCGTTACGGTTGCATTTTCTCTGAGCAGCAGGATGGCCATAGGCTTGCCGACAATATTGCTTCGGCCGATAACGACCGCATGCTTGCCTGCAATCTCAACGCCTACCCGTTTTAAAATATCGATAACCCCCGCCGGCGTACAAGGAGCAGGGCCTTCCTTGCCAATCATCAGATTCCCGACATTCACCGGATGGAAGCAGTCCGCATCCTTCTCAACAGCGATTGCTTCAACAATTTTCTCCTCGGAAATATGCTTAGGCAAAGGCGATTGGACCAAAATGCCGTGGATTTGGTCATTTCCGTTCAGCTGCTCGATCAAAGCCAGCACTTCCGCTTCCGAAGTATGCTCCGGCAGGCTGTGGACTTCGGAGTAAATCCCCGCTTCTTCACAGGCTTTGGCTTTATTCCGCACATAAACATGAGAAGCCGGATCATCGCCGACAATAACAACAGCAAGACCCGGATGGCATCCGTTTTTCTTCAGCTGCTCTACTTCTTCCTTGATTTGTGCACGATAAGCACTTACAATTTCTTTTCCGTTAATGACTTGCGCCGGCATGAAAGAATTCCCCTCTCAACTGTTTGGTAATGAATTTGATCAACCCTTACAGGCTTTTGGCCTTAATGCTGTCAAGCTCCTTGATCATCTTCCCTAATACCCCATTAACAAATTTGCCCGACTCTTCCGAACCAAAGTGCTTAGCCAATTCAATCGCTTCATTGACGACAACCTTCGGTGGAACGTCTTCGCGGTAAACCATTTCATATGTAGCCAGTCTTAAGATTTCGCGGTCGACCTTGGACAGCCTGTCCATTTTGTATCCCTTCAAATAGTCCATCAGAAGCTCATCGATCCGCTCCTTGCGCGAGATCGTACCTTCTACCAGCTCGGTCACGTCATGAGCAGCGATTTTGTCCTGCTCCTTGGTCAATTGGGCTTCATCTTCCGTTTGTGCCTCTTCCACCACATGAGCGATGGCTTCTCTTGCGCTCACTTCGTTCATTTCCATTTGGTACAGGCTTTGCAGCGCCAGTTCCCTTGCCAATCTTCTTCTCATTAAATAAGTTTCCTCCTAAGAGCTTTCCCGAAGGGAAAGCTGTCTTCGTAAGCATTATCTAGCTTTCCCTTAAAAGGAATGCTTTTTCACTAGTACCGGGCTTCCGATGAAATTGTTTTGCCTAATCAAACAAAAAAATCCTTGGAAAGAACCAGGGATTTCATCTAAACAATCTCCATTTGTCCATTAGCCAGCGCCACATTTGTACAATGGGAACTGCCGGCTCGCCCCGATCGACTCTTTTCCCTATATGATAACAAGTATATACGATAAGGACAAAAATTAACATATCCCATAGTCCGCAAATCAAATAGATGATTCCGAGCAGCACTCCGACGATGGACAACATCGTTTTGCCTCTGTGATTAGCCCATAGTTGTTCCCATAGCTGTATCCACATCCGGGAGCTCACCTCTATTCCACTCTACTCTTAAAAGTGGGGGATGCCTGTTGAATATTCGCTACGAACACCGTTACTTGGGCAACTGGGATACCGGTGATTTCTTCTATATGCTCTTTAATGCCGGATTGCATTTCCTCCGTCAATTGCGGGATGGAGCTTTCCCCGTCCACAATCGCGCGAATAATAATTTCGAGCCCGGCCGGACTTACCTTCACTCGCGCTTTCAGGTCCTTTACACCGCGGGAGCGGCGAGCAGCCTTAAGCGCCAAATTTTCTACCGTTTCCATGGAAATGCGAATGTCGCCGAAGTCCGTTCGCTGGTCAATCGATGGCACATTGGACCGGCCTCTGCGTACTGATACATACAAAAAACGAATACTGATCAAGGCAAGAATAACGGTTACAGCAATAAAAATAAGCGCCGTATCCATATCATAATAGACATCATAAGCGAAGTTTTTGGCGTTATCAAAAGAAATCCATCCGAATGCGCAAAATAACATCACCACGCACCCGATCAAAACAGCCAGACTAAATAGGAATAAGAGCAATCTGTCAATTACTTTGATCACACAACCGGACTCCTTCCGAATTAGAGGAAACCCCCTTACGGCTTGAAGGGGGTTTGCCAAGAGCATATTTACGTGTCTACTTGACTCGGTTAGGCGTAACTTCAACCTCTTCCACTTTGTCTGCGCCTTTGAAGATGACATCATGAATATGTACATTCACTTGTACAACGCTCAAACCTGTCATTGACTCTATCGCGTGTTTAACATTTTGCTGCACACCGGAAGCCACTTCAGGAATTCTGGTGCCGAATTCAATCACTATCGATACATCGATCGCTGCTTCGCGCTGGCCTACATCCACTTTAACGCCCTTGGACATATTTTTGCGACCCAGAAGCTCAGCGATACCGCCTGCGAATCCACCGCTCATCCCGGCTACGCCAGGCACTTCGATGGTCGCCATTCCGGCAATGATCTCGATAACCTCAGGAGCAATTTGAATCGTGCCCATGTCAGTTTTTTCATAATCGGCAGCAATGGTTGTCATAAAAGGATCCTCCTTGGAAGTTTTGCGACAGCAAAACATACTTAGTAGACGCTGAAAGGCAAAGACCTTGAAGTCAATACCTGCTGCTTGTTAGCGACCGTAAGCAAATCAGCGCTTACTTAATGCATATGCGTCATTTCACAAAACTTGTCTTATCGATTACTATACCATTATCCTAAATATATGACAAATGACAGATTACGAATTAGGATCATTCACATCATGCTCTTCTAGGAACTTGATATCGAAGTCGCCGGCAATAAATTTCTTGTGCTCGAGCAGCTTCATATGGAAAGGAATCGTGGAATGAATCCCCTCGATCGTAAACTCCGACAAAGCGCGTTTCATTCTATGAATGGCTTCGTTACGGTCTTTCCCCCATACGATCAGCTTGGCAATCATCGAATCGTAATGCGGAGGGATCGTGTATCCCGGGTAAGCCGCGCTGTCTACACGCACTCCAAATCCGCCCGGAGGCAAATAAAACTGGATTTGACCTGCTGATGGCATGAAGTTGCGCGTCGAATCTTCCGCGTTGATACGGCATTCGATAGCCCAGCCGTTAATTTGCACATCCTCTTGAGAGAAGGACAGCGGCTCGCCTTGAGCTACATGAATCATTTCTTTAATAATATCGATGCCTGTAATCAGCTCCGTTACCGGATGCTCAACCTGAATGCGCGTATTCATCTCCATAAAGTAGAACTTTCCGTCCGGACCGAGCAAGAACTCTAGCGTACCCGCTCCCGAATAATTAACGGCCTGCGCCGCGCGAACAGCCGCGTCACCCATCTGCTTGCGGATTTCCGGCGTCAAGGTAGAGCAAGGAGCTTCCTCAACCAGCTTTTGGCGTCTGCGTTGAACCGAACAGTCACGCTCTCCAAGATGGACAACATTGCCATGCTTGTCCGCCAAAATCTGGATCTCCACATGCTTCATACCCGTCAGGTATTTCTCCAGGTACACGCCGGCATTACCGAAAGCTTTTTGGGCTTCCTGCTGCGCGGTCGTAATTTGCTGGATCAGCATTTCTTCGTTTTCGGCAATACGGATACCCTTGCCTCCGCCGCCTGCAGTCGCTTTGATAATGACAGGATAACCGATCTCGCGTCCGATGCGGATAGCATCCTCCATATCCTCGACAAGTCCGTCTGATCCGGGAATAACAGGAACATTGGCGTCCTTCATCGTTTGCTTCGCGACCGATTTATCCCCCATCCGGCTGATAGCATCAGCTGACGGCCCGATAAATGTAATATTGCAGCTTTCACAAATTTCCGCGAAATCCGCATTTTCGGCTAAAAATCCATAGCCGGGATGGATCGCATCCGTCTCGGTCAAAGTGGCTACACTTAAAATATTGGTCAAATTAAGATAGCTGTCTTTGGACAGAGTAGGTCCGATGCAGTAGGCTTCGTCGGCAAGACGAACATGCAGTGCCTCGCGATCCGCTTCAGAATAAACCGCAACAGTCGAAATGCCCATTTCTTGGCATGCTCTTATGATGCGTACTGCGATTTCTCCTCGGTTGGCGATAAGTATTTTTTGAAACTTCACTGATTTTCTCCTCCTGAGAGCTTTGCATTTGCAAAGCTTTCTTCGAAAGCTATAACTCTGAGTTTTGCTTGTAGCAAAACTAACGTCGTAAGCATATGCTCTAGCTTTGCATTTGCAAAGCTTTCTTCGAAAGCTGTAACTCTGAGTTTTGCTCGCAGCAAAACTAGGCATACGCTAGGCTTTGGTTTCGAACAATGGGCCCAGCTTTACTGCGGGCGAACCAGGAACAAAGGCTGTCCGTACTCAACCAATTGTCCGTTCTCAACTAGAACGTCTACGATTTCACCTTTGATTTCCGCTTCGATTTCGTTCATAAGCTTCATAGCTTCGATGATGCATACAACTGTTTTTTCCTTAACCGCACTGCCTTTGGTCACAAAGGACGCTGCACCCGGAGACGGTGCTTCATAGAATGTACCGACCATCGGAGATACGATAGTATGTAGGCCAGCTTCTTGCTTGGACACTGCCGGAGCACTCTCAGCGGCAGGGGCTTGTACAGCCTGCGGCTGCTGGATAGACTGCTGTCCGATCACAGGGGTGAAGGCTTGTTGAACAGGTGCTGCTGTAACAACTACAGATTCCGTTTTATTTGGTTTACGAAGTGTAAGGCGGGAGCCTTCATTCTCAATTTCCAATTCATGTAAGGAACTTTGATCAATAAGCTGTATCAATTCTTTAATTTCGTTTAATTTAAACACAAGATTCACTCCTTCAACGATGGTGAAACAACGACGTTGTTATTATATCACAATCTTACTTGAAGAAAAGAGTTTATTCTTACATCCTTTATATGCGGAAGCACGGCCAGCATGACGCATGATTCACAGCAAGCCGCAAAGAACAGGACGGTTTCAAAGATCCGGAGGATCCTCGGAAACCGTCCTGCTCCTTCTATGCACTAATTGACCTTAAGGTACATATTGAACGACAACCTTGTCCGGGCTAACGTTCATTTCCTGCATTACTTTCTCAACAATGCTGACCGCCTGGCTTTTTTCAAGCTTGGCGCTTTGCACCGTCACTCTCCATTTCGAGGATTCTTGCGTGATTACGGCTTGCGGAAAGTCCTTCATCAAGCTTTCTTCAAGGTTGGTTATCTTGGTTTCATTATCCTGAAGCTTTTGCAGTTCGGCCGCCGCATTGGCTGCGGCTTCTTGCGTTTGCTTGGAATCAGAGAGAATTGTGACCCATTTCTCGGACTGCTTGGCAATTTCCTCATCGCGCTTCAAGCCCAGATTGATGAAGTAGTCGGTACCGGATTTCGCCTGGGTTTGGACTTGCTGCAGCACCTTGGCGTCAGCCGGGCTTACTTGTTCATTGGCTTTAGAAGTGGATTGGCTGTTGGGAGCTGCATCGGTTTTAGCCTTTGTGTCTGTCTTGGTTGAGGACGTAGGATCTGTTTTCGTGCTGCTTGCTTTTGGATCCTGCGTTGTTTGGGTTGATCCGGATTGTTTGGCTTCCGGAGCGGCTGCGCCCGTTTTGTCATCCGTATTAACATCTGCTTTCGGATCGGCCGGTGTTTGCTTGCCATTCAAGTCATTGGTATTGACGACAATTTCTTTGGCTGTGGGTGCAGTGCTCGTAGAGTTCATTTCCAGCTTGTTTACATCCTCGGTAAATAAATAGTATGCGGAGAGCACGACCATCAAGCTGAGCATCGAAACCAACCAAATTGTTTGCCTTTTCGTATTCATCTTTTTATTCCTCCTTGGAATGTGGGGTATATATTTTAATCTTTATTGCTTACGGGGTAAGATTGAAATCTTGTTGGCCGGAACGTCCAAGCCTCTTTCCACTGCCTCGGTAATCATTTTTTTCACCGTTAAATTCTCGGCGCCTTTAGCTACAACCAAGACCCCCCTTATTTTGGGCTTGATGTATTTTTGAACAAGCGGCTGCTTGCCGTTGGATACTTCATATAAAACGACCTCGCCGCTTCGTGTGACATCCGTAATGTGGCGGGTGGCGCCGTGCTGGTCTTTTTCATTTGTTACCTGCTGGGTTTCCTTGGTATTTCTTTCTACCGTAACCTCTTCCGTGGAGTCGATCGTAACGAGCACTTCCACCTCTCCCACCCCTACAATTTTTGTTAAAATCTCCTTAAGCTGATTCTCATAAGCAGCTTCATAGTCCCGAAATGCGGAACGTTCTTTGCTGGCAGAGGAGGTAAAGGCAGGCTGAGCAGGAGGATCCGGGGAAGCCCTCCCTTCATTGATGGGGTCAACATCCTTCACCGTGATGAAAGAATTGAGAATCATAAACGCTGCTCCCACAAGCCCAAGCAGAATCAGCCATCGAAACGTCTTTATCCGCTTCGTGCCGTTCGGCCCTCCGCCTAACCAAGTCTCCATCCATTTCATAAAACCACCCATCGCTCACACCTCCTCAGCCTCCATTTACTCGGCTTACGATTTCCATTTATCTTGAGCTACGTCAACATAAATTTGACTAAGCGGCACCTGCCATTCTTTATTGATCGACATCCGAATCTGCGTGCTTTCTTGTTCATAGCCGTTTGCAGATGCCGGCAGATCCTTCGAATTCTTCCCTTCCGATTTGCTATCGGGTACAATCTGAACGACTACCGGCTGCACAGGCTCAACGGTGACGTTTTTGATAGAATCGGTTCCTTGAGGCTTCGCAGGCTCTGTCGGGGCCCGTGGAGCAGCACTGACATCGACTCTGACAATCTGCAGCTGTCCGCTGCTGTCCTTGGCCGTCTGTACCTTCACGCTTTGAACATCAACGGCAGCGCTTTGTTCAATGCCGCGTTTCATCAAATCTTCTATTTGCTGCTGCGCGATTCGCTGGGACTGCTGCTCCTGCCGGGCTTTTAGCTGCTCCGCTTGCTGCTGGATGCTTCCAAGGGACATCATGGAATTTTCCTGAGACCCCATGGAAGCGAATAGTCCGCCGCCTTTGGTGTTAAATGCATCCGCCAGCAGCTGATCAAGAGGAACATTTTTTTGGAAAATGGAGAGCAAGGGCTGCAGCAGGATCAGTAAAATGAATAAACTGATGACGGTCTTGACGTATCGTTGCATCGATTGACTCGGCAGCAGAATATCGACGAAAGTTGCGAGCAGGATTACCAGCACAATGGATTTAAGCCAGCCGCCTAACCATTCCATGTCCAAGCTCCTTTCCTAATGCCTATCGCATCATGACGGACAAATTGCCGGCCGTTATTAAGATCGTAATGGCAAGGAAGAACATCAGCCCCACAACAGCCAAAGCGGCGAATACATAGATCAGGCTTTTGCCTATCGTTTCAAGACAAGTAATTAGCGGGTTGTCCCCGAGCGGCTGAAGCACCGCTGCAGACACGTTGTATATCAAGGCAAGCGCCATTATTTTCAATGCCGGAAAAGCGCAAAGGATCAAAAGGATGACGACACCGGCCAGTCCTACTGCATTCTTCACCAGAAGCGAAGCTCCGATGATGGTTTCCGAAGCATCGGAAAACATTCTCCCAACCACAGGAACGAAGTTCCCCGCAATATATTTGGCCGTTCGGATCGTAACCCCGTCTGCTACCGCACTCCCCGCCCCTCTGATGGAGATGACGCCGAGAAACACCGTCACGAACACGCCCAGGCAGCCCACGCTCACGTTCCTCAGTAAATTGGCTAGCTGATTGACTTTGTATTTATCTGTCAGCGAGCTTACTATATGAAGTACGGCCGAGAAGAACAGCAGAGGAAAAACAACCAAATAGATTGCGGTTCCTACGGCATGAATCATGAAGATGATGAGCGGATGAAGCACAGAGACCGATACGACGTTCCCCATTGAAGCCAGCAAGGTCAGCAGGAGCGGAACGACCGCTATCATAAAGTGAATCATGTCCGTTATCGCCGTTTTGGCATAACCTATGGCTACGCTGAAGCTGTTGATAGCCATGATCATCAGTACGACAAATGTAATTGCGTAGGCTACTTTGCTGACGGTATTTTTCTCAAACGCGCTTTGCAGTGTCTCGAGCAGCATGCTGAACATCGACAGTACGACAATGGATGCAAGCAGCTTGCCGTTGTACAAAAGCTCATGAAACAGGTAGCGGACAATTCCCGTGAATATGGAGCTTAACCCTAAACCCTTGGAGCCTGTAAGCAGCTCCATAAACGTTGGGGTCTTACTGTCGGGAAAATACCCGCCGTACGTTTTCATCAGCTGATTCCAATATTGCTCCACCCGATCGGTATTCAGCCTTTCTGCCTGTTCTTTAATGATCTGCTCTACGGGTGTAGCCTGCACTATGCCGGCATTGTCCGTGAGACCGTAAGCTAACGGATCCCCGGCCAACGAGAGGCCGATGAGGCACAGCAGAAGCAGCAGAGGCTTGGCCGCCCTTCTCCGGAACCATTTCTCCATGTACGACATTGTGAGCAGCATTTGCTTCATCTCCCGGGACCATATACTTAGGCGGGCAGCAGCTTGACCACCGTTTCAATAATGACGGACACAATCGGTATGGCCATAACCATAATCAGGATTTTGCCGGATAATTCAATCTTCGAAGCGATGGATTCCTGACCTGCATCCCTGACGATTTGAGCGCCGAATTCGGCGATATACGCGATGCCGATAATTTTCAGGATCGTTTTCAGAAAAATCATATTGACATTCGCATTCACGGCAAGATCCTCCAGAATTTGAATGACGGATGCGATCTTGCCTATAAGAAACAAGAAGATGACGATGCCCGTAAACGCGGCCAGAAGGAAGGCGAATATAGGCTTCTGTTCCTTGATGATCAGTACCAGTATGGTAGCGATTAAGCCCAGACCTACGATTTGTACGATCTCCACTGTGTCTCACCCGCATCTACTGGAATAAAAAAATGGTTTTGATTTCCTTGAACAAGTTATCAAGCAGGCTGACAACCATAAACAGCACGACAACGAATCCTATCAAGGTAACCCAGTGCGCCATATCCTCTTTGCCCATCTGCTTAAGCACGGTATGAATCATCGCGATAATGATTCCGATTCCGGCGATCTGAAATATCGCGTTCACATCTACGTTCATTCGTGGCACCTCACTCCTAGCCTCTAACTACATCTTTAACCTTATTGCCCGGCTTACCGCAGCTTGCTTCCCTGACAACCGACTCTGCTTCGCTTGAGTAACGGTTGCAGTCTCTCTGACAACCGACTCCGCTTCGCTTGAGTAACGGTTGCAGTCCCTCTGACAACCGACTCTGCTTCGCCTGAGTAGCGGTTGCAGATTAATACATCAGAATGACGACCAAAGCTCCCATAAGAAGGCCCAAGCTCCTCCACATGCCCTCATATCTCTTGCGCTCCTCTTCTGCGCCATCCAGCTCGCCCTGCAGCTGTTGGATCGCCAGCCGCAGATGCTTCACCTGATCTGCACTATCCGATAAGCCCAAGGTGAAGCCCAACTGGCGAACGATGTCCTGCTCACCCGCCTTCATGGAAGTATGCTTCCAATGCTCTTGAAGCGACTGCTGCCATATTTGCTGAACGGGGCGGCCGCCTGCCTGCCCCAGCTCCTCCGCTGTATGACGGAAGATAGCAGTGACCGGCTGGGGGCAGGAACTGGCTACCTTCATCAGAGCTTCCCGCAATGGAGTGAAGCCATATACGATTTCGGTTTCCAGTCTTTGAAGAGCCCTGATAACATCGCCAATTTGCTTGGGCCGCCGGGAATATTGCTGCGCCTGATAAAATCCGAATAAGGTGGCCGACAGCAAAATCATCATCGCTCCGAGAAGCTTCAGCAAGTTACTCCCTCCTTCCCTTCGACGAGCGGCCGCTCACCTGGAAAGCGGCATTCCCTGTCCAATCGATAAGACTATCCTTTCCCAACCTTTTATCCATCTGGCCCGATACCGAATAGGGCGTCAAGGTTCCCGCTGTTTTTGCCAGCTCCAACCGTTTTCCTTTGGCATCGTAAATCCCTTCCACCGTCCCTGCCCCGGATCGTTTATTCAGAATGACAATCCGTTCGAACACTTCTTCGCTCAGCAGCTCTTGCAGAACCGGTCTCTTGCTGACATCGCCATGATTCAGACCGTGTGCGGTTGCAATGACACGAATCCCGGCATGAATGGCTTCATGAATAGCCGCTGCATCCTCTTGTCGGCCGATCTCATCTACAATAAGCACTTCCGGTGACATGGACCGGATCATCATCATCATTCCTTCCGCCTTAGGACAACCGTCCAGCACGTCGGTTCGCGGCCCGAGATCAAACCGTGGGATTCCTCTATCGCAAGCAGCGATCTCGGAGCGCTCATCGACAATGCCTACCTTCCAGCCTCTCGACAACCGGTGGATCGAATCCTCGGCTGCACCCGAGCTGATCAGTCTTGCCAGATCTCGAATTAACGTCGTCTTACCCTGCTGCGGCGGAGAAACGATGAGCGTATGGTGTACCCCCGAGGTCGAGCTATCCACCAAGTAAGGCAGCACACCGCTGCCAACCCCTTTTAACTCCCTTGCGATCCGGATATTAAAGCTTGTAATTTCCTTCAGAAGCTTAACCTTTCCTTGCTCCAGTACCGTTCTGCCTGCTATTCCAATGCGGTGTCCGCCTTGCACTGTGATATAGCCGCGCCTTAGCTCTTCATCGAAGGTATAAAGCGAATGCTGTGTCAGCATCTCCAGCAAGGTTGAGCAATCGTCCCTGGTCGGCCTGTAAGCAAGCGCCGGGTCCTCACAAAGTCCGGAATCTGCGATGAAGCCGTACTTTTGTCCCCATACCACTTCCAGCGGCCGATCTTCCCGCACCCGAATCTCTTGTATCTCCTGCATGATCCGGTTTGGTAGAGTTGCTAGTCTTTGGCGCAAAGGGACAGAAAAAAGCCGGAGAAGCGAATGCATTTCTTTCATCCCCCCAAGCTGTCCATCTTTCATAATCATGTGTATGCTTGGCCGAAGTAATTATGCTATTTACTTTTTCAAAATACCTATAAAAATGCAGCTAACTCCTGCTATAACCCAGATCATTTTGCTGAATGATAGCTTTTCCGCAAGTCCTACCAATCCGAGTGTCGTTGTAGTCAATAGAACGAGCGGCCCTACCATAGCTAACCCGGTATTCACCATCAGCGCTTTGTCAATCTGATTTAACCTGAGCATGATTAGTGCGGCCATAATTTCGATAGTTCCTGAAAACAGTCGCAGCGATGCCATACTGAGCACGATTTTGTTGATCACTGCTCTTTTCCCTCCCTCTATTTATCAATAGCAAGCTGTCATCATCAGCTTCTCTATTAATCTATGCAGGCTCGTCTCATTTTAGGCATCATGGGCACACCCCTAATTGCAATTGCATATGATGACACATAAATCAATACAAAAAATGTAAACAGCGAGGCGATAGGACATGGAGGTTACGTCACAGGTCAAGTGGCATCCCCTTTTAAACGATCCGACGAGAAAACGTACGATGAAGCCAAGAGAACTTGGCAAGACGATGGTTATCGATAAAGGGTTAGGCATTCATGCTCTTGAAGATTTATTGCAAACAGCTGGAGATCATATGGATATGTTAAAAATCGGCTTCGGCACGTCGCCGCTCTATTCCACGTCACTGCTGAAACGAAAAATTGAAATGGTCAAAGAGCATGATATTATTATCTATCCCGGCGGTACGTTTCTTGAGGTCGCAATAAGCCAGGGCGCTGTTGATGAGTTTTTCGATATGGCCGCTTTTCTCGGATTCAACGGACTCGAAATCTCTGATGGCACGATTGAATTGGATAGGTCTGTTCGAAGCGAATTAATTCGCCGCGCCAAAGAATTGGGCTATACGGTCATTACGGAATACGGAAAAAAATGCTGGGGCTCTTCCATCGAGATCGAGGACTTGATTGAAACGGTAGTTATCGATTCAGAATTAGGGGCGAGCCTTATTACCATTGAAGGACGGGAGTCCGGCAAAGGCGTCGGCATCTATGACGAGCAGGGAGGCTGCAAGGATGAGGCTATCGAGCTGGTGCTTCGTCAGGTGCCAAGCAAGCATCTGCTCCTATGGGAAGCTCCGCATAAAGATCAACAGGTCCATTTATTGAACACGTTGGGGACGGATATTCATTTGGGCAACATTGCGCCTGCCGACCTGATCTCGCTGGAGGCTCTTCGCCGGGGGCTGAGATCCGATACGCTTCATTTGGGTCAGGAAACAGCCCCATCTGATTTTAACGGGAATTGGGAAATATAGCGGACTGAGGCGCAAAAACGAAGCATATGCTTTCGTAGCCAGTTTTTGCTGGCGCAAAAACTCTTAGGAGGCACCAAGCGTGGAAATTACGGTACTACCCAGCGTCAATGAGGCGCGCGCAGATGAGCTTATCAACAAAACGGTCATCGTCATTGATGTCCTGCGTGCTACCAGTACGATTCTCACTGCACTAGCCCATGGATGCAAAGCGATCTATCCGGTTGAAACCGTATTACAAGCCAAACAGCTATATCAGCCGGGGTTTATACTGGGAGGAGAGAGAGCCTGCAAAAAAATACCGGGCTTTGATCTCGGCAATTCGCCTTTAGAGTACACAGAGGACGTTATTGCAGGCAAAACCCTCATTATGACAACGACGAACGGGACGAGAGCCATTCAAAAGGCGAATAAGGCAAGCACCATCATCGCCGCATCCTTACTAAACGGAAAGGCTTGTGCCGAAGAGGCGTTAAGCCTCAAAAAAGACATCGTCATTCTTTGTTCGGGGACCCAGGACGTATTTGCCTTAGAGGACGGCTTATGTGCCGGCCAGCTCATAGATGAAATGCTCAAATTAGCAGGCAATGGCAGTGCGGGTTTTATCATGAATGATTTTGGACTCAGCATGCTGCACGCGTTTCGCCATGTGCAGTCCGGCATATTGGAGGCTTTGCTGCAATGTGCCAACGGCAAAAGGTTAAGCAAGCTGGGCTTCATTGAAGACATCCATTACTGTGCACAAAGGGATGCGCTCTCTCTGGTTCCGGTCGTACGTGAAGGGAAGCTGGTTGCATCTTCGGTCTCCCACCATATTTAATAGAGTCTCTTGTTCTAAAAACTCGTCCATCTCATACACTTAGAAGGAAGTCTATGAGACAAGGGGTCCTACGATGAACGGAGACATACTGCTGTTAGTTCTCATCATTATCGGTCTATTGGGGCGGTCGCCAATTATTACAACAGCTGCCTGTGTGCTGCTCATTGTAAAACTGATCCACTTAGAGCGCTTCCTGCCGACCATTGAGCGTCGGGGACTGGAGCTTGGCCTGCTTTTCCTGACGATGGGTGTGCTTGTGCCGTTTGCAAGCCAGCGAATCACTTTTAAAGATGTCACCAGCATGTTTACCACCTGGCCGGGGATCCTGGCGCTTCTTGGTGGAGCCATAGCGACTTATATGAATGGTAAAGGGCTGGAGCTGTTAAAAATAGACCCACAACTTGTTGTGGGCCTTGTTATCGGTTCAATCTTCGGTATTCTGTTCTTAAAAGGAATTCCTGTCGGTCCGTTGATGGCCGCAGGAATTACCGCTTTCTTATTAAAGCTGTTTACCTTTATGTTTGACAAGCTGAAGTAATGAATTATCTGCGGTCTTGAGGTCCGCCTACAAATGCTGTTTGATCCGTATCCAAGCCGTATGCCGTGTGCAGCGCTTGGATTACTTCGTTTAGGCGGCTGTTTTCGATAACGCAGGATGTTTTGATTTCCGATGTGCTGACCATATTGATGCTAAGACCAAGAGCGGAAATGACCTCGAACATTTTGGCAGCGACTCCCGGAGTACTAACCATTCCAGCCCCTACGATGGATACTTTAACGAGGTTCTCCTGGGAGGATACTTCGCGGAAGCCCACCTCGGAACGGATGCTTTGAATAACTTCCAAGGCTCTATCCTTATCGGTTAGAGAGACGGTGAAGGAAAAGTCCGCTTGCCCGTTCATGACACCGCTTTGCACGATAATATCTACATCGATTTGCTCTTTAGCCAAAGCGGTAAACACTTTTGCCAATTGCCCCGGTTTTTCTTCAATACCAAGGATACTGATTCTAGCCACATTTTTATCGCTTGCAATCCCGCGAACAACGATTCCTTGCTCCATCGCTGCTTCCTCCTTCACATTCGTACCTGCATTATGATTAAAGCTGGATCTTACCACCAGCGGCACATTATAGTTCTTTGCATACTCAACTGCTCTCGGATGCAATACGGCTGCACCCAGATTCGCCAACTCCAGCATCTCGTCATACGTGATTTCAGGAAGCTTGCGCGCGCATTTAACAACGCGTGGGTCTGTGGAATATACGCCGTCTACGTCCGTGAATATTTCGCAGACGTCCGCTTGAATAGCGGCTGCCAAAGCAACGGCCGTCGTATCGGAACCGCCGCGTCCCAGCGTCGTGATCTCTCCGTCCGCCGTCATACCCTGGAATCCGGCTACGATAACAACATTCCCTTGATTCACAGCGTTCAAAATTCTTTCAGGCTGAATATCCGTAATTCTTGCTTTACCGTGTACCTCATCCGTGTACATACCCGCTTGCCATCCGGTAAAGGATAGAGCCGGCTGGCCCAAGCTTTGGATTGCCATGGACAGTAATGCTACCGATACTTGCTCGCCCGTAGTCAACAGCATATCCATTTCACGTGCAGGAGGCGTTACCGAACAAATTTGCTTCGACAAGTCTATCAAATCGTCTGTTGTATCACCCATGGCAGAAACGACAACAACGCATTGGTTGCCTTCCCGCTGTCTCTCTACTACACGGTTGGCCACACGTTTCATCCGTTCCGCATCACCAACGGAACTGCCGCCGAATTTCATTACAATAAGAGACAAAGCTGTTCACTCCCTACCGAAACTTTTGCATAACAATGTATCATTATACCATAAGAACGCCCAAGGTTGAAGTAGAATTATGTCGAATTCTCCCGCATAATCTGCCATTTTTCCTTCTCAAGGGCTTATTTGGTCCGTTACCATGATTTCTGAAGCTTGCGTCTGCGACTGCGGCTTATTGTCGCTGTATAGATTGCATAACCCCACAGCCCTCCGAGCACATTCAGAATAATATCATCCACATCAAAGCTGCCTACTTTAAATAGGAACTGGATGGATTCAACTATCAGCAAGGACCAGAACATTAGCTTCGCAATAGAAAACCAGCTGTCATAAGAACGAAATAACATCGGGATCAGGAACCCAAACGGCACGAAGGCCCCCACATTTCCAAAAACATTAATGATCCAGAGATCTAACGGGTAATATTGAAAGTCCGTGATATAGCTTCCTATCGTTTTGAAAGGGACCAGATTATAGAGCCTCTCCGTTCGCGCGGATCGCGAGAATCCGAAGAACAGCAAGTAGATCATTAACAAGGAATACGAGAAAAAAAGAAGCCATGCCGCCCAGACATGCAGCTTCCATTGCCGGACCTGACTCAATGGGATCAGCACCTTCGCTTCGGAATAGCCTGTGAGATGCAATGAACTCACTTATTTTCCCAATAATAGCATTCCGCCTTAATCTTGTAAACGATGCTTTGGATTCTATGAGCAGCAGAATAACCTCCAAGCCGGGACTTGGCTTCGCAGCTGAATCATTTATCTGCCCGGGAATCCTAAAGTAAGTAAAAAAACCTGCCGGATGGGACTGTTGACAAACGTATCAATTTAATAGGTTTTTTGGAGGGCCGTGTAGAATTTATTTCTATACGGTCTATTCTTACTTGGGGGGGGATTTT
>NZ_JADBDR010000016.1:0-50550 GCF_014873645.1 Paenibacillus sp. OAS669
TAATAGAGCTTGTCTTAAGCTCAAAATTCAATGCTAGCGAGAATTTTCATTCTCTGTTCAAACATTCACTCGTTGTTCAGTTTTCAAAGGACAATCTTCGTTCGTTTTCGACATCCGTCAAAAGCGACCTGATTAATATATCACATTCGAATTTGTTTTGCAACTAGTTTTTTTAAAGTTGCTTTCATTCGCCGGCCTATCTTGCGACCGGAATGAAAATATACCATGGTTTCCGGAGCAATGCAATGTTTTATTTTTCCATATGATCGATAATTGAATCGTCCACAACGCAGCTATTTACTTGTAGATCGTTAAAGCTTGCTTCCCAAGCTGCTCCCAGCTCTCGATGAATGGGTGCTTTGGTACCTTTTCTGCTTTTTCTCCTGTCAGCGGGTCATTGACGTACACATAATCCTTATCATAACCCACCATAAGAACCGCATGCTCATCAAACGTGGCTTCAATTAATGAACCCTCTTGAGAACGCCACTCAACCCATGATTCAGTGGGCTCGAAATTCGATGTTGTCCAAACCATCACCGGGTGGTCCTTGGCAACCTGTTCTTCTACAGCTTCAAATTCCCCGCCTGTCAGGTTAAGCACCCCATCCGTATCAATCGAATTAAGGAGATCTTCTACTGGCTTATTGTAAACACCATATCCTTTTTGATTACCGGTAATATCTCCTACAAAACCGCGATTGGGATCCCCCCACTGCTCAATGTCCCCGCCATCCCCTTCTATCAGTGGAGTTTCATCTACTGGAAGCATTCGGATTAAATCTTTTCGAGTGTAGGGGAGTTGTTCATAATCGATAAGCATCGCCAATCTTGTAATCTCACAGCCATTCAAATACTCCGGCAGCTGGGAAAGACTATCCACATCGATGAGATGCTCAGCCATCATTATGGGCTCTTCTTTTATCTCAGTTGGAGCTTCAAATAGGTAAGATGGCTCTGAAGGAGATTCAGCGGCCGAGTAATCCAAAGCGTCTGCAGTACTAAACATTTGACGATAGCTATCATCAGGGAACAGCATGAAAACGGCATATAGGAGGCCTAACCCCAAACTTCGCAAGATCGTCATAAGGTCACCACGTTTCTCGATAACTATCATTATTTTTCATTTAACTGTGTCCTCTACTATTTGTCAATTTACAAGGAACGGTTGATTTGACAGTAGGATCAGGTAGGAGTCACGAAGATGCAATTTACATACTTGTGAATCCGTCTATTTTTTTAAAAAAACATGCTATATTGAAAATCGGAGCAAAGTGTCGAAATAATAGTATAAAGTCATTGTAGAAGAACTAGCACTCACATAGTAAAAAACGACTGCGGGTATCGAAGAAAGGATAAGGAATGAATTTTAACACGAAGATGTTAAAAGAGACGAATCAAATTATCAAAAGAAAGGAGCAACAGAAGCTCGACCTCCGGCCTTACCCATGAAATTAAAAATCCTCCTACTATCGTTATGGGATATTTGGATATTTTGGCAGGCAATAACGAATTAAATACAAAGGTCAAGGACATGATTGACCAAATTCAAGTGGCGGGCTCGCACATGAATAGCGTGATCACTCATTACGAGCAAGTTCATCAAGAGCGGTAAAATCCATGCATCGGAAACCGAAATTATGGAAATTATTAAGGAAGCACTGCATCGAGGCCATGGAGGAAAAGGAACACAAAAGCATTACAATCAGAGCCAGCAGCAATGACAATGAAATCCATCAAATTGGGTTTCATCTTTTATTTGTCGACTGGCAAGCTCCAGTTGCCGAATCCGGGCATTCAACTGCACAACCTGCCGCATCGCCTCTTTATCCTTTTCTTTGGCAAAATACAGCTCCGTCTTGCCCCTTCAGATCCCGGTTTAAATGTTGATTCGTCGTTTGAAGGGACGCAAGCTTTTCTGTTTTAGCAGCTCCAGCCTTCTCTAATTTTTCAATGACCCTTTTCAATTGTTCTATTTGCTGAACGAGTCGTTCTAATTTTACATCCGAAATCATCGTTCCTTCTTCGCTTGACTCTTCCCCCACGTTAGATGCTTGCTGCCTCTGCTTCATCTTCTCAAAAAGATGTTTTTCGTCGACTCTCTGTGGCTCTTATTTGTTTCTGCTACTTTCTAGAAAAATCGTGTATTTGTCTAATACAAATGTTGGATGACATCACTATATCAGAGAATATATGTTCGTGCACATAAAAGAAAAAACTTACAAAAGCGAAATATCGCCCTGTAAGTCCTTAATGCTCCAGTGTCGGGTTATTCAGATCTCTTCGTTCGAAATAGTTCAAATCTCGCTTTTGCAACGCCCTAATCATCCTCTGGATCTTCTTCATAATCTGCGGCAAATTCGTAAAATAAATCCGCTAGTTCATCATGGAATCCCCAACCGATTCCACTCGTATTTTGAACAATTGCCCTTAGTCTCTCCTGAAATACGTAATATAGACCGTTACCGTGATCACTACTAATTTTATTTAATGCGTTTTGATACATGGAAACCATACTAGCATAATATGATGCATACATATCACCGAAATCGTTAGTAAACTCCACGCCCAACTCTACATAATAGATCATTAAATCTATGGTTCTGGCTTGGTTATTGCTTAGCTTGGTGAACTCAGAAATCGCCTTCTTAGCTTCTGCCAGTTTAAGCTTCGGTTCACCGCGATCAGGATAAAACTGGTGCAAAATTTTCTTTTTTGTTTCATCAAATAGCTGGTTTTCGGTACTTTCAGGCTCCAGCATCATGTGAATGTATTTCTTTACATCCGGACTGGATTTATAACAATCGATAATAATGGAGACTAGCTCTTCGGTTTTGTATGTTTTTAATTGCTTTTTAAGCTCTGGAAGTGACAGCTTGGTCATATTGAATCTCTTCCCTTCATTGATAGAGATGGTTTTGCTCCCTTATAGTTCCATCCCGCTATATCCCATGGCGCGAAAGCCTTTTATCCTTTTCCTATACATACTCATTAGAAGTGGCACCTGGATATCGACATCATCATAAATCTGCACATCTTGCTTATTTGCATGTGATCTGTGCAGCCTTCCCGCATATTGTTGCAAGTTTCCTTTCCAGGAGATCGGATGAACTAAAAATAACGTATCCAGCCTAGCATCGTCAAATCCTTCGCCAATCAATTTACCGGTAGCAATAAAGACACGCTCCTCCGTATTAGGAATGCCTGCTATCCGCTGCCGCAGCTCCTCTCGCTGCTTTTTCCCCATTCCTCCGCGCAGCACGATCACATTTTTAGCAAACTTCTCCAACTTCTTTTCAAAATATTCAACATGTGCTGTTCGTTCAGTGAGTAGAAGTGGTGATCTCCCTTGATCTAAACACTTAAGAAGATCGTCAAAAATGAGCTCATTCCTTTTCTCGTCTTCAACCAACAGTTGATAGATTGTTTGTATAGAGGGGTTTGCCATTTGTAAAGGCAACTGAAAAGATGTGTACCTTGGCAATACTTTATGTTCGAATCCTCTTGCAAAAGCTTGAGACTTCGCATCAATTTTAGTCCGAATAGGACCGCACTGCATAAGTACAATAGGCTGCTGCCCGTCCTGCCTTGTTGGAGTAGCCGTCAGACCAACGACATATTTAGCACTTGCCTTTTTCAGCACTTGCTCAAAGCTAAACGCCGATATATGATGACATTCGTCAATCATGATCTGTCCATACTCAGTCAAGTATTCTTTAATTTGACCTTTATTGTTTAAGCTTTGAATGACAGCTATATCGATAATACCTGTCCGCTTTTCCTTTCCGCCGCCAATAACACCAATATCTTTGGTAGCTAGATCTAGAAATGTACTTAATCTTTCCTTCCATTGATCCATCAACTCACGGCGATGTACCAAAACTAACGTATTCACTTTTCTAGAAGCGATTATGGAAGCACCTACCACCGTTTTTCCAAAGGCTGTCGTAGCGGAAAGAATTCCCGTCTCATGAGCAAGGATTGATCTAGCCGCGGCATCCTGCAGAATTGAAAGTTGACCAATAAAATTTACGTCTACTTCTATTCCTTTGTTTCTCTCATCAGCTATAGATAGTTCCACACCATATTTCCCAAACAAATTTTCAACTAATTGCAGACAACCTCTTGGTAGAGCAATATGATTAGGAAAGTCCTCAGCACAGCCTATTACACGTGGCTTTCCGTACGTAGGCAAACGCATAGCTTGAGTTTTATAGAAGTCAGGATTTTGAAAGGATGCAAGCCTCCTGATTTGATTAATTATCCTTGCCGGTATGCCATTCTTCTCAATATATATCATATTCGAAAGGGTGAGATGTACCTTCGATGGTAGTGCAATATCGACTCGTGCTTCTTCAAAATCCAGTTGCTGTTTTTCCCATGGTCTATCCTCATCCATCTCTTCATCCCAAAGAGAGACGTTAAGAACTTTGGAGTTCCTTGTCAATTCATGTACTTTAGCCTCAACCTGGGACAAAGTCATTTTCCTTAAACCAGATAAAAACCTCCACTGATCCTCATACGGTGTAAAATATTCGTCTACGAAAACACTATTCCCTTCTTTCCGAGGACCCCCTTGCAGGGGCAGAGCTATCAAATTGCCGAAGCCGCCTTTAGGCATTGTATCTTGATTAGGGAATAAGCGATCGTAGGAATCCAGACCAAGCTCGTATCTATTTTCCATTGTCTTAGTTAAAAGAGCACATCCCAATTTTCGAGCCAAGCTTGCTTCTAGCGGCCGATCAAAAAATATCCATATATGCCCCCCATTCCCTGATCGGGAACGCTCCAATGCCGCCGGCACCTTCAGATCCATAACAGCAGCAGCATCTAGCTTCCAATTTTGCTTATCAAAATCAATAGCGAGAAACCAGCATGTTTCGTCCTCAAGCATCGGGTAAACCCCGATAGTCCGGTTTATCTTAGCATTGAGATGATTAGAAATAACCTCATCAGTTATAGGAAGAAACTCTCTATGAGAACAGTCTGAACATTTAATTTGAGGCTTCTTACATACAGAGGACCATTCGTTTTTACACGCCGGTGAATAACCTGACTTTCCTGTTTTACCTTCCCACCGTTTAGGAAATACATCTTCACGACCACGAAAAAGACTTCGAAATAACGCAATTTTTTCGCTAGGAGTAGAGTAATTATAGATGGTTCCTTTTTCGTATTCTATCCTGGTGAAAGTATCCTTTGCCATAAGAGCATCATTAAGAATAGGAGGATGACTAATGTCAATTAAATCCGGACCATTATTTAAAATGTCAGCAAGTCTTTGTTTTAATTGAGAATTCTCCTGGTTCAACCGTTCTATTTCTTTCAGAGCAATCTCAAGCCGTTTTTCAAGGTCCTTCATATTTCCTCCAATAATGAGCGTTACTAAGATTAGTTTATCATAGGAGGAATTGAGAATAGAATAAAAATACGCCAATTCACATAATGATTGGCGGTAGCTTAATAATGATAGACTAACAATGAGACTCTAAGAACCGAGGGTGTGAAAATAAAAGCATTCATAATCAAGATATCCGACATCATGAAAAAATAAGACGAAGAACTTCAAACTGCAAACCGTCAACTTATTCAAGAGAAAGGGAAATCGGTGTGCAGGAAGCCCTCGAAATGGGCTTGCCTAAAATACACTTTACAGAGGGGCCTATCTCCACGTATTTCGAGGCTCGATCACTTCAGCTTGCGCTTGCTGTTCTATGCCCGTCTACCGTTAGCCTTTAAAAAACTAAGGAACCCAAGACCAAAGCATCTAAACGTAAAGTTGCCCCCCCCTTCCATGCTGGAAGAATTGAGGGAGTATCATTTATACAAGCTTGATTAGTGCGATAAACGGAGATAGGTGGCAAGGCGGTGAATACAATTTTATGTTTTGTCATACTGACGGTAAACCATTTCATCAAGAACGTCCTTACCTATGGTTTCGTGCTTTCCTTAAGAAGAACAATTCGAGGTACATCAAATTCCATACGCTCCGGCATACGAGCGCCACGCTATCGATCAACCAAGGTGTTCATGCAAAAATTATCTCAGAGCGATTTGGCCTCGGCAATATTCAAGTAATGATGAATACCTATGGATTTGCTCTTCGGTCTACTGATAAAGCTGCTGCTGACAAATTCGAATCTATTCTGACCGGAAGAAAAGGACAAGACGAATAATACTCGCACCACCCTATTAGCCCCCGAAAGTATGGTATAATGGAAAAAGAAAATACCCGTTAGCGAGGTGTTATGGTATGCAATGGCAAGAGGTTCGTAATATTTACCCCGATCAATATGTCCTTCTTGAAATCTTAAATTCTCATACAGAAGACAGTGTTCAATATGTTGATGAAGTCGCATTAATCAAAGCAATCCAAGATCCTGACGAGGCGACCAAGGAGTTATTAAAGTGTAAAAACAACAACATCGTTTATCATACCGGCCAAGAAATGATAGCCATTGAACTAAGAAAAAATCCGTTCTACAGGAGCCGGTAAGATGCAGATCGATCTTGTCGATAATATACTGCAAACATCAATGACACTAAATTACAGAGGGCGATCCTTAACAATTGATAATTTGGTCATTGATACTGGCGCGGCGCACTCATTCATCTCCTCTGATATCGTGTTAGATATAGGCATCAAGTTTGAAAACGGAGATAAGCTGGTACGAAGCTTTGGAATCGGTGGAGACGAATACTCTTTCAGAAAGCAAGTCGATCATATCCAGCTTGGTGATTTTGTTCTAAAGGACATCGGATTAGATTTCGGAGTGTTCAATGAGGATATAAACTATATTAGCGGCCTAATCGGATTAGATATTCTGAAAAGCGGTAACATGATCATCAACCTTCATCGGATGCAGATGTATCCGGCAAACTCTAAATAGAACTGAAATGGGGACGCGATTTTGATTGCGTCCCCATTCCGTCCCCAACTATCCCCCGTAACTCACTCAAAACCCTTATAAACCACGGTACAAACTGCTTCCACATGCACCGTATGCGAAGTCAAAAAACGAGTTTATAGAGACTGTTATAGTCCGCTAAAGCCTTGATTTTACTGGGTTTTTGACGTTCGCGTTTTGTTCGCTTAAGCTCGTTTTAGTTAGTTTAGGAGAGGTTTTTTCACCAATTTTACACCAACTTTTTGATAGTTTTTATCTACACTTTTCACAGAAGACTTTTACACCAGTTTTAATATGTACCCAAGTGAAATTACACTGGGTTCATGTCAAGCAATTAATACATGCACTGAAAGAGAAACAGATGGCTCCAGCGGTATTTCTAAGTGGATTAGGACATAAGAGGATACCTCTGCCTTTCATAAAGCGATGTAACAGCTCAAAAAATAGAGTTATACTACGAAAGATTCATATTTGGGGTAGACTCCGGATTTGGAAAAACCCATTATTAATAATGGTTTTCGGCATCTGTTTCTGTCAAAATCATACTCATGCCGCCTCTCCCGCTTACAGACGCAAGGCTATTCCCTTCTTTTTGCATCCGCTCACTTTCCCACTCCAAATAAGCAAAGTCGTAATAAGAAGCAGAGGAAATAGGGGTTAAAAACAAAAAACGGATCAAATAAAGTAATTAAATTCGTCCATCGGCGCAGGAATACAGGGAACTTTAGTTAAGAGTCTCTGAGAAAAGAATCGGGGAAAGGCCTAGTATATAAGGGGATTCTTCGGCTTGAACGACATATCCGTGTATGTACAGCTTATGGTCCAAGTCAAGCGACCGTTGCTCGGGGCAACGCGATTCTTCCAGCATACGCTTTAATTCTCTTTGAAGTTCCTCGGCCGCAGCTTGATGGCTTGCTTTTCGCAAATCCAGTCTTTTTTAGAAGAGCCCCGCAAATCTACCCAACTTATTGGTTTGCGCCTATCTCGTTTAATTCTTCCAAGTACCTGATTTGCTTGGCTTGCTGCTCAACAAGCTCCTATTTGCTGAACGAGTCGTTCCAATTTTACATCCGAAATCATCGTTCCTTCTTTGCTTGACTCTTCCCCCATGTTAGATGCTTGCTGCCACTGCTTCATCTTCTCAAAAAGCTGTTTCTTCGCCGACTCTCTGTGACTCTTATTTATTTCTGCTACTTTCTTCATTTGCGATACAAACGGATGCATATCTATTCCCCCTCGTCTTTATTTCTACGGAAAGAGGATCCTCCGTTAACGTTTTGAACTCCTAAAAGCAGACTTATTATTTTGCCAGTGCAATCACCAATGCGACGATACTAATAATCAACGCAGCTATATTGTTGATATTCGTTGCTATTTTCATATTTTCAGCCCCTTATATGAAAAAAGATCTTCGTATTTGCATAATACAAATGTTGAATGACGTCACCTTGTCAGAGAATATATGTTCGTGCACATGAACAAAAGAAAAAACTTACAAAAGCGAAGTATCGCCCTGTAAGTTCTTACTGTTCCAGCTCTCGATGATCTGATGCGCCAGTTATTTAGATCTCTTCGTTTGAAATAGTTCAAGTCTTGCTTTTCAATGCCTTAATTCATCCTCAGGATCTTCTTCATAATCTGCGGCAAATTCGTAAAATAAATCCGCTAGATCATCATGGAATCCCCAACCGATTCCACTCGTATTTTGAACCATTGCCCTTAGCCTTTCCTGAAATATATAGAATAAGGTCGTTTCATTCTTTCCAGGCCAGGACGCACCGATATGGGGCTTCGTCCCGGTCTACCACTTTTGCCGATAGATGCTGCAGTATTCTTTCCGTTTTCATCAAAAGCTTACGCATATGTTCCTCCGAAGGCGGATTTGAGACTAAGCTAGCATCATGAACAAATAAGAGAAGGTTATTTAAAAATAACTCCGCGTTCAAGTCCAATTCGCCGCGTAATTGAAGATTCCTTATTATATATTCGTACGAATGCTGGAACGGAGGGTGATTGCCGTTAACCTTGATATAGAGCGCTCTAAGCATGGCTTTCACCGACATCCCTGCAAGAGTCACACATTCCTTATGCATGTCATGATCAAGAAATATAAAGGCCTGTGATATGTATCGCTGAGATTGTTCATGCCAAATCTGGATATCCGACAACAAGCTTAACTGGTTGATTGACGTCGCTGACATTTCAAATCGTTATCCAAAATACTCATTTTGGAAATCCCCCCGTTTCTTCTTTAGCAAACCTGCAGTTCCACTTACTCAAAAATGATAGCAATCCATATAGGATCATCAAGAATCATTTCAATCCGGGCAATTTTGTAGCTCATCGCTTCGTATGAAACAACATTCACCATCTGAAGAAGAAGCAGAAGCTCCGATATATTGCTGACCTGCTTCTCAATATATGTATCGTTAGGGAGTAACCATCGGACTTTTGAACCATTCATGATGATATCCCGCTCCTTCTTAGTTGGACATCTAATCCTGGATTAAGAATAAAAATTCTTCATTTTCTGCAGTTGAAAGCACTTTAAACCTCTCTGAGCTTGTCTCATAAGTGTCTATTCCCTGCATAAAATGTTAAGGCTAGAAAACATATATGATCTTATTAATGAATCAAAGGATAACAACTACAATAAATATATCACTTATAAGTGTACTTTTCAACTTTATACACCGATAATGGGATTCCAATTTAAGTCAAGCTCTCCTACGCTTATATTGAGGTGATTCGATTTGTCTAGTCTAAGAAAATTAATTGGTGAAAGAATAAGATATATTCGAAAACTAAAAGGGCTAACGCAAGAAGAATTGAGTGAAAAAGCCCAAATTCGATATACATATCTAAGTGACGTTGAACGCGGCGATCGAAATGCCTCTCTGGATTCTCTCGAAAAAATAATCCGCGCTCTTGATATTCAAACCAGCGACTTATTTGATTTCAGTGAGCTTCATGTAGACCAGACTAATCTTGAATTAAAGGATACCTTAGAGGTCCACTATAATTTTTTAAAAAGTAAGAATATCGAAGACGTGAAAATGATTCATCGGATTACTAAGGAAATATTTAAATCCATTGAATCTAAATAGGACAGAATTACAAAAAAAGATGGCTCCTGACAAATCAAGGAGTCATCTTTGGTTATATATAGCGATAAGTGTTTTTCACTTGACTAACCCTTATCATCGAGGCTTATAGGCAAATGCCTGAAGGAGTAGCTTCCTTAACTTATCGGTTCTGCAGGGAATGTTCCCTTCACTTAATCTAATACTTTCCTCGCCTTTAATTAGCCGCGGCAACAAACCCGTTTAATGTCACGTTGTTTTAATCTTTGAAAGTTCTCTTGTGCCTTTACTCTAACTCTAAAGCTTTCAAGCAAAATTCTTTTATTATTTGCACTTCTTAGCCTCATCGGTATTTCGCTAGTTTAATCTGGAATGGCGGCTGTGATTTGATTTTTTTCTGCTTCCTCGGATATAAAGGATCTTCAGCCAATAGAATTTAATCGCTCCACATGTACTGTATGCGGGTCAAAAAGCGAGTTTTATAGAAACTGTTACAGTCCGCTGAAGCCTTGATTTTACTGGTTTTTTGATGTTCGCATTATGTCCGCTTGGGCTGGTTTTTTTAGTTTAGGAGAGGGTTTTTCGCCAATTTTACACCAAATTTTCCGAAAATAGTACGTAATACACTTAAAAAACATACGTGCACCTATTAGAAATTTATATGGGTTCATGTTTAAAAAATTCACGTATCTCCGATTGGGTGCATGTTAATTAAACAATGGAAATACATGTACCCAACTAAGATACATTTAATTTTAACCTATATAGATCAAGGCTAAAATGACATTACATGTACCCAAAGGGATACCTTTTAACTTTTCGATGTGATATCCACCCCAATTATCAGACCATATCTCCAAATATTTCTGATATATAAAACTGCTAAATCAAGAAATAGCAAGGCTCGAACAATGTAAGATCCCCAAGAGTAACACCAATTCGATTTATGGACATATGGATGCATGTAGCATTATTTATGAATTTCAATTCAAAATGTTCAGTTTTGATTTTTCAAACCAACTTGGATCTTCTCTTCCAACTGTATTTCGATACATTGCCTGATATGGATGAATATTTCGGTGCGGCAGAGCCACTTGGTTAATGAGTGAGAGCCAAAGTGTTATCGAATTAGAACCAGCATTTTAGTGGGAAGAGCCATCAATGAGTGATGTCTCCCAAAACTTCAACTATTTGCTTCCAATCTATGCCCACCCCCCCGCCGTCCGGACCCAGTTTCTCATCTTCATACAAGAGCAGTCCTGAAACTTGTCAATCAGCCATGAAAATATGATAAGATTGATAAGATAAAGTTGGCCAAAAAGCAATAGATTATATTCATGAGAAGGGTGACAAAAATGGGAATTAATATACAACTTGATAAAAGCATTGGAAGACTTGGAGCAATGTATAGATTAGTGTTACTTGGAGCAATTACACACATTTTTAATGTTTTGGAGGAATCTAGTGAAGATATTACGTGGATCATATTTGCTGAAAACGTTAGCCCAACAAATAGACCAAGGAACATCCTGTATCATAGAAAATACTTATACGGTTTCTGTTATACAGATACTAATACAATCTGGATATCTGACAAAGCGATACAATCTATAGGAAATTTAGAAGCAACTTATCGAATGCGAAAAATAAATGGAATTCTCGGTGGAGGACTTCAACGTAATTTATTAGTAGATGTAATTCTTGATGAATTGACACACATAAGAACAAAACAAGATCATGGATCTAGAGCTTATGAGAATAAACTTCGAAAATACAAGGCTAAATATTATCGTGGGACAGATTTATTATTCGAATAAACAACTGCAAACGGCGGCGGCCGGAACATAAGGACGAAAGGGAAACGGAGAGGATCCTCGGCCCGGACCAATTGCCTAGAGCACGTTCGGCCGTCCTATCATGGAATTGCTGATGTGGTATGCATTTGGCGCTAAAGAGGTGAAGGTCGGTCTCACTAGTGCGCCTAGCATCTCGTTGAACTTCCGGGATGGGTAGCGACGGCGGCCTGTCAAATTGCACTCGCACACTAGCCTCGTCTCGCGGAACTCCATGAAGGGCCATGGCGGCCGCCGGCCTGAAGTCCACACGAATAACCGGCTCTTTCTCTGAGCCGGTTATTCGTAGTTGGGATTGGAATAGCACTTAATCTTTATATTCTCGGTATATTTTAAGAACGTATTATGTCCCTAATTTTCTACGATGTGTAGAGCTTCTTAAGATAGTTATTTATATAGGAAAACACTGAATCAGTAATATCTGATAACTCTTCCTTATTCATATCCTCTATGTAATTAATATTATTATAAATAATACTAAAAGGCTCCTGAATTTCATCTAGTTGTTTATCTAATTCGGGTCTACTCTTAGGAACCAGCTCTTTTGAAATTAAAATTATTCTAGCAGTTTGAATAATTAATTTTTTTATATATTTTCTCCCTAAAGCTAAATCATTTCCTAATAAAGCATCATATATTCGAGGAACAATAATATTAATATATGAAAACTTGTTTTGCATTTCATCTTTTTTTATTTTATTAATCGGATTTTGATAATAATTCACGATATAATTCTTATCAAACAAAAGCAATCCATATTTGATCGCCCATATAAAAAATTCTTTACCCTCCAAGTATGCCTCATGAAACTGCTTTTTTAATCTATATACAATATTAATATCTCTGAATACACTCTTGTATGCTAGCTTATCCGTTTTTACTTTCTTATTAAGTATAACTATGATATCTACGTCGCTTTTTTCAGAATATAGTCCTCTTGCAACAGATCCAACCAGCAGAATCGATACAATGCTGACTTTATCTAACAGTAATTGATTAACTATGCGAACTATCTCAGAGTATAAGAGAGCATCACAAACTTTATATAGCTTTAACCAATCACTTGTTATTTTAGCATTTCCGATAAGTGGATTGGAAAAATCTAAACCTATCTTTTCATAGTCATAATCACTTGATTCAAAATGACGCAATAGTTGGTCAATATTTACAATTTGCATCATAATTTCCCTTCTTGTTTTAGGTAAGCTTCTACCTCTTGTACTAATATACATATTTCATTAAATATATCTCTTACTTCATCAAACGAAAATTGTTCTTCACCACTTCCAATATACGTTTCCCCACGATGAAACTCATACGCTTTTTCTAAATAAATTGAATAATCTTTTGACAAAATTCCTTTTGCTGCGAAACGCTTCATCGAGGTTACCAACATAAAAAAATTCATTTCACTTACACCATTAATAGCCATTCGAAGTATATTTATTGCATTTTCGCCTATAACGGAAATCCGGAATGGCAATTCCCTTTTCTCACCGATTGTTACAAGTTCAGTTCCCTTATCAACATGATATCGAATTTTACTTTCCCATAAATCTTTATACATTATACCTACTCCTATTACAAATTAGACATGATTTCTTGAAATACTGTTGGTTTTATAATCCTAGAATACGCTTCGTTTATTGTTCGCGGTGAATAAATCGCTAATAAAGTGCATATACATTGAAGTACTTCTTTTAAATAATCATTCCATATTGTAAATTTTCCGGAATCAAATTCGAGTTGCCAAGAATCACGAAGGTTTTGTTCCCACTTTGTCGGATTAGAGTGAGTATATTGACTGAGGCTTTTAAATATATTACTTATATCCTGTTTTAACTGTGTATTAAAAGGATTACTCCAGTGTCGAATTTCTGGAAAGGAATAAACACTATCAAGTTTTTGAGAGAATCGAAACTCACTTGCGCCTGCTAACCAATTATGGAAATCAGAAGGATTTTTGTCGAAATGCATGCCAAACACAATTAACTCTACGACTTTCCTTAACGAGTCCATGGCCAGACTATATAAGCCGTTAAGAGCGCAAAGTGCTGATTGTTCTAAACATAAAATACTTTCGATTAATGTGTATAAAATAGCTTCCTTTTCTTTATGGGTGATATAGTAGCTATTAATTATATCCTTTAAAGATTTCAAATTCTCTTCAAAATCATTAATTTCAGCTTGTTTATCAACTTTTGATCTTAAATAAATATCTATACTTTGGTTAATTAGAGTTTCTATTGTGCTCATTAACTAGGTCACCTATCTTTTTCAATGCCAACTCAACAGCATCAATCGTATCGGTACTTTCCATATCAAACTCTAAATCAGCATCAATTTTATTTAATTCTTTTTCAATCCATTCTATACTTTCCTCTATGGATATTTCATAGCTCCATTTAATATATGCTTCCCTCTTTTTAACCCTTTCTAATGCCGTAGACTTTGAACACAGTAGTTTTATTACAAAGATAATTCTCCCATTCTTCAAGTCATTTCTTATAAGTTTATCCATTCTTTTACTCAGCCCAGTTGAGACAAAAATATATTCATCTAAAGTATCTAATAAATTAATTATTTTAGACCATGCTGATGAATCATCTTGTTTAGAACTCTCCAAAAAATTATGAGTACTAAACACAGATATATTTAGTTTCTCAGATAGTTGCTTTGCAAATGCCGCTTTACCGGCAGCTATTTGACCACAAACATAAATTGAAATTTTCATTCTATCACCTCAAATATATTATACAAACTAATCATGACAAATAGTAGACCAAATATATCTATAACCCTTTACAATTAACAGTTCTTACCCCCACACACAATTCTTCCATATAAGCATTGGATTAGCACTTTATCTCTAAACAGGGTTCCATAAAATAGAACTTCATACTATCACCAAATTATCACCAACGATTAAAAACACTAACTAAAACAAGGTGCATAACTTCAGTTTTGAACTGTTCATCTCCAAAAGAATGATACCCTTAAATGAACCGTTTCACGGATAATTAAAGTCGTGCACAAATCCCCCATTTTCCCACTTTCCCTCTCAACTTTTCATAGCAAATCTATATTCAGTTTCGCAATAATATCTTGATATGGGCAGAGATAAAGATTGAGGAAAAGATAGGTAAAACTAGGGTGATTGATCGGGTAAAACCATGGGGAAAGGCGATTGAGTAAATGATTGGGGATCGATTGAGAAAGGCATTTGGATGGGGATAAGCCTGGGAAAATCATAGGAATACCAAGGGTTTCCGGTGCCGCGGCGATGGATCAGAAGATCGATTGCATAGCCCTGATAATTATCCTTGCGAGAAGAAAGACCGAGTGAGCCCCGGATCACGTCCCAGATCTTACTCGGTCTTTTTTTGGCTTTATTCCGGCGTTCTTCCCTATCGTATCCCTGGATTATCATGACTTTATTGCGATTTTGTCAGAGGTTTGTTTGTTATGGCAGAGGTTTATTTGTTTGTTACATCATTGTCAAAAGCAATTATAGTCATCCTGCCCATGTCACCTTTCCTTTCCCTCTCTCCACCTTACAGCCACAAGGCTTTCCAGCCTTCCTCCCTCCATCCCCCTATCCCGCCGCGCAATTAAAGTCGTGATGAGAAACGGGGCAAAATCGAGTTCAGAACGGAGAAAATCGGTGTCAAAAATGCAATTAAAGTCGTATTAGGAGCAGGGGAAAAGACAGGGAAAGGCTGGGGAAAGGGATAAAGACAATCGGAGGAAAACCAGATTTATCAAGGGGTTTCGGGTCTTGCGACCCTTTTGAAGAAGAGAAAAGAGCCGAGGAGAAACAGGAGTGGATACCTGAATTTCGCTCGGCTCGTAACATGGCTTTTTAGGCTTTAGTATGACTATTTAGGCTTTGAGATGACTTTGATTGCTATTTACAATCATTTCGTACAAGCAGCGCAACCGACTCCACATGTGTGGGTTGCGTAAAATGGACAAATTTTGATGTGGCAGTATTCGCTGAGTGGTTATTTTTATTATTTTTCGTTTATTGATCTTCTTCCTCTTGGTTAAACCCTACTCGTACAATTTTACCGTCCATTAGCAAGGGTTTTATAGGGTATTTTTTATTAGCTTGTTCAATAAATGCTATGTGTCCATCACTAGTATCTTTTTTATACTTTCTATAATGGAACAAGCCATCATCAGTTATAACCTCATCAAGTATAAATCTACCCACATAGTTCTCGTCCTTATCTCGAACCAAAATATCTTCATAATCACAGTTCAATGAAGAAATATCCTCTTCCGCAGTTTTTACAAACAAAATACTAATAACGTCATTAAGTTCATCAATTGAGTTATTTACTTCAGTAAAAATTACATTGAAACTATTACGAGGATCATCTTTAACCATTTGCCAGTAGTATTGAAGCTTATGGATTCTACCTTCAATGAACGCATCTAATTTGATGTCTTCGGTAATTGCATCAAAAAGCAAAATAATCTCATTACTAATATAGTCATAAACTGATTTAGTTATTGTTTGGATGTCTACACTGCTGAATTGATTTCCCTTTTTGAAGAAAGCACCAATCTCATTAGTTATTCCATCACCAAACAATTCACGAGACATTATCATTTTCGCGTCACTGATATGCTTAATTTTATTATTAAACTCAGTTAAATAATTGAACTCACTACTGCTTTGAATTCTCTCCAGAACATCCAAGGATTTAGTGAAAACCTGTAATTGCTGATCTCTTTTTAATACCGTAATTATTTTATTATAATCGACTTTTTCAATATTTCCGCTATTATTGGCTAGTAAAGCAGAGTTTATTACTTGAGCCATTGCATCCAAAGCATTCCTCAAATATTGAAAAAAGTCCTTTACGTACTTATCAATAAGAAAAGGGTAGTCCACAGTTATGCCGAACATATCCATCTTGAATTGTGGCAAATTGTCGTAACTTATTCCAACTTCTGCTGCCCCAGTTTTTGAAAATTGCTGTGAAACCTCATGGTTTATATTATCCTGCCATTCTTTATGCTCCTGCTCCATTTTCGATATAAGTGAATCAATCACATGACAGCAATACCCAGCAGTTACTACGTTCTTTTGGACATTTAATACAAATTGCCAAGCATCATATACGAAGTGCTCTGCTAAGAATTTCTCATACTCCTTTGAAAAGTATGTCATTTTATATCCCTCTTTTCGTTATAAAACTGTTGAAGTTTATGTTTCCCAATTATTTATCAACACGGTAAATTGACACTACAACATGACTTAAGTGATTGACTACACGCTATATAGCTCCATCGATACTTACTCCATTGAACAAGTTGGGGTAGATATTAAATACGTGCAAAATTTTATTAATTTTGGTGTTAGAGGTTATTGATACTAAACTCGGGATATCTTTAAACTTAAAATATCGATCATTTATACTACTTGAATATTGCTGCAATAAAAGCGATAAAAAGAATTTTTCACTTGAAGAAATTGATTTCACTACAGTGTCTAAATGATCAAAATTTATACCAACTACGTTTGTATTCTTATCAAATGCGCTTTGCCTAATTAATATACAATCTTCAAACTTTAGTAAAGGAGTAGCAAAGATTTCTACCCATAGATCTTTAATAAGTTTAAATTTTGTATACTTCTGATACTTTGTTTTTAGACATAACTCCAATTCTAATAAAACTTTCGTTAAGATATCTAAAAGAACCTTGGCTTTCTCAAGTGAAAAGATATTACCTTTAACAGTTCTTCCACCTAAGAGATATTCTCTGTTTGATACTGTATTATCATGTGCCAGTCTATTTCTATACTCCGAAACCTCTTCTATTGCAGTTCTATCAAACGATAATTCAATTGCCATGAGACTTTGTGCTGTTTGTAATAGAGCTAGCGCATTACCTTTCGAAATAGATTTGATTTCGGCATTAATAATAGTATCGATTATATAATTAGATGAATAAATATTATTGAAAATATCTGAATATTTTAGTCTAGGCTGTTTTTCATCTGATAACTTTTCGGGAAAGGCAGCCAGTATGCGCCGTAAAGCCTCACAAATACTACTTTCAAATAAAGCGAATGAGTAAACAAAAAATGCTTCGTAGTTATTTTTTTCCAATTGTAAAGACATATCGTTAATCTTTTCAATATTTACTCTAAGGTCATTAACCAGTTCTTCGCACACAAGTATCCGCATTCTCTCTTCACTACCCTTTATTTTAATGAGCATTTTGCATAATTCCGTTTTTGTAAATTAGGTAGCAGAATCCAAGGCCTAGTAGAACAGCATTTTTAGCTTGGTCGACTCAAAATACAAAAATGGGCAGACCTGCAGAATTTCTGCTGAATCAAAAATTTAAGCGGCGGCTTTCTTGGACCAACGGGCCATCGCTAACGCAGAAGCCAGCAACACAATGGCGTTTAGGTATTGGTGAGTGGTCACCTTCTGAATACCCCAGACGTGCATGGAGTCTGCAGTCAGATAAGTTTTCATCCTAGAGTTGCATCGTTCTACACTTGTTCTTTCGTTATAGAGTTCCTTCCAACGCTTCGTGTCCCGATGTGGACTCGAGTAGCGCCGCAAATCGCTGTGTGTATCGACTTTAACGACCATTCCATAGTTGGAAGATGAGCATGCAGCCATACCGAGCGGACAGTCGACCTTGCCTGTGGCGTGGGGACAGCGGAATTTCAGGTGATCGCCATCGGCTCCCCAATAGGTCATGGCAAATCCCATTGAGCAGCAGGGTGTGCCGCTGGAAGTCATGCCTGCAGATGGTTCCTTCTCATTGCGAAGATTCATCGGAATAATCGCCTGTGCCTTTACATTCCGCGCTGCTTCGTAGTTTTTGAGCTGGTCATAACCGGCATCAAGCATAAAGAATTTCACTTTCGTACCCATAGCCACTTGTTCCATGAGAGTCGAAGCCATATCGCCATCGTTGACATGAGCCGGTGTAACTGAGAGTGCCACTGGAAGCTCGCTTGTCGTGTCAACGGCAAGATGAAGCTTGTAGCCGAACCACTTGACCTTGTTGCCAAACGAGTCGAACTTCGCACCCCAATTCGCATTGCCGGTCAGCTCGCTTTTTCGTTTCGGTTGCTTCTTCTCATAGGCATGAATCGCCGCACTATCGATCGCCACATGATTTCCGTCAATGATTCCTTCTTGCTTGCCTTGCGCGACGAGATCTTCAAACAGACGCTTAGCTAGCCCTTTGTTGGTCAACTCGGCGAAAACACGGCTTAACGTCGCGATCGAAGGGGCATTCCTATCAAGTCGCAATCCACATTGATAACGAAAGCGAAGGTCCACGTCCAAACGGTGGTGCAGGCCGGTAAATGTATCTATGTTCTCAAGTGGGGCAGCAAGCAGCGCACGAAGAATTCCTTGTCTACAGTGACCATCCGCGCCTCGGGGTGAGCTATTTCTCAGTTCCTTGGCGTAAGGCCGTAAGTCAATGGAGCTAAAAAAGATTGGCAATCGTTCTTTGGATTCAAGTTTTTGTAGTTCCTCAAAGGAAAATAGACTTTCTTGGAGAATATACAAGTAACTTCACTTCCTTGGATGTTTTCGGGTTTGGTCGCTTGAAAACTTCTCCAAGTCGGGGTGAAGTCCCTTTTTTATGCTCAAAATCCTTTGTCTAACAAGGGCTCTGGTTTATGCAAAATGCTCAAATAATAAATCAAAACAATCCATAATTAATTTCATTTCTATAAGAGAGTCAACAGATGCTACTTAGCGTTATTTGATCGTACACATCACATTTAAATTAAGAGCGCATATCCCCCAATATTTCCATTTACTTTATAATTGCTAACTGTTTTTTACTCGAAAGCGTAGTACAAAATACATTAAAAGTTCCTGAAGAGCTCCATCGCCCAGCTACAACTGTAAAGTATTCCCTGTTTGAAAATATAACGTTCTTTATCTCCTTAAACAACTCTTCATCTTCAAACTTTAATATGAAGGTGTATTCCTCTCCGGCAGTAGAGGCAATTAAAGAAAGTTCCTTCTTAGCAGAGTCATAAAAATGTGGTTTTTTGCACTTGGCTTCAATAATTCTCCATCCGAACACACCTTTAGGGTACATGTAGACGCTTCTATTATCCAACAGCATTTTCCCAATTGTTACACCGTTATATGAATCAGAACAGTCATGGGCTTTACACATTGAATATATCTGCCGTATTGTGCGTGGTGGCGATGTTGTTGCAATTCCACCACAATGTTCTCCCGAAAATTCTTTTTTAGTCTGAGACTTGCTTGGCATAGTTAATGCTAATAATGCATTGTCAAACTCGAATGTATCTTCATCATAGTTATTTGGGTTAAATCCATTTGAAGCACCATGTGGACAATTATTTATATGTCCATGAGAATGAATTGCTCCAAAATATGATGCAGAGACACCTTCAATATTTCGTATAAACATATGGGCATCACATTTGTGATTTGGACAATAATAGCGATTACCCTTGTCTTGCTTTTGTGCGTTTCTTGCTAATATCTTTACTGTTCTAGCGGCATCTTTGTAAGCATACATTGCCATGAATGTTCCTCCTTGCGATAGCCGATAACAAGTTTCGAGCCACCAACATTACCACTCTTCATGTTTATAAGAATTTGAACTGTCTGTTTGCAAACACTAAATCTGACCTTTCCCGCGGAGCACTGTACCCTACATGTACTTATTATAAATGCAAAATGGCCCGAAAGAGGCCACTTTTTAAAGTATCCTCTTTCGGGTCACAGTTCATATATGTGGAACAGCTCCTCATCATATATGTGTCCTTTAATAGTGGTGTATGCGCTATAATCATTACAAGATATTACAAGAATTCATCAGGAATAAGGGCATTACCATCCCTAAACTCTTGATCGACAAGAATAACATTATTCAAGTTGGCCGTCTTCCATATTGACTCTGGAATATGTTCTAATACTATCATTTGAAATGTTTGGCCATATATTTCATTAATATGAGTTATAAAGTCGTTAAGTACGGTAAAAGCAATCGTTATTTTTGTTCTATCATCTTGTGGTATCTGTGACCATTTTTTTGTGTTTTTCTTGTTTCCTTCCTCACCGTAATATGGTCTACTAGGTTGATCAAAAATTAGAAGACTTGGAACATAAGGAGCACCTTGTTTTATTATCAACTCATGTATTCCAAGCATAAAACAAAGATGCATAAACATATGATTTGAACTACTCCCTACAACAGAAGGGACAAGTGCAGTCGGTTTTTTCAATTGTAGAATCTTGGTTTTATAATCAAATACAGATTGATAATCTTTGTATATTCCAAGTGCATCAGAAGATTTATTTAGATATTGTTGAATTAGTTCTTCTAGCAACCTGATAACTAAACTTCTATCAACAATTTCATTCTCAAGTTTTGACTTAAGTTGTTCAAGTTCATCTTTCTTTTTTTCTAGATCTTCTTCATTGAAGATCTCTTGATCTCCATGTTTAAATAACCTTAATTTGGATTTTATCTCCCCAATGAATACGAACTTTTCAATTTCCGTGTTAAAAGTTTTTTTATTTTGTGGGATTTTATCTATATCCTTTTGAATTTCATCAAGTTCCTTAGATAGTTTTTTTAGATCATCATCTATATTAATGTCAAATGGCCTTTTGTTACTTATCTCCTTTTTAATCTTATTCATTTCAGTTTCTAGAAAGTCGAGCAATTCATTTAAAATAGAATGCTGTAAAAGATGTCCGTAATTTTCTTTTAAATGATCTACTGGTTTGAGACTTTCAAATGTCTCCGACTGAAGTTGTTTGAACCCATTATACTCATTTTTAAATTTATTATAACTTCTAATCTTATGTTTGATATCATTCTTCTTTTTTTGTAATCTTTCAAGCTCTTTCATGTTTTCAGATGTATTCATAAATTGAACATTTTCAACTACATGCTGTAAGTTGACTATATCCTCATTTAAGCTATTTGTTTCAAGTGAAATTAAATCGTATTCTTTTGCTTGTTTAACTATAGATCTTAAATCACTATCAAATACACTATTTTCTTTTAAAATAGCATTTTTTCGTCGCTCCAATCTCAGAATATCTTTTTCTAATGTATCAATCTTGTCCTTAATTATTATGTTATTAACAGTATCAATTCCAATAGCTAGATCAAATATTCTATGAAGGGCTTCTTTGTATTTTTCATCATTTTGTTTATCGAAGAAAACTTCGCTATGGTCAATAGTATCTCCAGATTGTGTATTGAATAAATAGAAATATCGTAGTGATATTTTGCTTCCAGCCTTTAATTTTTTACCACTGTACGGAATAGTTACATTGCTATCAATCGAAAACTCCTTTTCAATTACAGCTTTTAATTCATCTTCAGTAATGTTTGGATTAGGCTCAATTGGAACATCACCGATTGGGGAGAAGTAGTATAATGAACTTACTTTTCGATTATCACTTAACGCCCCTCTAGCAATTACATATTGTTTATCGTTTATCTCAAATTTAAGCCCGTACCAATTAATATTTTCATTAATTTTTTCATCAGGTATTTTTGTTTTACTGGCAAAGAAACAATAATCTACTATATCAATTATTACAGACTTACCTGTACCACTTTCACCTGTAATTACATTTATTTTGTTCTCAAAAAAAGGGATTGAACGTACTTTTTTATTTTTGAGCCATAAATTTATTTCATTAATAACGAATCTCATAATTTCACCTTCAATTGTAGGTATAGGTTCTTATCATTGTCATTAAGAATTTCCGATAATTTTTTCCCAGCTATTGAGATATTGAATGCTCTTAGTCCATATGCCTCTTTGTTTATAGCAAGTTTTCTCTCTGGATTAATAGAGATTTTGGAATTTTCTATTTTTATAAGTTCTATCTCTTTAAGCAATATTAAAGAATTGACTGACAACGTCAAAAGAGAATAATAACGCTCGTTATAATTTGAAAAGAAATCGGGTCTTTTAATTATAAATTCCTCAAGACTACGCAAGGTAGTGTTGTTGTTTTTCAAGAAATCGAGTGTGCCTTGATGCGAAATAAAAGGGAATATAAGCATTGATTTAGCGACGCTGATGGTTTGTAAATGAAGAAGTACTGAATAGATAGCTATTGCTCCAATCATTTCGTTATTATAGAGATTTTTTTGGGTCATCATGTTTATACTTTTCCCCCCAGTCAATTCGCCACCCAATTAATGGTTCATTGGACAACAAATAAAATTGACCATTACTCAATTCAGTATCAAGTGCTGTCTCATCAAAGATAAGTTCATTTTTTCTAACAGCATCTACGCACTTCAGAGCAGCTAAAACGATATCTTTTTCCGAGGGTGCTGTTCCAAACATTTTTAAATCTAAATTGATTTCCCGATGGACTTCGTCATGACAATTCCTCCACCTTGCAATACAGTCATTGTTGAATTCGTCGATTTGTTCTTGCACTATAAGTCCTCTATTAAGCCAATCCATCAAGTGGTTATTGATCTGTAACATATAACTTGCAAGTCTAAGCATTTCCGCCGTGGCGGTCTTATCTAATGCTAAAATGTCAATCAATTGTTTGATAAATACTTGTTCTTCTATAGGCTTATCAAAGTGAACAGGGGTTTTATTGATGGGTAACTTGTCATTTCTACCTTTATCAAAATATAAATGAAAATCATGGTAAAACTCTTCAAAGCTAATTACATTTTTAACTTTCGATTTAGTATTAATATAGTTACGTTGTCTTAAATTACTATCCACTGAATTGAATACATCATCAATTTTTGATTCTTTTACCTGTTTTCCTTTAATTCTGCTTTTTATTCTTATAATTAAATCGTCTTGATCAAGTTCGAATTCGAGTTTAGCAAAAAACATAGTAAGCCATTTTTGTGGTTGTTTTCTTAGCGATTCAACATACTTCTTAATATCCTCATCAGAGGTGGTTGATTGTAAATCCTCTAAGTATTGCTTTACTTCCAAAATACTAATTAACTTTTGCTTGAGGTCTTTGATTTTTTTGAAGAATTTGTTAGTTGTATTACTAGCCTTATTTGAAACAAGTATGAAAGAAGTTTGCTCTATAAAAGCAAGTTGCTCTTTACTTTTTGACCTCCCATCTAACGGATCATTAATAATATTGACCCAGTTAGAAAGTGTTTTCCACAAGTCACTGTCCCGTTCAGTTAAATTAACAACTTCTCCTGAAGCATTAGTTTGTATTGAATGTTTCAATTGCATTAAGACTTGAGAACCATCATTTAAATCGATATGCACATCGTCTTTAACTTCAATGCCTATTTTCATGCCTTCTTCCAGGCCTAATAATTGGTAAAGAAAATAATAATATTGATAATCAAAACCTATTGATTTATCTTCTGCGTTTGTTTTATCCTGAAATGTTTTCAATAAATTCACCTCTATCACTGCCTTTTTGATTAAGTTCGACAAATTCCTGTTATTTCCTTTTTAATGTGATTCAAAAAGATCATATTTGACTTGTGCGTACAAATGAATTTGAAGAAAATATCATACGGCTCTGATGAGGGCAAGCCTCAATTCAAAGTGAGTAAGCTGATCATTCGACACTGGGGGGATCATTGGAATTCAGTTTTTGCGTTTAAGTAAAGAAAAAGAGCCACCCTTTCAATGGGTGACTCTAACATCATCGTTTATCAGAACGTAAGCGATTCTCTGACCGCTTCAACAGTATTAGTTATTGATTGCTTCCTCCGTTTAAGTTCGCGATAGAGCGAACCTTTGCTAACTCCCGTCATTTCCTCAATTTGAGCTATAGTAAATTCCCCGCTCTCATGAAGCTTCACCGCTTTGTCTAATTTCTTCTTATCCGTCATAGGGCGACCTCCCTTGCGTCCACGTGCTCTAGCTGCTTCAAGCCCCGCTACAGTACGTTCACGGATGATTGACCTCTCAAACTCTGCAAAGACAGCCATCATTCCAAACATAGCCTTTCCTGCCGCCGTAGACGTATCAATGTTATCAGACAGACTTACGAACTCAACGCCTTTCTTGTTCAGTCTGGTAGAATACTGCATCACTTCCGTAAGTTGCTTTACTTAAGCGTTCTAACAACATATCCATTGACTCAGCACTATTAGAAATCCTAGTACCCACATAATATGTTCCATTTTGTCTTTCAAACAAATCTAACCATCCATAATAGAGACCATGATGAATTGTATCATATTCCCCAAACTGTTCCCCACTATGCAATAGGTCGATTACTTTTTTTGGTGCTTCTTTTAATGTTAGTACTCTTAACACATTTCATTCCCCCAATGTCGTTTTGTATGGTAGCCCTTATATTATTAATGGTCGCTACATGCTTAGGAAAAGGTGCAAACAACAATTAGGAAGGCTTGAATGAGGGAATTGGAAAACTTTCACTAACTCTAATTGTGCTGGAAGCTTACATAACATCATCTGAGGGGAGTCGGAAGAAGTGCAACGTGCTTCTTGAACTACAACAGTTATCTCCCCAATATGTCAGCTAACAAGAAAGCTACCGTTACTTGCCGCAAATGGAGGTCACAACAAATGGCAGCCAACACTGTAGCTTTAAGTTGACACCTACACAGAAAAAGTAAAATTTTGGGGAGGTGGGTCAAATTTTGATATACCTCTATCAAGTTCTTCATCTTCCCAACTTTACGTAAGGCGAGCGTAGCGATGCCTATGGGGAAGACCGAGCATAGCGAGGGATTCCACATCGTTACAGTATTTTTATTATTGGTGGGGTAGCCCTCCGCTACGCTACGGTCTACACCCACGGGCTTCGCCTTGCTCGCCCTTTCATTTAAGTTCGATATCTTATCGTAATGTATATATGATTATGGAAAACTTACTCCCCCCACAAGGGGAAAGAGTAAAGGAAGCGTGAATTAAGGCTTCCTACATGACATCTGACGTGCTCAGGTACGGCTTTACCACGTTTATATTAAATATAAGTCTGTCATGACTCCCTCGCCTTTCGGCGACCGTGACGGGGCTACTAAAAAGTAGAATCTGAGGTTGAGTTACCAACTCAAATTCATAACTAACCATCTAACGGGGCAACATCGACTGGTCAAAGCCGAGCCAGTATTTTTACGTGTTCTCCTGTAACCACGGGTGAAGCCGATATGAAGTTTCAGGCTAATTATGACCAATATCATTATCTATATACCTACTATATAGCCCGCGGCGGTCAACTCTACCGATATCGCACTTTACAAAAGTTCTCCAACGTCTCACAACCAAAGAATTTTAATAAATCAACCTCATGAATACGATAAGTGTACATCGACTGCATACCGTCATTAGAAGACCTGTAACACGGTATTTTATCCAAGTCACAGTATCGTTTAATTTGCTGTGGGCTACATTCAAGGGAGCGGGCTACACGCTCACAAGTCCATATTTTCATTCAAACCCCCTCCGTCCATGTGAGAGGATATAGAACTGATGCAATTCTATCTCAGGAATCCTTACGGTAGTTCCTCCCAAATGAACAGCGAAAAGTTTACCTTCGTCAATCCACTTCCTGACGGTCTTCTCTGCGACATTAAACATCTCTGAAACTTCATTGACAGTGTAGTGTCTTTTATCAATCATCGTGTCACGCTCCTAGAATATAGTTTCTTACGCTTCCTGCATCTACTTTGTAGATACCTTTTTCCATTTGTGCTTTCAGCTTTCCCGCCTGAATGAGTCGATGTACGGCGACTTCAGTAAGTAGTCCTAACTTGGTCATAGTCTCTTGAACTGTTAGGCTTTCTGAACGCCCTACAGAAGGCTTACGGACTTCCTGAAGGGCTATCCCGCTTCTAGCGGCATACTTTTCAAGACTGCTCTGAATAATACGTGTGCTGCCATTTTCAGGCTTAGATTGCTCCAAGTATCCGTATTGGCTGAGTCGTAGCACCTCTTGTTCAGTCATGCCTAGCTTTGTGGCGGCTTCGGTGAGTGAGAACGCCCTACTGTTGATTATCATTGACTTTACCTCCTGACATGTCTTGAAGCATGAAATTCCTTAGTCCCGATTGTGGGATTCTGATAACCCGCCCAACCTTTACAGATGGAATAGAACGGCTTGAAACAAGTCTGTGGAGAGTTCGATAAGAAACCCGCAGAAGGTCTTTAGCTTCCTGCATTGTTAGCAGTTGCTCCATTGATTCCACCCCCTTTCAAATATTGTCTACATACAATATAGGTATTTGATTCATTGACTGAACAAGAGGGACGTAAAAAGCTATAGCGGTTCATATTAAGTCCGTTCAATCATCAGAGTGTTTGTTCTTGATTTGAAAGGAGAGGGGCAAAGGCAAGCTAAGGCAAATGAGGTCTGTAATGATGGTATCTAGGAAAAATAAGTAATCCGAGGCGGGGAGGAAATTTGAATAATAGGGGTACTTTTTACAGCATTTTAAACATTATGAATAGCAATAGAAGGTATGTATATCAGAAGATTACATGTCAATAATAGAAACATTCACGCTCCCTTCTTACAGCCCCGCCAATCAGTTGCGGGGCTTTTTGTTTTTAATAGTCTAATATCTTTGCACATTTTCGTAGCCTTGGCACGACCACTGATATTGAGTACACCAAGGAGGCGACTATATTGAAAGTGACTGCAAAATTCACTTCAGATATTCAACTGCAAACTATAATGCTAGAGCTACTTAAATCCCGAGTTGACACATTGATAGAGCAGTCATACGATAGTAAGCAAGCGAATACTGTCACATCTCAAAAACATGATTCCAGAGGGGGAGAATGTGCATGAGATGTGCCATTTATGCAAGAGTAAGTACACAGGTCTTGATAGTCAGAAGGACAGGCTTGAAAGCCAAGTATCGTTCTTTGAGAACCACATAAAAGAAAAAGGTTGGCGATTGGTGGAAGTTTATGCTGATGAGGGGATAACTGGTCGTAGTATGGCTAAGCGTGAAAGTCTAAAGCGACTCATTCGCGATGCAGAAAAAGGTCTATTTGATGTAGTTCTAATCAAAGCATTATCTCGGCTTTCAAGAGATACGCCCGACACAATAAACATTGTTAGAACGCTTCATAGCCATAATGTTGAGGTGTTTTCGTCTAGAGAGGGAATGATTGATGATGAAATGATTTTATCTGTCATTTCAGCGGTCAATCAGAGACAAAGCGAAGATACATCTTATAACATTAGTTGGGGGATAGCAGTAAAGTCACGAGAAGGAATATTTCACGGTACGCCGCCCTTTGGCTACGACAAAGTGAAACCGGGAAAATTAGTTCCCAGCCCTGTTCACGCTCCCACTGTTCAGCTAATATTCGACTTATACCTGAACAAAGGCATGGGCGTTCAAGCAATAGCCAACTTTCTAGATGAAAAAGGTATTCTTCCTTCTAGAAAGAAAAGCAATAAATGGCATGATTCATCTATTCGGCTAATTCTAACTAACCGTCATTATACTGGCGACTTGGTTCAAGGATGCTCTAAGGTTGACAGTAAAGATAAGAAATTCCTTCAAGACAACGGCTACAAGAAACGGCTTAAGATTGATGAAAGCGAATGGATAGTCGTTCCTAACCATCACGAACCACTCATTACTCGTGAGCAGTTTGAAGCCGTTCAGGAGAAAATGAAGCAAAAAGCTGTGCGAGTGTTCAGGGGCAGAGGTCGTAAACCGTTATTTGCGAGGGTGGCGTTTTGTGCGGATTGCGGAACAGGGATGAATTTTAAGAATGACCGTAAATCCTACGTCTGCTCAACCTATCAGAAGAACACGGCTAAAAAGTTTTCCTCCCATATCATCAAGCATGACGCTCTAAAGCAGGTTGTCCTTAGTCATCTAAAGGACTTACTTGAAAACTCCCTGAACATGAAATCGTTAGTAGACGTGACAATTCAACGGGCAGGAATTAAGAAAAACAACGCTGTTAAAGAACTTGATAAGGTTCAACGCGCAATCACCAAATTGGATAAGGAACTCGTTCAGCTTACAAGAAATTGGACTAATGGCGATATTGATAGGGAGATGTTTAACGCTTGTTGTGGGGCGGTCAGGAATGAACGCCAAACATTAGAGGAACTAACGGCTCGGCTTCAAACGGAGATAGCCCACGAACACGATACAGAATCGCGAGTATCAGCATTTAAGGTGGAGTTGATGAAGTTCGCCGCGTTAGACGTAAGCAACGAGGAAATCCTACGAGATATGATTCACAAAATGATTAACTCCGTAGACGTTCACGGAGACGGTTCAATCGAAATCAGTTACAACTTTCAAAACCCATTAAAAGAGGGGGCGTAGCCTAAAAACGGCTAGCCCCTTCTTTCCATCAATATTACGCACTCCACATGTGTGGAGTAATCAGTGAGAACAACCTAACGAAGTGCTTTCGCCAAATAATTTATGACTACACCATTTGTTTGATTTGCTATTGCTTCTTTCTGCCATCACCCATTGCAAAGAAACACAGAGGTAATGCAATTATCATTCCAGCCGTAATAAATACATCTTCCCATACACCACGACTTATGTATTGACCAATTTATTTGAAAATCATAATTATGAAAATGATGCCAATAATTGAAGCTACCACTAAACATCCATTTCCAAGAACCGCCGTTACTGCTTTACGACCAAAAATTAAAATCAAAAATATTAACCAGTCTGCACGCTGAGAGCTGTTATATTTAATATTAAGTTCATTCTACATGTGCCGAGATGAATACTTTAGTACTTATCCTTCTTTTTCCCGTTGCAGTCTTTGCAAAGCATTTGACAATTTTCAGGAACGGTATGACCTCCCTTGCTCCACGGCTTAATATGGTCACCTTCCATCTCATCATACTCAAAATGCTGCGTACAGATTGGGCATATTCCGTTCTGACGGCTATATGCAGTCATTTTATCACGCTTATCAAAGGCTCTAAGACTCAGTAAACGTCCTGCAAATGGATCTTGATCTTTGCATAACAGAAACTCATAAATGCCTTTCTGTTTTTGCACATCTTCGTCCTCGTGCAACCGCTTAACTTCAGTATTCATAAGAGACGAATTGTATGTATTGGAATGATAGGTATTGTATAGATGACACCAATCTATACCTTTCATATCTGAATAGTATTTTGGGAAAATCTTTTCAACCCAATGAATTACATCTTGGAAATATTGCCATAATTCATCAGCATCTGAATCAGCCTTATGATCTGACATATAATCTGTAATATCTTTAATATCCTGATATTCACAAATTCCTTTTAATGCTTTTTCAAGTAATTCCTGACGATTTGGATCACCTGTAATATATCTATCCGAAAGGCGTTTGGCCGCACAATTCCTTTTTGAAAAGTGTTGTTTTGCATCTGTTAACCATTTGCCTGTATACACGGAATTCCGCAATTCTTGGTCAGTTAAACGCGCCCCTGCAATATTGACGACTCTAAACCATTCAAGTTTTTCCGATTCGCTACCTTCGCAAATATAGACCACAAACTCATAGTCCATTATCACTTCGAATGTATCATTGGGTAAAGAGTCCCAATAATACTTTTTGGAGTTTAATGTAATCGGAAATTGGTGTTTCAAATACTGCATAACAGAAAGAGTTCGTTGCTGACCGTCAAGTACCTCGTATTCATCATCGCCGACCTTTACCCAATACATCACATTCAGTGGAAATCCTCTAAGAACAGTATGTATTACGGCTTCTGCTTGCTCTTGATCGTACACAAATTCACGCTGGTATGGCGGACGGACGGTGAGTTTCCCATCATATGCAAAAACACCATCGTCACCATTATCAATATAGTTGTTAAAAACATCACGTACTTTTATTTGCTTCTGTGTAATATTCATTTATAGGCCTCCTTTCTCAGGGTTCTTATTACGGATTAGAATTCGGGCAAACGCAATTTTTGCTTTACCCGTATTATCATAATAGCAAAGATTCTTCATCCCTTTTGTGTAATGACCTGTCCCGCCTTGCTTTCTGTAAGTTTCCAAAAAATCTTCCGGTATATTTCTGATACCAGCTTTTGTAATTTCATCTTCACGTTCATATCCAATTATTTCAAACTGATCAGGGTTGTACTTATCCATAAATGTTTTTGGAACACCCATCACACCTTCATAATCACATGGTATTTCCGATGTTAAATTAACGTCAATGCCGTCGAAGTTCACATATTTGGGATAATCGTCAGGATTATATCTTCTATATAAGATTAGATTTTCGTGGCGTTTATTCAAATCTAAGTTTGTAAACCACATTACGCCAGAAACCCTAATCAGACCATCTTTATGCTGAGACGATACTGCGTAATCTTGGTATGGGCTTTCAAAGAAGGCGACATTTCCTTTAAAACCTTTTCCGATCCACAATTTATTGTCCTTGAATAGAGGAAATATTTCTTTATAAGTAACAGCATTTTGATTACCAATAATCACAAATTTTTTGTTATATTCCATAAGTTGAGCAACATATTCTTTGAATTGCGAAAATGGAGGATTCGTTACGACAATATCAGACTGCTTTAAATACTCAACACATTCTTCAGAACGAAAATCACCGCTACCTTTAAGCTTTTTTACACCCTTTTTTTTTGACTTCAAAAGACGATCAATATCGTTGTCTGATACGCCACGCCCATTTTCCATTGGAACTTCAGTTATATCCATGACATATCCATTTTTGGTAGTTACAAGTTCCTCTAAATCGTCAAAAAGCGTTAACTGCTTTCCTATTACAGGCGAACCACTATAAGATGTGCAAATCAAGCGCTTCAGCCCAAGATAATTAAAATTCTTCAAAAAGAACTTGGAGAAATTGGACTCATATGGATCGTCGCAGTTGCACATAACTGTTTTACCTTTAAAATGTTCTTCGTAATTATTTAACTCCGCCTGAATATCTTCATAACGGGTATAAAATTCATCTTTTTTAGCGGTTTTTGCTTTGGACAGCTTTTTGTTCGGCATTATTTTCCTCCATAAATGCTTGATAACAACATTCTATACGCTTAATTCAGAGCCAATATATACAGAATTTCGATCTTTTACAATCCTAACCACTCATACTCACTGACATATATTTTATCAATTCAACCTTCGAGTTACCACTATCAACTTTCCCACTCTCAGGTCGATATCCCTCAAGGTCTTTATCAAGTATGAAAAATATGTGTTCTTATCAAACGTGATTCTGTATATTAGACAATTATCGGAACCCATCCACGCTGCACACAACGATAAATCACTTTGAATTTAGTCCATTAATCTTATTCCATAAACCAACTAATAAATCCTTTATTCGACGGCGATTTCCTACTATTATACCTCATGCTACCGTCAACTTATTATTTATACATAGTGCGAACACCATTTTCTCAAAATGTTGCGTTAAGGTGCGGCAGCGATTGTATCATATCCCCGCACCGCACCTTTATTATCAGCTATTTGAGAGAAGAGATCACCAAGCAAATTTAAGAATTGTGGGACAGCATGGTACACAGGCTTACAATCAAGGTTATCACCACAGAGCTACCATCCTCTTAACTCATTTTTTCCTAATACGTATAGGTATAGTGTACGGAATGGATAGTTAAAGTGAAAGGGGATATTTCTTGTGAAGAAGTTCTTAGAGAAAATGATATTCAGACCTTTTGAAGAAGTAGGAGATGTATCGGGAGAACTTTATTCGATAAACACTGGTTATTATTTACCTATTCCCGATATATTAAGACGCTGTTACTTTTTACAGCAATCTGAAAAACAAGTATTATTTGAGCTTGTGTCGTGGGCAAGTTCAAATGAAGATAGTGATGAAATTGGATATTGCTCCGTTCCCGAACTAATTATTAGGGGAGCTACCAATTTGTCGAGGAGTAGCAGTATGAACGCTATTAAAGTACTTGAGGAAAAAGGATTTATAGATGTTCGGCGTTATTTTAATCAAAGAAACCGATATAAAATATTGTCTCTATCAAAGAATCCCTATGTCCTACTTAGCGAATGGGTTCATTGGAACAGGAGGCAACAGATTAGCAATTGGGAGTCTATCGAAACTACATTTGAAAATCCCGATTCTCTTGCTGCTTCCGTTCATTGTTACACAGAGGCATCACTTATGTTTGTGAATACCCAGGTGTTCTATATGCCATTCATTTTCCGACTGGCTGCTTCATATGACCAAAACTTTATTGATGAGTATAATAAAGTGATATATGAAGTATCTGAGAAAATCGGAGAGCTCTATAAAATATGTTTGGCAAAACAAGGCCGACAATGTTCCTAGCCGCTTTATAGCGGCCTTTTTGATGAGAAAATTTTAGAATTAATAAAGAGAATTTAATATTTCATGCTCTTTTCCAAGCTCACACTAGCTAAAAATTATACCTAAAGATAATAAAAACTGCTACAACCCTGTCTATTAATTAAACCCTATTATTATCATGTTATTATCTTTTATTATTCTAGTTATAATCATAATCCTCCGCCCAACTCCGTTGGTCGGGGGGTTTTTTATAGAAGCAAGCACCAAATCTCTGCAATTTGTTCCTAGAAAAATCACGTCGCTCTCTGACCAAAACTCCAAAATCGCTCCGTTCCAAGGCATAGGGGGGTATATTTCTTAGAAGAAAACATTAATTCCAACCATTTATTTTTCTTGACTTTCGAAACAATCCCTAATATATTCCTGCTTACAGTTCTTTGAAAACTGAATAGTTTATCCCCCGTTCCCCAATCGTTAGCATAGAAGTCGCTACAAGGCGACTAGGGAGGCGGGAGGGCACTATAGATGGAGAAGATCATCAGGGAGTAAAAGACGCTAGAAATTGATTTGAGAGGTCAATAGACGCAAAAGAAAAACGGCTTCACATAGTCCATGTAATAAAGGACGAGGAAGCGTTCTGTACTAGACTTACTCAAAATGGACTGTTATAAGTCCCGCTCGTACTAATTCAACTATTAGCTGTTCTAGCGACTCTTGAATTGACTGTGTTCCAATGTATTCGGCTTCCTGATTCACGTCTCCTCGCCCTCCCTCCTACCACATCTATACGATAGGGGAATTTAACAGTTAAGCGGGCTAAATTATGGCGAGAGCACCTCGTATAGGTTAAGTGAAACTAATTCAGGAGGAACTACCTATGCGGTATGCTATTTATGCAAGAGTAAGTACTAAATTAGATAGCCAAAAAGATAGTATCGTTAATCAAATATCGTACTTTCAACGATATGTGGAAGAAAAAGGCGGCACTATTTATGGCGTCTATTCAGATGAAGGTGTAAGCGGCGTTAATGTGAAAAATCGTCGTGAAATGCAACGGTTACTGAATGATGCTCGAGCAAAGCGATTCGACTATATTCTATTCAAATCCATATCCCGCTTCGCACGTGACAACCAAGATGGTATTAACATGAAGCGGGAGATGGACGAGCTAGGTATCGGTATGATATTTATGGAACAAAATATCGATACCCTATCAGTCGATGAGTTCCAATTCATGGTATACCTAAGCTTTGCACAGAAAGAGAGCGAAGGAACCTCTGCACGTGTTAAGTGGGGGAGAACTGAAAAAGCAGTTAAAGGAGGATTTAACGGTTCCCTCCCGCCCTTCGGCTACAAACGGGATGGAAATAGTCTTGTATTGGACGTTCAATATGCAAGCATAGCAAGAGATATCTTCCGTCTTTATTTATATGAGGGCTGGGGACTAAGCCGAATATCCAAGTACCTGTGTGACAATAAAATCCCTACTCCTAGAACTATTGCTGGAGCAAAAAATGCTGGTGAGTCATGGCAACAAAGTACGATTAAACTAATTCTAACCAATCCAGCTTACATGGGGCATATGATACAGCACAGGAGTCAGGTTAAGAGTATTAGGATTAAGAAACGTACAATCATTCCACCTGAAAACCAAATCGGAGTGATGAATACTCATCCCGCCATCATCTCGGAGGATGAGTTTCATCAAGTTCAGGAGAAGTTAAAACACAAGGGATTGAAAAGGAGTAATGGTCAGGAAAGTATCTTCGCACATATTGCCATATGTGCTGATTGTGGTATGGGAATGCACTACAAGAAGGACAGGAATGGCTATCAATGCGGACGGTATGGTAAATACGGTAGGCAGTATTGTTCCTCTCATCTCATTAAGTATGATTCTTTCCTAACCCAAGTGAAAGAGGCATTAAAGGAATTAAAACTTGGCGGGAGAGTGCATATTAAAAAACTTAAGGAGATGGTCGATACGGAAACGAAGAATCAGCAAACCAATTACAGAAAAGAGCTTAACCAAATTGAAAAAAGGTTAACCTCTTTATTCGCAAACAAAGTAGCCTTCTTGAGCAACAATTAGAAGGGGAAATTACTAAGGAGGAATGGAGAAGGCTACATTCTTATACTGGAGGAGAGATAGAAGCCTTGGAGCAACGTAAAGCTGAACTAAGCCGATTCATGCAGCGTGATGAGAAAAGGAGAGCCGATTCCGCTCCTTTGAAAAGCAGGTCAAAACTCTCCTAAGCCTTAATTTTGAGAACGAAAAAATTCTAAAGTGTATTGTAGACAAGCTCATTCATAAAATTGAGGTTTATGAAGGCGGCACTATCAAAATACACTATAACTTCCGTAATCCAGAAGTACAGCAGGGAGCGTAAGCACAACTTACGGCTCCCTTCGTTTTAGCAACACTGTACACTCCACATGTGTCGTATGTTGGTCACTAACAAATCACCGATGATATATCCAAATCATTGCGTCTTGCTCATGTTGGAGTGGTAAATCGATAATATATCTTAGGTGTTCCATCCGCTTGAACTTCGACCTTATCAACCAACTGGTGAAGCATTTCTGGGGTCAGCTCATCTAGCTTTAAGAATGATTGTATTTCGTTCTTCAATCGCTCTAAGTCAAATTGAGAATTACTCTGAGAGGAAAATCTATGTTGCTGAACCTGTGCCTGTAATTGTTGTATCTCATGATTTGAAGTAGCAACATATTCTTGGTAGTCAGAATCCGAGACAGTACCATCAACGAGTTTTTTTATCAAGGCATTCTTAGAATCTTTGAGTCGAATGATTCTTTTCTCTAGTTCAGCAACCTGCTTTTCACGTATCTTTCGTTCTTTTTCAGCAGTTGCTTTGATCTTAATTAAAACCGCTGTTTCATCTAACGTCCTAGAGAGTTCCCGAATATCATCTAAGATAATACTTATCAGTCTAGCTTCTTTAATAGTGTGTTGTCCACAAGCATGTTTACCGTGCTTTAAGTGCGTTCCACAAACATAACCTTCACGATGTTTAATGTACCACAAACTTTTACCACAATCAGCACAAAAAGCGACATTTGTGAAAAGGTGCTTCTTACATTTGGGACGCTTCTTCTTTCGTCCATTCATCATATCTTGAACCATTTGAAATTGTTCCCGACTAATGATAGCTGGGTGGGTATTGGGTATCACAATTTGCTCATCCAAAGAAACCTTGTCTCTTGTTTTGACAGTAACACTAATTGTCGTCTCTCTGCCTTGTACTAAATCACCAGTATAGTGAGGGTTAGTCAGAATCAGCTTTATTGTCGACCCATTCCAATACATACCTGCGTTCTTTTTTCCTACCGTCTGTGAAGGAGTTTGATAACCTTCGCGAGTAAGCGTTCTTGCAATGGCATCGAACCCAATACCCTGTAAATACAACTGAAAGATTCGTCTCACTACTATGGGAGTATCGTCTTCTCGTAGAGATAGAACTCCGCTTACAACATTATATCCGTAAGGGGGGATAGACCCCTTAAACTCCCCCCTACGTGCTTTAGAAGCAAACGAAGACTTGATTCTTTCAGATGTTCTCTGTGATTCTTGTTCATAAAGCCAAGCGTATAAACCAAAATTTTCAGAACGACCTTCCATGGTATTTACTGCATCATCTAACGTGATGATATGAATACGATTTGTTTGAGCAATATCACGTATTTCATACGACAATTTACCGTTACGTGCAAGGCGGGACAATTCCTTCGCAAGAATAACATCAAATTTACGTTGTTTCGCATCGCTTATGAGGCGTTGTAAACTTGCTCTCTTGTCAGTAGTACCTGTCTCAACATCAACGTAAAACTCATGCACGTCCCAACCTTTATCCCCAATGTAACGATAGAATAAATCCCTCTGATTATCCAAGGATGATTTCTGTTCTTCCTTATTAGTAGAAACCCTTAAATATATTGCGCATCTCATAACCATGTTCTCCCTTAATTTTCTTGGTTATGAGAAGGTAATGTGGGTACATTTTCATTCTCTTGTCTAGTGATTTTATCTACAATTTTGCCTATTTGATCTTCTACAATTGGCATGAATAGGCTCATGAATGAAGCAGTTGCATTAGGATTATACACACGAATAACATTCATCAAAATATTCCCTCTCTCGAAGCACACCCCTTGCATTTTATGTTTTGTTTAGTAATTTCCTTATGTTTATCGATTAGTGGTTATCGTTGGGCTAATAATATTCAATGTAAGGCAGTTGCTTTATCTTTATTATTAAGTAAAATAAGAACTAGGTTTGTTTAATTTATTCCACGATCTTGGACTTTTTATCGTTATCGGCAAAATAACGTGTCCTTATCGACGGAAGTGTTATCTATTGGCTAATCGTCAATGGACTGAGACAGTTCCCTCTGGGAATTGTCATTTTTTTTGCCTCAGTTTTTCGATTGGCATATGTTGAAGAAGTGTATATTTTTCGTAGCGTTTGTTCATCGAACATCTCTTGTAGTCGTTGAAACCCTAGCATTCGTTCAATCTGGGCTATGTTTACTCTGTTCTCTAGTAGCCACGATAAATCCAGCTCATCAAACTCTGGCGGGTATTCAATTTCCCCAAGTACTTTCCCCGTCATGTATTCAAAGAACGGCTTCCCAATTAACTCAACCGCTAATCTAGTTGGAGAAAACTTCTTCATATCATTGGTACTTGGCTTGATCTCTAAGCGAAGTAAACCTCTTGACTGTTCAATGATATAATCTGGCTCTTTCATCTTGGTTAGCTGTGCTTCTTTGTCGTAGAAGATGATTCTGCTACTTTTGTTTCTGTATTCGACTGTCTGATCTTGGTTGTATGTTATGGTACTCTTGAAAGCAAATTTCTGTTTACTTAGCAATCTGACATACTTGGGAACTTCATTACCCACTTGAAAGTTCCAACTTACATCACATCGGATGACTGTCCAACTAGAGTGCGGAATTTTTACAAAGAATAATTGTTCTAGTCGTTCTTGAAGTCGATCAAAGAATACTGGTATATCCGTTTCTGTAACCTGCTGAACATTGTTCCCAAATAACAGCTTTGGAATGGAGACTTGAACATCAAGCATATGGCTACCGTCATAATAAGTGATGTATGGCAAAAGTTCGTCATATACCTTATATGTGGTACGGAGTTCTCCTGTACTGCTGTTATAGGAGGTAAATGACTTCGGATTGTGTTGATTCAAGTAATGTGAATCAAGATCAATAAATCTTGCTCTTAGTTGTACAGTATCAAACATCTTTTTTTATCAAACCCCTTTTTGTTATTAGTAAATGATCATGTAACCTACAATCTTGGACGAGATTAGACATGTTATAAGAACGGGACACTGTATGGCATCACTATCACCTCCTAATCGATGGACAATCCATTTTCTTTGAGTAAATTATCTAGTTTTTCGAAAAAGCCATTATGCTCGTACTTGCTTACAGAGGGGTGAATCCCTCCCCAATCCTTGTTGCTCTGATAATCCGTCAAATAATGCAGTACAAGTTCAATGGACTTGCGATGAGGTTCTTTATCGAGGACTGTTAGCAATTGTTCGATAAGGCGTTTATTCTCGTTACCGTCGACTAAATCATCGCTGACAACTTGCTGAACACATTCAATGAACCTCGCTTCTTCGTCACGTTCATGAAGATAACGGATGATTCCTTCATTCTGAGATACTTGTTGCTTAATGATGATTTCTTTCCCATCCTCATCTACATGAGGATATTCAACCTCAACCCACTCATCTGTGATATGGAAGTAGAGAATTTGAATGTCTCTTTTTTCCGCATCCGTAAGTTCCTTTTGGAAAAGTCCTAATTCCTTGACGCCAAATAACTCTGAAAGTTGTTCCAATCGTTGTTGCGGTATTTTCCTGCGTTCTTTAATCCAATCCTGAAAAGTTTGCTTAGAGACACCGATTTTCTCAGCTACTGTCTTGTACTCCATGTGGAACGTATCAGCTATGTACTGTAGACCAATCATTTTCATCACCGCCATACTTAGTATGTCTTAATATCCTTATAATACCCGCCCATACCGAGTATGTCAACTGGTTTATTAAAAAAAGTTAAGCCACGTGTAGGAATGCCCACACATGGCTTATTAACGAAGTTTCTTTAGTTTTCGCAATGCAAACTTTCTTGTATCCTCATAGCTATCATACAAACATTCTTCTAAAATCTCTTGGGGGAGAACTTTTCTTTTGGACATTCCTTGAATCAGAGTATGGCGACAATATGAACACAGTGTTTGTCGATACATGTAGATATAAACGGAGGGATTAATCTTAACTGATCGCTTATCTAATAAATCCTCAACGCTCATAAAGACACCATGCCATTCGCCTTCATCATAAGATACTGTCAGACTTTGAATGCCTTCGAGTAGGACAGTTTCATCCTCAGACTTATAGCAATAACATAGGAGAGTTAGAGCATTTGCTAGTTCCTTCTTTTGTTTAAGAAGATTTATTGCAAAGTCGTGAATCCGATCTGACGGTAAATGCCGCATTATTTCAAAAGCTACATCACGTATTGATTGATTATCACTTTCGGCAAGTTCGAAAATAAACTGCTCATCCAATGGGAAACGAACCTTCCTAAAAGTCCATAATAATTCTAACTTTATTTCAAAATTCGTTTCCTCCATAGAGTATCTCGCTAATTTAATCAAATCATCCTCTGATGCAATTTTTGCAAAACGAAGTGCAAGACCACGGCTTCGCTTTTCTCTTGATGCTTCAATGAGTTCTTCTAATGTTGGTGAATCAATACTTTGTCTATTTTGAATCGTGGTGCGTGATACAGAGTTTAGAAAAGCTTTTACATAATCAAATTTAATCGCATTGTTTTGCAAAAATGTATCGACACGTTTATCCCCAAACTTATTTTTCGCGTTTGAATAGAACCAATCCATATTCAAAACATCACGATTTCTTAATAAATACTCACCAAGCTGTTTTACAATGCTCTTGAATGCAGGAAATCCATCTAGCGATGTTAACCATACACAAAGCCATTCAAAGTTATCCCTTTCTAAACGATTGGCGCGATGTGAAAGAAATCCGAATAATGTATTATATTTTTCATATAATGATTCCCTCGCTCTAACGCTACCATCTACTGAAAATAAATACAAAAGCTCGCATAACTGATCGAATAACCATGTATCTAGATTCTTTTGCATAAACTTTTGGATTATTGCCTCTTCAAAAAAGCTCCTATCTTCGAACAGACAAATTGCATCGTATAAAAAGATTCCACGCCCGCCTTCACATTGCATGTCATAGCAAGTGTTATGAAGACATGACCATAAGACAATATCCTTGTACTTTTCCCGATTATTGCTCTCTTTTAACTCGATATATGAGTTACCTAGTCCTCGTTTGAAAGCCTCTTTGAATTGAGTTTTTGTTAGTTTTCTTACCTTCAATTAATGATCTCCTTTTCTATTCCAAGTCTCTACATCATACCCATAGGATTTTTGGCTAAACTCCTCTGCTTTTATTAAGCCATTCTTCATTGTTCCAAAGTACAGGTAATGCTCCCAGTGATTGAATATGTAACCGAGGGTCATTTGAATGCAAAAAAGCTATCAACTTCTTTTGATTTCCGACAAGTAATCTCCAAGAACTATTTTGGATAATGTCAAGCACATGATACGCAGTGTCTTTATCTCGTGCATTGAATTTGTCGAAGTTCTTGAAGACAAGCACAAAGCCTTCACCACTAGGGATAATATCGGATCAAATCCTTGTTCCATTATATTTTCAACGTATTTTTCTAATATGCTTTGTCTCCAAAACATAACGATAGAACCATTCATCATCAACGTCTTCCATAATACTTCTCGTTCCATTTATCTCCCCCCCCAAACAACTTCCATTAGAACAATGACCTAAATCCATTGTACCATATGTTGGTATTTGCCTTTTCGTATCGATAAAATTTTTGCGTCTGGTTGCTGAGTAGATGTGTACTGCCCGAAATTGATAATAGTGACAATCATTTAGCTGTAAACCACCCCCCGAGTGTCTATCCATCCAACTCCCGCTCCCTTGTGAAGACAAAAAAATACCCTCTCAATGAAGAGAGGGCAATCCCACATTAACTTCTCATTCGTTATTTCCGTTCCAAACTAATAGTGAACAACACTCCACATGCACCGTATGCGGAAACATATCCACCGGCTGGACCTCGACGGTGGTGTAGCCGCCCGCCGCGAGCACCTGCAAGTCCCTCGCTAGGGTCGAGGGATTGCACGACACATACACCACTCGAGATGGACGCATCTCGAGGATCGTATCGAGCAGCGCGGCGTCGCAGCCTTTGCGCGGCGGGTCAACCACGATGACGTCGGGGGCGATGCCCTGCCGACGCCATTCGGGGATGACAACCTCGGCCGCGCCGGTCTCGAACTGAACGTTGCGGATGCCGTTCAGCCGCGCATTGCGCCGAGCATCGTCGATCGCTTCGCCGACGATCTCGACGCCGTACACTTGGCGAGCGCGCTGCGCCAAGAACAGCGAAATCGTGCCGATGCCGCAGTAGGCATCGATCACGGTCTCTTCGCCGGTCAACCCGGCGAAGTCGAGCGCCTTCCCGTACAGTACCTCGGTCTGTACGGGGTTCACTTGATAGAACGATCGCGCTGAGATCGCGAAGCGGATGTCTCCGATGGTATCATAGATCACATCGTCGCCCCAGAGCACCTTCGTCTTGTCGCCGAAGATAACATTGGTCCGCTCTTTGTTGATGTTCTGGCAGATGCTCTTGATGCCAGGAATGGCCTGGCGCAGCAGGCCGACCAGCTCGTCCGCGTACGGCAGGCTTTCGCCGTTCGTGATGAGGACGACCATGATGTCGCCTGTGTTGAAGCCGTAACGCGCCACGACGTGGCGCAGCAGGCCCTTGTGGGTCTCCTCGTTATATGCCCGGATCCCCAGCTCACGGGCGATGCGTTTGACCTCGGCGACGACGAGGTCGTTGTTCTCCTGCTGGATGAGGCACTCATCCATATCGATGATGCGGTGGCTGCCTTGGGCGTAGAAGCCCCCGACCAATCCGCCCTCCCGGTCGGCCGAGGCCGCTTCGAAGCCGATAGGCACCTGCGCCTTGTTGCGGTAGCGCCAAGGATCGTCCATCCCTAACGTCGGATGGACGATAACTCCACCCGCCTCCGCGCTCTTCTCGGCGCTTCCGGCTACCTGAAGCTTACCGATCCGCTCCAGGTTGTCCACCACGAGCTGCCGCTTGAAGCGGAGCTGCGCTTCGTAGCTCAAATGCTGCAGCTGGCAGCCGCCGCATTGGCTGTAGATCGGACAGGGCGCCGCGATACGATCGGGGCTTGGCTTGAGGATGCGCAGAAGCTTGGCGTAGCCATACTGCTTCTTCAGCTTCAGCACCTTGACCAGCACCCGCTCTCCGGGCAGCGCTCCCTTAATAAAAAGGGTAAAGCCGTTCACACGGCCTACCCCTTCTCCCTCGTGCCCGATGCCGACAATATCGGCTTCATATTCTTCGTTTTTCGCCACCGGCAGGCCACTCAAATCTGGCGCAGGACCCACCGTCTTTCTTCCTGCATTCCGATAGCCGCCTTGGTCTTTGGCGCCATCCTGCTGTCGTCCCTTGCCCTGCGGCCTTCTGCTGCCGTTATTGCTCTTCGTGCTCATGTCCGTCCACTCCAGATTTGGTTTTCCAAGGCAGCTTGATCTGCTGCAATGGGTTCGTTTTATATACCGATTGACCGCTCTCGTCTACGAAGATGTGAAGATGGGACGGCAAATTAGTGAATAAGCACGGCAGAGTGCCGCCGAATTCACCGTCCAGATTGATCTGCACATAATCCGGAGAAGTCACTTCAATGTTGCGGGTTTGAAAATAAATAATGTTCGGGTCACCCAAATGCTCGCCGCGGAGCGCTAAGGTGACGACGCGGATAAATTCGGCGAGATTGCACTTTTTCAAGATCAGGACATCGAACAAGCCGTCATTGAGGGAAGCGTCGGGCGCCAACCGCTCAAAGCCTCCTACAGAGTTGCTGTTCGAAATGAGGAACAGCATCACTTCCTCGTGGAATTCCGCTTCGTCGGTCCGGATATGCAGCTCGATCGGACGAAGCCGCGGCAGCTTCTCCAGTCCCTTCATATAATAGGCCAGCTGGCCGATCATCGTCTTCAGCTTGCTCGGCACCTCGTAAGTCAGCTCGGTCAGAGAGCCTCCGCCGGCAATGTTGATGAAGTAGCGCTGATTCATTTTGCCGACATCGATTACCTTCGAATGCTGCTGCAAAATGACATCGACCGCACCTTCCCAGCTGCGCGGTATATTAAGAGCCCGGGCAAAGTCGTTGGTCGTGCCCAGAGGCAGAATCCCAAGCGGAGGACGGTGCGGCTTCTCCGCCATGCCGTTGATCACTTCATACAGCGTACCGTCGCCGCCCGCTGCAATGATCACGTCGAAGCCGCGCTCCACCGCATCCGCTGCGGCAAGCGTCGCGTCGCCTTCGCCGATCGTGGCGTGCGTGGACGTCTCCAGCCCGCCCCGCTCCAGCCGCTGCAATATTTCAGGCAGCCGCCTTCTCATTTCTTCCCTGCCGGAAGTTGGATTGTATATCAGTCTTGCACGTTTGGTCATTCCTTTATTCACCCGTTCGCCTCGATTTGCTGCATGGTTACCACTCCAAAAAAGGAGCCGCCTGCCGCTCCATCCACCGAGTCAGCAGAGGATGCGGCAACAGCGCTCTCCCATTATATTTATATGTATAGCCTTGCATACGAGAAGGAATTACCTCGTTCGTGAAGTACCCTTCGCTTAAGAATAGCGGCGCTGCCAGCACCGTATGATGCGGCTTACACTCGCTCCACTTGTTCAGCTTGCTTGGTATTTGATCGGGCAGCAGCATGGCCGTATCGACCTCATCGAAGCCGCCCAGCGCTTGAATGCGCATCGCCAGCTTCAGCATGCCGTCCTGCCACGGCTCGTAGAACCCTTTTTCTACACTTCCGTGCCCTACTAACAGGACGATTTCCTGTGAAGGATCGGCCGATAGCGGCTTCAATTTCTCGTAGAGGATAGCTGCTATATCCGGATCGTCGTCAATGGGCGATGTAAAATGCACCCTTGCTTTTATATCGAATGGAAGCATATCCGTCGGAAGGACAGGCTCCTTCTTAACGCCGAGAGCATAGCTGATTTCATCGATATGAGTGCTTCCTGAAGAAACGAACAGCGGGATAACCACAATATCTGTCACGCCCTGCATCTCCAAAGCGGTGATTCCATCCTGGATCAAACGCCCCTCCACGATTTCCAGAAAGGAGGAGTATACCGGAACATTCGCCGGCACATGCATCGCCAGGACCGCTTCGTCCACAAGCCGAACCCACTCTTCGCTGCGTGAACCGTGACTTATGACTAATATGCCGTGTTTTACCAACGAATATCCTCTCCCCTGTACGAGAAAACCATCTATCGATGTAATTCAGGCTGTTCGACCGCGGTCTGCGGTAGTTTTTATCGCCAATGGGAGCTTTCATCTGCTGCGTCTACTTCGCAGGTTCACGTCCCATGTGGAGAGAAAACCATCTATCGATGTAATCAGGCTGTTCGACCGCGCTTATTACACAGCTTTTTCCTATTATAGCATAATCCTGCTGAGTCCGTTCCCTGGCGGCTCAACGACTTTGTGAATAAACTTTTTCAGATAAGTTCCTTAGCAAAAGTCACCGGATAGGATAACGGACAGAACTTCCCTGACAGTTCCGTCAGCAATGATTTTATTGGTACACGAAGAAAATCCCTCCCGGTTCACGTTCGGGAAGGATGGCGAATAAGCTTGCGCATTTCCGCTAGCGTCCAAGGCGCTCCAGCGTCATTTTATAACCGTCGTTACCGTAGTTCAAGCAGCGCTTGACGCGAGAAATCGTAGCCGTGCTGGCACCGGTTTCCGCCTCAATTTGGTTATATGTATTGCCTTTGCGCAGCATCCGGGCCACTTCCAAACGCTGGGACAGGGACTGAATTTCGTTCACCGTGCACAAATCGTCGAAAAAGACGTAGCATTCTTCAATATCTTTAAGCGTCAGGACCGCTTCGAACAGTTGATCGATCGCTTTATCATTTAATTTTTTCAATTGCATGTTTTCGTTCAACCCCTATGATGGTCTGCTAACAATTCTTGCATTAATGTATTCGACACCAATGGAGGAAATCCTCCCTTTAGATTAGCAATTCTTTACTATTTTTATGCGGTAATGAAGTAAAACATCAAAAAGCTGATAAAACCGTGACAGGAGTCCAATCCATTCATTCGCCTATAACATAGACTAAATTAGGTAAAACGTCTATGTCCAATTTTCGGTACGTCTAGCTGTACCTTTTGCCAATGGCATCCAGTGACTTAGAAATCCATAATAAAGGATCGTGAAAACCCGTGACTTATCAAAGACCAACTATCGGAAACCAAGGGGATCCGATGCGCAGCTTTACTCAGCCGGGCTCTTTTTTTGAAGGAGGACAATACCCGGTTCAATATCCGGGAATGGAAATTAACAGCTATGCGCAGTCCCCTGTCCCTACAACCAACAACGGCGGCGGAGGCGGATTAACGACTCTGCTGGGCGGATCGGGAGGCGGCGGGAACAGCAACATTAACATCGGCCAAATCAAGCAAATCATCGATCGGCTCGGTGGTATCGAAGGCATTGTAGATACGGTGTCGAAAGTACAGCGCATGGTGCAAAGCGTACAACAAGTAGCTCCGCTAGTCAAGGTGCTGATGGGCGGTCTCCTGAAGAAGAAAAACGGGGACAGCCTGGAGGTAACCCCCAGACGCAAAAGGCGCCGCAAACGCAAAACCGGTCCCGTACAAAAGACTCGCGTCAAACGGCGCACTTCCAGATAAGGCTGCAAGCCTTTCACCTCTTCATAATGAAAAAGAGCTGCACCTGCGCGAGGGGCGGCTCTATTATCTGTTTAGCCAAATCCTCGTAGACGTAAACGGGTTTGCTGTAAAATCCCTTCCATTGGGAGAAAAACGTCTATTATCCTCCTTTTCTAGAGGTGCAGGCGCATTTTGCTATAACATCAAAAAGCCCGGTAAGAGCAGCTTATGCTCCAACCGGACCTCCAATGCCTTCCGATGCCAATAATCACCTCGCCAGGCTTATCCCTGCTGTACCTTGGCCTTGATGGTCTCTAATGGCTTATGGTTCCCATAGACCGGATATTCGCGAGTCGATGGCGCTGCCCAATGCGTTGCATTGCGAATGACGCGGCGCACTTGTTCGTTGTAATAGGTTGGGTACGTTTCGTGTCCCGGACGGAAATAAAAGATTTTGCCTTGACCGCGATGGAACGTGCAGCCGCTGCGGAACACCTCTCCGCCTTCAAACCAGCTGACCATAATCAGCTCATCCGGCTGAGGAATATCGAAGTGCTCCCCGTACATTTCTTCCGCTTCCAATTCAATATATTGACCGATGCCTTCCACGATCGGATGGCTTGGAGCCACAACCCAGATGCGTTCCTTTTCATCGGCTTCGCGCCATTTCAGATCGCAGGAGGTACCCATCAGCTTTTTGAAAATTTTGGAGAAATGACCGGAATGCAGAACAATCAAGCCCATGCCGTGCAGCACGCGTTTATGGACACGCTCTACAATAGCGTCCTCCACCGCACCATGCGCCTTGTGACCCCACCAGATGAGAACATCCGTGTTGTTCAGCTTTTCCTCCGTCAGCCCGTGCTCCGGCTCATCCAAAGTAGCGTAGGACACTTCCACATCGGCTCCGAGGCCCTCTCCTATCGCTTGATGAATGCCGTTGGGATAGACGGAACGAACCTTTTCGTTCTCTTTTTCATGACGAAATTCATTCCACACCGTGACTCGCAGCTTTTGACTCATGGGATTATTACCTCCATTGATAGGTCTTTTTTTGTACCTTGATTATATAAGATGCCCCGCACAAAAAGATATTCTCAAAATTGCCCCATCTGTATGCAATAATGTCATGTCCTGTCCAAACGTGCTATACTATTCTTATTTCAACGTCAATTTTATTATGCAATATAGTCTTCCTTTTTGTGGAAACGGGGGTTGCGGCAAGCGTATGACGAAGTGGGACGATGCGGAAACCGTTGTATTTAATGAGCTCGTCGATTACCAGAATCCTCTGCTTCGCCTGAAAATTTGGCAGATCGAAAGCCCGGGCACTACCATATCGATTCCGAAGGTCTATAAATGGCATTATCATAAAGAAGTGGAGTTTCTTATTCTGACCGAAGGCGGTCTGGGTATCCAAACGAAGCACGATTCAAGACTGCTGCAGAAGGGCGATGTCCATTTGTTCGGCTCCTCCCAGCTTCACCGGACTCGCAAGGAGCTTCCGATGCCGCTCAGCTATATCGTGTGCCAGTTCGATTTGTCCCAGCATTTTGATGAGAGCACGATGCCTTACTTGGCTTATTTCAACGAGGCCAGACGTCCGCTCGGGCAGTTGAACTATATTTTTCGCGAGAAGCCTGAGGTGCAGCGGCAGGCGTTTGATCTCATTATGGACATCTATCAGGAAGCCCAAAGCAAGGCCAAGGGGTACGAGCTCGCGATAAGCGCTTCGATCCGCCGGCTGCTGCTGCTCCTTCTGCGTCATGACGACCGGGATCTGCTTCAAGGGGCCGACAATGCCGAGCTGATGAGGCTGCAGCCCGCCCTCGACTATATCGATGCCCATCTAAGCGAGAAAATCGCGATTGAACAGGCGTGCACCGTCCTTAATCTGAGCTATCATTATTTCATTAAGTTTTTCAAAAAGGTCATGGGCATGTCGTTTGTTGACTATGTGAATTATAAACGGATTAAAAAAGCCGAACGGCTCCTGCTGACCAAGGATGCCAGTATTATGGAAATCGGTGACGCCGTCGGCATTCCGAATATGGCCCAGTTTTACAAGCTGTTCAAGCGGCATAACCAGTGCTCGCCCAAGGAGTTCAAGCAGCGGATGCGGGGCGACAGCTCGATGGAGCAGGCGGCTCAAATGATGTAAGGGAGAGGGCGCCGCAGTTGTTGAGAGACCCTGTTTCACTCGAAGCTTTACTGAATCGTAGATGGGGGATGCCTCGAAGGAGCGAAAGCATCCACCTTTGGGAAATCCCCGCTATAAGGCGAATAGGATAAAAATTTCCCAAGAACAACAGCGGCTGGAGGGGCATACCCCACCGAAGTTAACTAGATTTTTCAAGATTATAGACTTCTCAACCATCCACGGGGGATCATCTCCCCCTTTTTTTGTTACCTTTTCGCATCAGTGGGCTGTGAGGGGATTATCAGAGTGCAGCCATTCTTCCCTGCCAAATTTATCTATACAATAGGATAGCAACGGAAATGCAAGGGAATGGTGAAGCATGAAAAAGAAACGAATGGTGACCTGGGGCCGCTTGCTTGCGCTGACCTGCGTGCTGGTTGCAATGGCAGGCTGCAAAGGGAATGAGCCGAACCCGGATGATGCGATGCGAGCCTTCGCAAATGCATGGCAGCAAAAGCAATATGAAGCCATGTACGATTGGCTCTCCACGGACTCCAAGCAAAAAATCGACGCAGCCGCGTTCGTTACCCGGCACAAATCGATCTATGATGGGATCGGCATGAAGGATTTATCCATCCAGTGGCTGCCGGTCGAGCAGGACGATTCCCGTAAAATCAAGGATAAAAAATCGTACAGACTGCACGTGAACCTGAACAGCACGTATGGACCCATATCCTATGACCAGAATGCGCTGATAGTCAAAGAAGACGTAAATTGGAGAGTCCAGTGGGACTCCGCTTATATTCATCCCAAGCTGGGAGACAAGGACAAAGTAAGAGTCGAGGATACCAAGGCGCAGCGGGGAGAAATTCTGGACCGGCAGGGCTTCGGGCTGGCCATTAACGAAGATAAGCTGGATCTTGGCCTTATCCCGAAGAAGCTCCCGGAAACTCCGGACCCTTCGATCCAGAAGCTGGCTGATTTATTAAAGCTGGACCCGAAAACAATCCAAAATCTGCTCAATGCCTCTTGGGTAAAGCCGGATTATTTCGTTCCCGTAACGATTGTGCCCAAGGGCGATCAACGGCTGGAGGCTCTGACGGCCATCCCCGGCGTCACCTATCGCACCAAGAAGGTGCGCTCCTACCCCCTGGAGGAGGCAGCCGCCCATCTTGTTGGGTACATAGGCAAATTGACCGCAGAAGAGCTGGCCAAATACAAGGACAAAGGATATGCAGTAGACGATTGGATCGGCAAAACCGGATTGGAGCTTTCCCTGGAATCCAGGCTTAGAGGCACCGATGGAGGACGGATCTATATTGTAGATGCAGACGGTAAGGAGAAAGCGACTCTGGCGAGCCGTCAGGCGGTCGATGGTGAAGATATTAAGCTGACGATCGACTCGACTCTCCAATCGGATTTGTACCGGCAGCTTGCCAAGGACGCGGGGTCCGGCGCCGCCATTCAGCCCATGACAGGGGAAGTGCTGGCCTTAGTCAGCGCTCCATCGTATAATCCCAATCTGTTCATTAGCGGCGTATCGGCCGATCAGTGGAAAGCTTGGACGGATGATCCGAACAAGCCGCTTTTGAACCGTTTTGCCCGGGCTTATGCCCCCGGGTCGGCGTTTAAGCCTATCACGGCGGCCATCGCCTTGCAGGAGCGCACATTGGATCCGAATGCAGCGAAGGAAATTACGGGGAAAACGTGGAAAAAGGATTCATCCTGGGGCAATTATTACGTATCCCGGGTGTCTTCATCCCAGAGCCAGGTCGATTTATCCAAAGCGATGATGTATTCGGACAACATCTATTTCGCTCAGGTGGCGCTGGAGCTGGGCGAGCAAAAATTCATGCAGGATGCCAGAAAGTTCGGGTTCGGTGAACCGCTGCCCCTCCCGCTTGCGTTCGATGCCTCCTCCCTCTCTAACACGGCGAAGATGAAGAACGATATCCAATTGGCCGACTCCGGCTATGGTCAAGGAGAGGTCGTCATGAATTCACTTCATGTAGCGACGACCTACACAGTATTTACCAACAACGGAACGATGCTGAAGCCGACCTTGCTCTTAAGCGATGCAGCCAAGCCCGAGCCTTGGAAAAGCGGGCTGCTTGATCCTGATGTCGTCAAGACCGTGACCGATAAAATGGTCGAGGTCATCGAAAACCCGGTCGGCACAGGCCATGCCGCGATGATTAAGGGCCTGCGTCTGGCAGGCAAAACGGGCACCGCCGAGCTGAAGCAGAAAAAGGACGTCGCCGGACAAGAGAACGGCTGGTTCGTCGCCTTCAACACCGATAAGCCTCAGCTTTTGCTCTCCTTGATGGTCGAGCAGGTCCAGGAACGCGGCGGAAGCCATTATTTGAGCGAAAAAATCAAAGCCTTATTTCAAT
>NZ_JADBDR010000016.1:50647-193883 GCF_014873645.1 Paenibacillus sp. OAS669
AATCCTATCTTAAACCCTCTTAAAAAAGAAGAAACGGCACCCACCGCCGTTTCTTCGGTCTGTTGATAAGCCTTTTTATCCTGAAAAATGTGAAAGGCGGAAGGTGGGGTAGCTCTCGGAAGAGCGTTAGCGCCGCCTTTGTTATCAGGAAATCACCGCTCAAGCGGTTTATAATCAAAATTTCCCGAGAACAACAGCGGCCGGAAGGGGATACCTCGCCGGTGCACCACATTCTTACTTCAATCCTATCTTAAACCCTCTTAAAAAAGAAGAAACGGCACCCACCGCCGTTTCTTCGGTCTGTTGATAAGCCTTTTTATCCTGAAAAATGTGAAAGATGGAAGGTGGGGTAGCTCTCGGAAGAGCGTTAGCGACCGCCTTTGTTATCAGGAAATCACCGCTACTCAGCGTCTAAATTGAAAATTTTCTGATAACAACAGCGGCTGGAGGGAGATACCCTACCGGAGCACTTGCGCTATTTTTCAACATCCCTCAGGCTTCACAACAGACTCAACCAGCCAAAGAGCCGTTTCTTCTTTTTATCCCCCTCACCGAAATGACTCCCGAACATCCACCATAACCTGATCCTGACTCGCCTCCGGCTTACGGTACGTGGAATGCTCGATCAGCCTTTGCAGCTCCCGCTCGTATTCATCGCAGTCTAGCGGCAGACGCACCTTGCTCTCGCGGATAGAGGATAATACCATGCCGTTAATAATCATCAGCGAGTGTAAGCCCTCAGCCGCAGGTACCAACGGTTCCTGCCGGTCTGCGATCGCTTGAAGGAAATCCGCCACAATCCTTTCATGTCCAGGACCCGCACTTCCATCCCATTCGATCTCCACCACGTCGTGCTGGACGGTACCGAAGGCCCGTTTGGCGTGCTGAATGTAGCCGAGCGCCGACTCCGTATTTTGATACAGCGTTACTTTTTTGTGCTCATACACAAGCTTGCCGTATTCGCCGACGATCTCCAGCCGATCCGTGCCCGGGCACTCCGACGTGGACGCAACGAAGTTTCCCATCAGCCCACCCGGATACTCCAGCATGGCATGAACCTCATCCTCGACCTCAATATGATGGTACTTTCCGAATGCAGCCGTCGCTGTAATCGATTGAGGGAGGCCGAACAGCCACCACATCATATCCAGATTGTGCGCGCACTGATTTAACAGCACCCCGCCGCCTTCGCCCTTCCACGTGCCCCGCCAGTTCCCTACGTTAAAATACGCCTGAGGACGGAACCAGTTCGTATTAAACCAGGCGAACCTCATTAGCCTTCCGAGCTTGCCTTCCTGCACCACTTGCCTGATATACTGCCACTCAGGAGCTGTTCGCTGCTGATAGATGGCGGCAAATACGAGACCCGGCTTATGCCTTCGCTGCTCTTCATACACAGCAATCATACGCTCCGCATCCTTCACATGGGCGGCTACCGGTTTTTCCACCAGCACGTGAATATTTCGGCGCAGCGCCTCGATCGTTACGGTCGTATGCTGATAATGAGGGGTCGCCACGATAACCGCATCCAGATTGCCTGCATCCAGCATCGCAATATAATCGGTAAAGCCCTGAACTCCGTATTCGGCAGCGAGTCGATTTACTTTTTCTTCCTTTTGACTCCAAATAGAGACAACCTGGCAGCCTTCCATCCGAGACAGCTGCTCATAATAAAGCTTGCCCATATTGCCCATGCCAATAATGCCGATTTGAATCTTGCCCTTCTCTTGCATCAGCTTCACCGCCTTTCCGCTGTCTAATAGCATACCGTGGGCTGCGGGAGCGGTCTCGCGATTTGTTCGACCTGGTAGCCGAATCCGTAACCGGTCAGACTGTCCAGCTGTACCTTGCCGTCCTGTCTCCGATACAATCCGGGGTGAACCTGGGCTTCATAATGAGAGGCTTCAGGGTAAAACTGCATTCCGTTCGTCTCCACCCCCATAATGGTGCCTGCATGATAAGCCAGCAGCAGGTGAGGAATTTGCGCAAGCATCGGATTCGTTAAATCCTGCACCATCAAGGTCATGCCATGTGCCTTCGCCCAGCAGAGGCTTAGCAATGCGCCTGTTTGTGTCTTGCACGTTTTGAGCGCAACGCCGGTCCAACCCAGCTCCCGCCCCAGCTTCACCAGTTCCCAGTCATGGGCGCTCTCGTCCATGAACAAAGGCTTTCTGGCGCTGACGCTGCGGACATCGAGCCGATGTTCCTCCAGCTCATAAGGAAAAGGCTGCTCAATATACAAGATCGCTTTATAAATGTCCGGATGCTCCCGCATTAACCGGTCCAAGATATCGTTCACGTAGCTGCAATCGGTAACCTGGCAATTGAAGTCCGCCGTCAGCCATACAACCCGTCTGGCTAATGCAATGTCTCCGACTTGAACAAGCCGGTTGTAGTCCCAAGCCGCATCATTCCCCGTCAGCTTGACCTTCAAGCATTGCAGGCCGTCTCGTTCAATCCAATCCTCCAACGTGTACGGATAGCCGTCATCGCGTTCGCTGCCGGTCAATTCGTGCCGGTACAGCAGGTCTTTGCCTCCTACTAGATGCCATGCAACCAATTCTTTGTGTTTGGGAATGGAGAAAAAATCCTCCGGGTACAACCCATCAAAGCTAACCGATGACCCTGCCGCCGGCTCCAAATAAACGGACAAATCCTCGTTCATATAAGTCCCGTTGTAGGTCTCGTAGATGTTGACCCGGTTCGTCTGTCCGTAAGCATCATGAAGCGCAATGTCAAATAGGGAAAAGCAGACGAGCGCCGCCAAATACGGCACAGGCTCAGGCAAGCCCGAGCTCGCGTTAAAGGCATCGACCACCTTAGGCAGCCGCTGCTTCTGATAACGTACGCCCAGCTCGAACGGATGGCCCTGCTCCTTCCACCCGGACAGATCCTCGGCAATGAGCCGGCAAATCTGCTTCAAGGCTTGCTCGCGCGCTTCATAGCTAAGCGAACTCGGCCATACCCATTGGACACTTAACGGCGTTTCCCCCCATCCCTCGGCACGTTCGCCTAGCCGGTTTTCCGTCTGAATGCATACTCTTGCGCAGGTTACGGTCGTCAGTACCTCAGCCCCGAACTTCAGAGGGACGCGGGTTTGCACAGGCAGCTCATATAGCTGCAACCCGGTTACGGTAATATCATACGGCTTCATGACCGGTCTCCCCCGTTTCTCTCATGATGCTCCTGATATATGCCACCTCTTCCTGAAGCGCAGGAATGAGGAGATCCAAGTTACTGCTATGATAAAAAGGCTGAAAGTTCAGTACGCCTTGAAACTTAGCTTCGTGCAGCGCCTTCGCGATGACCTGCCAATTCGTTACGCCGTCCTGACAAGGCATCCATTGCTTGCTCCAGCCTTTGTTCGGAGCCGTCCTGCCCTCCGGATTGTACACGTACTGGGCGTCCTTGATTCCCATACCGGCCAAGTAGCTTCCGAGCGATAGAATCGCTCTCCTCCAGTTATCGTTGCCCTCATGAAACTGGTTGCCCGGGTCCGGCATAATGCCGACATAGTCGGACGGCAGCCCTTCTACGAGAGACAGTGCCGCATAGGAATGATGAATGAGCATGCGGTCCCCGTGGTGGATTTGGTACACCGCCTTGAGCTTATATTTGGCGCACAGCTCCGCCATTTGATACATCGAGGCACGGGCTTTCTCCATTTGCGTAAACAAGTGCTCTTGCTCGTCATAGGAAAAGTACGACATGCGGAAGCTGCGGATGCCTACATCGGACATGATCTTCAAGGGTGTGTCATCCCGTGCGAGCATTTCCGGCGAAAAGCCGGTTGTGGCGAACTCCACCTTCAGGCTGCTGCGCTGCATGGACTTCACAAAGGCAGGAGCTTCTTCAGCAAATCGGTCCGGAGTGACCCAGTAGCCTTCACGGACCACCAAATCGACCGCATCGAATCCGCTCCCACGGGCAGCCTCAGCAAGCTGGTTCACATCGCAGCTCTGAAAAAACTTAGGAAACAAGGTATACAGCATCGAATCGATCTTCCCCCTCTCCCCGGCTACGCCAAACGGTCCAGCATATCCCAAGTAACGACCATTTTCGGTTTGGAGCCATTCAGGAAAGCCCTTACATCCTCAACAACCTGATTCCCGATATGATAGCTTTGGCCTCCCGCCAAGTGGGACGTATAAATGCAGTTAGGCAGCGTGCGGATCGGATTGCTCATCTCTGCAGGTTCCGGATCGGACACATCGAGAAAGGCGAACAGGCGTCCTTTCTTAAGCTCTGCAATCAATGCCTGCTCATCAATGCAGCCGCCGCGGGAGGAATTGATAAAAATCGCGTCATCCTTCATCGCCTGAAATTCCTTTGCTCCCATCATATGGCGCGTGCTGTCCGTCATCGGGGTATGCATCGTGATGGCATCACATTGCTCGCAAAGCTCTAGAAGCGAATCGACCTTCGTCGCCCCGAGCTCTGCGGCGGCTTCCTGCGTGATATACGGATCATACAGCAGCACCTTTGGGCCAAAAGGCCGTACGAGCTGCAGGAAGTAGCGGCCCACCTGGGACGCGCCGATGATGCCGACCGTAGCAGCCGCCAGATACAATTTGTTCGGTACCGGCTGCCGGAACTCGGTTCGGTTCGACTGGGCATTCGGAAGGATTCGTCGCAGGCCGATGATCATTTCGCCGAGCACCATCTCGGCTACAGTCCTCCCTATCGCCGGAGCGCAGGAAGCAATCACAATATCGCTGCCGCGCAAATCGTCCGTGAAAAAGCCTTTGACAGACCCTGCGGCATGCTCCCACAGCCTGAGGGACGGACAAGCCTCCAATATAGCCTTCGTAGGCTTAGGCGTCCTCCAGGAGCCTACAGACACTTCGCAATCCTGCAAAAAGGCTGCAGCCTCATCATCGTTGAACTGTACATCCGTTGGATTCCATTTCACTTCAGCAATCGATTCAAGCTCGTTGCGGCTTACTTCTGAAAATATAGCTTTTTGCATACTAACCGGCATTAAAACCCCTACTTTAGCCATGCTCCATTCACGCCTCTCCGTCATTATTTTACATAGTCAATATAACACCTTGCGAAATAGGGACGAATGGCAAAATCGAGCCTTTACTTGTCGTTTTGTGTGATAGTTGATATGGTAAGGGGAGATGCCTTTGTAGAGGGAAGGTGTATTCAATGAACTCCAATCTGCTCATTTTGTTTAAAGGGGAAAAACACGGCTACGGGAAGGTCGCTTTGCACTCGCATACGTTCTGGCAGCTGGAAATGGTCACCCGCGGCCACATTGCCTATACGCTGTACGACAATACCATCAGGGTGTTGAATGCAGGAGATATGCTGCTGATCCCTCCCTTTCAGGAGCATGAATTTATCTATGATACTCCTGGTGCGGCATGGATTACATTGAAGTTCGAACGAAGCGAAGCTTCTGACTCGTCATGGGGAGGGGTCATTCCAAAATCGCTGTTCACCGAGAAATTTATGGCGTCGCTTCTTGCGACGATTACCGGAACGATCCTGAAACCCTACGAGAAAACGTTCGTGGAGGGAATGCTGGAGTCTCTCTTTGTGTATATCGGATCGGACGATTTTTGCCAAATGGAGGATGAGCCGAGCCAGCTTGTCCGCGCTATTACCGATATGGTGCGGGAGCGGAACGGCAGACCTATCAGCGTGGATGAGATCGCAGAGCAGCTGTCGTATACGCGAAGCCATATATCGAAGCTGTTCAAGCAGCTGACCGGGGAAAATTTGAAATCCTTCATCGACCGTGTGAGGCTGGAGAAGGCCAAGGAGATGCTACGGTATAGCGAATTCAATATATCTTATATCACAGAGGAGCTGGGCTTTAAGGATATTTTTACATTTTCGCGGTTTTTCAAGCGCATGACGGGAATGAATCCGAGGCTGTATCGATCTCACTAAATAACCCCACAAAGTGGGGCCAGGTTGTCGAGAAACCTATGAGGCTTGAACTAATGCTAGTATACTACGGTGGGGCATACCCCTCCAGCCAAGCTTCCGAAGCAGGCTTTGCTACGCAAAGCCCCCAGCTGTTGAAACCCGTGAAATGTGATTAGATTTAGCGGTATTTTCACGGGTTTCAAAGGCGGACGTAAACTCTTACAAGATATACCCCACCTCCATATTTAGCATAGTTCCCGCAAAATCAGTTTTCTCGACAAGTTCCCCCCACGAAGTAGGCCCATGGCTTCGAAGCTGATTCAGGCACATGCGGGGAGCCACGAAATTTAAAAAAGCTCCTTCCCGCACAAAGCGGGAAGGAGCTTGGTTCATTTTGGATTCGACTCACGCCGAACCAATTAGAAAATGCGGTTTTTCCAGCCGAGCAGCTTGGCGATTGCTTCTACGTAGTAGTAGTCTCCGTAGATCAAGGAGACGTTCACGTTTTGTCCCGCCGGCTTGTTACCCGTTCCTTCGAGCAGAATCGCTTCGTGTTCAGGACGGTCCCAAGTTCCGTAGTTTTGCGTCAGCGAGAGCAGGATACGCTCCGCTGCGTCGCGGTAGGCTTTGCCTTCAACGCCTGGCAGCGCGTCGGCCAGCTCCAGCAAGCCGGATGCGGCGCAGGATGCGGCCGAGGTGTCGCGAGGCTCGTCGGCCAAGCTTTCCGCCGCACGGAAATCCCAATGCGCCACATGATCTTCCGGCAGCATGGACAAGAAGTAGTGCGCTACGCGCTGTGCTGCGCGCAAATATTTCTTATCGCCGGTGAAGCGGTACGTGTTCGCCATGCCATGCAGCGCCCAAGCGGCACCGCGGCTCCAGGAGGAATGAGGGCCCGCGCCTTGACCGCCAAGAGACTCGATGACCTCACCGGTCTCAGGGTTGAAGCTGACGATATGGTTAACCGAGCCGTCCTCGCGGATAAAGTGGTTCACAACAGTGTCCGCGTGAGCTTTAGCGATATGGCTGAAACGAGGATCCTTGATCTCTTCGGCTGCCCAGAACAGAATGGACAGGTTCATCGAGGAGTCGACGATCGACCAGCCGATTTTTTCCTGATTCCATGCGCGGAGGAAGTTGCCTGCAATGTTGAAGCGTCCAGCGAGGAAGTTTGCTGCCGTCAGCCCGCGGCGCTTGCCGTCCTCATCACCTGTCAGCTTGTACTTGATTACCGCAGTAGGCAGGTATTGGAAGCCCACGTCGTGGTGATAGTTGTTTTGCTGGATCGATTTTTGCTCCAGCTTCTCGTCCCATACCCAGGCTGCATTTTTGTAATGCTCTTTGCCTGTCATTTCATGCATAATCCACAAAATGCCCGGCCAGAAGCCCGATGTCCACCAGTCATGGCGCATATCGTCGTAAACCCCTGTATCAGCCGGAGCCACGTGAGGGGACTTGTCCCCGATTTGGGTAATCATACGATCTACCTTGTGCTGCAGAGCCTCCCAAATATGCGGAAGTGCTTCTTGCAAATTCGCTGCTTGCTTCAACTTGCTCGTATCCAATGCTGTCATGCTCGTTATCCTCCTTTAGGATGGCTTCTGAAATCGAATGAAGTTTATAGATGCAGGATGCGCCATAGCACACCCTGCCCGAATCACTTTAGATGGTTAAGAATGCGGTCGGCAAGCCGGCGCTTGCAACGCTTACGACGGAGACTGGCTCATGCTTTGTTCCATTAGCCGCCGCGCTTGCCGCTGGTCCCCCTGCCGATACGAAGCCGGTCACCGGCACGCTGGCGGCAGCTCCGCCTACAGGATCAATCACGATGCGTGCGCGTCCGTTCGTCAGCTGAATCAAGCTGGAGCCGCGCACCGTACCTTGGCGGTCGATCAGCTTGCCGTCGCCGGTTAAACTGAACCGGACGAAGTTCAACGCGTCGAGGCAGCGTACGCCGTTGGCGTCATAAGCAACCGCTTCGACAACGATGCCGTCTTCCTGCTTCTCAGAGCTCAGTCTGATCTCGACCGGCTGGCCCCAAGCTTCCGTTTGATATTCAAACGACAGCTCGTCGGTTACCGTAACGCCGTCTTTCGTCGCTACTAACTTCACCTGGTTGATGCCCAGCTTCAGTACGGTCTCCCAACGCAGGCCTGCCGCAGGGAAGTTTTGAGAATCGCGCTTTTTCACGCCGAGGCTTGCGCCATTTAAGAACAGCTCCGCTTCCGGGCAGTTGGAGTATACCTTGATGGTTTTCAGCTCATCCGCGGCTCCCCACCGAACCGGCATCGTATGGCCGTAAATGCGGGCCATCGGCTTGCTTGTCCAGTATGATTGGTACACGTAGTAAGCTTCTTTTTTCGTAAAGTCGCGTTCGATGATCCCTTTCATATTCAAATAAGGAATCGGGGAGTCTGGACGAACTGGTGTTGCAAAATCCTTGAACGCCCACTGTGCCGCACCGGTCAGCCAATCCATCTTCTCCTGGGATTTCAAATACCAGTCGATCATTTCGCAGAAGTAGGTTTCCGACCAGTCGCCGTCACGGGATACGCGAGGCTCGCCGCCGGTCAGCAAATAATCGCCGTCACGCTCATCGGTATCGCCGTCACCGCTCTTGATAAACTCAAAGCCGGTGTACGTCTTCTCCACATGACGCGTTGCCAGGTTATCCGCGCCCCACTCCATATGGAAGAAGGAGTCGACGTTTTCAAATGCTTGGCGGCTGCTTTCTTCATAATCCGTATAAATGCCGCGGTACCAGCCTGCCCAGATCGAAGGCGAGTACACGTCGATAATGTCCTTGCAGAACTCGCAGCGGCGAATCGCGGTCAAACGGCTCGGATCCAGCTTATGCGACAAATCGTGAAGCTCCTTCATGAACGCGCGGATTTCCTGCTGGTCGAAATAGTCAAAGTCACATTCCCAATCGTTCTCGTTGCCGAGTCCCCACAGAATAACCGAAGGATGGTTATAATGCTGCTCGATCATCGCGGTCAGCATATCGCGGCACTGCTGGCGGTACTGCTCGCCTCCAAGACCTCCGCGGCACCAAGGAATTTCTTCCCATACTAGAATTCCCAGCTCGTCGCACAAATCCAGAACGATGCGAGACTGCTGGTAATGGCCGAGGCGAATGAAGTTCGCCCCCATATCCTTGATCAGCTGCATTTCCGTGCGGATCATTTCCTCGGTCATCGCAGGCCCAACGCCCGCATGATCCTCGTGGCGGTGAGTACCGCGCAGCAGCAGACGCTCGCCGTTCAGCTTGAACGGCCCTCTTTTCACGAATTCGAAGCTGCGGGCCCCGAAACGCTCCACCTGTTCCGTACGGCCGTATGCACTTTCCAGCTCCACCGTGCAGCTGTACAAGTAAGGACTGTCCGTCGTCCACAGCACAGGGTTCGCCAGTTCTGTTACAGCAAGCTCCTTCATCCCCGTCCAAGGCTTCTCGCGAAGCTGGAATTGAGCCAGCTCCTGTCCTTCTCCGTCCTTGATGCTGACCTTCAGGGTCACTTCTTCCTGCAAGCCTTGCGGATTGTATAAGGCAGCGCGAACCGCAACACGGCAGCTGCTATGAGCATCAGACAGCTTCGGCTCCACATGGACACGCTCCAAGGAGACCGCAGGCACATAAACCAGGTTCAAATAGCGGTATATCCCGCCGTACAGGTTAAAATCACTGGCATCCGAAGGAATCGTCTCCAGCTCACGGCTGTTGTCGCATGCCACGGCTACCGGAATGAGTCCTTTGTAGCGTTCGATTTCGCGCGCCTGCGCAACAGCTTCCGTAATGTCTACCGTAAATTCGTCATAGCCGCCCAAATGGGAGCCTACCTTATTCGTGTATACATAGACATCCGTACGCTGGCCCGCTCCCTCAAAGTGAAGCAGCGTCCTCCCTTGAGGATAAGGGTTGTTCACTTCCAGCTTATTACGGTACCAGCCCTGTCCTTGATAATACTTGCCGTTCGGGTCCAGTACGTCCAGTCCGTTGTAAGAATGAGGCAGCTCTACGCTATGCCATGGGACATTATAATGGTTCTGCAGCTTGTCCTGGCGCCATACCTCCCAGGGCCCTCCCAGGCTTCCGCGGTGATGCTCCCATTGCTCGATTAATCTGCGCTTGATCAAATCTATTCACACTCCGTTGGTTATAGTGGTTTCATTTTTAGCGAGTGATTGGAGAAAGTCTGCCGTCGGCTGCCGCCACGCTTCGGCCTCTGACCATCTGCTTGCGCCAAGTGCTCGTACTGGCCAAGCCGTGAAGCAGAATCGGTCATTCATGGCCGATCACCGACCCTTTCCTAAACGAGTCTCCAGTAAATCCAAATACTATAAACAAGCTTATCAAAAAATGCTCGTCCATTGTTTGGTGTGTTTATGATAAAATGTTGTTATATTACGGTTAACCGACTGAGGTGATACTACCGATGAAAATAATGAACTATATGAACTTGAACCGACACCCGGTTAAGCTCTCCTTCGCCAGAGACCGTACCCACGAATTTGTTGAAATTTTCCACGCCCATCAAGGGATGGAGCTTTTATACGTTCATGAAGGACACGGCAGTGTGATCGTAAATCAACAAATCGTGAAGCTCGGGCCGGGGAGTCTGGTGTACTTCCGTCCGTTTCAGCTGCATCGTATTCAAATGAAGATCAGCGAAGAGGCCCCTTACATCCGTTCTTTGTTCGTATTCGAGCCCTCTGAGCTTGACCGTTATCTAGCACCTTTTGCATCGCTGCAATCATTCTTTCGTTGGCTGTGGAAGGACCCTATCGCTTATCAGGTGTTCTCCGGCCTGCCTCAAGAGCGGATGGTTGAGCTATTGAATGTATACCGTACACGAATTGAGAAAGCACAGCCTGAGGATCTTCTGGAAGAGGAAATGCTGTTTCTTGTCGCTCTGCTGCATGAGCTGAAAGGGCATTGGAATCCGGAAGAGGCGGCGAGACCCGTTCGAAGCAAATCAACCAGCGCCGAGCAGGTCATGGAGTGGATCGAGGAGCACTATATGGAGGAATTCCATTTGGAAAGCCTGGCCAAAGCCGTTCATCTATCGCCGAATCACATCTCGGCTGTATTTCGTCAAACAGCGGGGACCACCATTACGGAATACTTGACCGCAAGGCGGATCCGGCAGGCGTGCTGGCTGTTGAAAACAAGCGATTTGACCGTTCAGGAGGTCGGCCAGTCGATCGGGCTGAGCAATTTCCCTTATTTTTGCCAGCTGTTCAAAAAGCATGTGGGGCTGACCCCGTATCGCTACAAGCGTTCCTTTGATTAATGTGCCGAATGATTTATGAACTAAAGCCCCGATACCGTGCAGCTCGCGCCGGAACCAGGGCTTTTTGCGCATGTCGGAACCGACCAAGTCCTCTCATAAAAGCCGAAAAAAATAAGCCGGCACCGTCCAAAGCGATGCCAGCTTGTTATCCGTTACTTTTTGCTATCAGGGTCTGACGGTTCTTCCTTAACCCAGCGGTCATACCGGTCGTCGACCTCTCGAGCCATCTGCCGGTACAGCTTGGTTTCCCGTACGACAGGATCGATCTGAGCCTGTATACGGATTTCCGTCTTGATCGGCAGCCGCTTGCGGGCCGCTTCCTCGGTATCCTCCGTATCCATTTCTCCTTCCGTCAGCTTGCGCGCGAGCTGCTCTTCCCATTCTTTTTCATCCATCGTCAGGTCCTCCTTCAACATTCAGTTCCATTCGATATAAAGATAAGCTCACTTCTAATTTACCCGATGCGAAACAGGATTACACCTGTTTTTTCCAGTTGGTGAAGAGACTTTACTTCGGGTGGCGGCGCGGTGCTTCCTATTAGCCTGCTGTATAGTCAAATAGTTATGATAAACCTGCCAACCCTCACCCGTCGGGGTCCGCCAGTTCCAGCTGCCCGTAGCCTGTAACGGCTTCATAAAGAGTGACTGTCCCGTCATTCAAGGCTGCTCCAGCACCTCTTCTTCCGGGAAAATAGCCTTGCCGGATGCTTTGCGGTATTCCGACGGGGAAAGGCCGGACTGTTTTTTGAATATCCTAGAGAAATAATACAGCTCCATTCCAATCTTGTCCGCTACCGCGGATATCGACAGATCGGTCGTAGCCAGCATTCGGCGCGCCTTCTCCAGACGCTTCTTGTTGATATACACAATGGGAGAGAGCCCCATCATCGATTTGAAATAATGCATGAAATAGTTCGGGTGAAAATGGACCAGCTTCGCCAATTCCTCGACAGTAATCGGCTCGGCGAGATGACGTTCGATATAGGACAGGACGATATTGATCTTGGACGTGCTGGAGGTCGCCGCCAAGTGCAGCTGCGTCTCCGATTGCTCGATGTATTCGGATATAATCTCGAACAGGATGGATTTTATGCGCAATGGCGCCGTAACGGAGCTATCCGTATGCAGCTCCAGCAGCTGCTGAAATTGCTTTTCGAGCAGCGGCTCGTCCTTTACGGTGATCCAATGAGGCAGGTCGAGCATTTGAAACAGGTTCACGTCCCCTACCGTCGCCGAGAAATGGCACCAATATTTGCCTAGCGGATTATCGTTCTCCGGAGCGTAAGACAGCCGCATGCCTGCAGGCAGCAGGAACAGCTGGCCGGGCTCGGGATAATAATCCTTGCCGCGGATATGAATCCAGCCGCCGCCTTCCCGGATATAATACAGGCGGTTGACGTCCGTCATCATGTTGGAGACCCGCCAGTTCGTGCCTACCTTCGTGTAATGCGCCATTTGCAGCGTAATCTGGGTATTGTCCAGATAGCTTCGCATGAGCTGAAGCTGCAATTTGTCTTGATCCATGATAGCCTCCCACTCAACCAAAAAAGCATTAGGATTGTGCAAATGTCTGCTACTATCATACATCCGCTTCCCCTGTTTTGCCTACAAGAATATGTATGCAGCCTTGCGCTGCTTAGGGTAGAATGAGCTTTTCTGCGCTATTCATCGCTATTTGGTGAGAGGCGGAAAGTACAAAAGGACACATCCTTTTTGGATGTGTCCTGAGTCTGTCGAGAAACCTATTGAGCTTGAACTATTGCCAATATACTCCGATGGGGTATGCCCCTCCAGCCGCTGTTGAAACCCGTGAATGGGATTAGATTTAGCGGTATTTTCACGGGTTTCAAAGGCGGACGTAAACTCCTCCGAGGCATACCCCACCTCCACATATAGCATATTTCGCGCAAAACAGGGTCTCTCGACATCCTGGGACACATCCTTCTTGGATGTGTCCTTTTGTTGTGAGGAGTAGAAGGGAATTACTCCTCCTTCCCCTCGGATGAGGAGGCGAAATAGGAGTTCAAGATCATGACGGACTCGTTCCCCGTACGGAGGTAATCCTCCTCGTAGAAGCGCTTGGAGACGTAAGCCGCCGCCAAGAAAGCGATGCAGAGCAGCACGAACATCGTCCAATGCAAATTAATGGCATACGAGTAGGATAACACAACATTCAGCAGCTGCAGAACAAAGACGAAGCAGCATGCGACGGCAAAAATCCCCGTCAAAGAGCGGTACGTGCTGCAGCGCAGCTTGTACAGAAGCAGCGGCGTCTTCCAGCCCCGGATGGACGCCAGATGCGAGGCCCAGCGGTAGAACGGGGCCCATCCCATTTTGACCCGTATTTCGCGCAGCGTAACATGAAATTCCGCGTACAGCTTTAATTTTACCCCTTCCAACACTTCCGTATTTTCCTTGAAGCAGATGGCACGGTTGCGATCGAGGGGACCGCGCTCCAGCAGCCATTTGCCGAAATACGAAATGATGATGCCAAGCAAGTAGCACCCGATCAGTCCTGCGATCGTCAATCCTGTGAGAATGGCCGCGGCCAAGGGTCCGTCCTCCGCCAGCTGCTGAATGCAATAGCTCATAATATCGCTGCTGGCATGAAACGAATTCATTAACCGCTTATGCATGGTCCAATCGATCAACAGACCATAAGAGCATCCTATAGCCGCTATAAATATCAGTCCTTGGAAGAACAAACCGACGATATCCAATAAAAATGACGCTAGCTTTTGCAAAATAATTCTCCTATTTGCTGTATTGGACGGCTCAGCCATCCTATGGTTACCTAAGTTGTATTCGACATATTGCTATAAATATCCTACCTATTAATACATTTCCAATAAATAACGATATCTGCGCTTTTCTCGAATGCTGGTAAATGCCCCGTTTCCCTTGCGCGCGGCACAAAAAAGCGGACCGTTCAAAAACGACCCGCTGCTCCAACTGCCTATTTGCGGCAAAATTAGTCCGCCTTCCGCCTTATGTCCTTTTCCAGCCGTCCTTCAAAGAAACGGTCCTATGGAACATCAGCCGCTTCGACGAGGAATGTTTGGAATCTACGCAAAAATAGCCGTGCCGCATAAATTGATACCGGCTCTCCGGCGGCGCTTGGGATAAGAAAGGCTCGACGAAGCAATCTGTCAGCTCGATCATGGAGTCCGGGTTGATTTTGTCCCCCCAGTCAGCCTCCTCGTCCTGCAACGCCCCCTCATCAAGCAGCAGCTTGTCATACAGCCTGACGCTGGCATTCACCGCATGCTCCTCCGATACCCAATGAATCGTTCCTTTGACCTTTCTGCCGGTGAAGCCGCTACCGCTTTTGGTCTGCGGATCGTAGGTGCAGTGCAGCTCGGTAATCTCCCCTGTGACCGGGTCCTTTCTAAACGTTTCACATCGTAAATAATAAGCGCCCTTAAGTCTGACCTCCTGGCCTGGGGACAGCTTATGAAAGCCCTTGACAGGATGCTCCATGAAATCGTCCCGCTCGATATAGAGCACCCGTGAAAAAGGAACCTTCCTATCCCCGAGCTCCTCATTCTCCGGGTTGTTCGGGATCGGCAGCCACTCCACCTGACCCTCCGGATAGTTGGTAATGACGACCTTCAACGGCCTGAGAACCGCCATCACGCAAGGCACCGTCGTTTTCAAATGATCGCGTACAAAATGATCCAGCAGCGATATATCGACCGTGCTCCACGACTTGGATACCCCGATTTCATCCAGAAAACGGTGGATACTCTCCGGCGTATAGCCTCTTCGTCTCAAGCCTTTGATCGTCGGCAGCCTCGGATCATCCCAGCCTTCCAGGAAGCCTCCCGCCACCAATTCTCTCAAGTACCGCTTACTCGTAACCGTGCCTTGGATATTCAGCCTTCCGAACTCTCTTTGTTTTGGAGCGGGATGGATATCTAACGCATTCAGAACCCATTCGTACAGAGGCCGGTGGTCCTTGAACTCCATTGAACATAACGAGTGGGTAATGCCTTCGATCGCGTCCTGCAAAGGATGGGCAAAATCATACATCGGATAGATGCACCACTGATCCCCCGTCCGGTAATGATGCGCATGGATTATCCGATACAGGACCGGGTCTCGCATGTTCATGTTCGGCGAAGCCATGTCGATCTTGGCCCTAAGAACCCGCGCCCCTGTCGGAAATTCCCCCTGCTTCATTCTGTGGAACAAATCGAGATTCTCCTCCACGGTCCGGTTTCTGTAAGGACTTTCCTTGCCCGGCTCGGTCAAGGTGCCGCGATAGTCATGGACTTCATCCGCGCTTAGGTCGCACACATAGGCAAGTCCCTTCCTTATAAGCTGCACGGCGTAATCATAGAGCCGGTCGGAATAATCCGAGCCGTAATAAATGAATGGCCCGGGATCGAATTGAAGCCACTTCATATCCTCGATGATCGCCTGAACGTACTCCATGTCCTCCTTCAATGGATTTGTATCATCCATTCGCAGGTGAAATCTGCCTCCGAAGGTTTTGGCTATCGAATAATTAATGTTAATGGCGTAGGCGCTGCCGATATGCAGATACCCGTTCGGCTCCGGCGGAAACCGGGTGCAGACCTTTTGCTCATTCGGCCCTTGCATCGCCAGATCCTGTGCGACCATTTCCTCCATCGCATTTAGCGGCTTATTCTCCATGCTTGATACGCTCCCATTTCCCATTGTACAGATGACCTCCTAACTTTTTTTCACTTATGGACCTCGGAACAACAAAAAAACTCCCACCCCCAAGATTCATCTTGGGGGCGAGAGTCCGATTTCGCGTTGCCACCCCAGTTCACCGGCATGTCGCCATGCCGACCTTATCAGGTACGGCGAAGCCTTATCATAAGCAGCGATCGCGATACCCTAGCTCTGTAACAGGAGCACCTGTCATAGCCTCCCGCTTGCACGTAGTTCCTGCGCAAGGATCGGTATGAGACTCAGAGGCTTGTTTCGGTAAAAGGCTCTTTACCCCTTTTCAGCTGCCGGGGCTCTCTGGTGAAAAAACCGTTTTACTTACTCTTCTCGTCATTGTCGGTTAATTTTGAATTATTGAACAATTTACATCAACTACAACCATTTGTCAAATGACAAATCCAATGCCCTCAAGCCCTGTTTATCATAAAAGGACGGGCCCTTGGTCCACGCGCAGGCCAGATGCATGAGCAGCTCGGCCGTCATTTTTTCCCGAACGGCTGCATACTCTGGCATACCATATAGGTTATGCCATTCATGAGGGTCCTGCGCCAAATGATACAGCTCACCTTGGACCTGGTCCACCCGGGAGTAGGCGTCGTGAAGCGCTCCGGGCAAGTACAGGATCAGCTTCCAATCCTGCTTGCGCCACATCAAGGAAGGAGGCATATGCTCTCCGGATGTGCCTTTGGAATGGTATTCGCAGAACGTCCCCAGGCGCTGCTGCTCTCCGAGCAAATCCAGACCGGGGAGGAGAGGATTTCGCGGAAGGCCCGCCACTCTCGACAATGTAGGCACAAGATCGATAAGCTCGGCCGGGCGGTCGTCTTCCGTTCCCTGTTTTTCCTTGGCAATATAAGAGCCCGATAAAATCATAGGAACCCGCACGCTGCTGTCGTACAAGCAGTACTTGCTGAACCGGAAGCGGCGCTCGCCCAGCATCTCTCCGTGATCGGATACGAACACAATCAGCGCGTTTTCCAGTCTTCCCTGCTGCTCCAGCAGGTCCAGCGCCCGCCCAAAATAATGATCCAGCCAGGTACAGTTAGCCCAATAACGCAGCGTCGTTCGTCTTCTCTCCTCCGGCGTCATCCGCTCCCAGACCTGTCTCTTATCGAGATAATTGCTGCGGGTCTGAGCGCTCCCCTCATCGTTAGCGGCCAAATGAGTCCCCTGCTCCTGTTCCCAAGGAGGCTGCGGCAGATCGGGTATGTCCTCGAGGCGGTACATAGACTCGAAAGCTTCGGGCACGTTGAACCCGGCATGCGGCTTCAGGAAGGACAGGTACAAAAACAGCGGCCTTGATTCGTCCAAACCGTTTTGCAAAAACTTCATGCACTCCTCGGCTACCCATCCGTCCCGGTGCCAGTGCATCGGAATCCGGCTCGTACAGCCGATATACCCGTTCGCGTTCTCTTCCCCGCCGCCGTAATTCCGGGTCTCCTCATGGTAAGCGGCCAAGCCCTCCGGCTCGGCATCGCCCATCATGACCGCCCCGTCTTCATAATGCCCGCTATTGCGGGCAAGTCCTACCGCGCGCACCTCGAAGCCTCTCGTCGGAGGAACGGGATTCTTCTCACCGTGGTTCCAATGCGTCTTCCCGAAGCCGGCCGTCTGATATCCCGCTTTGCGCATCAGCTCCGGCAGCGGATCGCTCGGCAGCTTATCTTCGTCGTGCAGGCCGCCGTAATTGGTCAGCACGCCAAGCTGCGACGGATAGTAGCCGAACATCATGGAGGTTCGGCTGGGCACGCACATGGGCGCTTGACACACCGCCTGGTTGTAGACGATTCCTTGATCGGCAAGCTTATCGAGGTTCGGGGTTTTAATATGCTCGTTGTACCGGCCGATACAGTCCCAGCGCTGCTGGTCCGTCATGAAAAAAATAATATTCGGTTTGGTTTGTACCATGACCATCATCCTCTCTGTTTATCCTATGCTTTGATCGATCCTACCATAGCGCCTTTGGCAAAATGCTTTTGCAAAAAAGGGTATACCAGTAATATCGGCACGGTAGCCACTACAACTGCAGCCATCTTGAGCATCTCCGACGGAGGAGGCTGCATGGAGACATCATAGGCCTGCAAATCCGTGTTGGAGGCGTTAAGAAGCATATTTTGCAGCAGCACCTGAATAGGCCACTGGGAGGAATCGTTCAAATACAGCAGAGCTGAAAAAAACTGATTCCAATAGCCGACGGCATCGAACAGAGCGAATGCGGCGATGGCCGGAAGCGATAGCGGAAGGACAATCGTGACCCAGGTTCGGATATCGTTGCTTCCGTCGATGGCGGCAGACTCGTCCAGCTCGGCGGGGATGCTGTCGGAGAAGCCCTTCATCAGGATCACGTTCCAGCCGCTGGCGAGCGCCGGAATAATCAGCGACCACACGCTTCCGATCAAGCCCATTTGCCGGACCAGCATGTAGTGGGGGATGAGTCCCGGACTGAACAGCATCGTCAAGAGCACCATGAAAAGAATTGCTTTGCGGCCGCGCATTCGTTTGCGGGAAAGGGCGTACGCCATTGTCGATGTCACCGTTAAACTGCAGATCGTTCCGACGATCGCCAAGAAGGCGCTGTTGCCTACCGATCGAAGAAACGCTTTGGTGGACAGCAAATATTCGTAGGAAGCGAGGCTCCAGTGATCTGGAAACAGCACCCACTTTTTTTGCAAATATTCGCCAGGATCCGTAAAAGACACTACGACAACGTAGTAGAACGGAAAGCAGGTCAGGAACGCGAGCAGCGCCAGCAAGGCGCCGTTCGTATATCGGAAGACGGAGTCTCCTAAAGTAGTATGTTTCATGATTGTACCTCCTAAAGGCTTTGCGTAGCAAAGCCTACTTCGTAAGCTACTGCTCTGGGCTTTGCACAGCAAAGCCTGCTTCGTTAGCTTCTGCTCTGGGCTTTGCGCAGCAAAGCCTGGGTCTGCTGAAAAACCTATAGAGCTTGAACTATTGCCAATATACTCCGGTGCGGTATGCCCCTCCAGCCGCTATTGAAACCCATGAAACGTGATTATATTAAGCAGTATTTTCACGGGTTTCAAAGGCGGACGTAAACTCCTCCGAGGCATACCCCACCTCCATATTCGGCATGGTTCCCGCAGAACAGGTTTTTCAAAAACCAAGGGCTTTGCGAAAGCAAAGCCTGCTTCATTAGCTTCTCTCCAAGCTTTGCGAAAGCAAAGCCTTGAGATTGTTGAGTAGAGAAAAATGCAAAAGGTGAAGGTGGGGTGTCTCCTGGAGGAGCGATAGCGTCCGCCTTTGTTATCTGGAAATTACCGCCAAATAGCGGATAAATCGAAAATTTCCTGAAAACAACAGCGGCCGGAGGGAGATACCCCACCGGAATAACGTTGCAATTTTTCAATCTCTACAAACAACCCAGAGCTTGCCAAGCAACGCGCCCCCCTGTCAAAATACGCCGTCCTGGCCGAACTTCTTGGCAACCCGGTTGGATACGACAACCAGGATCAGCCCGACGACCGACTTGAACAAGCCTACGGCAGTGCTGTAGCTAAACTGGGCCCGTTGAATCCCGTTACGGTATACATACGTGTCGAATACCTCGGCAACCTGGGAAACAGCCCCGTTATACATAAGAAAAATTTGCTCAAAGCCAACGTCCATCATATGCCCGAGCCGCAGGATGAGCAGAATCACGATGACACTGCGAATGGCTGGCAGCGTGACATGCCACATCTGCCGGAATCGGCCGGCCCCGTCCATTTTGGCGGCTTCATACACCTGCGGATCGGCTCCGGCGATAGCCGCAAGGAAGACGATCGTCCCCCAGCCGGCCTCCTTCCACATGGACTGCACCGTCACCATGACCCAGAACAGGTCCGGGTTCGTCAGCACGTCGATGCGCTCCTGCCCCATCGATTCCAGCAAATGGTTAATCAGGCCTTCCCCTTTGGCGAACAGCATGAACGTCAAGCCGGCTATGATAACCCATGACAAGAAATGGGGCAAATATATCACCGATTGAATGAACCGTTTGTAAATAACGCTCCTCAGCTCGTTCAGCATCAGCGACACAAGGATAGGCAGCGGGAAGAAGAACAATAAATTCAATACATTAATCGCGAGCGTATTGCGAAAGAGTAGCCAGAAATCAGTGGTGGAGAAGAACCGCTGAAAATGCTCCAGCCCTACCCACGGGCTATGACTGACCCCTCCGAAGGGCGAATAATTTTGAAAGGCAATCACAATTCCCCACATCGGCACATACTTGAAAATAAGGAAAAATACGATCCCGGGCAGGGCCATCAAATACAAATAGCGGTCTCTTTTTATGTCCAGCCCGAGCTTGCGCCAGAAGGGCCGCGTCTTGCGGCCGCTGTGCGGATGATTCTGGCGTACGGGCACAATGCGTCCTTCGGTGTGCTCCATGGATGTCACCCTTTCTTTTTACGTCAACCCTATAGGACGCTATTTGCCGATCCGCTTGTGATAAGCCTGGGTCATTTCCTCCGTCATTTTGATCACGTCCGGGTTATTCTTCGTCTTGGCTACGAAATCGTCCCAAGCGCTGATAGGCTCTCTTCCGATGACGATCTTGGACTTCAGATCCAGGATCTGCTTCTCCAAATCCGGAAGCACCTTGAGCGCAGTTGGCGAGCTTAAGCCAACACTGATATCCGGCACGCTGATCTTGGCCCTTTCCTCCTGAATTCGCCTCTTCTGGTCATCCGCTGCCTTCATATCCGGCGTAGGTGCAGCCGCATCCAGACTCGGATCGGTCGGATTGACGATCTGGTTAAAGTCCGAAGCATTATCCGCGTTAAGCTTCTCAGGAATCGTGACCTTCACCCCGTTGACGACGTTATGGTGCACTCCCTCAAGACCGAAGCGCTGAATGGCGCCTACTTCATTGGTCATCCAAGTGTCGATCAGCTTCAAAATCCGCTTCATCTTCGCTTCAGGCACAGTTTTCGGAATCGCCAGGATGCCGTTAAAGCCCGTTCCCTTCGGCGTAAAACCGTTAATGGAGGTTAACGGATAAAAGTCCGTATCCTTAAACGTCGGCACAAGCTTCCTCAAATCGGTCGCGTACACCCGATTGCCCGTTCCTGTTTTATCGATAACACTGCCGGCACGGTTGCCCTTGTATAAATCGCGAACCTGCGTCAGCTTAAGCGAGAGCTGATCCTCCGGCAGCAGTTTTTCCTTGTAAGCTTGCGTCGTGAACTCCAGCGCCTTGCGCACTTCCGGCAGAAAAGCGGTATAGACGAGCTTATCGCCTTCAAGCTTCCACTTGCCGTTAACCCCGGTAAAAATACCCTCGAACGTTCCCAGCAGCGTATCAAACCCCGTCGACAGGCCGAACGTATCGTTCTTGCCGTTGCCATCAGGATCTTGCTCGGCGAAAGCCTTCATCATCGCGTACAATTCCTCGGTCGTTGTCGGAGGCTTCAAATTCAGCTTGTCGAGCCAGTCCTTGCGGACAATCAGGAACGACTCATCGTTCTCATCCCGTGCGCGGGGAATCCCGTAATTCTTTCCGTCCTCCATCTTCGTCAGCTCCCAAGCAATCTTGGGCGTACCGTTCTGCAAATTCGGATAGTCCTTGATATAAGGGGTAATGTCCCAGAATGCGCCTTGGGCGACCATGGTCCGGAACGTGCTGTTGAAAGGATCGTTAATCATCGTCAAATCCGGGATATCTCCGGAAGCCAGGGCAATATTTAATTTCTCCGTATAAATATTGTTGGACACCCAGCGAATCGACATCTTGGAGTTCGTCGCCTTCTCAATCTCGCGTTTGATGACATTGTCATCGGAGGCAGGAGGCGTGCTTGGCGTCACCGTCATGATGCTCAATTCCAGCGGTCCGTTATCCTGAGCCGCTCCCTCCGTCTTGCCGGCAGCCTTGCCGCCGCCGCACGCCGCAAGCAGTGCCGAAGACAGCAGCAGCGCAGCCATCGTTCCCGCTATCCGAGATTGGCTTCCCTTCTTCTGCTTTTTGCGCTTTGTAACCCTCCAATAACCCTTCTCTCCACTCAAATCCATATCCATTTCTCCTATCTATATCTGTTTAACTACGGTCCGGCAAGCGAACCCTTTCTCCCCATACAGCCCTTTTATGATATTTTGCGGGCCTTGGACTGCTTGCGAAAGCTGCCTGGCGTACTGCCTACCATACGTGCGAACAATCTCGTAAAAAAGGATGCATCCCCGAAGCCTACGGCGAGCGCGATCGCCTCTATGCTTTTTGGTGTTTCGCGCAGCATATGCTTCGCCCGCTCGATTCGGATTTGCTGCAGCATGGCCGTAATGCTCATCCCCATCTCCTGTTTGAACACACGGTTCAGATGCCGCTCGCTAATCGTAAATTCCTTCGCCAAGGAGGCTGCCGTAATTTTTCGGTGAAAATTCGTTTCGAGATGATGTCTCACTCGGCGCACCAAAATCTCATGACCGCTCGCTAGCGGCCGATGCTGCTTCTGCATAGATTGCTGCTGCAGCTTACAGCGCGATAAGAGGACAAGCAATTGAATCAGCTTGAGCCGGTTCACCATCCCGAATCCGGGCTCCATGTCCTTTCCCTCCTGGATCATGCTTTCGAGCAAAGCCACAACAGCACTAGACTGCTCATGCGTCAGCTGTAGGTTTCGCGGTAATAAGGCAAGCTCTTCAAAAAAAGGGGCTACGTAAGCCAGCTCACGAACCGTATCCGGCTGATCCGGATAGGCCGTACGCACCGACTCTGCCTCAAACAGGCAATTGATGATTTCTATGCCGGAAGCCCCCGCATCCACGTAGGCATGGCTTTCACCGGGCAGAATCACATACACATCTCCGGCATGAATATCGAAGCATTGCTGGTTAATTCGGTGGCGGCCCTCGCCATGAACCACATAGACCAGCTCCACAAAGTCGTGCCGATGCTCCTCAACGATATTGTGCAATCCATGCGAGGATCGCTGGACCCAGATGGAGTGTCCGTCGTTCTTGTACTTGGCGAATGTTTTGACTAACATATCCGGATCTGCCCCTTCCTTAATACCAAGTATTACACTAGATTTTGTATGTTTTATAGTTAACTCTATCTTACCTCATTTTGCAAGCATGCGGCATGTTCGATCAGGACAAAATTATTGCTTATTACGACAACGATACAGATCAAAACAACCCCGCAAAGCCATCCATCCTGCTGGTGCGGCATTCGCAGGGAATACCCCAACGGATAGCAAGGCATATTTCCGGGGTACAAAAAAAGCCAGAAAGTGCTATACGCACTCTCTGACTTTTCCTTCCGGCTTGCGCCCTTATTCTTCGTTAATAATGACGGAGGTCGTATCCGGCTCCCAGTTAACAGCAGCTTTTAACGCTTCGCTTATAAATCGTACCGGCACAACGGTGCTGCCGTCGGCAATCTCCGCAGGAACTTCAAGCTTGACTTCTTTTCCGTCAACGTAAGCAGTCGTGCTTCCGATAAACAATTTCACGGAAATTCCATCGCGCGTTACCGTAACGGAACGTTCCTCTTCGTTCCAGGCAACATCCGCCTTCAACGCTTCAGCAATAGCACGGAACGGAACGAGCGTGCTGCCTTCACGAATAAACGGAGCCACTTCAAACGACGGCTCTTCCCCGTTTACATAGAGCTTGACGCCCTTTTTGCCCAGCTTATCGTACAGTTTGCCAAGCTTTTTATATGCTTGAATATTTTTGACGTTTGCCCGAACTGCATCCTTCTGAACATAGACGGCATCGCTTACGCTTCCTTGCTCCTCAAGCAAGTCTGCCACAGCGGATAATGCTTCATCCTTCGCTTGAATAGCCTCCAGCTTTGTTCTTTGTTCATCCGTCAGTTTACCATCGTATTTCGTCAGCAGCAGCTCGGCGATCACCGCGCCTGCCGGTTTATCCTGGACATGGTCAATAGCATTCAATAGCCCCTTATATCCCTGATGGCCGTTGGCGTTGTAAGTGCTGTCCGTAACGGAAGCCCCGGTATCCGCTTTCTTGCTGCTTGCTTTCGTTTCCGCCGAAGTCTGAGTTTGGATTACATTCTCCGCTTTTTTCTCCGCACCGTTGCCGTTGTCGGACTTCGCCAAGGCCGCTCCGGCAAAGAGACTGGTAGCCAATACACCGGATGCTGTCGCTAATAGTACTTTGTTCATGAAATAATCCCTCCAAGGATGTAGGTTGAGGTAGCTGTTAGTAGAATTCGGTAAAAGCCCCCCGTTTTTGGAGGGTGACCCCAAAAATTTTTTTCACGCAGGTATATCTGAAAATAAGAACTGCCTTCCTGCATCCGATAGGAGGCTTGATTCAGACATAAAAAAAGCTATGAGGCTCTACCCTAGGTAGAGCTCCACAGCCCTTTCTACTTCACTCATACTTAACTCCGGCCGTATTCTCCACGAAATCGCGGATCAGCATATAGCTGTCACCATTCGTAAGCTGCAGCGGGTCCGAAATTTGCTTGATCGTATCCTTCTTCAGCCATCCGCGCTGCACCAGCTCCGCTACGGCCTCTTCCCTCGTGCTCTTGAGACCCGCCGCCATAGCCAGGGTCAGAGCCGCCTGATCCAGCGTCAGAGGCTGCTTGGCAGGGGTCGGCATGTGCCGGATGGATAAGCCGGCATCACCCTGGAACGGCGCCGGATGTACTTTACGTACATTGGCCATATGGGAGACAAACCGCTGCGGATTGGACTTGCCGTCCAAATCCCAATTCATATTATCGTAGCCGCCTATCGTAACCGACATGCTGACGGCGGCTTTCAGACCCGGGAATGCTTTATGCTTCATATAGGCGGGTTTGTCGAATGGATACAACGACAGCTCTACGTTTTGCTGCATCAGCTTGTCCCTCAGCTCCGCTATGCCGTCCTTCGATTGGGACAGCTGCCGGAACGTCACTCCCCGGTCAAGCGCTATTTTGGCTGCCGCTCCGGCCGCTTCTCCCGTCGCCATTCCAAGCGGAATGACGCGAGCGCTTCCATGAGGCAGAGAATCGAAGCTCGCCGCTCTCCCGACGACAAGCAGTCCGTCTACCTTCAACGGCACCAGACAGCGGAACGGTACGCCATACTGCTTCGGCTTCATCATGACCGAGCCGGGATCCTTATAGTTCGTGCTCTGAATATCCACTTCGTAGGAGCCGTAAGCTATAGCATCCCAATGATCCCTGTTCTCCATCAAGTCGGTCATCGTCAAGCGGTATTCCCCTTGCAGATGCCGCGTTTCCCTGACATACAGCTCAGGCGCCGTTCCTAGCAGCTCCACTCGCTTGAACTCGCTGAAGTTGTTTTTCATATAGGTAACGATGTGCTCGGCTTCTTTCCTCCCGATCTCCATCCCTTCACGGACCGATTCCGGATTCAACGGGTCGACACCGAAGATTTGCATCGCATTGATCAGGACGGTATTATCGTTCTGCCTGCCTATATTCAGCCCTCTCATGCGTACCCGCTCTTTGTTCGTGGACACATAGTCCTTCATTTCGGGAAAGCCCCAGGCGCTCATCTTATCGCTTCCCGTATGAGGATGCTTGCCGAACGAGTCCCACACCTTGGGTGTAACTCCGCCAAGCTTGAACACGAGCGTAACGGCCATTTGGGAGGAGGCATCGCCGATATCCTCACGTCCCAGCGTGAACGGCGCGCCTGCGAGGGCTGCGATATCCCCGTCCTGCGTAGCGTCGATCACCGTCTTGGCATAGACCGAATGCTCGGTCTGATCAGCGCTTACAATACGCAAGCCGATTACAGCGTTTCCTGCCTTGCCGGCCTGGACCAGAGGCTTGATTTCTCTAGCCTTCATTAGAAGATCGATGTTCGGCTCGCCGCTTACCATCTTATAAAACACATTGGCCGCCGTATGCGTGTCGAACGAGGTTCCTTCGATCTGGTCATACCATTCCTGAAAAATCCCCTTATTCAAAAAGTTGTGTTTACCCGAAGCCGCCGGCTGCTGGGGAGCGTAGTTCAAATCGAGTGTATTCAGCCAGCCGAGGGTCATGAGTCCCCCCAGGATGTCACGGTCCTTCCCGTCGACCAGAAGCACCTTAAGTCCATTACGCGCTGCCGAGACGGCTGCGGCAATGCCTTCCGGATCGGTTCCCACGACGATCGTATCATAGCTTTCCTTAACCTGTGCAGCCGATTCCACCTTCTTCAGAGGCTGCTGCGGACCTATCCCGGCGCTGCGGCTCTTCCATGCGTCCCATTGTAATATCCCCCCAATCATCGCTACTAAGATCATCGCGCCTATCCACATACGGAACCGTTTCACCTGAAAGATTCAACTCCTGTTACAATAAAAAATGAGTGCAATTCCATATATTGTAACAGGAATCTTTTTACAAATTCAATACTTGATCCGCTGCGATTTAATTCCCTGTCCTTGCCTTTTCCTCTGCGCGCGCTTTATCCAACGCCATTTGCCCTTCCTCCTGCAGCTGCTTCAGTCCCGCTTCCACGGATACCCCGTCCTGAAGCATCGCTTGCATCTGCTTCTCCATGACCGCCTGAAGCTGCTCGGTGAAAGAGACCGGGATGCTGTCATTGTAACCGGATTGTACATTTTCGTTATATTTCACGTTATAGAACGGCTCCAGGCTGTGACCGTCGATCTCCTTGGCAAATTCCTTGCGCACCGGCAGCTCCATCGATGTCTTGGCTTCGATTTTGGCAGCTTCGCGCCCGTTAAAATATTTGACCACTTCCCATGCGGCGGCTGTATTCTCGGCTTGGGCGTTGATGCTGTAAATCGGGTAGACTGAAAAATTCGGATTGCTGCTATGTCCCGGATTGGACGAAGGGGCACTTGTCATCTCCCAGGCAAAGGTTGCCCCCCTCTGCTTCAGGCCGTTGATCTGCCCCAGATTGCTGATCGTCATAGCGGCCCGTCCTGCACTGAACATATCCTCTCGCTCCACATCCTCCTTATCAAACATGCGCTTATCCGGCATAAAGGTCCATTGAAACACCCCGCTCTTGTAGCCGTCGATGACAAGCCGGTAGATGTTTCTCCACGAATCTGTATCCAGCATCACCTTGCTCCCCGTTGGATCGGTATATGCGAGTCCCTCCGCCTGGCCGATATAGGTAACCAGACTCAGAGGCGACCTCATGTATCCCATATGGAAGCCGTAAATCCGTTCGTCCTTGCCCCCTTCCGCCGGAAACCGCTGTGCCAGACGAATCATTTCCTCCCACGTCATCGAATCCTTCGGATAAGGGATGCGATACTTGTCGAACAGATCCTTATTGTAAAATAGCACTGAGCTGGTAAAGTTTGGAGACAAGCCGTACAGCTTCCCATCTCCTTTCATCTTCAGGAAATCGACGGCCGCCGGAAGCAGATTCCCCACGTCGAACTGGTCCTTGGCAATCAGAGGGGACAGGTCGTACAGCTTCCCCTCCTGAACAAGCTTCCCGTAATCATACGAGTTGGTAATGAGAAGGTCCGGCTTCTGCTCATCTATCAGCTTCAAATAATTTTTCATATAGTCCTTCACATAGTTTGTGCCATACAGTTCCTGCGTAGGAACAATCTTCACATCCAGCTCAGGAAATTTAGCTATAAAATAGTCCGCGTACTCGTACTGGAATTGATCCTCGTTGCCCATAGCAATCCGAAGGGTGCCTTTGATTGGGCCAGCCGGAGTCTCCTCTGCTTTGTCGCACCCGTTCAAAAGAAGCATAACTGAGGCAGTCAACGCAAGCGCAAGCATGGAGAACCCGTACCGTTTCCTTTCCCATTTGGCAGGTATGCGGCCATTTTTTCGAATGCTCATCCCTATCCTCTCTCTTTCCATCCATTAATTCCGGCTGTCTATCAGGGCGTTGAACAGCGCCTTTTGCGCGTCTTCCTGCAGCTGTTTAAGCATATCGTCCAGCCTCTCCTTACCCTCGACGACGGAACCCGTTCTTTGTGCAGCCGCCGGGGCGAAGGCCTCATTGAACTTGCGGAGCAGACGGGGATGCACCGAGGAATCCGGCAGCTCGGCAGGCTTCATGCTGTAGAATGGAGCGTAATTATGCTCCTCGTCAGGCTTTAAAGCTTTTATATGGACCGATAGACCGCCGCCGTAGGATTTATCCAGCTTCTTGGCGATTTCCAGACTGTTGATCAGCTTCAGCATCTCCCAGGCGGGCCGCAGATGCTCCGACTTGGCATTGATCGCGAACACCGATCCGATAAACAGGGAGGACGTCTCATCCGGATGGGCCGGATGAACAGGCTCACTTACAATATCCCATGGAAAGGAAGGCATGTTGTATCTGCTGGCAGCCTGCTTCAAATCATTACTAAGCGAGAACCCATAGACAGCCATCGCTGCTTTACCCGAAATGAAGGGATTTCTTTTGTATACCTCATCCATCATCATATTGCGCTGGGGCGACGGCTCCCGTTTGTAGACATACCCTTTTTGAAAACCGTCAATCGCCATCCCCCATACCTTTTTCCAAGCGTCCGTGTTCACCGTAGCCTGCGTTCCGTCCGAACCGATCAGACTCATGCCGTTCGTCTTCCCGATTTGCATAGCGAGGTCTGAAGCGTCGCTGTAGTAGGACGGCATCAGACCGTAAATCCGATTCTCTCCGGTGCCGTCTGCAGGGAACCGCGCCGCCAGCTGCAGCACCTCTTCCCAGCTCATTTTATCCTTCGGATACGGGACCCCGTATTTGTCGAATAAGCTTTTGTTATAGTACAGGGCGTTCATTTCGTACTCCGGAGCCAATCCGTACAGCTTGCCTTCTCCAAGCTTTCGCAGCGTATCGGTTACGCCCGCATACACATTTTGCAGATCATAATGATCCTGCTTCATGACCGCCTCAAGCGGGTACAATCTGCCTTCCTTGGCAAGCTCGCTATACAAGTCGAGAGACAAGTACAGCACATCCGGGTTTTCCTGATCGATCAGCTGGATCATCTTCTCCTTATAATCAGCCTGTCCCCACCCGCTCGTGTCGACAGGAACGATCTTGACCTCCATGTTCGGATAACGGATGGTGTAGGCCTTGCCGTAGCGCATTGAAAACGTATTTTCATGAAAATATGCGACCTTCAGCGTCAGCTCCTTTTCTTGATCCATCGGTGACAGTACCGGAGGGCTGGCCGGCTTCGACAGCTGCCCGAGCAAGCCCCCGATCTCCTCCTGCCTGGTGAACGCAAAGGCTAACAGCACACAAGCTAACAGCACCGGACTCAGCTTAAGCCAGCGCCGGCTTCTCGGATTTCCCTCCACTTCGACACGCTCCTTTATCTTCCTCATCAAATCTTTGGAAAAGCCCCCCTCGCCTGGCCGTAATGGCGATCCCGCGAGCCGCTTCTCCCATTGCTCCGGTTCCATCTGCTTCATGGCTTGCCCTCCTTGTTCAACAAACCGCTTACTTTGGCCCTCGCCCGATACAATCTTGATTTGACCGTTCCCTCCGACAAAGACAATAATCCGGCTATTTCGGCATGAGTCAGCTGATGATGCGCATGAAGCAGCAGCACCTCCCGCAGCTTGCGGGGCAGCTCCAGTACGACCTGCCATACCTCCTCCTCCACCATAAGCCCCATGGCCTCCGTCTCGGCTGAAGGACTGCTGCCTTCCCTGGTCTGAAGACCAAACGGGATGACCCTGCGAATCCAGGAGGAACGCCAATGGTCCTTCACCAAATTGCGCGTTATGGTAAGCAGCCATGTTTTCACTGAGGCCTCTCCCCGGTAGGAGTACAGCCGTTCATATACCCTTACGAATACCTCCTGTGTGATATCGTCGGTAAGCTCTTTATTTCGTGTCATGAAAAATGCGTAATTCCACACATCGTCCCCGTAAGCGAGCATGATGTCTTCCAGAATGACATTCTTGTCCATCCCGCCGGAAAGTGATTTTAAATATTCAAAGGCCACCCCTGTTCACCTCACACACAATTGGACGAACCAACAGGAGGAAGGTTCCCTTTATCGGAAATATTTTCTTCTAATGGGGATAACCCGTAACTTTTCCTTTGAGCGCTTCGTCTTATAGACAGACGTCCAGCAGCCCGTATTCTTTTGCGCCACAACGCCCAAAAAATTTTCAATGTTGTGGTAAACCTCTCAACACAGCGGCCTTACGGCATGGTAAACTATGGTTGTAAAGGAGAATGCGGATGGATACACGTCTATTACAGGATAAAACAAATCGCAGATTCGATTGGCGCTGGGCTTCCGTCTGCGGAATGATGGGATTCCTGGCGGCCGTCGTGCTATGGATAGCCATCATTTGGTTTGCGCAGCAATAATTCACGGGACATGGGTCTGAGGAGTGAAAGACAAGTGGGTAGCGGCTTTTTTCGTTATAAAGAGGACCAGGCCGAGAAGCAGGAGATCCGGAAACGTAGACATTTTTCCATTCGGTTGAATTTATTCTTTTTTGTTACGTTTTCCCTGTTTAGCGTACTGATTATCCGATTAGCCATTTTGCAGTTTGTTGAGGGAAAATATTTCAAAGAGATCGAGAACAAGGTTTCCCACAGCGAAAGCCCGATTGCCCCCATTCGCGGTACGATCTACGACCAGACGGGTCATGCTATTGCCCAGTCCCGGTCCATGCAGTCACTCTACTACCGGGTGGAGGGCCGTGCCACGAACAAGGATGAAATCATAGAGCTCGCACAAAAACTTGAGCAGATCTTTGCCGAGAGGGGCAATCCGGATGCCAAGCCGCTCTCTGCCGCCGATATCTTGAAGCTGATGGATGTCGGCTTCGATTTGAATAAGAACAAGACCAAGGAGCCCAGCTACTACTCCATCCCGAGAAGGATTAAGGCCGATTTATCCAACAAGGAAATCGCCTATTTGCTGGAGCACCGGGATGAGCTGCGGGGCATCGAGATCCTGGAGGACAGCGTCCGATTGTACGACAGCCAGAAAATCGCAGCCCAATTGGTCGGCTATATGAAACGGTTCAACGCTGCCCGAAATCCGGACTCCGGTCTGGCCTACTACAGGAGCAAGATGGATGAGTATCTGGATGTCGAGGATGTCGGCTTCGATGGCCTGGAGCTGATGTATCAGGAGGAGCTGCGGGGGAAGAAGGGCAGCAAGACCTATCCGGTCAATGCAGCCGAGAAAATTATCGGGCCCCCCACCATCGTTAAGCCGGAGAAAGGCCATAATTTATATTTAACTATAAACAAGGACATTCAGCTTGCTACGCAGAAGGCGATTACCGAGCATCTTAGCTTCCTCCGGAACCGCTCGGCCGCAGGGGAGTTCGCCTATGCCCCGAATGCCCGCTCCGGGTTCGCTGTAGCCATGGAGGTACAGACCGGTAGGGTCGTCGCCATGGCAAGCATGCCGGACTACGACACGAATCTGTGGACCGGCGGCATTAGCAGCAATGAGGTTTACAACCAAATCATGCCGTTCGTCAATAACGGCACCATTACGACGTCCTATCCTGATTTTCCGGAAAAGGAGCGCAATAAGCATCCTTCCTCTCTCGTCTTCATGGGTTCTGTCATCAAGCCCTTGACCATTCTGATCGGGCTGAAGGAAGGCGTCATTAATCCTAACAGTACTTATAATGATTCAGGCTCCTTCTCCTTCGGGGTAGGTAATAACGCCACGATCCGAAATTCAGACGGTCATGCCTACGGTGCGCTGAATCCGACAACCGCAATCATCAATTCGTCCAATACCTATATGTCCGCTATGGTAGGAATCCCGCTCTGGAACAAGTATGGCGGCGAGAAATCCAAGGTGCTCGACGTATGGGCGGAGCATCTGGCAGAGTTCGGCTTGGGCGTTAAAACCGGAAGTAATTTGCCCAACGAAATTGCCGGCTCCAACGACTTTTTTCAAAACGCCAAAACGAGCAGTAAGCAGTCTGCCATGGTCTATGCATCATGGGGGCAAAACGAGAAGTATACTACGCTGCAGCTGGCGCAATATGCCGCCACGCTCGCTAACCGGGGCAAGAGGATGCAGCCGCAGTTCGTCGATAAGATCACAACGGCGGAAGGCGAGCTTGTCAAGGGATTTGAGCCCGTCCTGTTGAACGAGGTCAATTATCCCAAAAATTATTGGGATATCGTGATCAAAGGAATGAAGAGCGGCGCAGCGGGCATTGAGGATCTGCCGTTCCCTGTAGCGCGCAAGACCGGTACGTCCACGCAGGCCGTACCCGGCGGAACCGTCGATAATGCGGTGCTTATCTCCTTCGCTCCGGCCGATAATCCCGTCCTTGCGGTAGCCGTCGTCGTTCCGGAAGGAAGGTTCGGTCGGTACGGAGCCGCTCCGATCGCAGCCAAAATCTACGAGGCCTATGATCAATATATCGGCGGTCTGAGCAGCAAGGAGAAAAAGCGGTAAGCTGTTTCCATGACAAGCACCAATGTGGGAACAACAAAATTTCCCAGCGTATGTGAGGCCTTGGCTTCGAGGCTAATTCAGCTGCTTTGCAAGGGCCCCTTGAATTTGAAAGTAAGTCAAATAAGCCGGAATCCCTTACGGGGAACCGGCTTATTATGTTTGCTTATACCGCCTTATGGCCCTCATCCTGCCCGGCCTCTTCCGCCCGGCTGACTTGGACGAACAGCATCTGATCCTTGCGCAGGTAGCTCCGGGCGAACGCCATGACGTCCTCCGGCGTCACGCTGCGGATTTGTGCGGCAAAATAGTGCGGGTCTGTCTGGATCCGATACAGCTGCTCAGAGGCCAGCCTGCTGTTCACGGCTTCCGTCTGATCCTGAGAGATCATATGCCTGCCGATAATCGCATTCTGGGCCCTCTCCAGTTCTTCATCCGAGATACGTTCGTGATGCATCCGCTCCAGCTCCTCTAGAATTACGTTTTTGGCATCCTCAAGCCGAAGCGGATCAGTGCCGACATAGCCCGTGATGAAGCCCTCACTGACCATGGGACTTATGGCAGCCCACACCTCGTAGGCCAGCCCCATCTCTCCCCGAATACGCCGCTTCAGCCTCGACCCGTGTCCGCCTCCCAGCAAGTGGAGAGCTACATAACCGGCATACTTATCGTCCTCATAAGAGCTCGGGCCGTACATTCCCCAATGAAGATGCGCCTGCCGGATGTCTCTGGCCTCATGAATGACACGCCCGCCGAGCTGGTACGGCTGAAGCTTATCCAACGGCTCCGTGAAAGGCTCCGATGCAGGAATATCCAGAGAGCCGATATATTCAACAAGCTTGTCATGCTCGATATTGCCTGTGACGACCAGCACGATATTGCTAGCCTTGTAGTAATGCCTATGGTACTTGATAAGATCCTCTCTGGTCATCGCCGTGAGCGTCTCTTCCGTCCCCAGATTCCCTGCCCGTTCCGGGTGCATGGCCCTCAGCATGCGCAGCAGCGTGCGGCTCCCGTGATCACGCGGATTATCGTGAGCTCTCTTGATCTCCTCGATCACCACCTTTTTTTCAAGCTGGAGCTCCTCCTCCGGAAATTCGGAATGGAACACCATATCCGTCAGCAGCTCTACCCCCTGCCTCCATTTATCAAAAGGAACATGAGCATAATAGCGGGTCCGGTCCACGCTGGTCGCAGCATTCATTCTGCCGCCATAATTCTCGATATCGTTCGTAATCTGCTCTTTCGTTCGTCCCTTCGTTCCCTTAAACAGCATATGCTCCAAAAAATGCGCGATGCCGTATGGATACTGCTTCTCATAATGCCCCCCTGCCCTAACCCAGTAGCAGATCAGGGTCGACACGGCCTGCTCGTTGTGCTTGCTCACTATCGTAAGTCCGTTAGCCAAAGTCGTCTTTTGCATATTCCGTCTCCTCTCAGCGATTCCTCGACAAAAATCCCGCTTAAGATATACGTATTCGTGTCTCCCCAGTCCTTCCCCTTCTGTTATGCAGGCGAAAGGCTAATTTTTCCTTTTTCGGGCCATTTTTTGCTTTACGGGCAAATCAAATTTCCCTACAAAAAAAGCCTGTCCGCGTCTAAGCAGCACGGCAGGCCTGTACACATACATTATACTTTTAGCATCAATATGATGATAGAAGTCAGTCCAAAGCATACGTTGATCAAGCATAAAAACATCAGCACCTGCTTCGGATTCAATCCGCTGGCCAACAGCCGGTAATGCGCTTGGCTCGTATCCGCTTGATAAATCGGTTTGCCGTTCAGGAACCGCTTGAAGACCACGAACAAATTATCGAAGATCGGAACGCCTAACGCAAGAATCGGGATAAACAAAGACAAGACCGTCGCCTGCTTGAAGGCGCCATTCAAAGCAATGACCGCGAGCATGAAGCCGATGAACGAGGCTCCCGCATCCCCCATAAATACTTTGGCCGGAGGCTTGTTATAGCGTAGATAGCCTAAGCCGACGCCGACCAGAATGATCGCCATCATGGCGGAATCCGGTTGATTCTTCGCCAAAGCGACTATGAACAGCGTTAGCGCAGAAATCGTCGATAAGCTGCCGGCCAGTCCGTCCATGCCGTCCGAGAAGTTAATGACCGTCGTTACGCCGAAAATCCAGGTGATGGTGAGCAGAAATTGCGCCCAGGTCCATAGAAGAATTTCTTCCCCGGTGAACGGATTCGTAAAGCCATGAAATACGATCCCGGATTTGTATACGATGACAGCCGCCAGCAGCTGAACGACCAGCTTCGGCAGAGCTGACAGCTCTTTGCCATGCGTTTTGTACCAATCGTCGACAAGTCCGATCATAAGCACGAGCAATCCGCCCGCCATGATCGCTAAGGTTTGGGACAGATTATCTCTTATAAACAAAAGGTATGTAAGGACAAATCCTGCAAAAATGGCGATTCCTGCCGTAAGCGGGATCGGTTCCCGATGAATCTTTCTTTCATTGTCCGGCCTGGGCTTGTCCACAAAGTCGATCCGGTAAGCCAGCTTGCGCAGCGGAGGTATGCTTACCAATACAATCACAAACGAGATCAGTCCAGCAATAAAGTACGAAATAACGATCCCTCCTCAAAAATTGTCACATGAGTCGAATGGATAAGGATAAACTGACAATTTCCATTATATCACAGAGGAAGGAGGGTGAACATGCTGTCGAATGAAGCCTGCTTAACCAAGGGAGCCGCTGATGCGGGAATAAATCATATCGGGACGCCATGCCGAACGTTCTCCCAGCACCATGCGATCGGCGCAGGAGGCGATCGTTAATCCGATCTGCTGAAGATAATCTATCGCCTTCGTATTAAGCTCGCTTACCCCGATGGAGTGATGCTTCTCTGAGATTACAGCCTGCTGCAGCAGCATTCTCCCCGCTTCCACGTCGCTCGCCACAATAGGACCGGGGCTCCACGGAGCTCCGTGCAAATAATAGCCGCGAATGCCGCTCCCATCCTCCTTCGGAACGACCCAGCCGCCATTATGCTGGAGCAGCTTCTCCAATACAGTCATGCGGTTCTCCCCAGCCGCCCTCCGGTCCAGCTCGGCAATCATAGGAAGATCGGCAGCCTGAACGGCCCTCAGCTGCCCCGATCCGGCTGCTTCTTCCATCACGGCCTCCGGCTCCGCCTTTAAGAAGCAGTACCGGGATTCTACGGTGAAGCCCAGCTTCTCGTATACCGGCTTGCCGAACTCGGTAGCAATAAGCTGAAGCGTGCGGCAGCCCTTCGAATGGAGATCGTCCATTACGGTCCGGGTGAGCCGCGAACCCAGTCCTAGACCTCGAGACGAGGGCTCCACAATAATGGGGCCTAACCATCCCGTTGGCCCCCAGCAAGTTGCGTTAGCCATGCCGACTATACGGTCTCCCCGCTCGGCAACAAAGGTCATACAGCTCGGATCATTCCAATAATAAAGCATTTGCGGTGCAATATCGCCCCATCCCTTCGGGCGCAGCTGGCCTACAGCCTCCAGATCATTCCATAGCATCGGTCGAATGACTATGTCCATCAATGAACCACCTCTTTTTTTGTGAATAAAAATAAATAATATTGAATTATTATACATAATCTAGTAAACATATTCTACCGTTTCTTACGTTTTTATAAAGCCTTCCTCCGCAGTAGTAGTGAAACAAAGGAAAATAACCAGGATTGTACCGCAGGGAATTATTGTATATGCTAGTAACAGCTGCCGATAAGTACGGCGGACATACGAAGATGCAGGGCACACACCGCCCGGCAAGACAAGGGAGGAATGAATATTTATGGATAAGCCGCAGCAATACCAGCTCCATTCAGTCATACCGATACTGCGTATGTTTGACGTCGAGAAGACTCAACAGTTTTATTTGCATTATTTGGAATTCGAGCTCGACTGGGAGCATCGATATGAAGATAACTTCCCTCTCTACATGCAAATCTCTAACGGAAGCTGCGTGCTGCACTTATCCGAGCATCACGGAGATTGCTGCCCTGGTGCGGCCGTTCGGATAGAAACTAAGCATATTGAGGCCCTTTACGCGAGGCTTTCCGCCAAGCAGTACAAATATATGAAGCCTGGACTCGAAACAGCACCGTGGGGGGGAAAGGAAATCACGGTGCTGGACCCTGCAGGCAATCGGTTGACCTTTTATGAGCATGAATAGCCTATTGCGCCATCATGACGAGCACTAAACCCTAACAGCCCTTATGCTTCCCGCCGGGATGCTTCGGGCTGTTCTTATGTTTCACGATTCTTCGTAACGGGTACTAATTATCATGCAAGACAACCCAATGGAAGGGAGCGTGATGGGGATGATCAGCTTGCTGATAACGATCATCATGGCTATTGTCATCGGGGCTATTGGTTCGGCAATTGCGCCTGGAGGAATGTCCGGGGGTATTATCGGATCGATGATTGCAGGGTTCGTCGGCGCATGGCTCGGGGCATTGCTGCTCGGGACCTGGGGACCTATCATCGGGGGCTTCGCCGTGGTTCCGGCCATTGTAGGAGCGGCATTATTCGTCTTCCTGCTAACGCTATTGTCCAGAACCTTAAACGGCAAACAGTCTTAAACCCATTACATGGTAAGGAGAGTGGATAACGATGACAGCAACGGAAAGCAAACGAAATGATGTCGTTTTGGGAACCATTATCGGAGGTGCTGCCGGAGCATTGATCGCTCTTCTATTGGCACCGAAATCAGGCCGCGAGCTGCGGGAGGACCTTGTAACCAAAGTCCAATCCCTGCAGGCCAAGAGCCAGGATTGGCTGGAGCTGGTGAAAACCAAAGCGGCGGATACGGTAGAAACCGTGAGCGGGCAAGGCACCGAGCTGCTGGAGAAAACCAGGGAAGCTGCAAATCAGGCGCTGGACTCCGCGCACAAGGTAACAGAGGCTGCGGCAGATAAGGTGCGGCAAGCAGCGGATAAAACGGCGGATACCGCTCACCGTCTGGCCGATCGCGCTGCCGATACCACACATAAAGCGGCGGATCACGCCGAAGCTAACACTCACGAGGCGTTGGATAAAGCTAAGACAGCCTCTCAGGGGTAGCTTCCGATGCTTCTCTCAAACCAGCGATGTTCCTTCAGGGGCATCGCTTTTTCTCATGCTTTTTATGCCCGGCCGCAAGAGATGACCCCGCATAGCGGGGCGCTTTACGGGGACCTCGATGTTATGTAATAAAGCCGCAAGCAGGCGGCTGTCAAAAGGAGACAGCCGCCTGCTTGCGCCTACTCATTCAAGCTTCATCTATATGGACTTATCGTTCCAGCAGCAGTACCAGCTCGTCCGGCATCGTTTGCTCGTGCAAAAGCATCCCTACATGCAGCTTGGGCCTGTCCGGCTTTACAAAATGACCGTCTTCCAAATGATAGCCGAGCTCCTTGGCCGCTGCGTGCAGCTTACAGAACAGCTCTGCCGCTTGAATCGCATCGTCCAGGTTTGAGAACGTTTCCAACACATTGCCGGTTCCCAGCGGATTGACCTGGGATTGAATGGTAACTTGAAACTTGTCCGAGTCGGTCTGACGTACGGAAACCTCATTGCCCCCGCAAGGGATACTGTGTTTTACTGTCATGGCAAACACCGCCTTTGTACAATAGGATAATGTGTTGCTTAAGTATCATTACCCTGTACCTGACAGCTTGAAACGAAGCAAGCGGCGTTTAAAACAGGTTGGAATCCTTCTTTTTCCCGCGGATCAAATCTCCTGTCCAGCCCTTCCACTTCAGCCATCCGTAGACGATAAGGGTAAGCAGCAGAATGAATACAATGGATACCGGATAGCCCCATTGATATTCCAGCTCGGGCATTTCTTTGAAATTCATACCCCACAAGCCCGCAAAGACCGTAGCCGGCGTACAGACGACCGTAAATACGGTCAATGTCTTCATAATCTCGTTCCCTCTGTACGACGCTATATTCTCATCCATAGCCAGAAGCGTGCTCACCTCGTCGTTAAAATGCGCCATTCGAAGCGTAAGCCGTTCCACCCGCAGGCACGTCACACGATAGGCTTCGCAGCGCGCCAACTGCTCGGGATCATAAAGCTCCTTCACGGCTACCAGCAGCTCTTCCAGAGGGGTAATCCGGTGCTGCCAATGCAGCAGATCGTACTGCCGCTCTATCAAATGGTCCAGCAGGTGCGCGTTATTAAATCTTCTCATTCGCTGCTCCAGCTTGGTCAGCCTGGCGGAGAGCAGATCCAGACCATGCAGGCAGACCAAAGCCAGCTCACTCAGCAGCACGAAGAAGCCCTCTGCCGCCGTGCGGCAGCCCTTCATCCTATCATGGAGCCCCTCTTCATCCAGATGAGGACTCATGCTGGAATAATCCAGCTCGGAAGTAAACAACTCGTTCTCAGCCAAGTAAAACGATACATAGAGAGCCTCTTGATCCTCGCGCGGAGCCGGGCTGCCGTACAGAATCGCTCCGTACAAAGCTTTCGAGCCGTTATCATACATCCGGATCCGGGGTGTCCGGAAGCGGACCGTGCTGTGCTTTTTGAGCTGCTGAAGGCCGTTGACCGAATGGAGATCCTCCCGAGAGGCCTCATCCCCCTTTATTGCGGCCAAATCATCGCCGACATGCCATCTCCACCCGCCAGGCATGTTGAGCTGTCGAATTGTCATTGTCCATCTCCTCCCTACAGGCGTGGTAACAGGTGCGCATAAAAATACGCCCTTGTGAGGGCGTGAGTCTGTTGAAAAACCTGTAAAGCTTGAAAAATAGCATTGGTACCCCGGTGGGGTATCCCCCTCCGGCCGCTGTTGTTCCCGGAAAAATTTTGATTATATCGCTTTACAGCGGGTATTTTCCGAGAACAAAGGCGGACGCTATCGCTCCTACGAGGGATACCCCACCTACCACCTTTTACATTTTTCTATATGACCGGGTTTTTCAACAACCTTACGCCCTCGAGAGGGCGTGAGTCTGCTGGTAAGCTTATAATCTGAACACGCTTACACGAAGGCTTGTCCACTAGGCTATCAAGCGTCCGAAATTTCGCGGGATTCCGTGAAAAACTGCTTCAGCTTGTCAATCGCCCGCTTCTGAATCCGGGATACGCTCATTTGCGATACGTTCAGCTGCTCCGCTATGGTCCGCTGGGACTGGCCTTCTACATAAGCAAGATGGAGCACCTGCTGCTCCTGGGTTTTCAGCCGCGCCATCGCATCTTCCAAATCCAGCTTGCGCTCGAGCTGCTGAAAATCATCTTTCTCCTCGCTCAGCAAATCGCCGATAGTGGCCCCATTGTCCTCCGTAGACAACGGCGTGTCCAAAGAAACATAGTGATAATATTCACGGCCGGCCAGAATCTCGATTGTCTCCTCGACGGAAAGGTCCACCTCTTGAGCGATCTCCTCCACATTGGGTGACCGCTCAAGCCGAACCGTCAGCATATCGATAGCGGTTTGAATACGGCCGCTTTTTTCCTTAACGCGCCGCGGTACCTGGATATACCAGGACTTATCGCGCAAGTAATTTTTCATATGTCCTATGATGCTTTTCATCATGTACGCTTCAAATTGAACCCCCTGCTCCGTATCGAACTGCTTAAACAGCCGGAGCATGGACATCTGTCCCACCTGGTACAAATCTTCATAGAGGTCCGGACGGTTGCGCGACATTTTGCCCGCAGCCATCTTGACCATCGGTTCAAACTGCAGCAGCAAAGAGGTGGCGACCTCATTACAACCCGTTTGCTGATATTTTGCAATCAGATCGTGAATATGGAATGCCGGTCTCTCTGAATTTATTTTCATACCATTTCCTCACTTTTACTAAGACGTTTGGTCAATATGACCTCGGTCCCCCTCTCGCTCATCACTTCCACTTCATCCATCAGCGCCTGCATCAAATAAATGCCCAAGCCTCCGATGTTCGCCTCTTCTATTGATTTATGATGAAGCGATGTGGCCTGTTGAGCTTTCTCTTCATAATCAAAGCTGTGACCATGGTCCTTAACCGAAATACGTACCCCGTTCTCCAGCATTTCGAAACGGATATCCATCGTTCCCGGTCTGCCCGGATCATAGGCGTGGACGACCACATTGTTGCATGCCTCGGCTACGGCAACCTTCATGTCCTCAATTTCCTCGTAGGAGAAGCCGAGCTTGGTGCATATGCCATACAAGGTCAAACGCACGAGGTCTATAAACTCCGCTTCGGCAGGTAACGTCATACTAACCGTACGATTTTCCCAGTTCATATCTTCTCTTCTACCCTTTCTTATATCGCGTTATTCTTGGTTTCTTGGATAAACGGGGTTAACCCGGTCATATCGAACAGCCTTTTAATTTTGGGAGGAATATCCTCTACAATGATCGGAGCTTTCAGTACGTGTCGGGCTTTGAGCAAAGATAGGATCACCCCGATCCCCGTGCTGTCGATATACCCCAAATGCTTCAGATTCAGCACCATCAACCGGTCCGTATCCGCTACGAAGGAATCCGCAGCTGCTCGAAATTCAGCCGCCTTGGACAAGTCGAGCTCGCCTTTTAAATAAACCAGATTGCTATTTGGAGTGACCTTTTTTTCTATTTCGAACGTATGCTTTCGATTCATTCTTTTAAGCTCCTCTCTAACATCCAAACTTGTTTCCCATTATCATACCATTACCCCGAAAGGGAACCAATGAAACAGCCGAAATCGGATGTTGTCATGAATTTTTATTTTCCCCTGCTCCTAATGCTGCATTAAGGGGCTGGCGATTGACGCCGCTTGATTTGATGCCAGGCCTCCAGCACCACCGGCGCCAGCTGCAGTGCCTTGGCGATAGTTCCTGCGATGGGCCGGCACGCTTCTTCCGTCACCTTTTCCTTGATCGTACGGGCCGCCGCAGCCGATGCCTGCTTCACCGAGGAAGTGACCTCCTCGACCGCCTCACCTGCCAGCTTGACCGAATCAAATACAGGCTCCAGAGCATGCAGCTTTTGCAAAATATCCATAGTCACCTCATTCGTATGCCCGAGCAGCTCGGACGCCTCCTGCGTCATATTCTTCACTTCGTTCTGCAGCTCACGAATGGTCGTATTCGTCTGGCCCAGCAGCGATGTTACGGAACGCAGTGTCGTAATTAGAAAAACGACCAGAACCACAAACGCGATGGCGATGACAGCTACACTGATTTGAATGATCATGGATTTCCCTCCCCAGAGTTCATGAATGTCAGCTTCAGCCCCGTAAGCCGGTACCGCTTATTCATCCTTATTCGGCTATTACCCTCCGCAGGTACATAATGAAACTTGATTCATTCTCGCTAAGCCGGGGTAATACATGCTACAGCGCTTCACCCAATTCGAGATGAATGTAAAGGAGCGATGCAGCATGGAACCGAACAATGTAGATATTGAACAAAAGCGTATCGAACAAAAATATGATAAAGGGCTTGTCGCCTCAACCTTCATTAAATACGCAGCCTACATCGTCATCTTCTTTGGCTTCCTATACTTCATTGTGCGCTATATCTTCCCAATGTTCCGGTAAAACCGGCACAAACCAAAAAACTTCGCCCTTTCCGTTTTCATCCAAAAACGGGGCGAAGTTTTTTATGTAATCAAAGCAAAAAAGCCTTGCTGCGGAAAGCAATTCCGGGCAAGGCTTTTGGCATATGAATTAATAGGCAAGCGTGAAAAGGCCGTTGATATGAGACAAATAACGCATGTTGCTTGCTTCTTTCATCAGGGTAGCAGGCAAGCCCTTCAAGCGGGTTTGGTTCGCGCCGATCGTACCGATGCCGTCTTTGCGGCCCAAGCTTGCAAGCGTACCGGAGAATACAGGGCTGAACTCTTGCTTTGGTCCGTTGTTGAAGTAAGCGAAAATATTGTAGCCGATCGTTTCGCCCATTTGCCAAGCCAATTGAGCGGTAGGAGGATATGGACGGCCTTCTTTGCCGAACACAACCGCACTGTCGCCAGCCAGGAATACGTCCGGATGGGATGTGGATTGCAGGAAGTCTGTTACGGTTGCACGACCGCGGTTTACTTCGATACCACAGTTAGCCACAACGGAGTTACCTTGAACGCCGCCGGTCCATACTAAAGTGCTCGTATCGATGGAACTTCCGTCTTTCAACGATACGGTAGTTTCCGTCATTTCCGTAATAGGTACGCCGGTCAAGAACTGAACGCCGCGTTTTTCCAAGCTGGTTTGAGCGCGCTCAACCAATTCAGGAGCAAAGCCTGCCAGAATGGAAGGACCCGCTTCTACGCAGTACAAGGAAATTTCGTTGAAATCGATCCCTTTTTTACGGCACAGGCCAGGAAGCATATCCGCGAATTCGCCGACAAGCTCGACACCGGTAAGACCGCCGCCGCCGATAACGAACGTTGCGTCCGCTTTGTTCTTGGTTTTCGCGTAAGCATCGATGCGCTCTTCCACATGCGCACGCAAGCGGTTAGCGTCAGCCGCCGATTTCAGAACGAAGCTGTTTTCTTGCAAACCTGGGATTCCGAAGAATGCCGTTTCACTGCCCAATGCAATGACAAGAACGTCATACTCATACGTTTTGCCGCTGGCCATAAGAACCTTTTTCTCGTCCGGGCTGATTTTCTCAACAGTGTCAATGCGCAGATTTACGTCTTTACCGCGAAGCAGCTTTTCCAAAGGAAGAGCTACAGCCTGCTCGGACAGGTTACCTGCAGCCAATCTATGAAGCTCGGTAATGATTTGGTGAGTCGGAAAACGATTCACAAGAGTAATGGTTGCTTCTTCTGCTGTCATATATTTGCGTGCAGTCAGCGCAGTCAACAATCCGCCGTAACCGCCGCCCAAAATTAAAATTTGCTTCGACATACTTATCCTCCGTTCTATGGTAAATCCAATGGATTAACGCTGTTCCTTTTGTTCACGGCGCTCAGCCATAACATCCAGGAAAGCTTGGGAAAGCTGCAGCATTTTTTGCACTTGCGGATCTTTCAGCATTCTCAAGATGCCGAACAGACCGACAGAAGTGGTTTGCGCTGTCGCTACACGATCATTAGCCTCGATAGCAGCCGATGCAATACTTTTAGCACCATCTTGAATCGGTTTTACGAATTCTTCCATACCACCCTTGATATCCTCGATCAGCACTTGGTCCGTCACTACGTTTTGTACCACGTCGTAGGTTTTGGTCAGGATAGTAACCAATTCAGCCAGCTTAGGCAGGTTCTCTACCAGGACGGTTAGAGATTGCTGCACCTCAGGCTTCATCAATTGGTCAAGAACATCCGCAGATTCACGTGAAATCGTTTGTGTTGCTTCTGACATAAGTAAACGTCCTCCTTTGCATTGAGATAGAAAACCGCCAGTGTTTGCATCCCTGTTCATTCATTATAGCTTTTCCGTCTCAAGGAGATTTATGAAAATTGGATTTCAGACTAATTGTTAGTTGTAACTTTTTTCACAAGTAAGGCAGAAGTCCATCATTTAACTTTTTCCTTGCGATAGAACAGGTGCGAACGGAATCCTATGTAGTTCCTATTATACTCCTACTTCGTCAAATAGAAAAAAGCAATTTTCGACATTTGTGAACATTCTGCGAACAAATTAAGCTATTTTACGGATTTGTGACCTATTTATGGCATGTTATCATCCTTTTTTTAGACTAGCCTGCGAATTAGTCCGAAAATGAAACAAATACCCCTGCAAAATGTTAAAACGCCGTTCATGCTCATCCTTTGGACGAAACAAACGGCGGCTCTTATCTATTATTTAAGGCGCTGCATTGACAAGCCGCTGCTCGGCCAGTCTATCGGCCGCAAGAGATGCGGCAATCCCCTCTGTCCGGGCTGATTGGAACACGCCGGCTGCATTGGCCGAGATGCGTTCCACCTGCTGTTTGGCTTGAGCCCCGTTGCAGCCGTTCAGCTCAGCCGCGGTAACAATGATTCCGCCTGCATTAATCACATAGTCGGGAGCATAAAGAATCCCTGCCCCGTTCAGCAGCACCCCATGTCTCGGTTCGGCGAGCTGATTGTTTGCGGCGCCCGCTACGATACGGCAGCGAAGCTGTCCTAGCGTCGTATCGTTCAAGATCCCCCCGAGCGCACAAGGGGAAAACACATCGCACGCGGCGGCGTATATTTGATCCGGCATGACGGCGCTCGCGCCAAATTGCTTCATCGCGAAGAGGACTCGCCGTTCGTCCACATCCGCCACGATCAATCTGGCGCCTGCGTCGTTCAGGTATCGGCATAAGAAGGTGCCGACCTTGCCCAGGCCTTGCACCACCACCGTGATGCGGTTCAAATCATCGGTTCCGTACACTTCCTTCAGGGCAACCCGTATCCCCAAATAAACCCCATATGCCGTCATCTCCGCTGTGAATTCCCCTGTTGCACATAAGGACCCCGTCGTATCCGTTACATAACCGGTCTCGTGCCTGACGGCATCCATATCTTGAACCGTCGTCCCCAGATCGATGCCGGTAATATATCTCCCCTGCATCGTTTCAATGAAGCGGCCGAGCGAGCGAAAGACTGCCTCCCGCCTTGCCGGGTCGGGTTTGCCCATAATGACGGCCTTGCCGCCTCCATAGGGGAGGCCCGAAACGGCACATTTGTACGTCATCCCCTTTGCCAAACGAAGCGCGTCCCGAATAGCCTCCTCCTCCGAGGTATAGTCCCATATGCGGCACCCCCCGAGTGCAGGTCCCAGACGGGTATTGTGTATTGCTATAATCGCCTTCAAGCCGCTGCCCTTATCCTGACATAGGACAAGCTGTTCCGTATCATCCAGTTCCATTGCTTTCCATAATTCCATAGAAAGGTCCCCTTCGCCAAGCCGATTGTTCAGGGTATTCATCACAAATGCATGACTCTACTATAGACATATTCAAAGGCATGGACTCTGGTGACTTCCAAATGGGAGGCCAAGAACGTTTCATATAAGAAATACCCCTGTTCCTATGCGGAAACAGGGGTTAAGCTCTTGCATCTACTGAACGGCTTCTTGAAAATAGTGAACCGAAGTTACCTTGCCGCTGACTACATCGGTGTAGATTTTTAAGACATGGCTTCCATCCTTATAGACGATACCGTCCTCGCTGACAAAATAGGGCTGACCCAGCTTAACCTTAAGCTTATCGATATCCATCGGAACTTGGTCCCCATCGATATCCAGCTTCCCCGTTGACGCCGGCACCACCACGTACTCGATTTCGCCGTCCACCATAATGATGCTGCAATCGTTAAAGGTGTAAGTTTTTAAGGAAGGTAATATTTCATCCTGCTTCATAGATAGGGGCTGGCCTTTCATTTCGAACACGGTCTTCAAATCATCCGTTAGCGACAATCCGTTCACGGATTGAAAGCGGGACTGGCCCGATTCCGGATTCGTCTTCTGCGGCTGGACCGACATGTCCGAACGGCCCCCCGGCTTGGAGGAATCCGTCATGGCCAAAGCAGCCTCTTCGTGAATGGGCTGAACAACTCCCAAGCCCGTCCATAGGAATATCGTCGTTATTGTAATCATCCAAGACATCCTGTTCATGTTCCTTCCCTCCCCAATGTGTGGTGTTAGGACCCAAAAACATGCTGCCGGGAAATCATAAACAATAGACTTATTATTAGCCTATGAGCTCCGCTTGCAATTGATTAGCCGAAACGAAAATTTTCGGCAGCTTTTGCCCCTGAATGCTGATGACTTCTCTGTCGCCGATCACGGAGATCATCCCCCCGTCGGCCGAACCCCAAGTGGTGCCATCGCGTACAACGGCCCCTTCACCGACTATCGATTTGTATATGGTCACCCCGCTGCCGATCTGTGCTCCCGGCATAATGACGCTGTCGAAAATACGGCTGCCCTGCCCTATAACAGCTTCCGTGGAAATCACCGAGCGCTCCACCTGCCCATGAATGGTGCAATCGGAGCAGATAAGCGATTGCCTTACGAGTCCCAGCGATTCTACAAAGCGCGATTGCGCCAAGCCATTGGCACTGTAGAGCGGCCAGGAGTCCCGGCTTGCTACGAAGGCAGGGCTTCCGCCCAGCATATCCATATGGGCTTCCCACAGGCTTTCAATAGTACCGACATCTTTCCAATAGTCGGCAAATTCATAAGCGTACAGCTTGGCATTATGCTCCAGCATAGCCGGAATGACGTTATTTCCAAAATCATGGCCGGAAGACGAATCCTGAGCATCCCGTTCCAGGAATGTGCGTAAGAAGGAAGTATTGAATATATAAATGCCCATAGAAGCCAAATTGCTTGCCGGAGTCTTCGGTTTCTCCGCGAATTCCGTAATGCGTCCGCTGGAATCGGTTTTCATAATCCCGAAGCGGCTTGCTTCCGATATAGGTACCGGAGTTACGGCAATGGTCGCATCCGCGCCCGCTGTCAAATGATGCTCCAGCAGCTTGCGATAATCCATATGATAAATGTGATCGCCCGAAAGGACGAGCACCGTATCCGGGTTATACTTCTCGATAAAGGACCAATTGCGGTAAATCGCATCGGCCGTCCCGAGGTACCCTCTTTCGCCGATATGGGACTGGCGGGACGATAAGAGAGCTATCTCCCCTTGCTCCGGCTTCTCCAGCCATGCGGAGCCCAGACCGATATGACGATGCAGAGCCTCGGGACGATACTGTGTCACTACACCAACCGTATCGAGGCAGGAATGCCGGCAGTTGCTAAGCGCAAAGTCAATCATTCGGGCTGAGCCGCCAAAATGAACGGCAGGCTTCGCCTTTTGACTCGTCAGTATGCCCAATCTCTTCCCTTCCCCTCCGGCAAGAAGCATAGCCACACATTGCTTTTGTGTCATCCCGTCATCACCAAACCTTTCCGTTTATGTAGTTTGCCTGACCTTCATAGTATTGATTAAACGAAGGGGACCGCATTGAAACAAGCGCTTCTAGGTTTTGGGCACTCCTGATTAGTATGGTCTATAATCAATTTTTCAATCTGGAGGAGACGGGGAAAATAAATCCCAGGGATGGAGGGAAGGCGGATGAGGGAGTGAATCACTTCATGCGCCGCCCGAACTCGGACGATATGAATTTGAAGGCAACAAAAAAAGCCTATGGTTCGCTATAGGCATGTCATGGCTTCCCTTTGGACAGAAGGGAGAAGTATTCGATTTCTATCGTTTTGCTTCACCAATTATAAGGTATGATGCTCCAGCAAGCCTATTTTCGGCCGTATCGTAAACACAAATCTGGCTCCCGATGTATATTCCGTATCCAGATAAATCGTGCCCCCGAGCAGCTCGGTGAAATTTTTGCAGATGGCAAGCCCCAGCCCTGTGCCTCCATATTTGCGGGTTGTAGAGGAATCCAGCTGGGAAAAGGGCTTGAACAGAATATCGCGCTTGGAGGCGGGAATGCCGATTCCCGTATCCTGCACGGCAAACTCAATTTCCACGTATTGATCCGCTTCGCGGGACAGCTCTTTAACCGACACGTGCACGCAGCCGCTCTCCGTAAATTTGACGGCGTTTCCGAGCAAATTCACGAGAATCTGCCTTAACCTGGATTCATCTCCTACAAGCAGCTCAGGCAGCCGCGGATCGATCTCATAGGCGATATTCAACGATTTGCTGCGCGTTTCCAGCTGAAAGAGGCCTACGGACTCCTGCAGACAGGAATGGAGATGGAACAGCTCCTCGGTAATTTCCATTTTACCGGATTCGATTTTGGACAGGTCCAGTACGTCGTTCAGAATCGTCAGCAGCGAGGCGCCGCTCTTGCGGATCGTCTCGGCATACTCCCGCTGCTCCCCGGAGAGCTGCGTATCCAGCAGCAGATCCGCCATAGCCAGCACTCCGTTGAGAGGGGTACGAATTTCATGGCTCATGACCGCCAGAAATTCCGACTTGGCCCGCGCGGCCTTCTCGGCCTCCTCCTTGGCCTGCTGCAGCTCCCGGGTCCGTTCTTGCAGCAGTGCCGTCTGCCTTTGCAGCTGCTGCTGGGTCACGTAAATGTGAACGAAGCCCTCGATTTTCGAGCGCAGTACATGAGGCATGACGGGCTTAACCATATAATCGATCGCACCGACGGAGTACGCCGTGAAGGATTGATCCTGCTCATGATAGGCCGCCGTAACGAAAATGATCGGTACTGCCTTCGATTTATCCCGGGATTTAATCCATTTGGCCGTCTCGAAGCCGTCCATGCCAGGCATCTGTACGTCCAGCACAATAACGGCAAAATTATAGGTGAGCAAGCAGCGAAGAGCCTCCTCACCGGAGTGTGCCTTGACCAAATGGTAAGGCTGATCGCCAAGCATCGCCTCCAAAGCCAGAAGATTTTCCGGTTGATCGTCAACAAGCAGGATGTGAATCGGTTCATTCATGCAGCTTCCCATTCCTTTCCGTTATCGCTGGCATCCTTATTTGATCTTGCAATACATTTTCTGCTGCGGATCGAGCATTTCATAATGGGCCGCATGCTTGGTGAACGTGATCGTCTCCTTGTCTCCGAGCACAAAGATGCCCGAACGGCACAAGCTCTCATACATCAAATCATGCACCTTGCTTTGCAGCCCGGAGTTAAAATAAATCAATACATTGCGGCAGAAAATAACATGAAATTCATTGAAGGAGCGGTCCGTAACCAGATTATGCTGGGCAAAGACGATATTGCTGCGCAAAAAGGCTTGAAGGGTCGCCGTATCCCCGGATGCCGTATAATAACGGGAAAACTCCTCCTTGCCTCCGGCCTTAATATAATTTTTGGTGTATTCCCGCATCTTTTTCAATGGATAGACTCCCCGTTCTGCATATTGGAGCACTTCCTCATTCATGTCCGTTGCGTACAGTCTCGTCCTGTCATACAGGCCCTCCTCATGCAACAGGATGGCCATGGAATATACTTCCTCCCCTGTAGCACAGCCCGCATGCCAAATCCGGATCGACGGGAGCTTCCGGAGCAGAGGGACCACCTTCCTGCGGAAGGCTTCAAATAAGCCCGGATCGCGAAACATTTCGGTGACATGAATGACCAGATCGGATGCAAGCCGTTCCATGCAGGCCCTGTCATGCAGTACCCGGCTCTGCAGCTCGGAAATCGTCTGCAGCCGTTCCCCGTACAGCCGGTGCCATATGCGGCGGCGCAGGGTGGGGTAGGCATAATGGCGAAAATCGTATCCATACAGCCGGAACACCCCTTCCAGCAGCAGCTCGATCTCTATTCGCTCGCGCTCGGCCTCCTCATCCCCAAGGGGTTCCGCATCTACAGTTGTGTCTGCCACCCAAGCATTCGAATTCACACTGCTTCTCCTTTCCAGCCTCCGCTTCTCTCCTGCACCGCTCATCACTTGCATAACCAGACACGGATAAGGGAAAGCAGCTGCTCCGTATGAACCGGTTTCGTAATATAGTCCGATGCCCCAGCCTGGACACACTTCTCTCGATCGTCCTTCATGGCCTTGGCCGTCAAGGCTATGATAGGCAGTTGCTCAAACTGCGGCTGGCTGCGGATGGCGCCCATAGCTTCATAGCCGTCCATCTCCGGCATCATAATATCCATGAGCACAAGATCAATATCCGGGCTTTCCGACAGACGCTCCAATGCCTGCTTGCCCGTCTCCGCAAAGGAAACCTGCATATCATAGCCCTCCAGTAAATTCGACAGGGCGAACACGTTGCGGATATCGTCGTCCACGAGGAGCACCTTTTTACCGGCGAACACGGCTTCCTTGCTGTGAAGCTTTTGCAGAATACGGCGTTTGGCTTCCGGCAGACGGGCCTCCACCCGATGAAGAAACATGGCCGTTTCGTCCAGCAGGCGCTCCGGCGATTTCACGTCCTTGATAATGATCGATTCCGCATATTTCTTGAGCCTGAGCCGCTCCTTGCTGTCCCATCTATGCTGCGTATAAATAACAATAGGCAGACGCCGCAGGCCTTCTTCGGATTTAATCCGGTCCAGAAGCTCGAACTCGGCCAGATCCGTCGGTCCCATATCGATAACCATGCAATCGAAGGACTGCTTCTTCAGTTCCTCCCAAGCTTCGGCTCCGCCCGATGCGCTGACGATTTGAACATCATCATGCCCGATCAACTCGGTAATGGTGCTGCGATGATCCTCGTCCTTGCCTACAAGTAAAAGCCGTCTCAAGCCGTTATCCAGGAAGGCTTCAATTTGGGTGAACGCCTGCTCCAGACTTTCCTTGCTCGAAGGCTTCTGCAAATAAGCGATCGCTCCCATGGACAAGCCTTGTTGAATTTCGTCCACTACCGAAACGATATGCACCGGGATATGCCTCGTGGCAGCATCATTCTTGAGATGAACGAGAATGGACCAGCCGTCGATCACAGGAAGCTGGATATCGAGCAGGATCGCATCGGGCTTATAAGCTTTGGCCAGCTCGAGTCCCGTGTCTCCCTGGAGTGCGACGATGGTTTTGAAGCCTCTCTCGCGGGCGGTATCCATACAGATTTTGGCAAAATGGATATCGTCTTCCACGATCAGCAGAACCCTGTCGCCCTCCTCAATAGAGCCTCGATCGTCCGGAAACTGCTGTGTCTCCTCAGAAGGCATGGCGCAGGATTCCATCGGCCTCAACAGAGCCATAGGCGGAACCGGCTCCGCTAAGAACGGTTCGACGTCCCTGGCAGCAGCCGCTTGCGTGTAGCCTTCGCTCAGCAGCGATTCATGATTTTGGGGGACGTACAAGGTGAAACGGCTTCCTTCGCCCTCCACACTCTCCAGCTCGATGCAGCCTCCAAGCAGTCCCGCTATCTGCCTGCTGATCGACAGGCCGAGTCCCGTCCCGCCATAGTGGCGGCTCGTCGTGCCGTCCGCCTGACGGAATGCTTCGAAGATCATTCTCTGCTTATCAGCAGGGATGCCGATTCCGGTATCCGCTATCGTAAATCCGATCATAGGGCTGTCGCCCGTCAGCGAATGAATATGAATGGATACGCCTCCCTTGAACGTAAATTTAAATGCGTTGGAAAGCAGATTCTTCAGCACCTGCTGAAGGCGGAGGGAATCGGTCACGATGTCTTGCGGAGTCCCTTCATCGATTTGGATATCGAACGACAGCTTCTTCTTGCGGGCCATCGGGGCGAAAGCTTTGTACAGAGCGTCCGTCACATCCTTGATGACGACCGTCTCGGTGTGAAGCTCCATTTTACCGGATTCGACCTTGGCCAGATCCAGCACATCATCAATCAGCTTCAGAAGGTCGCTGCCCGAAGTATAAATCGTCTCGGCATACTCAACCTGCTTGCGGTTCAGATTACCCTCTTTGTTCTCTTTCAACAGCTGGGACAAAATCAGCAGACTGTTGAGAGGCGTCCGCAGCTCATGAGACATATTGGCAAGAAATTCCGACTTGTATTTGGATGCGTAGGCCAGCTCTATCGCCTGCTTCTCCAGCGCATCGTTGGCATGCTCAATCTGCCGGTTCATTTCCTCGGATTCGAGGATTTGCTCTTCAAGCTGCTTCGTTTTGCGCAGCAAATCGGCATTGCTTCTCTCGAGCTCCTCTTGCTGGCGCTGCAGCAGTTCCTCCGAGGCTTGCAAAGCCTTGGTCTGCTCCTCCAGCTTTTCGTTGGATGCCTGAAGCTCCTCCTGCTGGGTCAAGAGCTCCTCCGATTGACTCTGCAGCTCGTCCGTCAATGATTGAGAAATTCGCAGCAGCTCCTCTACCCGCAGCTGTCCCCGGATTCGCTGCACCGTTATCGCAACGATCTCGCTGAGCCGGTCCAGCAGCTGAAGCTCCAGCAGGCTGAACGGCTGGAGAGAGGCTACCTCGAAAACAGCCACAACCTCATCGTAAGAGACAGCGGAACGAATGGCTACCGACAGCGCGGCCACCTCTCCGAAGGCGGACCGGATCTTCAAATAATCGGCCGGCACCTCCGTGAGGTCGATCGGCTTCCCGTCCAAGGCGCATTGACCGATAAGTCCTTGTCCGGGGATGACCTGTTGAACCGGCTCCGTCCCGTCTGCGCGGGCATACATTCCTTTTAGCTCCAATGTACGGAGTGCATCCTGCTTGGGACCCGCTTCCTTCTCGGCGATATAAATAGCCCCGCTGTGAGCCCCAATGATGCGGCAGAGCTCGCCGATGAACGTCTGCCCCATCTCCTCGAACCGCCGGACACTCTGAAGCTCCGTAGAAATGAACGAGATATGGGATTCGAGCCAAGCCTGATCGGCATTAAGCTGGCTTAATTTCCGTTCATTGGCCGTTGACTCCTCCAAATCCTCAGCAATCTCATTAAAAATATGGGCGATATCGGCGAATTCATCCGTTGTCGTAATCGCTATGCGATAGGAGCCCATCCATCTGCCCTGCTCCTTTTCCAATCCGAAATTCGAGATGATGCCCGATAGCATTCCCAATCCCCGGGTCACGCTGAGAACAATCCAGAACATGATGGCAATGCCGATCAACAGGCTCAGTATGGCCAGCAGCATCGTATACATATAAACGCGGCTGTTTTCTTCTTCCGCCGCTGTCAGCGCCTGCTTCATCGCTTCTTCCTGGTAATCGGTCATACTGCCGATGCTGCTTACAAAATCATCCTGGTAACCGACGCCGACTGCGGTTCGCAGCTCGTTGGCCTCTGCTTGCTTGCCCGCCCTGTACAGCTGAAGGACGTCGTCCTTGTATTTCAAGAACGTTTTGCCGCTATTCGAAATATCGGCCGCTAAGGACTGCTCCATCCCCCCTTTGAACTCGGTATCCATTTGGCTAAGGGCTTTAGAGACAATGAGGCTCTGCGAACGAATCGCCTCCAGACTTTGGGTCGATTTCGCCGGGTCGGCAATCAACAGCAAATTAGCGAGCGACTTGGCAAGCTCCGTCGTCCCGTTGTGAAGCTCCGCGGTCAGCTGCACCTTCTTGTACCGGTTGCTGTAAATCTCCTTCATGCTTTCGTCTATCGTCGTCAAGCGGTTAATCCCGATTCCGGCCAGTGTGAACATCAGCACCATCAGCGCGCCGAAGCCGAGAAACAGCTTTGTTTTTATCTTCATTGTACTCTCTCCTTACAGCCCCTCCGACGCTTTACCTCGCTCGAACCAGGACCATGCAAATATCGTCCTCCTGCTCCTTCCTGACCTCAGGAGGCAGAAGCCGATCGATGATGCTGCACAGCTCTTCCTCTCCGCTGCATGCGGACAGCTCATTGATGAGCGGGTTCGTTTCCTCCTGCCCTTCCTCTTCCAGCGCCTCCAGCAGGCCGTCCGTATACAGGAAAAGCTGAATCGGGCTCTTGTATTCGAGCACCCCTTTTTGAATATGCATTTGCTCGAAAAATCCGACGGCACAGCCTCCCTGATCCAAAAGGCGGACCGCTTGCCCTTCCTCGAACAGCATGCCGGGCGGATGTCCGGCGTTAACATATTCGATAGTCCGGGCCTCCGTGTCGATCAGCAGATAGATAGCCGTAAAATAATAGCTGAAGCCGTTGTTATTCCGTTTGTTCAACTGGTTCATGTACCGGTTCAGCTCGGCGACAACCAGATCCGGGGAGACGAACCGGGTGATCGTATCCTGCATGACGGATGAGATGAACATGCATACAAGCGACGAGGAAATGCCATGCCCCATCATATCCAGCAAAATGATGCCGTACCGATGGTCATCGATGCGGTACCATGAATATAAATCTCCTGCCAGCTCATAGGAGGGATGGTAGGAGGCGCTGATATCCAGCCTATCCGTATGGACCGGCTGACCCAGCACGCTGCTTTGCACCTGCTTGGCCAGCTCAAGCTCGCTTTTGATCCGCGCTTCGTTCTCCTTATGCCAGTCCTTCTCGTGCTTCAAGCGCAGCGCTACACGTATGCGCGCGATTAGCTCCACCTTGTTGACAGGCTTCATCACATAATCCGAAGCCCCCGCCTCCAGCACCTCCGCCAGCAGGTTGGAGTCTCCCAATGCCGTCACGATGATGATGGGGATGTCTTTCAGCTCCTCGCATTCCTGAATGCGTCTGCAGGCCTCAAGACCGTCTATCTCAGGCATCATCATATCCAGCAAAATCAAATCGACCGGTTCCTTGGGTCCCCTCCCGGTCCCGACATTTAACAAGTCCAGCAATTCCACGGCGGATGATAGCTTGATAAAATGCGAATACCCCGTATTGCTCAATATTTTTTCAATCACCATCAGGTTAATGGGATTGTCGTCCACGATCACGATATTCATCGTCAGTAGTCCCCTATCGTTTTGCGTCTTACTTGCTTTCTATTATAAATAGAACTCTATATTTATGTAACCAATCTCCGCGGGATTGAATCACCTTCACTTCCTGTTTCATTCCTGGGGCAATCGGTTAAAAAATGGCATGCCGGTCCCGGCGGCTCGACAGCTCAAGTGAGTGCCCTACTCGAAAACTCAGCAGGCGCTTACGAAGAAAGTTTTCTAGCGAAAACTCAGTAGGTGCTCACGAAGAAAGTTTTCTAGCGAAAACTCTAAGGAGGGATTACCATGAACAACAAGGTGAAGCTGGTAATGACAGAGGAGCAGGCAATCGAAGCCATTCGCGATTTCCGAAGGGAAGGCTATGCGCTGGAGGAAATCTACGTGTTGGCTCATGACGACAAGACCACCGAAGGGCTGGCCAATCTTATGGACACCAATAAGGTAGGCTTGTATGAGGAAGGCATCGCGAATACATTCGCGAACTTGTTCCGCTCCAGGGGAGACCAATTGCGCTCCAAGATGCATTCGCTGGGCTTGACGAAAGCGGAGGCCGATCATTTCGAGGCTGAGCTCGACAAAGGAAAAATCCTTGTCATGGTGTGGTACGACGATATCGATCGCCATGATCTGGAGGAGGCCCGCCGCCGCAATCTCCATCGGGACGAGCCGGTTATTCCGCCCGCCGGCCTCTATATGTCCGACAGTATTGGACCCGACGGCACGATGCGATAACGCTTAGGCTAAAGACATCAACATGAACGGAATCCTATTGGGAGGTGAGGCAAATGTTAAGCTGGGCATTATTGTTTCTGGTTATTGCAATCATCGCCGGAATCTTCGGATTTCTTGGCATTGCTTCCGCCGCAGCGGGGATTGCCAAAGTGTTGTTCGTTCTGTTCCTGATCCTGTTTGTCATCACGCTGATTTTGGGGCGTAGACCTTCAGCCTGACCCAAGACAGCCCATTCAGGGCATTCCATTTGATAAATGAACAAAAGGAGCTGTGATCCCGAGTTGTCGGGAGCAGCTCCTTTTGCATGCCAGCTTTATCCGGTAATTTCCGTATTCTCCTGCTTGTGTCCGCGGCCGGCACTCAACCGGTCGCGGGCGCTTTCATGCCGCCTGGCCACAGGAAGGTGTGAGCCGGCTTGGGCCAATCCGTAGACCGGCATATTGTTATAGAAGCATTCATGCTTGCCCTCGTCGATCAAATACGATTCATGATAAATACCAACCGTACCGCTCGTTCCGACCTTCTGATTAAATTCACGCCAAGCCTCCAGGTGGGTAGCCCCATGCCTCGCGTAATGCTCCAGCTGCTCAAAGGACCGCCAATACTGCACTATCGTCAGACCGCGCCAGGATAGGAAATAGGAGGCCGACAAAAAACCGAGCTCCGGATGCTGATACAGCTCCTTTAACATCTTGGGCATCGCCTTCATCACCGGCAGCCACTTGTGAACGGCCCACAGCTTGTTAATGCGCATTCCAATCATAAAAACGACAAAGGACCCTTCCATCTGGGCCGTATATCTTCCCGGTATAACCTTTGACATTGCACCCACATCCTTTTTATTTATTCTATAGCTTAACTTCGCATTAATAGCTTCAGATGAGCCTCATATACTCCCATTACATCGTTGGACCGGTACAAATGCGCGGTTAGAAACGCCCCGTAAAAAATCGTAAACGCCATTTGTACGGCCATACCCGGCGTTATGCCTTCTCTTAATTGTCCATCTGCATGGGCTTCTTCTACAAACTGCCGAAACAGCTCGAACAGGTTCGGATCCTGCCGGCCAATCTCCCTATGCTCGGGAAACAGCAAATAAATTTCGGCTTCGCTAAGCTCCGGCATGCACGGATGCATCTTCATTTCGGACAAGAAGCTGATCAAGCTTAGCATCAGGCCGGGCCATTTCTTCGAGCGTTCTGCCACGTCAGCGAATATATGGCGCAGCGCCGCAAATCCCCGCTTCGGCTTCTCCGCCAGCTCGATCATCCGGTCTGTCAGCCAGACCCGCATGTAATAAACGAGCACATCCTCCTTTTGCGGAAAAAATTTAAAAAAGGTGACCTTCGATATTTCCGCCTTACGGCAAATGTCTTCCAAGTAGACCTCGCGAAACGATTTTTCTCCGATAAGCTCCAGACACGCTTCGTACAAGGCCAGCTTAGCCCGGGCTTTCTTGAGCTCCCGCAATGGTATAGCGTTTTGTTCTGCCATCATGAATTCCTTCCAAAGTTTTGTTAACTCATATCAATAAATTAACACTAATTAACTTTTGAAGTCAAGTAAAGCTTCTGATCTTTTTTCCATATTTATTAGCAGTGGAATATAACCTAAACTAAAAACTAAATAGAACCGAACCTTTTTGGGATACAGAGACAATATAGGGTGTAAGCTGCTTACTCAGGAGGGCCCTCTGAATGCAAAGTGAATACATGTACGAATTACTCGCCAAAGTGAAGGATGGTGATCAACAGGCGTTTCAAGCGATGTATGACGCCACCTATCAGGACGTCTATCGCACAGTCTCCTTTCTGGTGGATCACCAGCAGGATCGGGAAGACATCATGAACGAGATCTATATGCAAATGTGGACCTCGCTTGCCAGCTATGATATGAACCGTCCTTTCCACTTCTGGCTGCACGGATTGGTCATCCGCCAAGTGCAGAGATTTCGAGTCAAGGGATGGCGGAGATTCCGAATTTTTGAACGCATCCGTATCTTCTCCCGGGAAGAGCATCATTGGGATCACCCCACTGTGGTGACGGAGGGGACTAACCAAGAGATATCACAGGCACTCCAAAAACTGACCGACAAACAAAGAACGGTGACTATCCTCCGTTTTTTCCATGACTATACTCTTGAGGAAATCGCAGTATTGCTCGATATTCCGCTGGGTACAGTCAAGTCCAGATATCATGCTGGCCTTCAGGCGCTTCGAAAACATGTAGGGAATCTCCCCCCGGAAAGGATGGAACAGCTCCATGACTATGGAACGCAAAATCCGTGAACATCTGCATCAAGCAGCAGAAGCGATGGAATGCCCACCGGCCATATCCAAACGTATAGAACAATCCTATGCTCAATATTTGCAACGAAAAAGGAGAGAACTATCTATGAAAAAACGACTTATTAGCGGAATCGCTGCGGCTGCGATTTTGATTCCAACTGCAGCTTTCGCGGCCCCTCCCCTGATTGAAATGCTTACTAGAACACCCATGACTACGGAACAAGTCAAGGTGGATGAGGCTGGCAAAGCAGCACTTGAGAAGCTGTACAGCGCATTGCCCGTAACAAAATCGTTTGAGATTATCGATGCAAGCCGCGTTCAAGGTGTCCAAACCAGTATCACATTGCAGGAAAAAGGTGGAACTGGCAAAAGGATTACTCTTCATACCAATGCGGTTACGGGTGCAATCGAGCACGTGATTCAAGAGAATTGGGAGCCTAAGGAGAAGCCGCTCACTGCTTTAACGGATCAGGAAATCAAGACCAAGGTAGATGATCTTATTGCTAAAATGTACGGCAGCATCGGTGAGTATGAGTTTGCTATGGAGCAAATGGAGAACCCGGAACAAAAAACATGGATGTTAAATTACACCAAAAAGGGATCGAAAGCGCCATTCTACCAGGCTTTTGTCCAGGGCAATACCATCAGTATTTCTCTGATCGGCGGTGAGACTGCACCTTCAAGCATAAAAGTAGAGGGCTTCTTCTCCACAAATGGCAAGCCCGATTATACTGCTGATGCCTTTTTGAACGATGAAAGCCTGTTTTCTTTGCTAAACATGAGCCCAGCAGAATTAAAGCAGCAATTGGCAAAAGGGCAATCTGTTGTTGAAATTGCAGCATCTAAGCATGTCTCTAAACAGCAAGTGATTGATGTGATTGCAAATACGCAGGCTGAAGGACAGATTCAAGCTGAACAAAATGGGGAAATCCCTAAGAGCCATCCTTCAAAGGAACAAATGAAAAAAGCTCTTGAGCCAAAAATTTTGCCGGTTATCGAACATAAAACGGAAACACCATGGTAAGGTTGGAAGAGCCATACGGGTGAATGCTGTAAAGCAAGCGATGAGCCCTGCTTGTTCAAAATGAAAGTGGGCCAACTGAGCTGCTGCCTGAAAAGGTGGGGGCAGGAATAGAAGTACAATAGCCTTAACTCCGATTCGGTGACCCGTAGGAGGCATTTTTAAAAAAATGCCCTCCTGCGGGTCATTGCTGCTTTGATCAAAGATTTATTTTGACCTCATTCGACAAATTCCCGGTGTAAAACATCCCTTTTTTGGGTATCACTTCTAAGGGGAGAATAAGGGGGCTGAGCTGAACAACATGAATTCGTCCAACCAAATTTCCATACTGCAGCTAAGCATCCTACTAACCATGACCGTCGGTCTTGCCAATCATGTTACCGTCATTCCCCTGCTTCTGCAAACGGCGAAGCGGGATGCATGGATCAGCGTCATTGCCGCCTTCATCCTGTTCGCAGCCTGGATTTGGATCCCTTTTGCCATAACAAAAAAAACAAGGCAAGCGAATCTTGTCGATTGGCTCAAGAACCATACGGGAGTCTGGTTTACACGGCTCATACAATTGGCAGCCGCTATCTATATAGGGTGCATCGCCTTCATTTCGCTGAAAGAAACGGTGACCTGGACCAAAGTAACGTATTTACCCCAAACTCCGGTAATCATTATCGCTGCCGCTCTGATTCTGCTCAGCTGTTATACCGCTAGCAAAGGCATCCAATCCATTGCGATTGCGGCGGGCATCCTTCTGCCCATGGTCATCGTGCTCGGTTATTTCGTCATGGCCGCTAACTTTCAATATAAGCGATATAATCTGCTGTTTCCGATGATGACAAGCCAACTGTCCGCCATTGCCCAATGCACGATTTATATTGGCGGCGGATTTATCGAGCTGATCATCATCTTGTTTATGCAGCATTTATTAAGCCGTCCCCTCAAATGGGGCCATTTATTTGCGCTGCTCTCCGTCATTTGCGGGTTGACTCTAGGCCCGCTGACAGGCTCGATTGCCGCCTTCGGCCCGGAGGAGGCCGCCAATCTGCGCTACCCTGCCTATGAGCAGTGGAGGCTCGTCACAATTGGCGAGTACATCGCCCATGTCGACTTTTTCTCTATCTATCAGTGGCTCTCCGGAAGCTTCATCCGCATCGCGCTATCGATCTTTCTGATCGTCGAGCTGTTCCAGATCAGACTGCCCCGGCGACGCCAATTATCGATTAATCTGATCAGCTTATGCTTGTTTATTCTATGTATGCTGCCGGTCAGCGACATGACTTTCGTCGCCTACATTCACAACTATTACGCGATAACCTTCTACGCGGCACTTGTGATCTCGCTTGTTCTTATTACCCTTGTCGCTCTAAAAAGCAGGCAGAAAGGACGAAGCCTATGAACCTTCTTCATTGGATACGCAGCAGGCTGGAAGACAGGCGTACAACGTCCCCTTTAACCCGAAGCAAGCCCTCCAAGATGCTGACACGCTGGGATGAGCAGACGCTTCGCTCCTATTTCGCCCATTCCGATGATATATGCATTACCGCCCATACCTATTCCAATCCGGCTTGCCCCAAGGTCATTTTCGTCTATTGCGAAGGAATGATCGATTCCAAACAGCTGCAAGAATGGGTCATCCCCAATGTCACCGTCTGCATCAAGGAGCATTCGAAGTGGGAGACCATCACGGATCATTTGGGCGGCCTGCTCCAGCTGGAATCGATACGGTCGGACGAGAGCCTGTTTACGCGCTTGTTCAGCGGTCATCTTGTCATTGTCTTCGAAGCCCTCTCCCTGGTTTACACCGTCTCTATTCCGCAGATCCCGCAGAGGAATCCGGAAGAATCAGCCACGGAAATTTCACTCAAAGGCCCCCGGGATGCCTTCACAGAGGAAATCTCTACGAACGTCGCTTTAATACGTAAAAGACTGCGGACGCCAACCTTGTGCAACGAGCCTTTCGAAATAGGAACAAGGAGCCGGACCAAGGTGTCTTTAATGTACATCCGCGACATTGCCAATCCGAATACGATCCAGGAAGCGCGCAACCGGCTCAATAACATCTGTGTCGATGCCCTTCTAAGCAGCGCCCAATTGGAGGAAGGGTTATCCGACCGGTCCTATTCTTTGTTTCCACTGATCGACTATATAGGAAGGCCCGATTTTATTGCCGAGTCCCTGCTCCGGGGCCGCTTCGCCGTCTTGGTGGATGGTTCCCCGATGGCTCTGATCGCGCCGTCTAACCTGACGTCTCAGCTCAAATCGCCGGAGGACCTGCACCTCACCTTTTACTTTGTCAGCTTTGAAAGAGCGCTAAGGCTCATCGGCTTGTTCGTGGCCATTTTTGTTCCCGGCTTTTGGGTTGCCTTAAGCACGTTCAATATGGAGCAGCTCCCATTTCCGCTGCTGGCTACCGTAGTAACCTCCCGTACAGGGCTGCCCACCTCGGCACCGCTGGAAGCGCTACTGATGCTGTTTTTGTTCGAGATCTTCCGGGAGGCCGGCATCCGGCTGCCGAAGGCCGTCGGACAAACCATTGCCGTCGTGGGAGGACTTATTATCGGGGACGCGGCCATCCGGGCAGGACTGGCTTCACCCACCATGCTGATTGCTTCCTCGGTGACCGCTGTCGCCACCTTTACTTTGGTCAACCAGTCTTTAAGCGGAACCGTGAGCGTGCTCAGACTTTTCGTGCTGGTGTGCTCCTCGATACTGGGGTTGTTCGGCTTCTTCATCTCCATGTTCTTTATTGTCGTCTATTTGTCCGGTCTGCGCTCCTTCGGTCTTCCCTATCTTGCCCCCTTATCTCCTATTACCTTCCGGGGCTTGATTCCTGCCCTGCTGGCACTTCCATGGAGCGCTGAGAAAAGCAGGCCGGGGATGCTGGAGACTATCGATTCCACCCGGGAAGGTACGAGTAAGGAATGAAACGGATACCGATCATGGCAGCTCTTCTTGTCGGCATGGCGCTCATCACCGGCTGCTGGGATGCCCAAAATGTGGAAAAGATCAATTATATCTCCGCCATCGGGCTGGATTACGAGAAACCGAATTACGTCGTTTATGCGCAGCTCCTGGAATTTTCCGCAATTGCGAAGCAGGAAAGCCCTGAGAGCAGGGGAGGGACAAAGACCTGGGTCGGCAAAGGAATAGGAGAATCGCTGAACCTGGCCATGAATGACCTTTATAATACGGCACAGCAAAGAATGGTATGGAGTCACGTAACTACTATCTTTATCGGGGAGAAGGCACTCAAGCAATGGCCGGGAGGGTATGTGGACGCTCTGACCCGATTTCGGGAAATTCGGCTTACCCCATGGGTGTTCGCGACCAAGCAGCCTATAACCGAAATCATGAACGCGCCCGCTTTCTTTAATCTGTCTCCCCGCGATACGATTTCACATTCGCCGGCCGCCAACTATATGCAGCATTCCTGGATACTTCCGCTTCAGTACATGACTTTCTTGGGGGATTACAACGAGCCCGCAAGAACCGTGATTCTGCCTATCCTTTCTATCAATCCGGACCAATGGGAAAAATCCGAAAAACCGGACCCGAAGCTGACCTGGGACGGGGCATTCATCATGAGCGGCAAAAAAATCAAAGGAGCCTTAAAGCATGAAGATTTGAAGGGGCTTCGCTGGGTTATCGGAAATACGGTCCGTTCCCCGCTGAAAGTGCAAGAGAACGGAAAATTACTTGGAGTCGTATCGCTCGAGGATCCGTTGGTCCATATTGATGTAAAGCAGGCGTCAGGCCGTCCCCAATATCATCTGCGGATTTCATTGCAGGGGAATGTCGTGGAATTGTTCGGCGATACGCCGGAAAAGGAGCTTGTTGCCGCAGCCAAAAAAATGATGGAGAACGAAATCCGGTTCACTTATGAAAAGGGAATCGCTATCCATGCCGATGTCCTTCAGCTCCAATATGCCCTCTACCTCCAGCATTATAAGGATTGGAAAAGGATGTCGGAGGATCAGCTCGCTTTAGACAAGAACTCCCTGGATGGAATCGATATCCAGCTCAAGCTGCTGCATTCCGGCATGCTGAAGGAGAAGAAATAAACGTTCACGGGGGCTTAGATAAAAGCAGTCTGGGGGGATTTTCGACGTATTGTGTCGCAGCTCAGGCGGGACCTCCCTATCGAGAGAAAAAACACAGACCTTCCTGCTATAAGGAAGGTCTGTTGCTGTTATAAGTAATTGCCTACAGCCTTATGTTTGCTCATAATTGGCTCTTGCCGCTTCGACATGCCAGTAATTTTCCCTACCCCACTGTCTTAGCTCTCTCATCGGTTGAAGCAAGCTATCCCCTAAAGGAGTGAGCGAATATTCAACGGTTGGGGGTACGCTTGGTGTAATATGGCGTTGGACCAGCCCGTTCCATTCCAGCTTCCGCAGCGTTTGAGTGAGCATTTTTTTGGAAATACCGTCGATTCTTCTTTCCATTTCTCCGTATCGAATGCTTCCGTTTTCCAATGCATAAATGACAAGTGCCGTCCATTTGTTAGAAATGATTTCAAGAACTCTGCTGTACCCGCATACCGCCAACGAGATATCGGGTTGTTTTGTCTTGGCTGAAGATGTCAAATGGTCCCCCTCCTGTACACTTCAAAGTTCCCAGGACACCTTAAAGTGCCTACTTACTTAAGTTTAGTTTATGTATTATTGTATGTCTAGTAAAGGTTAAAAAAAGGAGGAAATGAACATGCCGAATATTATTAAAGCCCGCCCAAAGCTGTATGTGATGGATAACGGACGTATGAGAATGGATAAAAACTGGATTATCGCCATGCATAATCCAGCTACGGTCAGCAATCCTAATCCACCGGCACAATTCGTAGAATTTCCGATCTATACGGTATTGATCGATCACCCGGAAGGAAAAATTTTGTTCGATACGGCTTGCAACCCGAATTCAATGGGCAGCGAAGGACGCTGGGCCCAATCTACTCAGCAAATGTCCCCTTGGGCAGCGAGCGAGGAATGCTACCTGCATCATCGGCTGGAACAGCTCCAAATCAGACCGGAGGAAATCAAGTACGTCGTTGCCTCCCATCTGCATCTGGATCATGCCGGGTGCCTGGAGATCTTCACGAACGCTACGATCATCGTCCATGAAGATGAGCTGAATGGCGCGCTGCAAAGCTATGCTCGCAACGAAAAAGAAGGTGCCTATGTATGGGCGGACATCGATGCTTGGATCAAAAACCAATTGCAGTGGCGGACCGTCAAACGCAATGAAGACAACCTGGAGCTGGCAGAAGGCATCAGGGTTATGAACTTTGGCAGCGGCCATGCCTGGGGCATGTTAGGACTGCACATTGATATGCCGGAAACAGGCGGGATCATCCTCGCTTCCGATACCATCTATACGGCGGAGAGCTACGGTCCCCCCGTCAAGCCGCCAGGCATTTTATACGATTTGATAGGCTACCGGAACTCGGTTGAGAAAGTCCGCACGCTTGCTGCCCGAACGAATTCCCAAGTATGGTTCGGGCATGATGCGGATCAATTCAACCAATTACGCAAATCCACAGAAGGATACTACGAATAAGAAAGTATCTTCAGGCTTCCTGAGGGTCTGCATACTTTTTAACGGCTAGACGATCGCGGCCCCTACCTTGAGTGTGTCTCCGCAATCTTCTACAGGAAATAGATGAGGCCGCTCATTCGGATTGTTGTTCGGCAGATGAATCGTGAGCATCAACCCGCCCAGCAAGCCATGGAACAGCATCCCATGTCCGCCGTCCTTCCGGTAAATCGGCTCCGGATCGTGAACCCAGGGGCCGCTGATATCCCCGTTCAAAGAACGAGCAACCCCTATTGCGTAGCCCTGCTCCCCGAAGCTGGACCATAGGAGCAGCAGCTCGCCTGTTCTGGAGCTGTAGAAGAACGGGCCGTCCGTTACGTACGTGTCCCCATCCCGGACCGGCTTTACCCAGGGAGCCTCGCTGGCCTTGAATAGCGTCATGACCTCACCCTGTGCTTCGGTCAGATCGGGGGACAACCGCAGGGCGCATAGTTCACCGTCCTTAACCTGCACCCATTCGTGACAGAACACGATCCAGGGATCTCCGGACCGGTCCACATATAGCGTGCCGTCAAGACATTCCCAATCCTCGGGTGTCACAGGGCCGCTGCCATGCGGCTTATAAGGGCCCTCCGGACGTTCCGATACAAGAATTTGCGTCGCGCGGCAGCGTTCCTCTGATTTAAAGCTTGCGAACATATAGTAGCTGCCTTTCCATTCATGAACCTCGGGAGCCCAATAATGACGGTCCGACCAGAATGAGGCCTCAGGCCGAAACGCAGGGTAAGGCCCTTCCCAATTCACCATATCATCGCTTATGTAGACATCAAAGCCCTGCGGCTTCCCGGACCATGCGGTTTCCCCCGAGGTGCCGTATAAATAATATTTCCGTTCTTGCTCTACGGGCAAGATGAACGGATCGCGAAGATGAATATCATCCAGTCTCTTCATCCTATTCTCCCTTTCCAGGCTCGGCTGTAGTGTCATTGGTTAGCTTCTAACACTTCCAATATTCCTCTTTATTATACTTCCAAACTGGATATTATTGCAGTATCCTTCCGGGCAAGAGAAGCTCGGATGTGAAGATGCCCTTGGACTAAATAAACAAAAAGAGACCCGCATACCAAACGGTGGCTGCGGATCTTATCCAATGTATTTATATGAAAAGGGGGGTCGTTTATTATTATAGGCTTGCAACATTAATCTAAGATGAAAAATAGATTTCATTTATATTACAAAAAACAGCTATAGGAATACGACCTGTCCCTCAAGCCGCGAACGTTCGGCGGCAAATCCGATGGTATGGCCCGAAATGGACTGATCGAGCGTCGTCGACATGACGGAGGATTGGTCACCGCGAAGCGTTTTGACAAAATCCTCGACAAGCCTTAAATCACCACCGCCATGCCCGTCATCGGTGATGTTAATATTCACATGCTCCTCGGTATAGCCCTGTCCCGGTCTCGGATCCGGATGGCGGACGACAAAATGCCCGTCCTCCATAACCCCCTCGATTTCGCCCTTCGTACCTATAATATGGAGGATTCGGCAGGCCTTGGGGGTAGCGCCGATCATGTTATGCGAGGCGGTGCTGCCGTTATCGAATTCGATAATGACGGATTGACGGTCCACAACGTCATTGTCGCAATGCCATACGCAGCGCCCGTACGGATTATCGGTGCGCAGCGATTCCAGCTTCTCCTCGGTGGTCAGCTTCGCCCCCAAGTGATGGTTGTTCCACACGTAAAAGCCCCAGCGGCCCTGGTCAATATAATTTTTCTTGGCCGAATACGGACAGGATTCTTCAATCCGGCAATCCGTCAGACAGCGGGTTCCCGCTCCTTCCGGAGCTTTATCGGAACGGAAATGGGAAAGGCTTCCGAAGCTGCTGACCTTGACCGGCCGTGCATTTCCGTTCAGCCAGGTAATCAAATCAAGATCGTGGCAGCATTTGGCCATGAGCATGGACGATTTGCATTGCTCCTGGGATCCCCATTTGCCGCGGATGAAGGATACGGCCATATGGTGGTAGCTGACATGCTCGGAGGTTTGGATGTTCACCACTTCCCCGATCTCTCCGGCGGCAATCCGCTCGCGAATTGCTGTATAAAAAGGAGCGTAACGCAGCACATGACAGATCATGACCGTGCGCCCGTGCTCATCGGCAGTGCGCTTGAGCTCCATAACCTCTTCTTCGGTTACGCCGATCGGCTTTTCCAGCAGGACGTCGTATCCGGCTCTAAGGAGCGGAATGGTCGTCTGCACGTGCAGCTCGTCCATCGTTCCGTTAATAGCCGCATCCGCAATGCGGGGAAGCGCTGCTAACTGCTCCACCGTATCGAAGCAACGGTCGTCTGCAATGCCGAACCGCGCTGCCGCCAGCTTCCTCCGCTCGGCATCCGGCTCCACGACACCGACAATACATAGCTGCTCCGGATGCTTCTCCGCATAGGAAGCATAGATCATACATCGCTGTCCCGCTCCTATTAACACCGCGGAAAGCGGCACTGACACTTCATTAGCCAACCGAATCCTCTCCTTTATTCAACGTTGGATAACATCTTCACGAGGCAATCATAACGCAGATTTATGATGGATTCAATCATTATTTTTGAAATATTCAATCATATTATTGCGTATCCACTCCCCATCCTTCGGGGATGACTTGTATCCAGGTCTGGCCGGGCAGCATCGCAAGCTCCTTGCCCTCCGAGAAGGCCCGGATCATCCCGTTGTGCTGCTCCCATGTCACTTCTTTCATCCGTCCGGCCTGCAGCAAATATCCCTTGCCCGGGCCTGTTACATCAACATCGCGGCGTCCCTCGTTATCGAGCACCTGATGCTTGCTCTCACATACAAGGACATTGGCGGCGGTCAGCTGCTTGCCCGTTTCCTTGTCATTGTGGGGCTTCCCTTCCATGAACCGTTTGTACAAGCCGCTCTCGGCGTCATACTCGTAGGAAACATTATACCCGCGAATATAGTGAATCGTTGCTTTCGTGGCTGGCTTACCGCCGGCGGCAAGCTCCGGCTTCCCTGCCGCAAAAGCGTAGGAGAGTCCTGCTTCCTTCCACTCCGTGCGGAATTTTTTATTCGCTATGCCCTGGCGGATTTTGTCCATGCTGGTGTACAGATTGTGCGGCATTTTGCGGTCGCTGGACCGCCAATAATAGGCTCCGTCGCCGTATACCTCATCAAGATGCTCCAGCTTATGCTCGGCGATAAGGTCCATAGCATCCTGGCTCCAGCCCGCATGCACGATGACCGCGTCCAGCGCTTCGCCGAGCTGGACGAAATACGGCCGGATGCTGCGCACCGGCCCGATCACCTTCGGCGCTTGGGCCTGATACACGGCCACAAACCGCGTGATCTCGCCCTCGGCCAGGATCTCGTAGACGAGATCGGCCTGATCGAGTCCGCTTTGCGGCCGGGCCTGCGGCGCATTCTCCACCATGACCACCACCGGGCGGTCATGGACTGGCTTCCCGCTGACAGCCCCTGTCAGCGGGAAGCGGTACCCCGCCGACTGCTGCGCCGCAGTCGGCAGGTTCGTCTCGCCGCCGCCGTGAGGCTGGGTCACGGCGGCGGCGGAGCCGGCATCGACGCCGGGCGGCGCGGCGTCGGGCTTGGCGGTGCAGCCTGCCGATGCCGTCAGCAGGCTGCACGCGAGCACGAGCAGCAGGCCGCTGCGAGGCCTGCCGCTCGATGTGGGATTGTTGCGTATACGAATCATAAGATTTTCACCTCGGATAACCGTTGTCTACTAATCTATATTCTACTAAGGACGATAATAGAAAGGATTTTCATCAAAATGATGCTAGCTTCTATCCCTCTATTTACCCTCAAGTAAACTATTCCCTGTTTTTGTTTTATTGTGAATATTTTCACATAACAACATCTATTTAACCCGCTTTCTCCGCCTGATCATGCAAAACAGCGCTCAACCTCCATGGTGAGCGCCGTTCTCGGTATTCCATGTATTCCGCCGCATCCTCCACTCATTTCGAAAACCATCGAATCACATACATAATGAGTGACAAAACGACGCTGATGACGATGCAGGTCACGACAGGAAAATAAAACTTGAAGTTTTCCTTCTCCACGACAATATCGCCGGGCAGCCGGCCCAGCTGCAAGTACTTGCTTCCGACCGCCCAGAGCAGGCCTGCGACAATCATGACCGCGCCGCCGATAATGAGCAATTTGGCAACAGGATTCATCGGACTCGTTCAGACTCCTTTTCCCCTTCGAATTATGCCTCTATCTTATCATCGTTTCCCAAAAAACCAAAACAAACCCAAGAAGCAGACGCCTTCGGTATCTAAGCTGAATAAGGTGCTTTGTGGAGAACCCCGAAATCATATGAAAAAACCCGCAGCCGGCATCTACCGGCAGCGGGCTTGCTGCACATTTATTAAATGGAGGCCAAAATGCTGCGAACTTCTTCTCCGTATTGCTTAAGCAATTCCTTGGAGCCATATTTGCCGCTGAAATCCTCTACCCCCAGGTAGCCGTCGTAGCCTACCGCTTTCAGATCGGCAAGCACTTGCTTCCAGTTCACGATACCTTCCAGATTCGGCTCCCAGTAGGAAGTCCAGGCTTGCGATCCGTCTTCACGTACATCCGCCTTTTTCCAGCCTGTGTTTTTAATATGAACATGAGCCAGATAAGGTCCCAACAGCTCCATTCCCATGCGGAAGTTCTCATATCCTTCATGAATCATGTTGCCCGGATCGAACAGTACGCCGATATGATTCGGATCGAAGCGGCTCACCAAACGAAGCGCGGCGGATGCGCTAGCGATGATCGTGTTGTGATGAGTCTCGACGAGACATTTGACGCCGTATTTTTTGGCCAGCGGCTCTACCGCCTCCAAATAACGAACCTCCAGATCGAACAGCTCATTATAATGAGTCGAGCGGTCATAGTTAGGTACGCCGACGCGGATCACTTTGGCACCCAGCTTTTGGGCTACCTGAAGGACACGCTCCGTAGCTTCAATATCTCCGGCCTTCAAATAAGGCGTAACGCTAATCGTTTGCAGGCCATGCTCACGGGCTACGCGTGCAAAACGCTCAATCTCTTCATCCGTAGCGGACGGATCGATCGAGCACAGATTGTTGCGCCAGAAGGAAGGCTTTTCATTTTTAAATTCCTCTGGAACTTCTTTAAAGCGCCATTCGATGCCGTCAATTCCTGCTTCTTTGGCAGCTGCAGCTAATTCTTCAGGGGATAGGTCCGGTGTAACGACAGTAAATACGGAAAGCTTCATCATGGAACCTCCAGCTTCATTTTTTAGACTTGGTTTTGCTAATAAAATTATAACAGGCTGGAGAGCATTTATCTATGTTCACGTGAACATTTTTAATATTCAGATTATTTGATGCCGTTCCATGACGTCGACCGCGTCATAGCTTCTATCGTTCCGAGCTTCCAGCGATGCACTCTCCCACCGTAGACGGTTTCATTGCCCGAATTCAAGAAGCCGCGATGAGTAATTTCATTAATAACGCTCACCGCTTACAGAATCTTTGGGCAATACTTCTTCTATACGACGTAAATCTTCGGAAGTCAGCGTAACTTCCAACGATCCTATATTTTCTTCCAAATAGGACATGCGCTTCGTTCCGGGAATCGGCAAAGTTCCGTTGGCCATCGTCCAAGCAATAGCTAATTGCGAAGGCGTACAATTTTTTTCTTTTGCGATTTCTTTCACTTTATCAATTAACTCAAGGTTTTTCTGGAAATTTTCCCCCTGGAAACGCGGCAGGACTCGACGATAATCGGTTTCGGCAAAATCCTCGAACCTACGAACGCTTCCAGACAAAAATCCTCTGCTTAATGGGCTATACGCTACGAAAGTAATGCCTAATTCATTTACAGTAGGCAAAATATCGGTTTCTACTTCCCGGCTCCAAAGTGAATACTCTGTTTGCAAAGCGGAAATAGGATGAACGGCATGGGCTCGGCGCACGATATCTGACGATGCTTCTGACAACCCAATATACCGCACCTTTCCCTCCTTCACCAAATCGGACATCGCTCCTACCGTCTCCTCAATTGGCACTTCAGGATCAATACGGTGATAATAATACAAGTCAATATAATTAACACCTAGCCGTTTTAAGCTTCTATCGATCGCTGCCTTCACATAGTCGGGATGTCCGAATACTCCTTCAAAATTTGGTCCCACACCAAACTTGGACGCAATAATCGCTTGTTCACGGCGTCCTTTTAATGCTTTGCCGAGCAATTCCTCGTTATGGCCATTTCCATAGCAATCGGCTGTATCAAGCAACGTAACGCCCAATTCTAATGCACGATGAATTGCACGAGTCGATTCTTCATCATTCGCTTTTCCATACAGTTCTGACATTCCCATCAAGCCTAAACCAATTGCCGAAACCTCCAGACTGCTGTGACCTAATTGTCTAGTTTTCAAAATCCTCTCATCCTTTCCAAAGCGGGATTTAATTCCTTTTATAGCGTACATGCTAAAGCGGACTTGAAGTCAACCGTTTATTCCTTTCGATAAATTTTGTATAATTATCCCCATATTTCCCCGCACCAAGTTTGGTTCTTATGGATATTGGCAGCTATCATACAAATATCTATCTAACGTTGTTTGAAAATGTATTAAAGTACACTTTAATGTAGGAGAGAAGAATTATGATGAGTATAAAAGAAGTTACTAAGATAACAGGACTATCGGCTTCCGCACTTCGCTACTATGAAAGCGAGGGACTTCTCCCTTATGTAAAGCGCGGCGAAAATGGGAACCGCATATATGACCAAGAAGATTTAGAGTGGATTCACTTTACAACCGCACTTCGGGCAACAGGAATGCCCATCACTCAAATCCAGGAATATGTAAACCTATTTAAAGAGGGGGATCGCACGATTTCAATACGCAAAAAAATGATGTTAACCCATAAATCAGAAATTGAGAAAAAAATAAAAGAACTTTACTACAATCTAGATAAAATCAATTATAAATTGGCGTTATACGATGTTCTTGAAGCTCAAATGGATCACAAAACGATTAAAATTTGACCCGTTCGTAATAAAAGTACCTAAATCGTCATGTCAGAACGACCTCCCCTCAACCTTGGATTCGAACGGCTTCTGAATGTATGATTCTATTGGGTCATACGATTCATTTCCCTAAAATAAATAGGCAAAAAATCCCAAATACGACCCTCAGCGGACAAAAATCCGAATCGTCGGACGAACAGTATAATGTGCCAAATTTCCGAAACCAGGAGGGATTAGGCTATGTCGTTGTCTTCGACAGTGCATACGAAAAGACAGGATATGAATTGGGTTCACCTGATGATCGCCGCCCGTGATTCGGGACTTTCCACAGAGGAAGTCCGGCAATTTTTCAATGAATGTAAAAAAACAAACATAAAGATGAAAAACAAGAGTAACCAAGAAGAAGAAGAATAGGCTATTTTCTTATAGAATCTGCGGATTCTTCTTTTTTATTTTCATTTGTAAACGGTTACATTTAAAATAAAGCCACAGACGGCTTATTCTTTGCTAAAATATAATAAATACTTAGTGTAAATAACTAGTAGAACTGACGATAGAACATAAAGGGGTCACGACCATGATTGGCAAAAAAGTCAAGCAATTGCGTTTGGAGCAAGGGCTTTCTATCTCCGAGCTGGCGGAGAAGGCCGGTGTGGCCAAATCGTATTTAAGCTCGATAGAGAGAGATCTGAGATCGAATCCTTCCGTTCATTTTTTGGAAAAGATCAGTCAAGTGCTGGGGGTTTCCGTAGAAACCTTATTCCATAACGACACCACCCCTCAAGGGCAGCTGGATGAGGAATGGATGGAGCTGTTACGGGAAGCAAAGGAATCCGGGGTCAGCAAGGAGCAATTTGCGGAATTTTTGGAATTCAATAAATGGCGCAACTCGCGCAACAAACAAAAGTAGCCCCGAAGGCCGGGGCTTGATAAAGTCCTTTCCGGTTTAGGAAGGGCTTTTTATCTGTTCGAACGCTGCTTTCATGAGATCATAGCTTTGCTTCAATACTTCATGGTATTCGACCTTATTCCAGACAGGCCAGCTGTAGATAGGCAGCTTGGATACGGCGACCGTTTCGGCAGCAGTCTCCCCGGCTGACGGAGCATTTTGTTCGCTACGCTGCTGAATCCAAGGAACGAGACGAATGCCTTGGGTCGTTGCCGCTGCCAGCTTGCCGTCCTTCTCTTCGTAGCTCATGACCTGTAAGGAGCTCGGATCGGTAAAACCGAGCAGCATCCACGGGATGCGCATTTCGACCACACTCCCTTTGGCCTGCCACATCGCGAGAGAATTGAAGTCCGGCGAAGTACGGTCGGTCGTTCCTCTCGTCAAGCGGCCGGCAGCCACATCCTCAAACGGATAGTATTTGGTTGAATCCGGAGGGATCATCTCCAATCCGACGGCCAGCTTCCACGGGTGAAACAGTCCGGAATCATCCTTCATCTCCTCCGGCTTCACCTGAAGCATACCGTACAGCTTCCCGTATAATCGGCTATGGAAATCGTAATTGGATGCGATTTTCACTTCGCTTTCACTATCTTTGCCTAACGTAATGAGCGTCTCCAGACCTTCATCCAATTGGCGTCCACCAAGCTCCTTCGCATGCTTGTTGCCCCCGGGCAGCGTATCCACTCCCAGATTCAGCAGCTCGTGCTCGGGATCAAACGGCTTCGTGAGCTCCGCAAGGATATAGACATAAGACTCATCATGCGTCATGGTTATCGATTGGAATCCCGGATAAGAGCCTTGGAGAACTTGCTTATCCTCCGCCTTCAGCTTATTCCAATCGCTGGCGTCTCCATCGATATTGAGTACCCCCTCCTTGCCGGACGTTTCCGCAACAAGCCCGAAATACTGCTCGTTCGTCAGCACATTGTGCCAATATTTTCGGCGCGCCTGAGGAATTTCGAACTCCATCGTGTTCCACGTCCGTTTAAACCATTCGTCCTGCCACGAGAAGACAATGCCCCCTGCCATTCCTTCGGCATGGATATCCTGCAGCAGCGAGGCATTGATCCGTCCTTGCTCCATTTCGTCATGCCCGCCTTGATTCCGGTCCATGTTGGCCAGATGCCCTATCCCAACGGAAGACGGGATACCGAACTCCGTAATCATAACAGGCATCCCCTTATGATAGGCCTTCAGCTGGCGCAGATAGCTTCGGTAGGTATTGGCAGTGCCGTCGGCATTCTTAACATCCTGCAGCGTCGTATCCAGCCGGAAAAAGTCCGGGTAATACGGATAAACGTGAAACGATGCGAAGTAACCGCCCTGCCAGCCGGCAGCATCCAGATGAGTCGCATCCACGCTGGCCATGTCCTCCTGGATCAGGATTTCTCCAGGGTGCTTTAGCGGATCGGTCGTCACCCAGTTCGTGAAGGTGAGCGGATGCTTCCAGCCGTTTTGCTCTTCCTGTACGGCCAGATGGTCCAGAAGACGCGCCAGCCAATTTTCAAACGGGCTTGCTTCGGGCTTGGCCGATATGAAGGTGCCCTGGTACTGGGTTTTATCCTTATGCTTCTCGTTGGTGTTCTTCACCATATTCGGCTCCCATTCCGTACCCAGGTGCCAGGCAAGCAGGTACGGACCGGCATTGGCACGGTACGCGCCGCTCGCTTTGCCGAAGCGCTCCGGAATCTCCACCGTCCCGTAGACGGCCCCGACGGCCAGCGTAATTTCATTCTCAAATTGCTGGTAGATGTCGTCCAGATAAGCGTCTTTTTTCTCGATTAATTCTTCCTCCGGTGTCCAGACACCCTGGATAAAATAAAGCGGATTGTCCGCATGCTTCTGATTATATTCCACCAGCGCTTCATAGAAGACCGGGGACAAAATGGTGTATACCCGAATGGTGTTGGCGCCAAGCTGTTGAATTTGCTGAAACCATTTCAAATACGTTGCCTTGTCTATAGGCAGCTCCCCGGGATCATGCCCCGGCAGCGCTGCGCCTACATTGACCCCTTTTACGAAAAAAGGAGTCCATTGCTGTTTATCGTACATTTCGATGTGATCACCCTGGGTGCGAAACTTGATGTGCGATCCGTCGGCGCTCTTCATGCTCTCGACCTTCATGGCAGGCCAGTAATGCCAGATGAGGGTGCCGACGAGAACAACCGCAATCAGGCGCAGCAGCCAAGTGACCGGGAAGCGGGTACCCTTCATAATTTAAGCTCCTTATCTACTCCCTATACGGTTCGATCAAGCCAGCAATCTCCGCAGACGAGCCTCCAATTCTACGGGAGAGAACGGCTTGCGGATAATGTCCGCGACGCCAAGCTCGAAGCATTTGTATACATCCTGCTCCACACCCAGATCCGTCATCACAACGACTTGACAGTCCGGTGCCTGGTCCGATTGCGATACGCGGTGAATAAGCTGGTATCCGTCGAGTGCGGGAAGCATCAGCTCTGTGAGAACCAGGTCGGGCTTGACCGACTCAATGAGCCGCAGCCCCTCCAGACCGTCCTGCGCAGGATGAACGTCGTATCCGCGGTGGCCAAGGCGCATATGGAGAAATTCCTGCAGATCGCCATTCGGCTCAACCATGACGATGCTTGGAACCGATGCCCTGGCCGGCTGCCCCGAGTAAATAGCGATTTCATGACCCGTACGATCCCCATCCTCTATCAGCGCTACAAAATCCCGAATTGCCTCCGGCGTGAGCAGCGAGCTCTCAGGGAAGCTGGCAACCGCAAGACTGCCGGACAGCAATCCGGCGTCATGAAGGAATGCCTTCACCGTTATGGCCAAATAATGGGTAAAGGAGAGCGATTGTCCGGGGAGCAGAATGGTTAGAAGACCCTCATTCGCTTCATATTCGGTGAGCACCATCAAGTTCAAGTCCTCCATCTTCAATCGCGTCTCCAAATCCTGAAGCTCTATGGAGCTCAGCATGCGGGACAGGGCGGTTATAACACCGCAGCTGCTCCACCCTTCTGAGGATTGAAGCACTTGGTTAATTTGATGGTACAGATGGTCTGATCCTACGGATTGAGTTAACAAAGAAGCTTTCATAACAGATTCACTCCATTCGTTTCAAAGTTGATTGAGAGCATAGTCAGCAAACCATTAGATGGCCTGTGCCTTGGAAGCGCTGGATTCCGCAGCGGAGGCGGTAGCTTTCGCCGTATCTGCCGTCCAGCTGCGCCGGACCATATTCCCCCAGCCTTGGTTGCGCCGTAGATAATCCCAATGACCGTGCAGCTTCCACCATGCATTTAACGGATCATAATATACGGAAATGATAACGGATAAGCCTAGAATGCGAAGCAAGCTTGGACCACTGACCTTTCGCCCCATGGCAATCTCCTCGATAATGAGGGAGCCTAGTGTGAAGATAAGTCCAATCAGCAGGTTCGCCAGCAGGAAGACGAGCAGTACCGGCAGCTGGGTCATGTCCATCAGCACATACCCGACCAGCGCCGCCAGCCCGGATAAGCGGATGTAAGGGCTGATCGTTTCATATAAAATGGTATATGGCAGCGATAGCCAGCCAATGACCTTATACTTCGGGATGAACAGCATCGAACGGAATCGAATCACGTTCCATAGCGTGCCCCGGATCCAGCGGCGGCGCTGTGAGCCCAAGATGCTCAGCGTATCAGGCGCCTGCGTCCAGCAAACCGCATCGGGGCAAAAGATGATCTTGTAAGGCAAATTCCGGGCGAGTCTATTCCGGTGCAGCTTCATGACGATATTCATGTCCTCGCCCGGACAATCCTCCTCATAGCCGCCGACTTCAATCAAACAGTCCTTGCGGAATAATCCGAAGGCACCGGATACGATCAGGAGCCCGTTCACCGAGCTCCAGCCGATCCTCCCGCCGAGAAATGCTTTCATATATTCCACATATTGCAGGGCGGGAAGCCATTGGTCCGGCAGGCGAACGGAGGTGACGCGGCCGTCCTCTACCTTGCTGCCGTTGGCAATGCGCACATTACCGCCGATAGCGATATGCTCCTCCGGGTTTTCCATGTAAACCTTGACCAAGCGGATGAGCGCATCTTTTTCCAATAAGCTGTCGGCGTCGATAGTCGCAACAAGAGGGTATTGGGAGACATTGATTCCGGCGTTCAATGCGTCCGCTTTGCCGCCGTTTGCTTTGTCGATGACGACCAATTTCGGATATAGGGGATTATGATACATCCCCCGGACCGGCTTGGACTCTAGGTGAGGCTGATAATGAGTCAGGCGGGTCGGCTTCAGGTCGAACTCCTCTATCAATACCTGCAGAGTGCGGTCCTTGGACCCGTCATTGATCACAATGACCTCGTAGACCGGAAACTCCAGCAGCATCAACGAGCGTACGCTCTCGATAATCGTCAGCTCCTCATTATGGGACGGGACCAGAATCGATACGGGCGGTACGTGCTCTGAGCCTGCAAGCTCCCTATAGCGGGAGTACATCGTGCTTTTGACAAGCGTTAGCATTTTCTGATGGGATACAGCCAGAATGAACAAGTAGAGCAGGCTGGACCCGATAATTAAATAAGTGGCTGCAATTCCATAATCCAATAAAAAAGTTCTCATCCTGTCCCTCTTTCTACGAACCGATGGGAATCCGTCGCAGCAGAAGGGCTCGTGTAATTTTGTTGAAACTTCGTGCGGTATAAGCGCGACATCTCACTATGCAGCGGGATTTGCCGCATCTCTCGTTCAGCAGCTGCGGCCGACAGATCCATCGCCTCATGAATGGCGTTCCACACCGTATCCTTGGCCGGCCCTGCTTGCATATCGCGGGCGGCTTCGCACAAGACTTCAAAGCCGTCGAGGCCCAGCCGGATCAAGCTTTGGGCGCTGCCATAGCGCACCTGCCAATGTGGATCGGCAAGGGAAGCCTTCAGCGGTTCAGTGTAGAACAACAGCTGATGCTCACCAACCGCTTGTGCAGCAGCGGCCCGGATTTCTCCATCAGGATGAGCAAGCAGCTCGCCGACAAGGCCTGGCGGCAAAACCTGCGGATACCTCAGCATCAGTCTCGCCACTTGGAGACGCACCTCTGCGTCCTCCGACCTCAGGAGTCGCTCCAATGATGCTAAGCTGCACGGACGGCTTCCGCTGGACAAGCCGGTCAAAGCCAGCTTGAGCAGCGCCGGATCCGTCTCAGTGTCCAATATCTCGGCGTACAGGGGCGCCGGATCGAGCGATGATGCGGACAGAATGTCCGCTGTCAGCTGCTGCGCATGGGGATGCCGCTCCATGAGCAGCGACATGAGCCGCCGCAGCTCCTCCGGCCTCTGCGCGCATTTGGCGGCCGCACGTCCGACCACGAACGCGGTGGACTCCGCTATCTCGCGCTCCAGAAGCTTTAGCAGTGCTTCGGCGCATTCACCGGCGCGCATGACGCCCAGGTGGTATGCAGCCTCCACGCGAACAGCATGCCAAGGACTGTTCAACCGCCCCAGCTCCATATCGATCAGTCCCATATCACGGCACAAGGCTGTAAGCTTGTCCCGGTGCGGCCCCCGGATCGTTTCGATCCATTCCAGCAGCTTCGATTGCACCGCTCGAAGCTCCATACGGGTTAAAGAACCGGGCGGGGGCAGTAGAGCCTGGGTTTCATCCATCTGGACACTCAAATAGGCAAAGTAGTCCTGATGCTTGGCAAGGCCTTCGTTCAGCTGCCTGGCGTTGCTTTGATGTCGGAATCGCAGCAGCCCCAAGATGCCGAACCCGCCGGCTATTGCGGCTCCCAGTACGTACAATACGGAAGCCGTCTGTTGTAATGGCTCCATCTCCATACGTTTCTCTCCTCCAACAGCACGCTGTATTTTTTATTTATTCTACCGTAACGCTTTTGGCCAAATTGCGCGGCTTGTCCACATCGTTGCCTCTGAGGGCAGCGGTATAATAAGCCAGCAGCTGCAGCGGGATCACGCTAACGGCAGGCGTCAGCAGAGAATGGGTATACGGCACATAAATGACATGGTCCGCTGTCTTGGCAACCTCGGTGTTGCCCTCTAATGCAATGCCGATAACGTACGCCCCCCGCGCCTTGACTTCTTTAATATTGCTGAGGGTCTTCTCCATCAGCCGGTCATCGGTTGCCAGGGCAATGACGGGGGTTCCGTCCTCGATCAAGGCCAGCGATCCGTGCTTCAGCTCTCCTGCCGCATAAGCCTCCGAATGAATGTAGGAGATTTCCTTCAGCTTGAGGGAAGCTTCCATCGCGACGCAGTAATCCAGTCCCCGGCCGATAAAGAACAGATGCTCATGACGCGTTATTTGATGGGCGAGCTGTTCTATCGGCTGCAGGTACTGAAGCATCCCTTCTACCTGCATAGGCAGCCGTTCAAGCATTGCAAGGAGCTCGAGCTGCGTAATTTTATCGATAGTACCCCGTGCTTCCGCCATATACAATCCGAGCAAATAGAAGCCGATCAGCTGTGTCGTACAGGCTTTGGTCGAGGCAACGGCAATCTCCGGCCCCGCCAGCGTAAACAGAACATCGTCGGCTTCACGCGCGACGGAGCTTCCGACCACGTTGGTTATGGCCAGTACTCGTGCACCGTTCTCCTTCGCTTCGCGCATCGCTGCGAGCGTATCGGCGGTTTCGCCGGACTGGCTGACGGCAATGACCATGGTAGATTCCGGAATGACAGGCATCCGGTATCGATATTCCGATGCCAAATCCACCTCCACGGGGATGCGGGTCAGCCGTTCGATGACGTTCTTCCCGACCAATGCCGCATGATAGGCGGTTCCGCAGGCGACGATATGAATATGCTTTATGGAACGAACCTGCTCCCCGGTAAGCTGCATCCCCGGCAGCACGACCTTCTGCAGCTTCTCGTCGATCCTTCCGCGCATCGTATCCCGGTAAGCTCTCGGCTGCTCGTGAATTTCCTTCAGCATGAACGTATCGAAGCCGTTCTTCTCGGCCATCAGCAGGTCCCAGTCAATATGAAACAGCTGTGTTGCGATAAAATTGCCTTCCAGGGTCATGAGATCAACCCCTTCACGGGTTAATACGGCCATTTCCCCATCGTTCAGGATATAGACGTCCCGCGTATATTCCAATATGGCCGGAATATCCGATCCGATGAAATTTTCACCGTGTCCGACTCCGATAATTAGCGGACTCGCATTTCGTACCGCCACCAGCTTGTCCGGCTCATAGGCCGATAGCACAGCAATGGCGTAGGCGCCCCGGATCCGTGAAATCGCATGGCGAACGGCCTGTACAAGACTGCCTTCATAATAGTGGGCAATCAGATGGGACAGCACCTCCGTATCCGTTTCGGACACGAACGTATAGCCGAGCTGCTCCAGCTCCTCCTTCAGCTGCATATGATTTTCAATGATGCCGTTATGTACGACAGAGATAGTCCGATCCTTGTCTGTGTGAGGATGGGAATTCTCATCCGACGGCTTGCCGTGGGTCGCCCATCGTGTATGGCCTATGCCTGCCGAGCCCGCCAAAGGCTCAAATTGCAGCCTATGCTCCAGCTCAGTAATTCTTCCCTTTGCTTTCTTCAGCTTCAGGCCGCTGTCCGTATAGATGGCCACTCCGGCCGAGTCATATCCGCGATACTCCAGTTTCTTTAATCCTTCCAAAAGAATCGGCTGCGAATCTCTGCTTCCGATATAGCCTACAATACCGCACATTGTTTACTCCTCCTCGTGGTTGTTTTCATCACTATCGTTTTTGCAGTTCAATCATCCGCTTGAGCTCTTCCCGGCTAATGCCGGCATTCGCCGCCTCTTCGAACAGCTCGTACCAGTCTTGCCTCGATAAAGGTGCTTGCTGCTTCACTTCCGGCTGTACCAGCTGCTCCAAAGAGATGTCCAATGCAGCTGCAATTTTAACCGCCAATTGAACGGACGGGTTCGACTGAATGTCCCGCTCAAGGGTGCTCAGGTACGATTTGGCCACACCTGAGGCTTGTGACAGCTCGGATAAGGAAAGTCCCTTCTCCAAGCGCAGCTTCCTCACTCGCTTTCCCAACATGCGCCATCGATCCTTTGTTGTAATAGATGCTTGGTCGAGTATCGGCCGAGATCGTTCTATGCAGAGAACAGTCGAATTGTTCTATCTACAGAACGATATCTTGGAGTATACCGCAGAATTACCCAAAATAAAAATTCAAAATAGCGAATTATTTCGATTTAGAGAACGAAATCATTAAAAATCCTCTAGAATTCTCCAAAAAACGGCATGATTTCGTTCTTTTTATCGAATGGCGTTTTCGATATAATGAATGCCGGAACCGAAGGAATCCCAGACACCCCTCTGCCCTGCACGTGTCAAAAATCAAAACGAAAAGGAGAATGGGGTATGGACCAAACGAAAGCTCAAGTCAAACTGAAGCGAGGGGAAAGCCGTGCGCTGCCGATGCATTACTTGGCGTTAATGCGACCGCGGCAATGGACCAAAAACCTGCTGGTGTTCGCCGCACTCATCTTTTCCATCCAACAGGCAGACTTGAATATGCTGATCCGGGCTATGACCGGCTTCGTCCTGTTCTGTCTCGTCTCGAGCTGCGTGTACATTTTGAACGATTACGTGGATCGGGAAAGAGACCGGATGCATCCGGAGAAGAAGCATCGGCCGCTGGCTTCCGGCGCCATTCAGCCGCAGATGGCCTTGGTGTTCGGGTTTGTCTTGCTGCTGTGCTGCGTTCTTGTAGCGTTTCGCTTTCAGCCTTTGTTCGGCGTTGTCCTGTCGGCGTATTTTTTCTTGAACGTGCTCTATTCCTTAAAGCTGAAGCATGTTGTCATTCTCGATCTGCTGATTATTGCATCCGGCTTTGTTCTGCGGGCTGTCGGAGGCGGTCTGGTGATCGGTGTGGCCCTTACGCCCTGGTTTCTGATCTGCACCATGCTGCTGGCCTTATTCCTCGCAATCGGTAAAAGGCGTCATGAGCTGGCGCTGCTCGAAGGCGGCAAAGGGGCTCACCGCAAAGTGCTGGAGTCGTATTCGGTGGAAATGCTGGACCAAATGTCTGCCATCGCTACGACAGCCACGATCATGAGCTACGCTCTGTTTACATTTACGTCGGGACGCACGATCCATCTGATGTGGACGCTCATTTTCGTGCTGTACGGCATGTTCCGTTATTTGTATTTGATTCATATCGAGGATAAAGGCGGACGTCCGGAAAAGCTGCTGCTGGAAGACAAGCATATTTTAATAACGGTTGTGCTGTACGGCCTTTCCGTCGGCTGCATCCTGCTGTTTTTCAGCAATTAAAAGGGAGTGAACCAATAGTGTGATGAAATACATATGGTTAATTGCCTCCGTCTTGTTGGGTGCTTCAGGGCAGATTTTGATGAAATGGGGCGTTGACGGGGTTAAGCCTGCGGGGGCTGCCTTATTAACGTGGACGGGCTTGAAGGCCTATTGGCCTGTGATCGCCGGTATCGGAAGCTACGGGCTCAGCTCGATTTTCTGGCTGCTTGCTTTGAAGCAATTCCCGCTCAGTACGGCCTATCCGATGATCAGTCTGAGCTATATCCTGGTCATGGTGCTCAGCTTCTTCTTATTCCAAGAGACTCTTTCTGTACAAAAATGGTGCGGCGCGATCCTGATCTCCGCCGGAGTTCTGGTGATCGCCCGGGCATCATGAACCGGGTAAGCCTTCTTTTCCGGACCTTCCCCCGCTACCCTATTTAATCACGAATTTAATCGCAGAGTTTTTGAGAAAAGATTCCATGGGCAAAAAGAATCGAGGTGATCAGATCATGGACATCAGCTCCCGCATCCTATATCCGGCTCTGCCTTTTATAGCATGGGTCGTGTCCGGAACCTTGAAATACGCTATCAACCGCATCCGGCATGGACAGAACGCGCGTCATCTTATCGGGAACGGCGGGTTTCCGAGCACCCATACGTCCGTCGTCTCCTCGGTCACGATGCTGACCGGCTTCGATCAGGGCTTCGATACCCCGATGTTCGGACTGGGCGTAGCATTAACGTATATCGTCATGATCGATGCGGTAGGCATTCGGCGGGCTGTTGGAGATAGCGCCAAATGGATCAATAAGCTGGTCCGTGACAATACCCCGACGGCGGAAGCTGGTTTGCGGGAACGTCAAGGGCATACCCGCCTGGAGCTGCTCGGCGGACTGGCCGTTGGCACGATGCTGGGCTGGGCGGCTTCACAATGCCTCTCTTAAAATCCAATTGTATAAGCATGAAAATGGAGGGGTGACCTAATGAAGAACCGACTTGCTTCCTTTAGTTTGATGACCGGAATGGCACTATTGATGCTGGTTGTAGCCGGCTTCGTCATTCCGTCACTATTGTTCCTGGTCCATGTGCCGCTATTGCCGCTGCATTTTTGGCTAGCTGCTGCGGCGGCAGTCGGAACGGCATGGCTCGTGTTCCAGGCTTCAGGAGAGGATTTGCCTCGGTGGCTCTTCGGAGCATCCATCGGGTGCACCGCCCTGCTGTTTGCTGGCAGTCTCCTGATCAGCGCCTATTTTTACGATTTATCCTATGACGGACAAGCGTACCACCAGGAAGCGATTATTTTGCTCTCCAACGGGTGGAACCCGGTCTATGATGCGCCTGTGTCCATGCCGACAGGAAACAGCATCTGGGTCAACCATTATGCCAAGGGCGCGGAGACTGCGGCTGCAGCCATATATAAAGCAACGGGCCTGCTGGAGGGCGGCAAAGCCATCAACCTGCTTACCATCGCCGCCTCTGCCCTGCTTAGCTTATCGGCACTGCTCCAATTACGGCCGAACCAGCGCATTCAAGCCTGGATCGTTGCGGTGCTTCTTGCTCTAAACCCTGTCAGCATCTATCAAGCATTCAGCTACTATGTCGATGGCTTGCTGGCGTCCCTCTTGCCGTGTCTGGTTGCGCTCGGCGCATTAATCTATTCACGTGCAAACCGGATTCTGCTGATCGGCTATACCTTGACCATGATTCTCATCATGAATATCAAATTTACAGCGATCGCGTATGCAGGCCTGCTGACCGTCGGGCTTCTCATCGTCTTATATATGAGTGAGCAATTCGGGCTCTTGAAGCGATTGTTCCGCATCGGCGCTATCGGCGGGCTAGCGGGCGTCCTGCTGGTCGGCTACAACCCGTATGTGACGAATACCGTCCGGGACGGGCATCCGTTCTACCCGCTAGCCGGTGAAGAAGCGATTGACGTCGTCAAAAACTTCATCCCGCGCAACCTCGAAATGATGAACCGCTTCGAGCAAGCGGCTTCCTCCTATTTTGCGACGACCGTCGGCAACAGCACGGAGAAAAGGCCGACCCAATTCAAATGGCCGTTCACCTTCACGGACCGCGAGCTGCAAGTGTACGGCGAGCCCGATGTAGCGGTGTCCGGCTTCGGCCCTCTGTTCAGCGGGGCGCTGATCCTGTCGCTGCTGGTGCTGCTGCTCGCCTTTCGCAGGCGCACCGGCTGGACGTTAGCGGCCATTGGCATTATCCTGCTGCTGGCGGCCTCGGCGTTCGTCAATCCGGCGGCGTGGTGGGCCCGCTACGTGCCGCAGCTATGGTTCGTGCCGCTGATCTGCGTCTGGCTGGCGCTGAGTCTGCAAAACGGCTACCGGACCATAAAGGCTGCCGGTTGGACCTTGGCCGTATTGATTGCAGCGAATGCGCTGCTCGTCACCGGCATGTACACGAAGGAACAGTTCGCCTGGAATCAGGAGCTGAGGGGCCAGCTTGCCGAGCTGCGTCAGGTGCCTCAGCCGATTCCGGCTGAATTCACATACAGCTGGTCCAATCAGGAACGGCTTAGAGCGCTCGGAATCGAAGTGAAGGAGGAACGGGAGCTCAGCTGCAGCACCGATAAAATGACACTCGTAAAGTCGGGCACATCCTTATGTTTGAAGTGATAAAACTTTTATCGACGTCCTTCCGTAGATGAGCGACCGCGTTAAGCGGAAGTTTTTATCGCCAAATACAATTTTCACTTCCGATGATCTCGGAATCTTATAAATTCTATTGTGGAGAGAAAACCGTCTATCGACACCCAGATTGTTGAAAAGCTTTGTCATACGGAAAATACGAAAGGTAATAGATGGGGTATCCCCTGTAGGAGCGGTAGCGTTCGCCTTTGTTCTCAGGAAATTTCCACTATAAAGCAAAATATAATCCTTATTTCCTGAGAACAACAGCGACCGGAGGGGGATACCCCATTGGGGTACCGAAGCTAATTTTCAGATTATCAGGTTTTTCAACAATCTAAACATCACACCCTTCATAGATAAGAAGATAGAGCTTTTTAAAAGGAGGATATCATGCAAGTGAATTCGGTTAACAAACGCCCCCTGCTCGTTCTGGCGGTCCTTGCGCTGTTTGCCGTTGCGGCGCTTGCATGGACGTTATCGCATGGGACAAGAGGCTGGTTCGCCGGACCGGCCAAGACCGCTCCGCAATCGGTGCTGCCGGTATTCGAAGAGCAGGGAATTAAGCAGACCTCCTCGGTTAAAGACGGCCATTTAGAAGTATACAACGGCAGCGGCTGGACACCGCAATTTTGGACCGGCGTCAATCTGGGCGCGACTACTCCCGGCCATGCGCCGGGAGAGCTCAGTCCGACCAAGGAAGATTACCTGCGCTGGTTCGGGCAAATCAAAGAGATGCATGCCGATGTCATCCGCGTCTATACGATTTTGCCGCCCTACTTCTACGAGGCTCTGGCGGAATTCAACAGCGGCCGCCAAGACCCGCTCTACGTGCTTCACGGCATTTGGGCCCCGGAGGACCAGTTGAACGGGAATGGCGGCGAAGGGAGGGATGCCTATCAGGAAGATACGATAGCCGTATTTAAACAAGAGATTCAAGACGCCGTCCATGCCGTTCACGGCAATCTCAACCGAAAGGCCAAGCCTGGACATGCTTCCGGCAAATACGATGCGGACATTTCGCCCTATGTATTGGGCTGGGTCGTAGGCACAGAATGGGATCCTTATGCGGTCAAGGCAACCAATGATGCGCATCCGGATTTGAAGCCGTTTCAAGGGACGTATTTCCAGGCCAAGCCGGAGGCTTCTGCATTCGAAAGCTGGCTTGCGCAAATGCTTGAAACCGTAGCACAGGAGGAGATGAAATACGGCTGGCAGCATCCGGTTTCATTCACCAACTGGGTGACAACGGACCCGCTTACGCATCCGAATGAACCGGCGGAGAACGAAGATTTGGTATCTGTCGATCCGATGCATATTCATCCACAGGAATCGTGGAAGGCAGGCTACTTCGCTTCTTACCATATTTATCCTTATTATCCCGATCTGCTGAGCTACGAGGATAAGTACCAGACCTATAAGGACAGTACGGGCGAAATCAATCCGTACGCCGGTTATTTGCATGATTTAAGAGAGCATCACAAAGGCATTCCGTTGATTGTGGCGGAGTATGGTGTCCCTAGCTCCCGAGGCCTCGCCCACTACGGTCCGCTGAACCGCAACCAGGGCCTGCATACCGAGCAGGAGCAGGGTGAAATCGACGCCGCTCTATATCAAAGCATATACAACGAAAATTACGACGGCGCCGTCTTGTTCTCGTGGCAGGACGAATGGTTCAAAATCACCTGGAACACGCTCGAGCTGGATACGCCTATTGCAAGGCGGCCGTATTGGCGAAATATGCTTACCAACGAGGAGCATTTTGGGGTGCTGGCCGTTGAACCGGGCAAATCGCCGGAGGATACGATCGTGCTGGACGGCAAGACGGGAGATTGGGATCGTCGAAAGCAGGTGGAAACCAAGCAGTATCCGGGCTACAGTCTGTCGGTTTCCCACGATGAAGCGTACTTGTATTTGATGCTGAGAAATTCCCAAGGCGATTGGAAGCTTGGAGACAACCCCTTATACCTTGGCTTCGACACCTTGAATGGCGGAAGCACTACGGCGGATCAAGCGCCCGGTGTTAGCTTTAGCAGCGGTCAAGAATTTGTCATGAAGCTGCAGGGGGCCGAAGATTCCTCCCTGTACATCGGCAGCGCCTACGATTATCACAGCTGGCTGTACGGCTACCAGAAGAAGCTGATGCCGTGGCAGGAGAGCTGGGCTCATGCGGAGAACGGAATCTTCCTGCCGTATAAGCTGCCTGTCAACAAAGGCTTTGTACTGCCGCAAACAAAGGAAAAGGTTCCCTTCGAGGATGTGGAGCTCGGTCAGCTTCATCAAGGCACGACCGATCCGGCAAGCCCGGATTTCAACAGTTTGGCGGACTGGTTCGTTTCCGGCCCGGTTATCGAGGTGCGTATTCCTTGGATGATGCTGGGCTTCACCGATCCGAGCCAGCACAAGGCATGGAAGTACCCTTACGAAGCCGGAGCGCTTAAATTCGACGATGTGAAGTCGATCCGCGTCGAGCCGCACTGGGTTCGCGGTGCCGAGGGGAAAGAAAAGCAGGAACCTCTGGCCTACAAATGGGATCATTGGAACAAAGTCGATTATCATGAACGGCTTAAGAAGAGCTATCCGATTTTGCAAAGTCTATTCGCGGAGCAAGGTAAAAAGCCGCCGAAGGATACGCTTGCTCCCCTCCCTTCGGCCCAGACTCAATGATAAGCGACGGATGCCGGGAATTACATGAATCAAATAAGCTTAAACGATCAGGTACATCCTAAGGCCAACATTGAATTTGGAAGGAGCAGGAAAGTGACTCTGCGGCACATGAAACTATTCAATACTTCAAAGACAAGAAGGAGGTTATGCCGGTTGCTGCTAAGCTGCTTACTAGCCGGACAGGTGCTTACAGGGCTGTCCTTGTTATACGGGACTTCCGCCCTGGCTGCTGAGGCTAACGGCCAACAGGTTCTCAGCACGTGGATGTGGAATCCGTATGTGATAGGCCAAGAAGCGGACAGCACGCTGCAGCAGTTGACGAGCAAAGGAGTGAACCGGGTCTACTTGCTGGTGGATTCGAGCTACCCCGCTTCTTACTACAGCAGCTTCATTCGCAAGGCGAACGCTCAGCACATCGAGATTCAAGCGCTGGGCGGCGCTCCGAATTGGGTGCTTCCTGAGTATAACAAGCGCATGTACGAGTTCATCGACTGGGTGAAAAGCTATAACGGGAGTGTCCTTCCTGAGGAGCGGTTTGCCGGAATTCACTTGGATGTGGAGCCTTATGTACTGCCAGAATGGCGTAAGGATTCGGATAGGGTCATTGGACTTTGGAAAGACACGGTAAGCGGATTTGTCGAGGAGGTGAAGAGCGATTCCACTCTGACCGTCGGCATGGATATGCCGGTGTGGCTGGATTCGTTTCAAGTAGGTGACGGACAAGGAGGCAGGACAACCTTGTCGGATTGGCTTATTCGCCGTATGGATGAAGTGACGCTGATGGCGTATTTCAATAAAGCCCAAGACATTGCCTCGTCAGTCCAAACCGAGCTGGCTGAAGCCGACCAGGCCGGCGTCCCTGTGCTTGTAGCTGTAGATACGGTTGACAGCGGCGAGCCGGGTACGTTTTACGGCAAAAGCGAAGCCCTTATGATGCAGGAATTGTCGGCATTGCTGGAGCAAATAGGAGGCCGCCCTTCTTTCGGCGGTATCGGCGTCCATGAGTGGGATAGCTGGATAAAGATGAACTAAACGATGGGGCAGAGCTCGCACCTGGTGCGGGCTCTGTTTTTTGCCGTTCCTTCACTCTCCCATGCACCAGCCGATAGCTGCAATGCTTCGGCAGCTTATTTGAACATCCATGCCGATAAGCTCATTGTGCCGTATTGATACTGCTGATGCAGCAGTCTGGCGGACCGGTTCCGGTCGGCGGCACCCATACATATAAAGAGAGGAGCCAAATGCTCCTGGGTCGGCACAGCCTTTTGGGCATAGGGCGCCCTCTGCGCATAATCGAATAGAGACTCCAAATCCCACACGTTGATTTTATCCGCCAGCCACCGATCAAAATGTACAGCCCATTTATCGGCTCCCTCGCTCTCCCATCTCAGCTTCGACAGATTATGTACGGTGCCGCCGCTGCCGATGATCATGACCCCCTGTTCCCTTAAAGCAAGCAAGGCTTTGCCTATCCGGTACTGCTCCTCGGGAACCAGCCTGGGATGTACCGACAGAGATACCAGCGGAATATCGGCTTCGGGGTACAGCAGCTTCATTACGGTCCATACGCCGTGGTCCAGTCCCCTTCGATGATTCAGCTCACACCGGATCCCTTCGCCGGACAACAGCCTTTCGATCTCCATGCTTAGTACCAGATCCCCTTTGGCCGGATAGTCCAATTCGTAAAGCGGCTCCGGAAAGCCGAAAAAATCATACATCGTCTCCAGTTGAGGTGCACTTGAGATCATCTGCACAGGATGCTCCCAATGCGCACTGAAAATGGCTATCCCTTTAGGTCTCGGAAGCAGCAATCCCAAATTACGCAGCAGCTTCGTATAAGAGTTCGTTTCCAGCACTAATGTAGGCATTCCGTGAGCAACGAATAAAGCTGGAACCATGACAACGACTCCTTTTTGTTATTTGCATGTTCGGAGGCTTTAGCTTTCCCTTTTACAGCCGTCATGGCTGCTTAGCTGTTCCCCTCCATTATAACTGCAAAACGACAGCCTGCGCCGGGTTATAATAAAAAAGGACAAAATGTTTTCCAATTGTTTCGGCTGCTGATACAAAATCATGTCATGCTCCGTCTTATATATAGCTGCAGCTGAAAGGAGGACAATCGATTGGAACCGCAACAACAACAAACATCTGATTATTTTCGCGAAGTGTTTTATATACATTACCCTACCGTTCGCCGCAAGCTCATCGGGCTTGTCAGAGATGAGGCGGCCGCAGAAGATTTGGCTCAGGAGGTGTTCCTGCGTCTCTACCGCAACCCTCCGGACGAACCGTCTGTGATAGGCGCCTGGCTGCATCGGGTGCTGACAAGGATCGCCTACGACCATTTGAATAAAAAGGCCCGGGAGCGCGCTCTGCATGAGAAGCAATCCCTGCACATCCTCAGCACGGAAGAGGAGCAGCCGTCTAACGAGCAGCTTCTGATGAAACAGCTCGACCAGGAGGAAATGCGTGAATGGCTGGAGGAATTGCCCGAACGAGACCGCAAGGCGCTTCTCCTCAAGTACTCGGGATACAGCTACGCGGAAATCGCCGAGCAGCTCCAGGTTCGCCCCCCTTTGGTCGGAACCCTGCTGCACAGGGCTACAGAACGGTTAAGAAAACATGCCGAAGCGCAAACGCAAGCACATGCACGTATGGAATAGGAGGAAATTCGATGAGCGAATCTACTAAAAAGAATGATAGAGAGGTAACGGATGCCGCTTGGGCCAAGCTGCAGAAAAAGCTTGCTCAAGAACCTGCGCAGCCTCAATGGTCCCGCTGGTCCGAACAACTGACGGCGGATGCCGCAGCCGCTCCTCTTACAGCTTCCGTAACGGAAGCTCCGGCGATGGCAGGAAGCGCAAGCCAGCCAGCAATTCCGCAGGCTTACCCTAACAGCCCGGAATCCGGACATACCAAGCAATCCGGATCGTTCGCCAGCTGGCTGCATAAGAACAAAAAATGGGTTGCCGGCGCCGCCGCGGCAGGGGTTATCGCCGTTACCGTCGCTACGCCTTCCGGCAACCAGGCTCTTGCGGCGATCTTGAACAAGTTCCGCATGCAGCAGCTTACCGTGGTACAGGAAAATGATTTGCAAACGATCTTGAACGGTGCTTTCGGGGACGGCAAGGAACGGGAGTCGATCAACAAGTTCGGAACCTTCTCCCAAACGTCCGGCAAACCTATCGGCGAGGTCGAGGCTTCTGAAGCATCCAAAATTGTTGGACATAAAATTGTTATCCCGCCTGAATATGATGCCAAAAATAAAATCTATGTTTCCCCATCCAACAGCCTTACTTTTAATATGAATGTGGATGAGGTTAACAAAGCCATGAAACGCCTGGGGGCAACGAAGCTGCTGCCGGCCTCCGTAGACGGCAAACCGATCACGCTGGAAATGGGCGAGGCTGTTCACCTGTATGTAATCAAAGATTCCTCCGAGAAGGGAGATTCCAAGGGCTATTCGTTCTCGCAAACACCGGTGCCGACAATTACGGTCGATCCGTCCATTCCGGTAGCCGAGGCGCTGGATGCGGTGCTGCAATTCCCGCTTTTGCCTCAGAACCTTAAGGAAAGCCTGCAAACAGCCGGTGTCCTGCAAGGCGGCTCCGTTCCGCTACCTATTATAGACAATGGCCAGGTCGAAAAGGTGAAGGTCGAGGGCGTAGACGTCATCGTAAGCACCAATCAATACAACCAGGGCAAGACAACCTTCTACTCGGCAACCTGGGTGAAGCAAGGGCAGCTGTACAGGGTTGACGGCAGCAATGGGCTAACGAGCCGCGCCGCCCTTATTGCTAAAGTAACGGAGTTGATCAAGTTGTGAGCCAAACCATGATTGATGCTCAGAATTTAAGCAAAGATTACGGAAACGGCCGCGGCTGCCGCGGTATTACGCTTCAAGTTGGTGCGGGGGAAGCCTTTGGCTTCCTCGGCCCTAACGGCGCGGGCAAGAGCACCTTCGTCAAAATGCTCGTCGGCCTCATCCGTCCTACCGGAGGGAGCGCGATGATCATGGGCGAACCGATCGGCTCTGTAGAAGCGCGGCGCCATATCGGTTACTTGCCGGAGCTGTACCGCTATCAGGAATGGCTGAGCGGCGAGGAGGTTGTGAAGCTGCATGCCAAGCTGTGCGGCATGGATCCTGTCACAGCCGGAAAACGCGTTCCCGAGCTGCTTGATCAAGTAGGAATCGGTCTTCGCGGGCGAGACCGCGTGAAGAACTATTCCAAGGGCATGCAGCAGCGACTGGGCTTAGCCTGCGCTCTCGTTAACGATCCGAAGCTCGTATTCCTGGATGAACCGGCCTCCGCGCTGGATCCTATCGGACGCATGGAGGTGCGTGATCTCCTGCGCATGCTTCGCGGGCAAGGAAAAACGATATTCCTTAACTCTCACTTGCTTGAGGACGTCGAAATGCTGTGCGACCGAGTCGCCCTGCTTAATAATGGAAATATACTGCACACCGGAGCCGTCTCCGACGTGCTGCAGGAGAAAACCCGCTGGCACTTGCGTGTCGGCGGGTTCACGCCGTTTGGTTTGACATGTCTTCAGGACATGACAGGTCTTCCGATCGCAACAGCCTCGCTGGGGGTGCCACACGACAGCGATTCCGTATGGCTGGAAGCGGAGCTGGAGGATGACGAGCAGATTGGCTGGCTGAACAGCCTCGTGATTGAGCAAGGCATGACCTTGTATGAGGTGAAAAAATCGAAAACAAGGCTGGACGAATGGTTCATGAGCGCCGTGTCCGGATTGAGTCATAGGGGGGAACGCGCATGAACGCTATCATCGCAATGACCTGGAAAGAGCTTCTGCGCAAAAGAGTTATGCTGTTGACACTGCTCATGACGATCGTTTTTTTGCTCGCCTTTTGGTTTGTCGCTCAAACCATCGGAGCACGGCTTCATGACACGCAGGATAAGACCAGCATAACTTATCTTATTCAAAGCTTTACACTAGGCAGTATTACTTTAACGCTAGGCTTCTTTTTCGGAGCCTTTGTTATCGCTTTTCTATCCATCTTCAGCTCCTTTGCCGTTATCTCGGGAGAAGCGGAGCAAGGGGTGCTGCAGGCGCTCATGCCTCGTCCTGTTCCGCGCTGGCATTGGTATATGGGCCGGTGGATCGGCTATGTGACCTTGGGAATAGGGTACGCCGCCCTGCTGTTCGTTTCGATTTTATGGATCACCGATTACCATTCGGGGGTTCCCTCCGATCTATTCGCACTGATCAAATCGTTTCTGCTATTCGCCTCCGTAGTTCCGATCCTGGTCTCCGTCTCGATGCTTGGATCGTGCATATTCTCCGCTTTGGGGAACGGCGTGTTTATGACCATGCTGTACGGAGCGGGGTGGCTTGGCGGAATGATCGAAAAGGTAGGAAGCATCGCCAGACTGGACAACGACGCCGTCAAACCGTTGACAACTATAGCGGGATTAATGTCCCTCGCCATGCCTACCGAATCCCTTCAACATCGCATGCTCTCCGAGATGTTCTATCTCCCCGAGCTGCAGGGGATTGCAGAACTGGACTCCGCTCTCGGCCCGTTCGGCATCGGCCAAGTCCCATCCAATTCGTTTTTACTCTATGCGGCTTGTTATACCCTCGCTGCGATAGCAGCAGGATTATTCATGTTCAACCGCAAGGATTTATAACGTAAAAAAACAACCCTACGGTTTCCCGGATGATCCAGGTACCCGCAGGGTTGTTATGTTTTTATCCTTTTCCATTAGTTGGCCAAATGGGGCTCTACCCAGGACAGCATATCACCCAATGGTCTGAAACCGACAGCTGTAGCCACTTCGACGCCGTTTTTGAACAGCTTCATAGTCGGAATGCTCATAATACCGTAAGCTCCGGGAGTTTCCGGATTATCATCCACATTCATTTTGGCAATCGTCAGCTTGTCGCCCAATTGCTGGCTCATCTCTTCCAGAACAGGGGCGATCATTTTGCAAGGACCACACCACGGAGCCCAGAAATCTACCAGCACGACACCTTCTTGAGCAATCGTTTCTTTAAAATTGTGATCTTCTACTTTAATCAAAGACATAGTATGCACTCTCCTTTAAATAGTTTTAACCTTGATATATATCAACCTAAACTATTAATCGATTCGAACTCGACTAATAGAAGGGCCTGAACCGTATCCATGGAAAGGCTTGTCGTTACGGTTTGGATCAAATTGCAGCATGCGGAGATTCGCGTACAAATCGTCAAACCATTCCTGATCGCGAGTCATTAAGGCCAGATCCATCAAGCTGCGGAGACCCGCTTCTACCGGCACATAATCGGTCAGCTTAGACAATTTGCCCAACGAGCTGGTAACGACTTGACCGATCGCTTCTTCATGATCGCATTGGGTAACCCGAACCTTCACCGTCCCATAGGCATCAATGGATTCCACATAGCCTATAAATTTCTCATCCTCCGCCGACGTTCCGCTAACCCAATCGCTTACCTTAATCCAATCCTGACGGATCGATGTCATTACTGCCACTCTCCTTCCTCAAATAAGGATCTGCTTAACTGAAATTAAACGAATTACAGTTTACCTGCCATTTACCAAGGCTTCCTTGCCGCAAACGATAGGCATACCCTAACTGAGATCTTATTCGTAACAGTTTGGCCCGGAAAAAGAAACGCTAACGTTTCTTCTCTTGCTCTCGACGCAGCCGCTCCAATACATCGCGGATCGTCCATTGACCGAAATATTCAATCAATTGCTTCTCCGCCCCAGCGAATATGTCATCCATCACCACAGCCATATTACATGCAATCATACAATCCTGCTCCACGTCGCCCGAACACCATCCCGGCTTGACGGACCCCATAGAGGTTAAACGATACATCTCAGCCAGTGTGACCTGTGAAGGATCGCAATGGAGCAAAAATCCTCCCCCGGTTCCCTCCTTGGCGGCTACATAACCGTGCTTGCGAAGCAGCGCCATGACTTTGCGCACTCGCGCCGGATGGGTGCATACATTGTGGGCGATCATATCGCTTGTGGCCATATGATCGGGTCTGTAAGCGAGCAATACCAGACTATGAACCGCTATTGTAAACTCGCTATTCACAGTGATGCCTCCTCATAAACCTGATCGCTATTTGCTGCTGTTTGCCTTTCATACTGTTATTATATCGATTACAGTTGGAAGTGTCAAGGGCCTTTGCATGTATAGAAACGGCCTTGAGAACAAACGATAAGCTATGCTTTGCCGTACGGAAACTGCTGAAAAGCTTTAAGGAGTTGAACTGCATGTCACAGTATACCGATCATTTTATTAAAGAGTTAATCAGCAAGAACAATGACCTGTTTACCGAGCAGGATTTTACAGAATGCCAGAAAGCGGTCAAGGACTTTACGGGGCTGGTTGCCAACCTGGAAACGACCCAATACAATTTTCGCAGGAAGCTGTCGGATGTAGCCGATAAAAATCCTCATGATATCGAGAAGGTTGTTTATCTTCAAGGCATGGTAGACGGAATGAACCTAGTGATCGGTCCCTTGAAGCAATTCATTAATCAGTAACCGGCACTTCTGCGCTCTAATCCATGACGAAAGGGGCCTTTCCCGGTGAAAAGCCCCTTTCTTAGCGATATTTCCTGCTAATGAATAATAAACTGGATGATACCCGAAATAATGATGGCCTGGCAAAACGAGATGACTATTCTTTTCCGCACGGCCGCTTTATGCGTTTGACGAGTATTGTCGAACATATTGATAAACAAGTACCCGGATACAAATAAACAAATAAATACGAAAATAAAGATTCCCATTGCTCTCTCTCCCATGCTGATATGCTGTGATACTGGCTTAAACTTGAAATTTCGGGTCAAAGTCGGCAACGACAAGCACATCCATATGGCGAGAGGAGCGAAGCAGCCTCTTCACCAAAGATTGATGCCACCATTCCTGCCATAGCGTTCGTCTGGATTGCCCAATAATCATCTGTGTTGTCTTAACCTCATTGGCTTTAGCAGCCAACACATCCACGATCTGATGTCGGCTTGAGGCTGATAAAATGTGAAACTTTCCTCCGAGTCTTTCCGTCAGCTGCCCAATGGCATCGAGCCTTTCCGATAGCTCTGGAGTAACCGGTCTGTCATTCGGCTGTACAAAAGTCACTATCCATATGGCCTTAAGCCGGTGCGCGATGCGAAATCCTCTGCGGATCAGCCTCTCCGCATGCGGTGAGGTATTGACGCATACGAAGATAACCTCCTGCCTGCGCCATGGTCCTCTTAAGGCCCCTTTGCGCTCCCGGGATTCGAGCCGTTCGTCTACGTCATCGGCAATCTCCCGCAGCGCCAGCTCACGCAAAGCAATTAAATTCCCTGTTTTAAAGAAATTCCCCAGTGCTTGATCTACTTTGTCCATGGCATAAATTTGGCCGTCCTTCATTCGCCTCCGGAGGGATTCGGGCGCCACATCAATAAGCTGCACTTCATCAGCCAGCCACAGAATGTGATCCGGCACCGTTTCACGGACCCGGACCCCCGTGATCTGCATAACGGCATCGTTAAGGCTTTCCAGATGCTGCACGTTCACCGTGGAAATGACAGAGATGCCTGCATCCAATATTTCCATGACGTCCTCGTAGCGTTTTTTATTCCTGCTGCCGGGGACATTCGTATGGGCCAGCTCGTCGACGAGCACAATTTCCGGCTTAAGCCGAAGGATCTCCTCCGTATCCATTTCCTCCAGCTGGGCGCCGCGGTAATCGATCACCTTGCGCCGTATGGTCTCCAGCTGCCCGACCTGCGCCAGCGTTTCCTTCCGGCCATGGGTCTCCAGCAAACCGATGCGCACTTCCGCCCCTTTGCGCAGCAGATCGTTGCCCTCACGCAGCATCGTATACGTCTTGCCTACACCTGGGGCTGCTCCAACGTATACCTTGAACCGGCCGCGCCTGATCTGCTCGATTCTTCGCTCAACCTCCTGCGAGCTAAGCCTCCTGTAGGGATCCTCGGCCGGCTTCTTGCGCTTGGCGGGAAGAATACGTTCTCCTTCGTGCTCCGCTCTGTCGGCTACGATGAAGATGTCTATGTTTCTCGTTTGTTGAAGCATATCGTGAACGATAGAGCCTTGCCAAAGCTCCTGCCAGCGCGTCTGCTTGGAATGGCCCATCACGATTCGGGTTATATTATGCTCTACCGCATACTGCACCAGCATGCCGGGCAGCGCTCTTCGCGAGCAGAGCGGCAGCTCCTCGAAGCTGCCTCCGACCTTTTCGACCAGCTTCATGATAGACCGCTTGAAGGCGGCCTCCTCTCTGCCCAGCTGCTTCTTATTACTCACAAACGTAACGACATGAAGATCCCCGTTCAGCCGCTTGGCGATCTGCTGGCCTCTACGGACATGGATCGAGCCGTTCCAATGGTATTGCGCCGATACCAGGATGCGCTCCCCCGCACCCGATGGGCCGAGCAGCCCCATTTCCTCCCTATATTTTTCGAGTGATTCGTTCACTCCCTCCGCCACAAGACGGAGCGACAGCTCGCGAAGGACGGCGAGATTGCCGCGTTGATAGACATCGGCGTCGCCTGGGAACCTTAAGTTGCCTTCGGCGGCACGGGCTAACATCGTTTCGGGCGTTACGTCGATCAGGACGACCTCATCCGCCAGCTCCAGCGTATCGGAAGGGACGGTTTCCCTGACCTCCATACCGGTCCTCCGCTTTACCAGGTCGGTGACTCCTTCCAGCTCGTAAACATTAATAGTCGTAATGACGCTAATGCCGTGGCTTAGCAAATATTTGATATCTTCTAGTCGCGTGGGAAACCGGGCATCCTTGCGGTTGCGGTGAGCCAGGCCGTCAACCAGAACAAGCTCGGGATTGCGTTCAATCAGCTGCTCTAGATTCAAATCCTTCTTCTCCACGCCGTCCTTGAGCCAATGAATGCTGGGAATGCGCTCGAGATCGCCGATCTGCTCCACGGTGTCCGGTCTTTGCATCGTAGACACGGCGCAGATAACGACATCGATGCCCTGCTGCTTGTGCGCATGTCCTTCGCGCAGCATGTGATACGTCTTTCCCGAGCCACTGACCGCGCCGATGTAGACCTTTAGCCGCCCGCGGTGAAGCCTGGATATGGATAATAAGATTTCCTCGGGCGTCTTTCCTCTAAAGGTCTCCATCTCGGCGCCTCCCTGCTGAGCTTCTGGACTTCAATGAAGCATCATTTATGGGTCAATGCCTCCAAGTCGATGTTGAGCTTAAGCACGTTCACTCTCGGCTCACCGAACAATCCCAAGTCTCTTCCTTCTATATGAGCATCCACCAGCTTGCTCAGCTGCTCCTGCGGGATGCCCGTCAGCTTGCTGATTCGGGGAACCTGCGCTTGAGCCGATTCCGGGCTGATGTGCGGATCGAGACCGGATGCCGAGTTCGTAATCAAATCAATAGGCAGCTTGCTGATCGGAACATCGGGGTTGTTCGCCTTCCACTCCTCGATGGAAGCTTGAGTGCGCTTGATCAGCTCAGGGTTGGACGGGGCATAGTTGTTTGTTCCCGAAGCTTCCGCCTTGTAATCGATACTCGATACCCGTCCCTGGAACCATTTCGGATCGGTAAAGCTTTGTCCGATGAGCTCGGAGCCTACAATCTGTCCCGAGGCATTGCTCACCAGACTGCCATTGGCTTTGCCCGGCATCAACACTTGAGCCAGACCCGTGCATACCAGAGGATATACAATCCCGCACAGAACGATAAAAACGACGGCAATCCGAAGCACGGTAAAGAAGGAAACCGTTCCGACGCTTGGATGCGCCGCTGAAGCTGTAGCTGAAGTCGAAGGTTTCATACATTCTCATTCCTCTCTGATCCGGGGCCCGGTCCGTGGACAAGAGCGCCCCTTCCTCTATCTCTACATCCATACATTCACGATCAAATCGATGAGCTTGATCCCAATGAACGGTACGATTACCCCGCCTAGTCCGTACACCACGATGTTTCTGCTAAGCAGCTTGGATGCGGTCATGGGCTTATAAGCCACTCCCTTCATAGCAAGCGGGATCAGCAGCGGAATAATGATGGCGTTAAATAGCAATGCCGATAGGATAGCCGACATCGGGGAACCGAGCCGCATAATGTTCAAAGCCTCCATTTGCGGAATAGCTAAGGTGAACATGGCAGGGATAATAGCGAAATATTTGGCTACGTCATTTGCAATGCTGAACGTGGTCAGCGCACCGCGGGTCATGAGCAGCTGCTTCCCTATAGCAACCACTTCGATGATTTTAGACGGATCGGAGTCCAGATCAACCATATTGGCCGCTTCCTTGGCCGCGACCGTTCCGCTGTTCATCGCCAGGCCCACGTCCGCCTGGGCGAGCGCCGGGGCATCGTTCGTCCCGTCGCCTGTCATTGCGACCAGCTTGCCTTCCGCCTGCTCCCGGCGGATCACCGCTATTTTATCCTCCGGCTTGCTCTCGGCGATAAAATCATCCACTCCCGCTTCACGGGCAATGGTCGCCGCCGTCAGCGGATTATCCCCGGTACACATGATGGTCTTGATCCCCATCCTGCGCAGTTCTTCAAAGCGCTCCTTCATGCCCGGCTTCACAGTATCCTTCAAATAAATCAGCCCGTACAGCCGTTGATCTACCGCCACCGCCAGAGGTGTACCCCCTTCCGAGGCAATGGCGTTGCTCTTGCTCTCCAAATCCGCCGGGATGATGCCGCCTTGAGCGATGACCCACTGCTTCACCGCATCGACTGCCCCCTTGCGAACCTTGCGTCCATCCGCCAGATCGATACCGCTCATTCGGGTTTCCGCTTTGAATTCGATGAATTCGCCGCCTTCTCCAAGCGCTTCGTCATAGCTTAGGCCCTGCTTCTTCATCCATTCCAGCACGGACCGGCCTTCGGGGGTTTCATCCTTTATGGAGCTGACAGCCGCCCATCCGGCCAAGTCTTCTATACGTTCCGACCCGATTGGCAGCATATCGCTTGCCATGCGGTTCCCGTAAGTGATCGTTCCTGTTTTATCAAGGATCATCGTATTGATGTCCCCGGCTGCTTCTACCGCTTTGCCCGACATAGCCAACACATTGAATTGGGTAACCCGGTCCATACCGGCAATCCCTATGGCCGACAGCAAGCCTCCGATCGTTGTCGGAATCAGACACACGAGCAATGCGATTAACACCGGAATCTCCAGGCGAATCTCCAAATAGCCCGCGATAGGTGCCAAGGTCACGACAACGATCAGAAAAATAAGTGTCAAGCTGGTCAGCAAAGTATTCAATGCCAGCTCATTAGGCGTCTTCTGACGCTGGGCGCCCTCGACCAGCGATATCATCCGGTCTATGAACGATTCGCCGGGATCGCTCGTAATCCGCACTTTGATTTTGTCGCTGACGACGCGTGTTCCGCCGGTGACGGAGCTGAAATCTCCGCCGGCTTCTTTGATGACGGGAGCGGATTCCCCTGTAATCGCCGATTCATCGACCGAAGCCAGCCCTTCGATGACCTCGCCGTCACCCGGAATCATTTCGCCTTGGGACACGACGACCAGGTCCCCCTTGCGCAGCTGGGTAGAAGGCACCACCTTGATACCGGAGCCGTTATTCACGATTTTGTTTGCCGTAATTTCCTGCTTGGTTTTTTTGAGAGAGTCGGCTTGCGCCTTCCCTCTCCCCTCCGCCAGCGCTTCCGCGAAATTTGCAAACAGTACGGTGAATAATAAAATAACGAATACGGTAAAATTGAAGCCTACACTGTTCTCCGTTCCAAAGTAGCCAGGAAACACGGTCATAAGCAGCACGACCAAGGTGCCCGCTTCTACAACGAACATGACGGGATTTTTCATCATCACAACCGGACTCAGCTTCAAGAAGCTATCTTTAACGGCATTCATGACGATCGCCGAATTGAGCATCGATTTCCGATGCTGGTTTGCATTCATCTTGCTCATACAGTTTCGCCTCTCCTATTTAACGAATCGTTACATGTTCTGCGATAGGCCCCAGCACGATGGCCGGCAGGAACGTCAACGCCCCGATAATCAATACCGTACCTACCAGAATTCCTACGAACAAACGGTTATCCGTTCTGAACGTGCCGATGGTCTCGGGTACCCATTGCTTGCGTACAAGGGAACCCGCCACCCCCAAGAGGGCAATCATCGATATATAACGACCGAACAGCATGACGATACCGGTGGATATATTCCAGAACGGCGTATTATCGCCTAAGCCTTCAAATCCTGACCCGTTATTGGCGGCCGAGGAGGTATACTCATACAAAACCTGCGATATCCCGTGATAGCCCGGATTTGATATAGCTGCCCTGCCTAACTCCGTTGCCAGTGCAAGAGCCGTGGGCATCAGAATAATGAAAGGATGCGCCAGAATCGCTATAGCAATCAGCTTCATTTCACGCGGCTCGATCTTTTTGCCGAGAAACTCCGGTGTACGTCCCACCATCAAACCGGCCAGAAATACTGCAAGAATGGCATACATCAGCATATTGATCAGTCCTACGCCTTTCCCGCCGAATACGCAGTTCAGCATCATCAGAGCGAGCGGTGTGATTCCGCCGAGCGGCGTCAGCGTATCGTGCATATTATCGACTGAGCCGGTTGTCGCCGCCGTCGTTACCGTTGTAAACAGCGCTGATTGCGCGATACCGAAGCGGACCTCTTTCCCCTCCATACTGCCCTGCGAAGCGTCGATTCCCAGCTTGTTCATCAGCGGGTTCCCCGCCGATTCCGCTGTATAGACGAGTGACAGAAACAGTAGGAACAAAATCATCATCGCCGAGAATAGAACCCAGCCCTGCTTCCGATTGCGTGCAAACCGTCCGTACGTGTACGGAAGGGCAGCCGCCAAAGACCACATTGACAAAATTTCAAGCACATTCGTCAAACCGCTCGGATTTTCAAAGGGATGAGCCGAGTTGACTCCGGAAAAGCCGCCTCCGTTCGTTCCCAGATGCTTGATGGATTCCAGCGAAGCTACAGGCCCGATAGCGATTTGCTGCCGGCTTCCCTCCAACGTGTTGACGCTTAAGGTCGGCTGCAGCGTTTGCGGCACATGAAGCGCTACAAGCACCATCGTGACCCCAATAGCGAGCGGGAAAAATACCCGGATATGCGCTTTGACAAAGTCTTCAAAAAAGTTTCCAATCGTCTCTCCCTTGCTCGTGATTCCGCGTATAAAAGCAATAGCTGCGCACAGCCCCGTCGCCGCCGAGGTGAACATCATCATCGTAATGACAGCCATTTGCGAGAAGTAGGATAACCCCGACTCCCCGCTGTAATGCTGCAGATTCGTGTTGGTCATAAAGCTGATGACCGTATTGAACGACAGCGTTTCTTCCATATTATCAATACCATTCGGGTTCAGCGGCAAATCGTTTTGAACCCGAAGGATGAGATAGCCGATTGCCACAAAGACGATATTCGTCAGGATGAAGCTTAGAGCATACGTCTTCCAGGTCATCCCTTGGCGGTTCTTCAGCCCTGTTACCGCATAGATTGCCTTCTCCACAGGAGCAAACCAGGTATCCGTACGATTGCCTTCATTGGAAAAGACGTGATATAAATAGGTCCCTAATGGTTTGACCAGCAGGACTAGAATGACAATCACGACGGTGATTTGCAATATTCCCATTGTCGTTTCCTCCTATGAATGCTGTCTTCGTCTGCTGAGCTTTCCTGAATGAAAGGCTCAGAATTTTTCCGGATGAATCAGGGCATAAGCCAAATAAATGAAGAGAAGCACGGTGATGGCAGCGATAACCATCATGATCTTTCGCCTCCTGTCTCCTCAACGACCCGATTGCACCAAGACAAAAAGCCGTAAAACAAAAGGTACGTTACTGCCAGCAGTACTACCATATATACATCCTGCATAGGAATGCCTCCGTCCGCATTAATTCATCAAGAAAGATACATCATGGCTTGAAGTATGAATGACATGGTCAGCTCCCAGACCTTTATAGACAAGCCGCGGATTCATATTATGCGTCACCACGCAAATTTCTTTGGATGTCCAGGTCCTGCATATTTGAATGAAGCGGCAGCACAAGTTCAAGGAGCTTTCAAATAAAAAGACTTTACCGATCGGAAGGTCAGGCAATAGCCATGACTCGCATTCCGACGTATCGATCCAAATCGTATGCTTTACGCCCAAGCTCTCTAGTCGCTCCTGCTCTGCCCGGCTGTTCGTAATTGCTGCGAACGGAATGCCTTTGGACAGCAGCAGCCGGATAAATCCTTCCCCGGTTTTGTTGGGCGCCGATACAAGAATAAATTCTTGAGCGGCGTTCATCTTCACATTCCTCCTAATCTCTCAAGAGAAGGCAGCAGGATCAGGGCACAAAAAAAGAAGCCTGCGAAAAGAGGTGAACTCTTCTCGCGGCTTCTTAAAGCACAGCCATAGCTGTACCTAAGCACACGATCATCGTTGCCTCTCTCGATACGCTTACGAGGTTAGCTGCCGGATTCGGGCGTGAGAGTCGCCCTACCTGAAATTTCAGGATTCACCCCATGAGCCGGTAAGCTCGTTGGTTCCCCCGTTCCTTACTTAGCACTAAGGATTCAGCGATACATTGCAAGGTCATATTCATCAAGTTTTATGGAAACATTCCATATCGTTTTTCAATAGAAAACGCAAGAAGACCACAGAGGCTTAAGCCCTGTGGTCGTTAATAGCGATCACAAGCTTCATCATCCTCTCTCCATAGACCCTTTGAACTTCTGCATAGCGAAGTTAGAAGTCTGTTCCACGCTGACGAGGTTAGCTGTCGGATTCGGGCGGTGAGAGTCGCCCTACCGGCAGGCGCAAGCTAGCTTTGCACCCTTCGGATTCACCCCAAGCGATATGCGGACGGCTCTCACACCGAACGGATATCACTGTGTTGGTTCCCCCGCTTTCCTATAGAAGGAAATTAAGCGATCAGAATTTGGAAACATTGTTTTTTCAAATCATGAATTGTATATTACGCCAGTTGCCCTTAACTGTAAAGAACACTTGGGAGACTTGTGCGATGAAATTACACCAACGGCCAGGATGGCAACGCTTACTTTACATGCGATCTCCAGATAACTGCTTCCTGCTCACTCTATCTCCATTTTTCACAAATTGATTCCCTTTGATTTCCTGCGCTTCGGCACCCTCTTTATCCAAAATGCACTGAGCTAAAGCCAACCGTTTTTCTCTGCAATGCTGATTGCGTCAATCCGGTTTTTGGCTTCGAGCTTTTGCTGAAAGAACAAAATGTAGTTCCCACGCAGCAGCTTACACGGTAAAATTATACAGGATCATCAATTATTCATAAAAGAACCGGGGATTCCTCCCCGGTCAAAACCTTTTATTTTCAGCTCCAACTGCTCGTTGTATCATTCATGAAGAACTGGAACGTAATGTTAAAACGATCTTTCACTATTCCGAAGCACGGACTGAATTCAGTTTCCTGCAGCGGGAATATCACTTGCCCTTTTTCACTCAATTTAGTAAACATTTCTTTAATCTCGTTTTGCTGCGTCGCTGTAATGCAAATATTCACCTGATCTCCGATTACATAAGGTTGCCCCGGAAAGATATCAGCGACCATCAAATCATTTTCACCGGTTTGCAGCACGGCATGGGAAATGCGGGTTTTCACCTCTTCAGGTAAACCATCGGCATCCTTGCCTTCCCCGTACGTAGTTTTGAACAGTAATTTCGAGTTCAACGCTTCCTGGTAAAACTGAATTGCTTCCGCAGCTTGTCCATCCAGCATAATAAACGACGTTGAGCGCATTGACATTCCAACATCTCCTTTTAAATGAAATTGTCCAATTTTGGTTGTTTTGGACTTGATTAGCGTCATATCGCACAATAGTGACAATACTTGTCGCAATACACGAAATGGAGTTTATAATGGCAAAGTCCAAACGACTGATCGAGATTATGATGATCATCAACAAAAAGAAGTCTTTCAACGCCAAAGAGCTTGCCGATGAATTTGGAGTTTCCACGCGGACGATTATGCGGGATATGCAGGAGTTGAGCGCGCTGGGGGTTCCTTTTTATTCGGAGGTTGGTCAGCATGGGGGATATAAGATGCTTAACGAGAGAATGCTGCCCTTTTCCAGCCATGCATTGAGGCACTACGAGAATCTTCCTTTTAAGGCGGAAACAGATTCCGTGTTGCGGAAGTTTTACTCTTATATGACGGAAGATATTCGGGACCGTATCGACCGGATGCGGAAACGATTTGATCTGGTTACGCCGATGAGACATGCAAGCACGCCTTATTTGAGCTTATTGCTGGATGCTGCGATCGATCAAAAAGTGGTGCGCATGGAGTACGAATCGAAACAGCATAAGCGGTTAAGAGATGTCCAGCCGATCGGAATTTATGCCAGCAATGGGTTTTGGTATTGTCCGGCCTATTGCTTTCACCGCCAAGAAATTCGCTTGTTTCGCTGTGACCGGGTTAGATCTGTTGAACTTTCCGAACTGAAAGCGATCGATTTGACGCAAGTGCATACAGGAAACTGGGAGTCTTACATGGAAGAGGAAAGTCCGGCAATGGAGCTTTATGTTGAGCTTACGGCAACAGGGGTGCAGAGATGCCAATCCGAAATGTGGCCGGCACACAAATTGCAAATTCATGTTAGAGAAGACGGCACAGGATGGCTGGACGATCAAATCCCCACAACCAGCCTTCCATTTTTCGGTCAATTTTTTATTGGATAGGGTATGGATGCAAAGGTAAAAGCGCCAGACGAACTGATCCATGTTATGAGGGAAATGCTGGGCAAACTAATGGAGCAATATCGGTAAAGATTGTCCAACACGAAGGACCCCTTAGCGTATTATTTCGTTAAAATGTTGGAATCAGGATGGAAGGGGCCCCTGCCGCCAATTGTCTTATGAGGAAATGATTTTTTGCATTTCATGCATAGGAATGGGTTGAAGTGAAAGAATATACGGGTATTCCAAAAATATGCACAGAGAGGGTTGACCCGACCGATGCAATTAGGCGCACACGAAGCCTATGAGCTTAACGAATTGCTGCTCAGCTGCACCAATTCCATCAACAGTATGGCATTGTTCCTAAATCAAGCACGCGATCCTCAATTGAGAGATATGATCGCAAGACATTATTCCGCCCACATTCAGGACTATAACATGAAGGTCGAGTTCGCCAGTCAAGCGTCCGGGTCCAGGGACCAGCTGAATGTTCCCCCGCTCCATATGCAAATGGGCGCTCCCGCTCCTCACATGATGGTTAACCCGGTTACACCGCAGGTAAAGCTGCAGCAGCTCGATGACCGAGCCATCGCTACCTCCTACCTGCTTACGTTGAAGCGCTCTGGAAGAGACTATGCTTGGGCCGCCTTCGAATGCTCGACACCTCAGCTGCGGGCGTTTCTCGAAGACGCCTTCCGGATGTGCTCCCATCAAGCCTTTGAGGTTTGGAGCTTCATGGCCTCCCGCGGCTGGTATCCGGTCATTATGGCCCCTCAGCAAACGATGCAAACCATCGGCGGAATTTACCAGGAAGTCCCTTATCAGCAGCCCATGAACGTGTATCAGCAATAAGCATTGCCGCGCGCTAATCACTGGCGCACATCAAACAACTCTCCCCGCACTTATCGCAGGGAGAGTTGTGTTTTGTTATCGTTTGATCTAGTTTGGTACCGCCGAACTATACGCTGTCTATAGTCCGCCATAATAATCTTGAGGACGACCCTCATGTCTTCAAATTTTACTGGCCGTCCTTGATTTCCGTTATCGTAAAAGTGCCGTATCCGTTCATAATCGTGCCACCATTCATCCAGGTTACTCCTACTTGGATAGGAGTATTTAGCGGAAGATTCAGATCCTGTATCGTAACTCTTTCATTAGGATCAAGCTTCGAGACGACCATCTTGGCATCGGGACCGATCGTACTGCCCGACATCTTCTCCTTCGTATCCACTCTGTACACGATAACGACATTGTTCGTCGGTCTGTCCCCTGTATACTGTACCTCGATAGCGTACTGCCAAGACGTTTCAGAAGAGCGAGTCGGCAGTAAGGCCAGCTTCCAGTAATCCAGCTGATACGGGTTGGTAAGCTCAATCTTGACTGAAGAGGGCTCCGGAGCCTTACCGCCCTTGTTAGGGCCGGAGCATGCTGCAAGCATCATGATACAGATAAAAAGAGCCCATTTTTTCATCGCAGTCCTCACCTCATGGATTTAGACGCCGTAAGCCTCACAATAGTTTCCAGACCGATTATTATTTCACAGCCCGCTTAGAATCGAAGCGTCCACCCGCTGCGTACCTGGCTTCGCGTATAGGACACCCCATGAACCTTCAGTCCTCTGGCATCCAGCAGAGTAATGATATCACCCCGCTGCCGCAGAAAATCGGAATATCCAGGCAGAGTGATCGGTACGGTAAGAAACTGCCCTGGCTCAATGCTTCCTGCAAGCGGGTATTTCTTCTTGAATTTATTGGCCAAGGACCACCCCGCTAGCTCCAGGGTACGGTCCGTAACATTCAACAAGGTGACCGACTCGAACGCCGTCGGCACGGACGGCTTGACCAAAGCCCCGACGATAAAGATCGCATGCTCGGTATGCAGCAGCCCTTTTTCTAGAGCGGGATCAGCTCGGTGGTGTCTCAAATCTATTGGATTGCCCGTCACATCATCCGTATGCCAGGATTGGGATTGAAAGGCCAAAAATATCGCTATCCAGCGGTTATTGGAAGGAAAGTGGAGCAGCAGCCCTCCATCCTGATAAACCCCGTTATCCTTCATGCGAAGTCCCGGATTCCCCTGGTTCATATGGATATCATGCAAGCCGTTGCCGGGAAAAAATCCGAATACGCTGTCGGCCTGCTTCATCTCCGGTCCCCACACATCGCCGTAAGCATAGAGCACCGCATCACTGCAATCCATCGCTTGCTTCATATACATATCCAGCTTGCCGTTCAAATCATTATCGTGTCCCGGTACCTCGAACGGCAGAGGAACCATCCTGCGCCGGTCAAACAGATTGCCTCGAATGTAATCGAGAGCCATCCCTCCAGGTTTGCTGTCCAGCCGGTTGAAGCCATATGGAAGCCCCGGAAGGTCGCTTGTCACCTCATGCTCAAAATGCTCGTCCGTGTAATAGAGAAGCTCTGAGGGAGACAGCTGCGACTTCACGTTGATCGCAATCCGGTAATGGGTTCCTCCCGCTTCGGCATGCAGCTGGTAATGCGGATTTTCCCGCGTACCCTGCCTTCGGCCGATCACCTTGCATTTCAGGACGCCATAGTGGATCGTCATGTTGGTATCTCCCTTCTAGTCCTTGTCCGTACTAATAGCTTTAAGCAAATCATAGAGCAAGTCAATAGCCCGGCCATTTTTTTGCCCGCGGAATGTAACTTTTGATTGAAATCACCAGTCTATAGTATGATGATAAATACATCTATCGACGTTCTTTCATAGAAGCGCCCTTAGTTAAACCCACTAACGGAGGAAATTTGGAAGTTATGAACAAATCAACGCTTACCGTACTACTTTTGGCCTCATCCCTTGCTCTATTCACAGGCTGTGAGGGGTCTAACAGCCATCCGCCCGTGAAGCCTGCAGATAACGCTGCCACGGGAACCCCAAGCCCTGCCCCGGGACAATCAACAGCAACGGCGTCTCCAACTCCGTCCACAACACCTGCGGGGAACAGTACCGCCAAAACGCCGGATTCGGGCAAAAACGGAGCCAATCAAGTAGTTGCCGAGCCTAACAGCACGATGGTCCTGGTAAACAAGCAGTTCGCCCTGCCGGAGAAGTACGAGCCGTCCGATCTTGTCTACCCTGATGTGCCGTTCACGTTCAAGGAAAAAATCGAAAAACGCAAAATGCGCAAGGAAGCGGCAGCCGCTCTGGAGAAGCTGTTTGCCGGCGCCAAAAAAGACGGTATCTCTCTTGCAGGCGTGTCCGCGTATCGCTCCAATGCGACGCAAAAAAGCATATTTAATAACTATGTAAAAAATGACGGCGAAGAAAAGGCCAAAACCTACAGTGCCGTGCCAGGACACAGCGAGCATGAGACGGGGCTCGCAATCGATGTCTCCGGCAGCGACGGCAAATGTGCGGCCCAGGATTGCTTCGGAGGTACGAAGGAAGCGGAATGGCTTGCCAAGCATTCAGCGGAATACGGCTTCATCATCCGTTATTTGAAAGGCAAGGAATCTATCACAGGCTATCAATATGAGCCTTGGCATATTCGCTACGTAGGGACGCAAGCTGCCAAAGAAATAGCTTCCAAGGGCATTACACTGGAAGAATACTTGAATGCCGTTCCGGTAACAAAATAAATCAACTAGATAACCAAAAACAGCTCCAAGGCCGCCCTGCAGCGACTTTGGAGCTGTTTGTTTTTCCATTCGTTGATTATTGCTGGGTGAGAATAACGGGTCCCTCCGCCGTGATCGCAATGGTATGCTCGTATTGTGCGGACAAGCTTCCATCCACCGTTCGGGCCGTCCATCCGTCTGCGTCGATTTTCGCTCTATAATCGCCGATGTTCAGCATAGGCTCGATGGTGATGACCATGCCTTCCTTCAAGCGGGGCCCTTTCCCTGCCGGTCCGTAATGGGGCACCTGAGGCTCCTCGTGCATCTTACGGCCGATTGCATGACCGACGAATTGACGTACGACCGATAGTCCCTCGGACTCGGCATATACCTGAATCGCGTGGGAAATATCCCCGATCCGATTTCCGTCGATGGCCTGCTCAATGCCTTTGTACAGCGCGGCCTCCGTCACCTTAAGCAGCTTATCCGCCTCCGGCGACACATTGCCGACCCGATAGGACCACGCGGAGTCGGCCAGCCAGCCGTTCAGATTCACCACCATATCAATGGTGACAATATCGCCGTCCTGAAACGGATTTTCGTTAGGAAACCCGTGGCAAATAATATCGTTGACCGATGCGCAGGTGGCATACGGGTATCCGCTGTATCCTTTTTGCTCCGGGGTAGCCCCGTGCTCGGCCAAAAACTTTTCTACAAAACGGTCTATATCCATTCCCGAAACGCCGGGGCGAATCATCTTGGCAATCTCCTTATGACATGCTGCAAGAATTTTACCCGCTTCATGCATGTATTGTATTTCTTCTTTTGTTTTAATAACGACCATGACGTTCACTCCCGCTTCCTAAAATCCTGTCCATCCTTTTAGTATAACAGTTTTTAGGGTAAAAGATGATGAATGACCCGTGAACTTTTTTTAACGGGAATCTTCCAGGCTGATTGGGGGACCTTAAGAAGAAAAAGACGGGAGGATGTGCCATGAAAGCCTTTGCTTATTTCTTCCACCATTACGCGCTGTCTGCCGTACTTCTTATCGGAATTGCCGTCGCCGTGTACTTCGTCTATAAAAATTGGGACAAAATCGTCATCAAGGGAAGCGGCAGAAAATAAACCTTGCACCCTGAGCTGCTAGCCGGGAGCGATATCTTTAAAAACAAATTGCCGGTAGACCTGGAAACCATTCTTCTCATAAAATTTAGCCGCATGCTCGTTACTGGCCCAATAGTCCAGCTCTATCTTATGAATTCCGTTCTCTCTCGCGAATTGTCCGATGTAATCCATCATAGTGGTACCGTGGCCGTTATTTCTATGACCGCTGGAGATGCTGAGTTGATGAATGAATACGGAACGGTAAGCTTTCCTAAACGCGTTTTCTAAATACTGCTTCACTTCTATCCAGGCGTATCCGAGCGGCTTTCCATCATGCTCCAGAAGCAGGAAAACAAATTGGGGCTTCTCTATGATACTTTGAAAAAAGTCGCGGACCGCTTCATAGTGATAAGGCTTGAAATGCTCCGGGCAGAGCTCCGCATGGACTTGATGAACCTGTTCATTCAGTAAAGCAATCGTTTCATAATCCTTGGTTCGCGTTATGATTGTCAATATTGCTTCCTCCTCAGCCACAAGATATAATTGGTAAAATTATACTCCTCGGCACAGTCGGGTGACAATGAAAAGTTTGCAGCACTATCGGGGGAAAATAGCCCCACAAAGTGGGGCTGAAGCTGTAAAAAAACAATGCCTAAGGAAAATCCCCTAGGCATTGTTGGCATGCGCTATACAAGCGCTTTTTTGGCAATGTCGGTACGGTAATGCTTGCCTTGGAACCGGATGCGGTCCGCATCGGCATAAGCCTTGGCACGAGCCTCGGCGATATCCTTGCCAAGCGCCGTAACCCCGATAACACGTCCGCCGTTGGTTACGATTTGACCATCCTTTAACGCAGTTCCGGCATGGAATACAATGGATTCTTGAACGTCGTTCAAGCCCTCAATGGGTAGTCCTTTAGGGTAAGGCCCCGGATAGCCCTCGGAGGCGAGAATAACGCATACAGCCGCTTCATCGGACCATTGGATATCCATCTGCTCCAAATGGCCATTGACGGCAGCAAGGAAAATATCCAGCAGATCCGTTTTCAGGCGAGGCAGCACGACTTGCGTCTCCGGATCACCGAAGCGCGCGTTGAACTCGATCGTCTTAGGTCCTTGCGGAGTGATCATAAGACCGGCAAACAGCACGCCGCGGAACGGACGTCCTTCGCTGACCATAGCAGCGGCCGTCGGCTTAATGATCGTTTCTATCGCTTCGTCGATAACCGATTGGGGGATATGCGGCAGCGGCGTATATGTGCCCATGCCTCCCGTGTTCGGTCCTTTATCGTCATCGAATACGGCTTTATGGTCCTGCGCGGGCACCATCGGACGTACGACATGACCGTCTACGAAGGAGAGGATGGACATTTCCTGTCCGGTCAAAAATTCCTCGATAACCACGCGATTACCGGAATCGCCGAAGATTTTGGCGACCATGATGTCGTGAAGCGCTTTTTCCGCCTCCTCCATCGATTGCGCAACGATAACGCCTTTCCCTGCAGCCAGGCCGTCCGCTTTAATGACCGTAGGGATCGTCTGCTTGCGCAGGTAAGCCAGCGCTGCTTCATAATCGTCGAACGATTCGTATGCCGCCGTCGGAATGTTATATTTTTTAAATAAATCCTTGGAAAATACTTTGCTCGATTCCAGAATCGCCGCATTTTGGCGCGGACCGAATACCGGAATGTTCTTCGCTTCCAGATGATCGACAATGCCCTCGGACAACGGATCATCCGGTCCAATGACGACAAGATCAATCGCATTATCGATAGCGAATTCGCCGATTTCCTCGAATTGGTTCACCTGAATAGGAACGCACTCCGCAACACCGGCAATGCCTCCGTTGCCCGGAGCGCAATAGAGCTCCTGTACCTTAGGGCTTTTTTTCAACGCCCAGCAAATCGCATGCTCACGGCCTCCGCCGCCAACGACTAATACGCGCACGGTTACTGCTCCCCTCTACTCTTTGTTCAATACGAGCAGCTCGGTGCCGCCGCTTGCAATATCAATGGTTTTGACCAGCAGGGAGATTTTGTTCTCCTCGTTCAGCGCCTTCCAGTACAGATCGGCGATTTCACGAATGTCATTCGCCAAAGGAACCAGCTGAGGCTCCCCTTGGAAGGATGGCAAAGGATTGCCGTCTCCTTGGTACGTGTGAATGCAATGGCCGTAGCCTGGAATCGCTTTTTCGTACGTGTAAGTATGGCGGAGGGTTTGATCCTCCACATTGCCGTTCGATTTCAAGATGGAAAGCTTGTAGGAGAATTGTCCGTCGTTCCGGTCAACGAGACCGCTGATACGAGGCGTGAAGTTAGGAGCGTCCGGCTCGTACGTACGGGTTGCCAAAGCAGATTCGAAAGAACCGCCGGATTGCAGCGCTTCATAGATCGTATCCGTTTGGTCGCCGTTCGTCACGATATGGGCTCCGTTCACATGTCTTACCGGATAGTAAATGATGAGAGAAGGATCGGTCAATTTAGCCGGATCTTTAGCTTCCGTACGAACAAATCCGTTATCTTCTTGAATAAAAACACGATTGCGGCTGTTCTCGCTGCGTCCCATAATCCAGTACACCTGAACCAGGCGAGTACCGTCCGGCGTTGCGCCGATCACGATACCGCGTCCCGGGTAAGCGTTGCTGCTTAATGCATTGATATATTGATCCGCTTGTGCGGCTCTAGTCGTTGTCACGATGGATTCTCCTCCCCGATGGTTGATTAGTGATGGAACAAGCGTACGCCGGAATAGCACATAACCATGCCGTAGTCATTCGCGGCTTTTACGACTTCTTCATCACGCATGGAGCTGCCTGCTTGAACTACGTATTTCACACCGCTGCGGCTGGCACGGTCCAGGTTGTCGCGGAAAGGCAGGAAAGCGTCGGAGCCGTAGGATACGCCTTGCAGCTTGCTCAGCCATCCGCGCTTCTCTTCGCGGGACAAGCGGGCAGGTACTTCATCGAAGCAACCTTCCCATGCGGCCTGCTCCACAGGAGTCAGCTCTTCTTCGAGCCACAGATCGATAGCGTTGTTTTGTTCCGCACGGGAAAGGCCTTGGCGGAATTTCATGTTCAAGGCTTGCGGATGCTGACGCAGGAACCAGCGGTCTGCCTTGTCTCCGGCAAGACGGGTACAGTGAATACGGGATTGCTGGCCTGCGCCGATTCCGATCGTTTGTCCGTCCAAAGTATAGCAGATCGAGTTGGACTGCGTATATTTCAAGGTCACCAGCGCGATCAGAAGATCTCTTTTGGCGTTGTCCGGAAGGTCCTTGTTCTCCGTTACGATTTTGTCCAATGCGGACGCGTCGATTACGCCGTTATTACGCTCTTGCTGCATCGTCAAACCGAACAAAGTACGAGTCTCCACCGGATCGGGTACATAGTCAGGATCGATTTGAAGAATCAAATAGCCGCCGTTTTTCTTCGCTTTGAGGATTTCAAGAGCTTCGTCGGTGTAACCCGGAGCAACGACCAGGTCAGACACTTCACGCTTCAGCAGTAATGCAGTGGATGCGTCTACGATATCGCTGAGCGCAGCCGCATCGCCGAAGGAGGACATGCGGTCCGCACCGCGGGCACGGGCATATGCCGTAGCCAATGGAGAAAGCTCAAGACCTTCCACGAAGTACGCTTTTTTCAAATCATCCGTCAAAGGAGACGCAACGGCAGCACCTGCCGGGCTTACGTGTTTGAAAGATGCAGCCGCAGGCAGTCCCGTAGCTTGGCGCAGCTCGCGTGCAAGCTGGAAGCCGTTCAGCGCATCCAGCAGATTAATAAATCCGGGGTCCCCGTTCAACACTTTGATCGGAAGCTCTCCCTGGCTGTACAGCTTGGCTTGTTTTTGATGCGGATTCATTCCGTATCGCAATTCCAGTACGTTCGTCCCGCTTGTCGTCTGGCTCATGATTTTATCCCATCCTTCAGTTTAAGGTTCGTGATCCGTTCTAAATCGATTTGTCCTGATGCAATTTGCCGGATAACCTCCGGAAGCAGCTCATGCTCCATCGGATGAATGCGCTCGCTGAGCGATTCCTCCGTATCCTCCGGCAAAATCTCCAACGCGCGTTGGGCTAGTATAGGTCCGCTGTCCAGACCGCCGTCCACAATATGCACCGTAATACCGGTCACCTTCACTCCGTGCTCAAGCGCCTGCCGAACGGCATGAAGTCCCGGGAAGGACGGCAGGAGCGACGGGTGAATATTAATCATCCGCCCCCAATAGGCGTTAACCAGCACAGGAGTCAAAATGCGCATGTATCCAGCCAGTACGACTAGATCTACCTGTTTATTCTGGAGAAGCTCCAAAATTTCCTGCTCATAGGCTTCGCGAGACGGGTATTCCTTCGGCCGGAACGTATGTACCGGCACTCCGGCCTCCTGTGCACGCTCCACGACCTTGGCCTGAGGCCGGTCGCAGACCAATAGCTCGATGCGAACATCGAGCCTGCCTGCACGAACCGCATCCGCGATAGCCTGAAAATTCGACCCGCTTCCGGACGCGAATACGGCTATGCGTTTGGGTTCCATCATACTTCCGCTCCGGTAAACGTTACGACGCGTTCCCCTGCGGTCACTCTGCCGAGCGTATATACTTGTTCTCCGTGCTGTTCGAAGATAGCAGCCGCTTCCGCCGCTTGCTCTTCGGATACGACAATGACCATACCGATGCCCATATTGAACGTACGGAACATATCGTTGTTGCTAATATTGCCGTCCTTCTGCATCAATTGGAAAATCGGCAAAATCGGCCAGGAGCCGTAATCGATCTCGACATTCACATCCGCCGGAAGCATGCGCGGAATGTTCTCGATAAAGCCGCCGCCTGTAATGTGAGCCAGGCCTTTAAGCTGCACTTTCTCCAGCGCTGCCAAAACGGATTTCACATAAATTTTCGTTGGCTCCAATACAACATCGCCCAGCTTGCCGCCAAGCGCATCGATATGATCATGCAGGCTGTAGCCTTTTTCTTCAAGCAACAGCTTGCGCACCAGAGAGAAGCCGTTACTGTGCACGCCGCTGGAGGCCAAGCCCAATACTACGTCCCCAGGACGGATCGTGGAGCCGTCAATGATTTTCTTCTTGTCCACGATGCCTACAGTAAAGCCTGCGATGTCGTACTCGCCTTCGGAGTACATCCCCGGCATTTCTGCCGTTTCGCCGCCGATCAGGGCGCAGCCGGACTGTACACAGCCGTCGCTGATGCCTTTGATGATCGCTTCGATTTTCTCGGGAACGACCTTGTCGCACGCCAAATAATCCAGGAAAAAGAGCGGCTCCGCGCCTTGAACCACGATATCGTTCACGCACATCGCTACGGCATCGATTCCGATCGTATCATGCTTATCCATGGCAAAAGCAATTTTCAGCTTGGTGCCGACGCCGTCTGTGCCGGACACTAGCACCGGTTCTTCGTACTTGTCTTTGTTTAAGCCGAACAGCGCGCCAAATCCGCCCAAATCCGTCATTACCTCCGGACGGAATGTCGTTTTCACGTGTTTTTTCATTCGTTCAACCGCTTCGTTGCCTGCCGCGATATCGACTCCGGCCTTTTTATATGCATCCGACACTTGGTTACACTCCTTGTGGGCCGAGATTGGAGGACGGGTGGAAGAAAATGGTGTCTCAGCCGCTAGTGCCTCGGCTCAGGTCCAGGGGGAGCCTGCGGCGCTATTGAATGTGTGTGTGAAGGTTGGTGATGCCATCAGCTTACAAGAGCGGATCATTCCTCCGATCCCTGTTGTCCCCGAATTTCTTGATCAGATACCGCGTTTAACGGTTGAAATTCGGGGACAAAGGGGAACGCTTCGCTTCTGCGGAACGATTCCGCTCTCTTTCGCTGTCGGATCACCGAAACCAATGGACACTCATTCAAAAGCGCTTCTCCGGCAGGCCATGGACCTTCGCCTCGGCGGCTTCGCCGCGCTCGCTTCCAACGCATCCCCAACTCGGCTGCGTTTATTTATAGAATGGCGGAGTCGTTATGATCTCCTCCGCCTGGCCTTAGACCTTTAAAATCATCAAACCTAAACCTTAAACCCTTAAACCCTTAAACCATAAAACTTAAACCCAAAAACCAAAACATAACCCCAAAACCCTAGGCATCGCAAGCTCGCCTTATCTGACGATTTGATATCTCATCGTCAGTTAGATTAATCACAGCCGCAGCCGATGGAAGATTCCTCGGTAACGCGGGTCGGGTAGCTGTTATCAAAACAGGCGGTGCAATGGCCGCGGTTCAGCTCGACATTCGGGCGGCCGATAGAAGCCAGCAGCCCTTCTTTGCTCAGGAAGTGAAGCGAATCCGCGTTAATCGCCTTGCGGATCTCCTCGATCGATTTCTGAGCGGCGATCAGTTCCTTGCGGTCCGGCGTGTCGATGCCGTAGAAGCAAGGATTTTTGAACGGCGGTGAGCTGATGCGCACATGCACTTCCGTGGCGCCTGCTTCGCGAAGCAGGTTCACGATGCGCAAGGAAGTCGTGCCGCGCACGATCGAGTCGTCAATCATGACGACGCGTTTGCCGGCTACGATGCTCCGCACCGCGCTCAGCTTCATCTTCACGCCCTGCTCGCGCAGCTCCTGGCTCGGCTGGATGAACGTCCGGCCGGTATACCGGTTCTTGATGAGCCCGAGCTCATACGGGATACCGGTCTGCTCGGCATAGCCGATCGCCGCCGAGATGCTGGAATCCGGCACGCCGGTGACGACATCGGCGTCCACGAACGATTCCAGCGCCAGCTGGCGGCCCATCCGCTTGCGCGCGGAGTGGATATTGATCGCGTCGATATCGCTGTCCGGACGCGCGAAGTAGATGTATTCCATCGCGCAGATAGCGCGCTTCTTGATCGGTGCAAAGCGGTCCTCGACCAGTCCGCTTTTGCCATCGAGAACCAGAAGCTCTCCCGGCTCTACGTCACGGTAATACGTGCCGCCCACCGCGTCGAAGGCACAGGTTTCCGAAGCGAACAAATAAGCGGTGCCGAGGCGTCCCATCACGAAAGGACGCAAACCATGCGGATCGCGGGCCGCGATGATTTTATCCTTTGTCTGGAACAAGAAAGCGTAAGCTCCTTCGACTCGAAGGAGCGCTTCTTTCACGGCCAGCACAATGTCATCATGCTTGGAACGGGCGATCAGGTGAGCGATCACTTCCGTATCGCTTGTCGTTTGGAAGATGGAGCCCGAGGCTTCAAGCTCTTTTTTAATATCCCCGGCATTGTGCAGGTTTCCATTGGTAGCGATAGCAAGATCGCCGCCACGGTACTTGAATACGAGCGGCTGTGCGTTCGCCAGCTTGCTTTCCCCTGCCGTGGAATAACGCACGTGACCGATAGCCGAAGAACCGACCATCGTGCTGAGATTGTCATTATTAAATACTTCCTTCACCAGACCCATCCCGCGATGGTAGTGAAAGTCGGTTCCGTTAGCCACGCAAATCCCTGCGCTCTCCTGACCGCGGTGCTGCAGCGCGTGCAGACCGTAGTAGGAAAGGTTAGCGGCTTCGGAGTGACCGAACACTCCGAATACGCCGCATTCCTCGCGAAGCTTGTCGAACAGCCCGTCATGGCTGTTGATTCCATCATTATAGAAACGTCCTGTCCATAGCTGCTGCTTTATTTCATCAGACATGGAATCGCATCCTTCCAAACCTTTTCTAGTTGTGCAACAGGTGATTGGATGACTGGTTTAGCATTGACTTCGATTTGCAGCTCTTGACCTTGAACTTGGCCCAGCTCTTGGTAAGGGACGCCTTGCTCGGCGATCCATTGCTTCAAGGCTTCGGCTTTCTCAGGCGATGCGCTTAGCAGGATACGGGATTGGCTCTCGCTGAACAACGCGATATCGTTGCGCAATTCCGTGGAGAAATTCACCTTCGCGCCCAGACGTCCGCTGATGCAGCTCTCCGCCAAGGCTGCCGCCAGACCGCCTTCGGACAAGTCGTGCGCAGAAGCGACAAGACCTTTTTGAATAGCGCCCAATACGGTGTTCAACAGCTTTTTCTCAACATCCAGATCCAGCTGCGGAGGACGTCCTTCCGTTACGCCGTGAATGACATATTGGAACTCACTGCCGCCGAGTTCGGCTTTCGTTTCGCCGAGCAGGAGGATGATGTCGCCTTCTTTTTTGAAGGCTTGGGTTGTAATGTGATCTGTATCGTGAACAAGACCGACCATGCCGACAACCGGCGTCGGGTAGATCGCGCCTTTTGCGTTTTCGTTATATAAGCTTACGTTACCGCCGATAACCGGCGTTTCCAGCTTGCGGCAAGCCTCTGCCATACCGTCAGCCGCTTTTTCAAGCTGCCAGAAAATTTCCGGCTTCTCAGGGCTTCCGAAGTTCAGGTTGTCCGTAATCGCCAGCGGCTCGGCGCCGGAGCAAACGTTATTGCGCGCGCCTTCAGCAACCGCGATCATTCCGCCCACTTCCGGATCGAGGTACACATAACGGCTGTTGCAGTCCGTGGACATCGACAAGGCTTTGCGGGAGCCTTGGATCGTCACGACCGCAGCGTCGGAGCCTGGACGAACCGCTGTGCTGGTACGCACCATGTAATCGTATTGGTTGTAAACCCACTCTTTGCTTGCAACGGTTGGAGAAGCAAGCACCTTGGACAAGGCGTCGTTCAAATCGGTCACTTCCGCGTAACGGTTCGTGTCGATGGAGCCATTTTCGATATAATAAGCAGGCACTTGGGATGGCTTGTTATATACCGGGCACTCGTCAACCAGCGCCGTTACCGGCATATCGCCGACCAGCTCGCCTTTATGGAACAGCTTCAGGCGGCCGTCGTCAGATACTTTACCGACTTTCGCGCAGTGAAGGCCCCAACGCTCGAAGATCGCTTTGGCTTGCGCCTCATGCTTAGGCTCTACTACGAACAGCATACGCTCCTGGGATTCGGAGAGCATCATTTCATAAGGAGTCATGCCTTCCTCACGTTGAGGCACTTCGTCCAAATACAGCTCCATCCCGTTGCCTGCTTTACTTGCCATCTCCGCACTGGAGCAGGTCAAGCCCGCAGCGCCCATATCTTGAATCCCCAACACGATACCGGAGTTGATCAGGTCAAGACAAGCTTCGAGAACGAGCTTCTCCATGAACGGATCGCCAACCTGTACCGCAGGGCGTTTAGCTTCGGATTCCGCTGTCAGCTCTTCCGATGCGAACGTTGCTCCGTGGATTCCGTCGCGGCCTGTTGCAGGACCCACATAGAATACAGGGTTGCCTACGCCTTTAGCTACACCCTTTTGAATCTTGTCATGATCAATAATCCCTACGCACATAGCGTTAACTAGCGGGTTACCTTCATAGCTTTCGTCGAACATGACTTCGCCGCCGACGGTAGGAATGCCGATGCAGTTTCCATAACCGGCAATACCGGAAACGACATGCTCGAACAAGTACTTCACGCGTTCATTCTCGAGTCGGCCGAAACGCAAGCTGTTCAGCAGAGCTACCGGACGTGCGCCCATGGAGAAGATGTCGCGAATGATGCCGCCTACGCCTGTCGCAGCGCCTTGGTAAGGCTCGATAGCGGACGGATGGTTATGGCTTTCAATTTTGAATACAACGGCTTGCTTATCGCCGATATCTACGATACCAGCGCCTTCCCCTGGACCCATCAAAACGCGAGGACCGGTAACCGGGAACTTGCGAAGCACCGGCTTGGAATTTTTATAAGAGCAGTGCTCGGACCACATAACGCTGAATACTCCGATTTCTACGTAGTTCGGTTGACGACCCAAGAACCCGCAGATTTTATCGTATTCGGCATCGGTAACGCCCATCTGCTTGTAAATTTTTTGCTCTGCGATTTGTTGTGCAGTTGGCTCCTTAGCCGATAGTTGCTGCGCCATGTTTTTCCCTCCAAGTGCTCAAGATCGATGTGAACATCCGTTTGCCGTCAGCTGAACCGAGAAGCTCATGCACCGCGCGCTCCGGATGCGGCATCATGCCGAGAACGTTGCCGTTTTTGTTGCAAATGCCCGCGATATCGTCCACGGAGCCGTTAGGGTTCGTACCCGCTTCGTAACGGAACACGATTTGATTGTTCGCTTTAAGCTCGGCCAATGTCGCATCGTCACAGTAGTAGTTGCCTTCGCCGTGCGCGATGGGAATGTTGATGAGTTCGCCTTGTTTGTACTCCGAGGTAAATGGAGTCGATGTGTTCTCCACCTGCAGCATAGCCGCATGGCAGCGGAATTTCAGAGATTCGTTGCGAAGCATTGCTCCCGGCAGCAAGCCGGATTCGAGCAGGATCTGGAATCCGTTGCAAATGCCGATAATATATTTGCCTTGCTCTGCCGCTTGAACCAATGCGCTCATGACAGGAGCAAAGCGCGCAATAGCGCCGCAGCGCAAGTAATCCCCGTAGGAGAAGCCTCCTGGAACGATAATGCAGTCATATTGAGATAAATCCGTTTCGGTATGCCAAACGTAGCTAACAGGCTGGCCGATCGTTTCTTCTACCGCTTTGTAGCAGTCGATATCACAATTGGAACCAGGAAACACCAGTACAGCGAAATTCATCATGTGCTCCTCCTTCACTTTAGGTCGATGTCTGTCTATTCGTTATACTATCCGGATAATGGATGCCGTCGATTACACCAATTCGTAGCGGTAGTCTTCAATAACGGTGTTAGCGAGAAGCTTCTCGCACATAGCTTTCACGCGCTCTTCCGCTACGGCGCGGTCGCTTGTGCCAAGCTCCAATTCCAAGTATTTGCCTACGCGCACTTTGCCTACTTCGTCAAAGCCCATCGAGTGAAGAGCGCCTTGTACCGCAACCCCTTGCGGATCGAGTACGCTTTGTTTGATCGTTACATATACCGTTGCTTTTAACATGGGGGTGAATCCTCCTCTGGAGTGTGAATTGTAAATGACAAGGGCTTTTCCGAGCTCGGGCACCGTCCGGCTGGACATTAAGGCATGCATGAGCTCTTAGCCCCGCTAATGATTCAGACCGTAAATGGTTTGCAGGGCTAGTCATTGACCCGGCTAACCTTTACATACGCAAATTATTTCACCAAACGATCGTAAATCGCTCTGTAGCGGCGGGACGTCTCCTCGACGACCTCGGCGGGCAGCGGAGCAGGCTCGCTGTTTTTATCCCAATCGGTACGGGACAAGTAAGTCCGTACAGGCTCTTTATCCATGCTGTCGATCTCGATGTCGTAGGCAAAGTTTTCTTTCGCCCAGAAGCGAGAGGAATCCGGGGTGAAGATTTCGTCAATCAAAATAATTTCCCCGTCAATAAGACCGAACTCAAATTTGGTATCTGCCAAAATAATGCCGCGCTCTTCACAGAATTGACGAGCAAATTCATACAGCATGATGCTCTTTGCTTCCAGCTGTTCCGTCAGCTCGGCGCCGACCAGCTCCTTCATCCGTTCGATGGAGATATCCTCGTCATGACCGACGTCGTTCTTCGCCGCCGGAGTGAAGATGGGCTTCGGAAACCGTTCGTTTTTACGCAGGCCTGCCGGCAGCTTGTGGCCGTTGATCTCGCCTGTTTTCTCATACTGACGCCATCCGCCGCCGGTAATATAGCCGCGAACGACACATTCAATATCGATGCGCTGCGCTTTCTTCGTAACCATGAAGCGGTCCTTCATCACTTCGCGGTCCGTAATGAGATCGCCCAGCTTCTCGACGTCGCCATGAACCAGATGGTTCGGTATCATATCCTTCGTCTGCTCGAACCAGAACTTGCTGAGGCTGTTGAGCACGCTGCCTTTATCGGGAACGGCTGGCGACAGCACCCAATCGAAGGCGCTGATGCGGTCGGTGACGGCGATCAAATAATGCTCTCCCAAATCGTACAGCTCGCGAACCTTCCCTTTGTAAAGCAAAGGCGCTTTGACGTATTGCTCGGCACTTGAAATTGCTTTTGTAGAGACCATGGTCAATGGGTCCTCCCCGGAATACGGGTTGTCAAAGCCGTGCGTCATTCCCTATGATGGCCGGTTCAGACGAAGCTTCTCACCCGGATTGATATATTAAAGTAATCCTAAACGTTTGAAAATCGTATCGACATGCTTCAAATGCCAGCTAGGATTGAAGCAGTCCTCTATCTCCTCAAGGCTTAAAGTTTCACGAATCGCCGCCGTATTCTCAATAATTTCGCGGAACGAGCGCTGCTCTTCCCAAGCCTGCATGGCTCTAGGCTGTACCGTGTCGTAAGCCTGCTCGCGGCTGAAGCCTTTGTCGATCAGCTTGGTCATGACGCGGCCGGAGAACGGAACGCCGTAGGTGCTTTGCATGTTGCGCTTCATGTTCTCAGGGAACACGGTCAAGTTCTTCACGATGTTGCCGAAGCGGTTCAGCATATAATTCAGAAGAATGGTCGCATCCGGCAGTATGATCCGTTCCACCGAGGAGTGCGAGATATCGCGTTCATGCCACAGCGTCACATTCTCATAAGCGGAGATCATATGACCGCGGATGACGCGGGATAAGCCCGAGATGCTTTCGCAGCCGATAGGGTTGCGTTTGTGAGGCATCGCCGAGGAGCCTTTTTGCCCTTTGGCGAACGGCTCCTCCACTTCGCGGAATTCGCTCTTTTGCAGCGCTCGGATTTCCGTTGCGAACTTATCGAGCGAGGTGGCGATCAGCGCCAACGTAGCCATATATTCGGCATGACGGTCGCGCTGCAGGGTTTGCGTCGAAATCGGAGCCGGGTTGGTGCCGAGCTTATCGCAAACATAGGCCTCGACGAACGGGTCGATGTTGGCGTAGGTGCCTACCGCTCCGGATATTTTGCCGTACTGCACGCCGTCGGCCGCAAAGCGGAAACGCTCCAGGTTCCGTTTCATCTCTTCATACCAGAGAGCCATCTTCAAGCCGAAGGTCGTAGGCTCCGCATGAACGCCGTGCGTGCGCCCCATCATCGGGGTGTCTTTATATTGAATCGCTTTTTGCTTCAAAATCTCAATAAAATTCACGATATCCTGTTCCAAAATTTCATTCGCTTGACGCAGCAGATAGCCCAATGCCGTATCCACCACATCTGTGGAGGTCAGTCCGTAATGAACCCATTTGCGCTCCGGTCCGACCTTCTCCGATACCGCACGGGTGAAGGCGATAACGTCATGGCGGGTTTCCTGCTCGATTTCATAGATGCGGTCGATATCGAAGGACGCGTTCTTCCGAAGCTCCTTAACATCCTCCTTGGGGATAACCCCAAGCTCCGCCCAAGCTTCACAGGCTAACAGCTCCACCTCGAGCCATGCGTTAAACTTGTTTTCCTCCGTCCAGATCCTGGCCATCTCGGGCCTTGAATAACGCTCGATCAACTTTGTCCGCCTCCGCTTCAATCTGCTATTGATTCGTTAGTTTTCCATATGTTTGAAGCCTCTATCCACTTCAGCGCCGCATCGGCCGACTCCGCCAGCACGTTCACATGTCCCATTTTGCGGTTATGCTTAGCTTCGTGCTTGCCGTACAAATGGACTTTGGCGGTAACTCCGGGCATTTGCTCCGACTCAGGCCGGACGATCCAATCCAGAAGCGGCTCCACATGCTGTCCGAGGATATTCCCCATGACAACCGGAGTCAAAAGCTCCGTCGATCCGAGCGGAAGATTGCAGATGGCCCGTACGTGCTGCTCGAATTGCGACGTAGCGCACGCTTCCATGGTGTAGTGCCCGGAATTATGAGGGCGAGGGGCCAATTCGTTCACGAACAGCTGCCCGTCCCTCGTCAGGAACATCTCAACGGCGATCAGACCGACAACGTCCATGGACTCGGCGATGCGGACAGCCAGCCGTTCCGCTTCCTGCTGAATGCTTTCGCTCGTTCTTGCAGGCACAATGGATAGGTGCAAAATATTGTTAACATGAATATTTTCCGCCGCAGGGAAGGCTTTGACTTCCCCGCGGGGACTTCTGGCTGCGATAACGGATATTTCCTTCTCAAAATGGATAAACTGTTCCAGCACCAGCTCGGTTTTGGCTTTGCTGAGTGTGTCGTAGGCTTCCTCCACCTCGTCCAAGGAACGAATGACCCATTGGCCTTTGCCGTCGTAGCCGCCGGTCGCTGTTTTCATCACGCAAGGCGTACCGAAGCGTTCGACTGCTTCCCGAAGCTGCTCAGCGCTAGTGATCTCGGCATAAGGCGCTACCTGTACGCCGGCCGCTTCGATAGCGCGCTTCTCGCGTAAACGATGCTGCGTAGTATACAGCAGCCTGCTGCCTTGAGGCACGTAGGACTCGGCCATTAGCAGCCGGGTCACGTCCGCATCGACATTTTCAAATTCATAAGTAATCACGTCGGATTGCTCTGCCAGAGCTTTGGCCGCCTCGGCATCATCGTAGGACGCTACGATCTGCCGGTCGGCTACCTGCCCGCAAGGAGCGTCAGGAGTCGGATCCAAGGTTACAAATCGGTATCCCATCGCCCGTCCGGACAAGGCGAGCATCCGGCCTAGTTGGCCTCCGCCCAGGACGCCGATGGTTCCGCCGGGACGAATAACCGGTGCATCGTTACGGCTGTCAGCGGCTTGACTCATTCCAGCACGCTGCTTTCTATCACCGATTGGCGAATCCGCTCCCGGCGATCACGTACTTTTTGCTGCAGCTCCGGATCAAAGGCTCCGATAATTTGCGCAGCCAGCAGGCCTGCATTCGTCGCGCCCGCATGGCCGATCGCTACCGTCGCTACCGGAATGCCGCCGGGCATCTGTACGATGGATAACAGCGAATCCAAGCCGTTCAGCGTGGATGTTTTCACTGGAACGCCAATAACCGGCAGTTCCGTCTTTGATGCAACCATGCCGGGCAAATGAGCGGCCCCGCCCGCTCCTGCGATAATTACCTTCAATCCGCGTTCCGCAGCCGAAGCCGCATAGTCGAACATCAAGTCCGGGGTGCGGTGAGCCGATACGACCTGCTTTTCGTAAGGAACCCCCAGCTCTTCCAGCATGTCGCATGCATGCTTCATGGTTTCCCAATCCGACTTGCTTCCCATAATCACTCCAACAAGAGCAGACATTTCCTACCTCCGTGATATGCGCTTTTTTTGACGGTACAGATTATTAAAATCCCCTATAAACACAAAACGTCCGGCAAACAGCATGCATATACAAGCTATCTGCAGGACGACGAGTATTCCCCAAGCGCAAGCTAAGGCCTAGCGCCTTCGCGCTGACCTTCATGAATTACGCTAACTCGTAGTCCAAAAATTTATGGTTTTTGGGTAGATACTTCCGGGCCATATCCCCGGCATTATACGAGAAACTTTGACATTTTCAGCTATGAATCTTGTCTGATGACATCTTTAGTTTACCAGTGATAAAAGCCCTGTGTCAATAAAAAAAGGCGAACATTATGTGAAAAAGGACAACATAAAGTTCGCATTTCAATTCCCAATTCCGAACATTCATGACGGTTAGCTCGCCGAATGCTTCATTTTATTCAGTAAATCGTAACTTTCCCGAATTTCCTCCGCGCTTAAGCCGCCCTTCTCGATCGCTTCCGAGGGCAAGCTAAGCCACCGCTCCATCATGGCCATGCCCCGTTCCATCGCGGCGTCGTTTCCCGGATCGTCCTCCAGCAGGAAAAACAACATATCCTCCGCCTTGGATAAAAGCCCGGCATCATCGTAATATTCCGTCAGTGCCTCCCTCATGAACGCAGTCATCCGAACATGCTGCACCTTCGGCAGGACAGCGGCGATCCGTTCGTCCACATCGCTTAGCCCCTGCTCCGCTTCCTCCATCCGGCGAATATGGAGCAGAAGCTCCAGGGATTTCAGAAGGCAGCCTGTCCCTTCCTTCTCCTCCCCCGCCTCGTTCAGCACATCGCCCTCTGCGACGAGCATATCGCTTAAGAGAAGCCCTTTGCCCACGTCGAAATATCCGTTTGTCGACAGCAGTCCAATGATGTCCTTGACGGACAGCGCCCGAACCATTTTGGAGTTTAAGCCAAGCAGCTGCTTCATCGCTTGTGTCAACAGCTCCATGGCCTCCGCGAACCGGCGGTTTTGTCTTTGAAACAGGACTTGTCCCATGGATACGCTAAATTGCTCGATCATTCGCATCAAGTAATCTCTGCGGTACAATGCGGCTCCCTCCCATGCCTTATCTTTTGTACAGATTTACTTCTTATTGTACTGTATGGTGATGTAAATTGGAAAAAATGAAGCTGCGTAGGGGAAAAGAAAAAACCTGGCCTTGGGCCAGGATGGTTTACATACAAGTAATCGTAGGCAGACATTTGTGCAAAGGGAGGGAATTGGTTGCAGGATTCCGACCGCTGTTGAAGTCGTGTTCCTTTCATTATATGCTTGCAGCGGTTGGAATACGAGCTTCAAAGGCGGACGCTATCGCTTCTCCACCCCGCAACCATTCCCTCTTTTGTTCTACGCTGCTGCTGACTTCGACTTCCTTACTCTGTGGCTTCTTTTCACTGCAGCTTCTTTTACTTCAACTTTAATGCTTCAAGCCACATCAACTCTATTTTAGTCTTCAACCGATTTTTATTCTGCAAAATCATCCTGCAGTGTCACATTTTTTTTCTATACCATCGTTACCGCGGCTGTCCATCATCCCACATAAGCACGATAGTTGCCTAATTCCGTCCGGTTCCCCTTCGCGGCCCATTCGTATCCAAGCTCGGAAGGAAGAGACCAACGATGATAGCTGTCAAGCAGAGCTTCCTTCAGTCCCTCTACCCACGTAAACCCGATCTCTTCATCGCGCCGGATACTTTCAACGGGAAACGAGTGGATATCCGGCATGGAGCTCAGCATTCCGTTGGTGCACAGGACTTCGGCGTAGGCGGCCTCCAAGCCGCAGGGAATACCGGCCTCACCTGAAGCAGCTGCCTGGATGCAGGTTCTCAGCTTACTCGCTTTGCGGGCTTCATAGACTTTAACCGTTCCGTCCTTGAACGCGGCTTCGATGCGGTTGCCGTTCTGACCGGAAGTATAGGTAATGACGGCTTTTTCGAATTCATAGCAAAAAGAAGGTCCGAAGTTTTGGCTGACCGCATGCGTAGCGTAGAACAGCACCTCAACTCCGCCTTCTCCCTGAACTCTTACGGCGCACGTATCGAAATTCTCGATGGGGTTCGCACGGTACAGCTCGGCCTCCACACTTTGCAGACGCAGGCTTTCATCCGTTTTGGAACCCAAAATGTAAAACATATTATGCAAATAATGAGACGTTGCGTTATGAGCTACACTGTCCAAGATCCATTCGCCTTGGTCGCTCTTTTGCCGTCCTTTCCATCCGCTTGAAAAATAACTGTCCGTTCTTCTCCAGAGCACGACGGTTTTGAGACGGACCGGCTTGCCGAACAGCCCTGACATGACATCCTGCTTCAGCTGCTGAATTTGAGGGGTGAAGGACCAGTCGAAGCCAATGGCAACAAACTTGCCTGAACGGTCGCGTGCCTCCATCATCTGGCGCACCTCCTGTACCGTAGCGGCAATCGGTTTTTCGCATAAGACGCTGCTGCCGTTCGCCAGAGCAAGGCAGGTTTGCTTGCAGTGGAATTGGATAGGGGTGCTGATGACGGCCAGATCCGCTCCGTGATGGGCATAGAACTCCTCCATCGTTGTATAAAAGGGAACGTTCAACTCCTGAAGTGCCTGATAATGGTTGCTTTTTTCCGGATAAACGTCGACTACACCGGCAATCACCGGACGTATGTCGCTGTCGTCATAAGCACGCAGCAGCTCATTGACATGAGTATTACCGTAGCCGCCAATGCCTACTAATAGGATAGATACTTGTTTTGCACTCATTTCCTCACCTCAGTTTCGGTTTTGATGTACATGTCAACCTGTCTCGTCAGGTTAGGCAAGCTTCATTCTACACCCGCCGTCAGGGAACGTCTTATAAAGTATGGAATTGGATTCTCAATTTTGGAACCGCTATCTTTTCAATTTCTTAGACCGGGTCGGAGGTTATTGCTATTGGTTTGGAAATTCGTTATAGTTAGGATGTAAAAGTTTTTCTTGTTTTTTTAGTATATATGAAAATAATTTTCTTTTAAAGAGGTAAGTATGGCCGGAATATTAAGCGCTATTCAAGAGCAAATGGAATCGATGAACCCGAAGGAGAAGGAGATTGCCGCCTATGTCCTGGCCCACCCGCAAAATATCGTCCAAATGGGCATCACTGAGCTCTCACAGCAATCCGGAGGAAGCACGGCTACCATCTCCCGCTTCTGCAAGATGTTTCACTTTTCCGGCTACACGGAATTTAAAGTCAAGCTTGCGGCTGAGCTGGCTCAGCTGCCTTCGGTTCAATCTTATCAAGATATTATTGCGGGCAATCCGCTTTCAAGCATCGTTGCCGCCATGGAGGCCAATCACGTAAGCTCAATCACCGACACCACGCGCATGCTGGACCTGAAGCAGCTGCAGAAGGCGATCGACGCGCTCCAATCGGCGCGCCAGATCGATCTGTACGGCGTTGCTACGTCAGGGCTCGTTGCGCAGGACTTTTATCAAAAGCTGGTGCGTATCGGCAAACGGGCTTTCGCCTTCTCCGACCCGCATATGCAGATTACTTCCGCATCCAATCTGACGAGCGAGGATGTCGCTATAGGAATTTCCTATTCCGGGGAAACAGGGGAGACGATCGCAGCGCTGAAATGCGCGGCCGAGAACGGAGCGACTACCATTTCGTTGACCAAGTTCGGCACGAATACGTTGACGTCCCTTGCCTCGATCTCTTTATTCACCTCCACCCTGGAGGAAGGAATGCGCCGCGGCGACATGGCATCGCGCATTGCCCAGCTGCATGTCATCGATATTTTATTCGTCGGACTTATCAGCGACCGGTTCGATGAACTGGTCCCCCGTCTTGAAACATCTTTTCACATGGTTAAAAAATACCGCTAATCACAAGGAGCAGATAACTCGTGAATCTACTGACCTTTGACTCTCATGAAAAGCTGCATGAATCCGGGGCGAGCATTATTACCGGACTCGTGCAAACGAACCCTCGCGCCGTCCTCGGCCTGGCCACGGGAGGAACGCCTATCGGCATTTATGAAGAAATCGTCAAGAGCTACCAGCGCGGTCTGGTAAGCTTCCGTGACGTGACTTCCTTCAACCTTGATGAATATGTGGGACTTCCGGAGGATCATGCCGAAAGCTATCGGAATTATATGAATACACATCTGTTTAACCATATCGATTTGCCGCGCAGCCAGGCGCATATCCCTGACGGCAATGCCGCAGATCCGGTCGCTGAGTGCAAGCGGTACGATAAGCTATTGGAGCAGGCCAAACAAATTGATCTGCAGCTGCTCGGTCTCGGACATAACGGGCATATCGGCTTCAATGAGCCGGACCATGCCTTGATCAGCGGGACTCATGTTGTGGAGCTGCGTGAAGAAACCCGTAAGGCGAACGCAAGGTTTTTTGAATCTATGGACCAGGTCCCTACTCATGCTTTGACCATGGGAGTAGGAACGATTCTTAAAGCCAAAATGATTTTGCTGGTTGTGAAGGGCACGGACAAGGCCGAGATCGTCCATCGTGCCCTGACGGGACCTATTACTACGGATTGCCCTGCATCGCTGCTGCAAACGCACCCTCACTTAGTCGTACTGGTAGATTCGGAAGCTGGGAGGCTGTTCAAATGAGTCAAGGTAAAAGTACCTATCTCTATAATGTAAGAATCGTCACGCCAGATACCACCGTAAAGAACGGATGGATTCTGCTATCCGATGGACGCATCGCCGCTATCGGCAAAGAAACCGGGAGCGTCGAGCACGCCCGGACATTAGCCCGGGACTGTGAAGTGATTGACGGCCAAGGCGGCTATATATTGCCGGGCTTCATCGATGTCCACGTTCATGGAGGCTACGGACATGACTTTATGGATGCGGATGCCGAAGGACTCGATGCGATCACCCGCTTCCATGCTCAGAATGGTACGAGCATCATGCTGGCAACCACCGTTACCGCCTCCAAGGAGGATATCGATCAAGTACTCACGCGGGTTCAAAGCTACCGCGAGGCAGGAATGCCTTACGCCCAGCTGCACGGCGTTCATCTGGAAGGGCCCTACATCAGCGCCAAATGGCCCGGCGCGCAAAATCCGCAGTTCATCGTCCCTCCACAGCCCGCATGGCTGCAGGATTGGACGCAGCGCTTCCCTGGTCTGATCAAGATGCAGACGCTGGCGCCGGAATCCGAAGGCGCCCTGGAATACATCGAGGCTCTGGCCCAGCAAGGCATCGTGGCCGCATTGGGTCATACGGATGCTTCGTATGATCAAGTGATGCTTGCCGCCGAGCATGGCTTGAGCCATGCCGTGCATACCTTCAATGCTATGACCCGCCTGCATCATCGCGAGCCGGGAACCGTCGGAGCGGTGCTCACCAATCCGGCGATCATGGCGGAAGTTATCGCCGACGGCCATCATGTCCATCCTGCCTGCATTCGCCTGCTGGCGCAAATGAAGGGCCCGGACAATCTGCTGCTCATTACCGACGCCATGTCAGCTGCGGGTCTCGGGAACGGCGAGTACAAGCTCGGTGGTCTCGACGTCATCGTACATGGCGGCGTTGCGCGGCTTAAGGAAGGCGATAGCCTGGCAGGCAGCACGCTGACTATGATCGAAGCGTTCCGTTATGCCGTCCGTGAGGCCGGCATCAGTATCGAGCATGCAAGCCGTATGGCGAGCGACACCCCGGCCCGCAGACTCGGCATCGAATCCGAGACCGGAGCGATTGAGGCGGGTAAGCAAGCGGACGTGCTGCTGCTAAACAAAGATCTCGAGCTGGAACGCGTCTGGATTCAAGGACGCGTAATTCGCTAAAAAACTTGTACTCATCATTCTTAAATACTCAAACGCCAGGGAGCATCCGTATCAGCTCCTTGGCGTTTTATTTATACGCCGGCATCCCCTATGAATAAAGTCAATCCTCCAGGGAAGGTTATAGTTGAAATTTAAGGATGATTGCAGATGCTACAAGACGTTTTATGCTTTCAAAAGAGAACATAGAAGAGGAGGGATACGAATGACCGACGCGAAACCTAAGGGTCTTGTGGAGTTTCACCAGCCGCCTGCGAAGCTCGTGGCCGATAGAGCCGGAGATGAAGAGATGCGGGAGCATCTAGATGAAATGATCCAAAACGACGGCTATCCCGGAAGCTGCACGGTGATGGATACCTCAGCGGAAGATAAGGGCTGAGCCATCATCTGCCACACCTTAATACAAAGCAGGCTGTGCCACTTATCTTCATGGCCAGCCTGCTTCTTCCTGTTTCTCGTGACTTGCGCTTCAAAAAGCCTAATTGAAACCTGCCCTCGACTTAACGCGTTCACGAACGATGATGGGCTTCGCACAGCGAATTGTTTTATTGCTTAGTCCATACATGATTTGCCCATTGTATAAGGCGAAGCTGAAACAGCGATTCGGTCTCCACGTCCGGAGCCGATGTCCCTGCCTTACTCCTCCTCCTACAAAAAAAGCTTGCCGTCTAGGCCAAGCTTCAGGTTGTTGAGAAATCCTGTTTTGCGAGAACTATGCTATAAATGGAGAGTGGGGTATGCCTCGGAGGAGCGATAGCGTCCGCCTTTGAAACCCGTGAAAATACTGATAAAAATAGAATCAACTTTCACGGGTTTCAACAGCGGCTGGAGGGGTATACCCCACCGGAATGTATCGAAATAGTTCAAGCACTTCAGGCTTCCCAAAAGACTCAAGCTTGGCCGCTAGGCCAAGCTTTTCCTCTCCAGCCACTTGATCGCCTCACCAAAATGCTGGCCGCACTCCGTCAGCGCTTCTACCGCCTGTTCCTTCTCTACGCCGAAGCGGATCATCAGGATCGCCACTCGGGCGTCGCCATCTGCCTGATGGGCAAAGGCCGCAGCCACCTCGCGGTCCACCTTGGCAGCTTCGCTTACGATTCTTACTACCCGGTCGCGAAGCTTCTCATTGGTCGCCTGCACGTTGACCATCAGGTTGCCATATACCTTACCAAGCCGGATCATCGCCGTCGTCGTAATCATGTTCAGCACCATCTTGGTTGCCGTTCCCGCTTTGAGACGGGTGGAGCCGGTGACGATCTCTGGGCCTACCGGCACTTCAATGGCATACTCTGCGGCCTGGCTAAGCTTAGTGCTCTCATTGCAGGAGATGCCTGCGGTCATTGCCCCTATCTCCCGCGCACGACGGATCGCGCCGATGACATAAGGCGTATTGCCGCTGGCTGCAATGCCTACTACGGCATCGTTAGCCGTGACATGCGCTTCGATCTCCCTCGCTCCCGCTTCATCGTCATCCTCCGCATTTTCAATCGCCGTCGTAATGGCCGTCTCTCCCCCGGCTATCAGTCCGGTGACAAGCGACTTGTCGACGCCGAATGTCGGCGGACACTCGGAGGCGTCCAGCACGCCTAATCTCCCGCTAGTTCCGGCTCCTACGTAGAATAACCTCCCTCCACGCCTCATCACTTCCACTATCGCTTCGACAGCACGAGTGATCTGTGGCAGCGATCGCTGCACGGAGCTGGCAACCGTCTGGTCTTCTTCATTCATTAATCGGATAATTTCAGGAACGCTAAGCTGGTCCAATTGCGCTGATTTGGCGTTCCTCTGCTCGGTTACGGGTTGTACTGTGCTTTTATCCAACTGTCGCTTCCCCTCCTGCCTCCCAGTCGGCAATATGCTGTTTGATGTTATCGGTTATTTGTATTCCCGCTTGCTTTAACGCAAGAATATAGCAGCCGGCCGCAGGCGGGATGCCAAGCCTTCTTAGGCTTAGCCCGCTTGCCGCGACAGCTTCATGGGCTGACAGCCGGCGCACGAACCCCTCGTTTGCGAATAATCCTCCGCTTAGTACAACCGGCAGCCGGGATACATCGGCATCCGGACGCAGCTCGGCCAGCCTTCTTTTTGCCGTAATGATAAGCTCGGCCAGCTCGGCAGCAGCCTTTTGTACAATCTTCTCCGCCACTTCATCCCCTTGCTCTGCTGTCATCAAGGTCCATTTGGCCGCATCGGCAATCACCGTACGAGGATTCGCCTGGCTGTACACATAGCTGATGATCTGATTAGGGTCGGACAGCGACCAATATGCCAATAGCTGCTCCGTCAACCGGGTCTTCACTCCTCGCCCGTCATGCTCCTTCATGACAGCCACCAAGGCCTGTCTGCCAATATCATAGCCACTGCCCTCATCACCCAGCAAATATCCCCATCCGCCTACACGGACATAAGTGTCGCTTTCCGGCAAATAGCCGTAGGCGATAGATCCCGTTCCCGAGATGAGAACAATGCCGCCTTCCCCCCAGGTGCCAGCCGCCAACGCGGTAATCGCATCATTATGAACCGTAATGGTGGCATGCTCGGGGAGCAGCTCCCGCATGAACGCATACAAGCGTTTCCTCTCCTCCGGCCGGTCCGCCCCGGCCAAGCCGAGAAACACTCCGGCCAATTGGTCCATAGGACTCCTAGACAGCTCCATCGCTTGTTCAATAAGCTCTTTCAGCACGCGCTTTACTTCGTCCCACGGACGGGATTTGATGCTGCTCGATTCTCCATAGCAGATGGCCAATATGCGGCCGGTGCCGTCGCCGATGATGCAGGCGGTCTTGGTCCCTCCGCCATCGATCCCGATATATCTTCGGTTCCTGAGCTCTTCCTCTGCTTGTTCCCTCTTATCCATCAGCCGCAATCCCCCTTTCATCGAAAGCCTCGTTTATTAACCTTGTCGGATACGGCCAATACCGGCTGCTTTGCCATCCTATTTGACGGCTCCGGCAGTCATCCCTTCCATGAACTGCTTGGATGCCACGGCGAACAAAATGATCATCGGCAGCGACGACAGCGTGAGCCCCGCGAACAGCACGCTCCAGTCCGTGGAGTACTCGCTGAACAGCGTCAGCATACCTACGGGAATCGTCTTTTTCGCTTCCTCTTGAACGAAGATTAACGGAAAGAAGAAATCGTTCCAGACAGTAATAAAATTCATGATCATAACCGTGCCCAACGCCGGCCTCATCAACGGCGCAATAATGCGCACCAAAATATTCAGATTCGAGCAGCCGTCGATTCTCCCTGCTTCCTCCAGCTCCTTAGGCAGCGTCCGGAAAAATCCCGTCAAGATGAGAACCGCCAAAGGGAGACCTATCGCCACATAGACCAATATCAGCGATAATTGCGTATTCAGCAGCTGCAAATTTTTCATTAGCATAAACAGAGGTACAATCCCCAGCTTGATCGGTATCATCATGCCTAATAGAAAGTAGAAGAACAGCGCCCCATTCCATTTAAACGAAAAACGCGCGATATAGAACGAAGCGAGCGAGCCGAATACGATGATCAATGCGACGGAGATGATGCTAACAGCTGCGCTGTTCCAGAAGTAGTCGAAGTAATGGACCTGCTCCAGCAGCTTGCGGTATGCCGCAAGACTCCACACATCAGGCAAAGCGAGCGGGTTTTTGAAAATTTCAATGTTCGTTTTCAGCGATGAAAGCAGCATGAGGAAGATCGGGTAGAGACTTAAGACGGCGAACAAGAAAGCAATAACATACTGTACAATGCGAATTCCAAGCGAATGTTTCAATGCAAGCCCTCCTCTACTCGATGTCCTTTTTCTTCATCAGTGCCATGAAAACCGCCGATAACGAAGCGATAATGAAAAATAATGTGACCGCCAGCGCCGAACCAAGACCGATAGCCGTTCCGTCGCCGCTAGAGGAGCCAAATGCCGTACGGTAAAAGAACACGGCCAGCGTATCCGTCGAATGAACCGGTTCCCCCTGCGACCCCTGCATTGCGTACACCAGCTCAAACGCTTCAAAGGCTTGCACGAAGGTGAATACCGTAATAATAACGACGGACTGCATCATCATCGGCAATATGATCGACCGGATCAGCCTGAATCCTTTAACCCCGTCCAGCCGGGCCGCTTCCAGCACCTCTTGAGAGATGGAATGCAGGCCAGCCAGCAGAATCAATACCGCGAAGCCGATACCGAACCAGCAGTTCGCCAGAATAATGGCTGTCAACGCCGTGACCGGCTCTCCGAGCCACGGTCTCGCCCACTGCTCCAGGCCGATTTGCTTCAGAAACACATTGACGGCTCCGAAGTTCGGATTCAGCATCAGCTTCCACAGAAAGCCTACAACAATGACGGACAAGAGCCTCGGCAAAAAGTAGGCCATTTTGAACAGCTCTGCGCCCTTGACCTTCGAGAAAATGATATAGGCCAATACAAAAGCGATGCCGTTTTGGAAAATCATTTCCAGCACAAAATAATACGCGTTATGGGCAAGGGAATTCCAGAAATACGTATTGAAGGGTTCTTTCGTAAACAGCGTGACGAAATTTCCGATACCGAGAAAAGCGCCTTTCCTTAAGCCCTGCCAGTCGAACAAGCTGTAGCTGAATGCAGCCAGAATCGGGTAAACGATGAACAGCGTAAAGACGGCGAGGGCCGGAATCGGAAACAGATGAATAAATCCTTTTCTCCAGTTGAATGATTTAGGCTTATGCTTGGGTGCTTGCAGTTGAACATTCGTTCCATTCATGTGCGCCTCGCCGCCTTTTCCATCTGTATTTTACTTACTTGCCTGCAGGCTTGAACCAGGTATCCGCGCTTTTTTGCACTTCCTCCACAACGTCTTGCGGCGTTTGCTTATTCAGATACATACCCTGCAGCGCCGTTTCCAGTGTGACCTTGGTTGTAGGGTTGCCGGAGCTGAAATGAACCACAAACATATAAGGAGTAGAGATGCTGTTGGCAAATTTGGAAATCTTCGTGACGATCGGATCCGCCGCTTCCACACCTGGAATGGTGCTAGGCTTCATCAGCTCGTTCGCTACAAGCTGACCGAAATCCTTTGTCGTCATAAACTCGATGAATTTCATGGCCTCCGCTTTATTCTTGGACGCTTTGTTAACCGAGAACGATCCGTCTACCCAGGTGGTTACCGTCGCTTTGCCGCCTGCAGGAGCAGGTACCGGGAAAACATCCATTTCCAGCGCCGGGTTCATCTTCTTCATCACCGCAAGCTCCCAGTCTCCCATGACCATCATGCCGGCCTGCTCGGTAACGAACAGATTGCGCATGTCATCCATGGAAATACCGACATAGTTATCCGGGAAATATTTCGTTAAGCCTTGCATCATCTGGATGGAGTCGACAAACGCCTTATCCTTGAAGTTCGTTTGGCCCGACGTTATTTTGCTTACAAAATCGTTAGCGCCATAAAAGCCTGGCCCCAGAGCTCCGTGCGTCAACGACAAAATCCAGCCTTCCTTGGAGCCGAAGGCAAACGGAGTCACCTTGTTTTGCTTCAGCGTATCCGCCGCTTTGATCAAATCATCCCAGGTCTTCGGTTCCTCGATATTGAATTTCTTGAACAGCTTCTTGTTATAAAAAATTTGGGTGGAGCTGAACACGGTGGGAACGCCGTATACCTTGCCATCCTTGCCGGTCGCCGCCGCCAGTGTATCCTTGGACATGACGCTTAACCCTTTGACCGAATCCAACGGCTCCAGGTACCCTGCATCCGCCAGGGCAATGCCCGCCGCATAAGGACGAAGCTGAATAATGTCCGGACCGCTGCCGGTTTGAAGCGCCGTATTCAATACCGTATTATATTCCGTGTTTTTGGTCGGCTTGAACTCAATTTCCACGTTCGGATTTTTCTTCTGATACTCTTTAATAATTTTTTCGTAGGCATCCTTATCCTCGGTCCGCCAGCTGCCCATCGTCAGCTTCACTTTTTGCTGCGGCTGCGTTGATGCCTCCCCCTTGTTATCCTTTGGAGCCGTCGTGGCCGCAGGCGTGTTCGATGAGCTGCAACCGGCCAGTGACGCTGCCAATATTGCTGCAAGAACCAGAGAAACATGTTTCATGTTGATTATTCCTCCCTTTATTGTTCTTCTTTTTTATTTAACCCCATGAATCGAGGAATAAATACTTTTGTGTAACAGCGGCCGCAGCTCTCTTATCGGAGTTGCCCTTCCGTAATGAACGGCATTCGTCAGAAACACTACCACCAGCCCGCTTACGGGCTCTATCCACAGGCTCGTTCCGGTAAAGCCGGTATGTCCGAAGCTTCCATGGGGCCAATGGTTGCTGCAGCTCGGTGCAGACTCCTGCCCGTGCCATATCTCCCAGCCAAGCCCGCGTCCCAGAAACGGCTCCGTTATACAGCGCCTGCGCCACTCCTCCGGTAGTACGCCCGGGTTCGCCGGCAGCCAGCTTCTCCCGTATCGCGCCAGGTCGGCTGCCGTGGCAAACAGCCCCGCACTTCCCGACACCCCGCCGAGCTGATAGCTCTTCTCGTCATGTACCTCGCCGTGAATGAAGGCTCCGTTATACTTCTCCGTCGGAGCAATGCGGTACCTATCCTTCGCTTCCGGCAAGAACCTCGTATGGTCCATTCCGAGCGGGAGATGAATTTCCCGGCGGACGAATTCGTTCAGCCTCTCTCCCGTTATCCGTTCAACTGCGGCACCAAGAAGAATGAACCCCAGATCGCTGTACTTTACCTGCGTCCCCGTCTCATAGATCAATTCCTGCTCGAATACTTCGCGCATCACATCCCGGGCTTCCAGTCGGTCCACCTTCGGCAAATCCGGCGGAAGACCGGATGAGTGCTGCAGCAAGTGACGGACCGTAACCTGCGGGTGACGAAATTCCGGGAAGTACCGCTGTACCTGGTCTTCGAGCTTCATCTGTCCTCTGGACACCAGCAGCATGACCGCCGGCAGCGTCGCCGTCACTTTGGTTAAGGATGCGATATCAAAAAGCGAATCCAGTGTTAGCGCTTTCTTCTCTTCGGAGCTTGAAAGCCTGTAGCCCCCAAACGCCTGCTGCAGCCTTGTATGGCCGCCAACGGAAATATCGATTACAGCCCCGGGGATGCTCCCGGCAGCTACCCAGCCTTCAATAAGTTGTATTATGTTATCCATTTCGCTTGGACCCGCTAACCGCTTTACGCGTCCTTTCCAGGGATTGGATGCTCTCCTCGTACGTCCGGCTGGCTATACCTACATAGAGGATGTCGATGACGTTCAGCTGCGCGATTCTTGATGCCATGGCGCCGCTTCTTATGCTCTGCTCCAATGAGCTCGTGAATAACCGGATATCGGCCATTTCCGCCACCGGATTGCTCCCGAACTTCGTCAAGGAAATGAGGGTTGCGCCGGATTCCTTGGCAATCTGCAGCGACTGAATAATATTTTCCGTCTGACCCGAATAGGAAATACCAAAGGCTACATCCTCCTTGGTCATGTTAGCCGCCAGCGTAGCCTGGGAATCAAAATCCGGCGCTGCCTCGCACCAGCGGTTAATCCGGGACAGCTTCTGCTTGAAGTCCTGGGCAATGACCGCCGAGGCCCCCACTCCAAAGAAGTACACCCTTCTTGCGCTGCTTAAGCAGTCTATCGCCCGCTCCACATCTTTAGGCGAAAGCACGGTCAACGTATCTTGAATGGAAAGCGTATTGTTATGGGAGATGGATTGGATTAAATCCTGCACCGATCCATCAATTTGTATTTCCTGATAGGAGTTCGTTTCAGAGTGAACGGCTTTGGCCAGATCCGCCGCAATGCGCAGCTTCAGCTCCTGGAACCCCTTAAGATGAAGAGATCGGGCCAGCCTGACAATAGTGGCTTCACTGACCCCCGCCAGCTCCGCTACTTTCTGCACGGAAGCGTTGACGACCGTCTCCGGATGATCCACGATGTATTGTGCAACCTTCTGCTCTGTCGGCTTTAACGTTTGCAGCGCTTCCTTTATTCCAATCAGACCGCCGTTTAACATAAGGGATATCTCCTTTGTGCCCGTTTCTTTACAAGTAGGAAAAGAACATTTACAATCTCATTATAAAATAAAATTTCCTAAAGTAAATACATTTTTGAAATTTTATTTCAGATTCTTTTTGACAATTTTCTACCCTTCTTGCTGCCGTCACAAAGGTTTTTTGCTCCCCGGTATGGAATTAAAATAAGGTAGAAACAGGATCGGAGGTGCATCGGATGCAGATTGTGACATTTAGAAGGTGGATCAACAATTTATACCTTTTTAATTACAAACATACGTACACCGCATCTATCGAACATTTTCATGCCCATGACGGTTTGGAGCTATTATATATCCATGAAGGCAGCGGAACGTTCGTTATCAACGATTCGGTCTTTCAAGTGCGTCCCCGCACGTTGATTTTGATCAAACCGTTTCAAATCCATTACATGCGTATGGAATCCCCTCCGGATTATACCCGCAGTATATTGAAGATCAAAGTATCGTCCATCGGACCGTACGCTTCGTCGTTTCCCTACCTGTCTTCGTTCCTGACGCAACTACTGGATAATAAAATGAGCCGGCAGCTGTTTTATTTAACCGATGAACAGGCGGCATACCTCGAGAATCAATTCAGTGAGATGAATGACATCCTGTCTAACGCCCCGGAAATGATGCATCGTGAAGCTGTGCTTTTGTTTTTTTACCAGTTCTTTTCCTATTTTCAACGAAAGCTGTATACAGCCGAAGAGCTGTCCAAAGAACCGTTCACTCAAGCTTCGACGCAGCATATTAACAATATTTTGAAATGGATCAACGATCATTACAAAACGCACTTCAAAATGGAGGACATCGCCCGGGACTTGCATTTGTCTCCCAATTATTTGTCGAAGCTGTTCAAAGAGCAAATCGGCAAAACCATAACCGAATATACAAGCGAAAAACGGTTGGAGGAAGCACGGGCGCTGCTTCATTCCGAGGATCTGTCCATCAAGCAGATCAGTGTCCAGACAGGCTTTCATTCCCCGTCCTATCTCATCTACTCGTTCAAGAAAAAATTCGGTATGACTCCCCATCAGTACGCGGCAGGGGTGAAAAAGCTGATACATCAGCTGAGAGAAAAAGATTGACCTATTGTAAGCGCTACCATATCTAGGATAGCATTTTGATACTTTTCTATGGCATTGTGATATCCAGTTTACTATAAGATGAACTCAAATCCACACAGGTAAAAATGGGGAGGGTTCATGTTTGGTAAATAAGAAAGCTATAACCTCGCTTCTGCTCGTCACGGCTGTCATGATGTCCGGCTGCAGCACTCAAGAAAGTCCCGCCGCAAAAAGCTGGGACCCCGGTAAGACCGAAGCTTCTGCAGCGAACACACCGTTTACCTTACTGTTTTACACGGCTCAAAACGGTAACTATGCGAATGAGGACAACTTCTCCAAGGAGATCGGCGATTTTATTACGGCGAAATTCCCTCATATCAAGGTCGAGCATATCCATAAGGGCAAAGGACAGGATTATCCTGACTTGATTGCCGCCGGCACGATTCCCGATATTATTCTAGAAAGCAGCACCAACGTAAAGCCCAGAATTATGGCGAATGATCTTCATTACGATTTGTCGGAGCTGATCAAAAAGCATAATTTCGATTTGAACAGGATTGATTCCATAGTGCTTCAGGTTTTGAAAAACTGGGGTGACGGAAAGCTGTACGGTCTTCCTTTCATGGGAAGCAACCTGATTCTTGGATATAACAAGGATATATTCGATAAATTCGGCGTTCCTTACCCTAAGGACGGCATTACCTGGGACGAAGTGTATGATTTGGTCCGCAAGGTATCCCGGGCAGAGAATGGTGTAAATTACGTCGGTCTTCGTTACAACAGCCCTCTTGTGTTCAAATATAATCAAAGATCGCTTGGCTTTATGAGCGAAAAAGAGGACAAGGCGGCAGTCAATACGGATGCCTGGAAGGATCTGTTCGCCAACTTCAAACGAATCTACGACGTGCCCAATAACGAGATTTCCATCCCGGGGGAGTTTGCCGGAGGAACCGAAGCGATGGACTTGAACGTTACCGAGAAGCTGATCACCTGGTCTCAAAAAAATCCAAGCGCCAACTGGGACATTACTGCAGCTCCTGTCTTCAAGGACGCCCCGAAGGTCGGCTTCCAGCCTAATTTCTACTCGATGTATGTGACCAAGCAATCCAAGCATAAAGATGAGGCATTCGATGTCATCGCGTACCTGCTGTCGGATGAAGTGCAGACGCAGTTATCCAAAAAGGCACTGCTCACGCCTCTTGCGGATATAAAGATCCAAGGCGTGTTCGGCCAGGATATTGAATCGCTAAAGGGGAAAAACCTGCAGGCTGTCTTCTATAACCGTTACGCGGCCCCTGCACCGATCCGCGATGCAAACTTGACGTTCGCCGATGTAGCCGGAGTCCCCGGCAATTCGTTCGACAAAATGCTCAAAAATCAAACGGATATTAATACGGCATTAAGGGAGGCCGAGGAAACGATCAACAAAGCTTTGACGGACGCCAAGGCCCAGGGAGGAGGAGGCAAATAGAATGAATCAGCTGCCTTGGCAGGGCTATCTCCCTCTTAAGGAAATGGCTAAGCAAGTAAAAATCCGGAGAACCTTGCACCCCACCTGTCCGCAGCCTCAAGCGGCCTGGTCGATGGACTCGAAGCTGTACCTGAACCACCCGTCCATCAAGGCGGCTCTATGGGGCCCGCCGGAGCAAATCACGTTAAGCATGATAAAGTCGGATGTCTTTGATCGAAGAATAGCGGATCCGCCTGTATTGACTCTGAAGGAGCTTCGGGAGGGAGCTTATTCCCAAGCGAATGAAGGCTTCCTGGACATTCAGCCGTCAGGCAATACCAGGCCCAAATACGGCTCCCTTGACCCGAGAGGCGGCCGCAGAGAGCCTTATGCCGCTTTTCGCGCCTACCCTTTTCCTTGCCAAAAGCCGGTGGGGCAGATCATCGTCCGCTGCAACGATTTCCAAGGATGCGATCCGGTGCAAACCGTCCAGCAGTGCAGCAGCGGACTAACCACCAGCACTCTGGTTCATGGGAAAGCTTCCCTTCAGCTAGATGTGCTTCTCTCGATGAAGCGCAGCGTTATTGCGATGCGGACGGAGTTCTCCGGATTGTCTTATCCTCTTTCATTCCGTTTGTACCGCCATAGAGATCAGGCGCATCGCATGTACATGAATGCCGAAGGAACGGAGTTCAAGCCTATGGAGGAACGGCAGCCCGTCTATCTGCCTAGAGGCATCGACCAGCCTATCGAATACTATCATTACGAACGTGACGCTGCATGGAACGGCCCGATAGAGCCTCCCGAGAGCGGCAGCGAGGGCAGATTTTTTTGGATACGGCAGCGGCTGCCTGCCGAGAAGACCTTTCCCGATGGCTTCGAATATGTAGTAATGGGACTTGTCAGCGGCAGCGATGCGGAGCTTGAAAGCGTCGAAAATGGCTTTGGTCTCGGCACGCCACCATATGCCGATGAAGGCTGGACATTTCACGAGAAGGACTATGACCGCATTCGGCAAGCACCGGGCGCCGCGGCTACAGCGGGCTTGCACCGGCTCAGCTCCGGTCAGGCCACGCTCTATACCGTTGTCGTCACCTCCAATGATGCTGCCGACATTATGGAATTTGCGAAACGGCAGCTTCTGGAAGCCGAAACGGACGGATTCGAAGCCTTGCTGAAGGAGAATACCGATTGGTATGATGCGTTATACGATAAAAGGGAGCATGGACGAGTGCTGTATCCCGGAGATTCGTATTATGATAAGGAAATAACTCACCTGTTCAACAACTGGGCGTGCAAGCACAGCGGCGGGTGCCGAACCGATGCCCGCAAATTTGAGGCAAGCGCCTCCTATGCAGGTATCGAAACAGACATTCAACCATGGCACAGCCTGCCATGCTATAATGAGCTGTTTTATACGCCCATGGTCGTCCGTTCCCGGGAGGACGCTCTGGATATGTGGTGGCATCTGGTCGAGCACTGGCTCCCGGCGGCTCGGAAGAATGCTTCCGAGGTATACGGCCTTCCGGGCATGATCCTTGTGCACGGGTACTTGCCTCCGGTCAAGCCGGACCGTTACGTCCACACGAACTCGGCGCTGGAGCTCTGTCTGGAAACAGGAGCTCAGGTGCTCAAAGTACTATGGGATATGTGGGATTACGCGGCAGATGAAGCCTTAATGCAGCGATTGTTATACCCGGCTTTACGTGATCTGGCGATCTTCTACCTATCCTATCTCGAGCTGCAGGAGGACGGTCTCTTCCACATCGTTCCTGCCGTCGAAGCGGAAAGCTGGGGCATCCAGCCGAAGTTCGAATACAACCGGGATACGATCAGCGCAATCTCTATGTTCCGCTGGACCTTTCACAGAGCCGCCGAGCTCGCCGATTATTTAGGTACGGATCCGAATTTGAAAGCGGATTGGCTGCATGCGGCCAACAACCTCCCTCCCTATCCGACGTACGAAACGGACGAAGGTCTTATCTATGCGGGCGTTCCAGGTATCAAGCCGCGGTGGTCCAAAGGCTGTCATCCTTGGTATATCGGTGTCTACCCAACTACCTTAGCCGATGAAATCCACCTGGATAGCGGTCCGAAGGAAAAGGAGATGATGCTGCGCACCGTTCGAAGCGTGCCTGCCGGTCATAACCGACCGGTTTATGTACTGCTTGGAGAATGTAAGGATAGGTTCCCCACGGTAGACGGCGTGCATCCAAGAACAATCGAAACCTATGCCGACCTGTGCATCGCAATTAACGAAGACCCGGAACGGGTCATTAACAGCCGGAGCGGACGTATACATTTGTTCCCTGCCGTACCGGATTGGGCCGAAATTTCGTTCCGACGATTTCAGGCCCGCGGCGGCTTCTGGGTATCCGCCGCACGAACTTCAGCCGGGGTGACTTTCGTCGAGATAGAAGCCCGCCGCTCTACCTTGTGCAAGATTATGAACCCATGGCCGGGAGAAGAGATAACCGTCGTGGAGATCAATACAGGCGATCTTATCGATTTCAAAGTCGATAGGACCCTACAGGAGTGTATCCTATTTGAAGCCGAAAAAGGCAAGACCTATCGATTGGTAAAGGAATAAAACGCAGGCCGTTTTCGGAAATCGATTCTTTCGAAAACGGCCTCTTTTTAAGTTTTAAGGTCTTATTTTGGTATGCTGGTTCAAGCGCACAAAAAAAGCAGCTGATCTGATTAAAAGATCAACTGCTTTTTGCTTGGCGACGTTCTACTCTCCCAGGACCCTTCGGTCCAAGTACCATCGACGCTGGAAGGCTTAACGTTCGTGTTCGGTATGGGTACGCGTGGTTCCCTTCCGCCATCATCACCAAACTAAGAGCTTTCGTCAGAAAGCTTACTTCGTAAGCATGTTTCTGCCAAGAAACATCCTACTTCATTTCAAGATGGCTTGCACCCTGAAAACTAGATACGAAATGCATGCGTAAAGTTCGTGAATTAGTTCCCGGTTTTTCCCGGGCCCCGAGAAAGTACTAGGAGCAAGCTTCAACGCTTCTCTTCACTTTCCTGGGTAATGGATAAGCCCTCGACCGATTAGTATTCGTCAGCTCCACACGTTGCCGTGCTTCCACCCCGAACCTATCTACCTCGTCGTCTTCAAGGGGTCTTACTTACTGGGAAATCTCATCTTGAGGGGGGCTTCACGCTTAGATGC